>CACYQI010000094.1 GCA_902776455.1 uncultured Bacteroidales bacterium | reverse complement strand
CGTGATGTCGAGGCTCTGGGGGTGCGTCTTGTAGAACGTGTAGAGACCTGTGCCGATGAAGTAGAAGGCGACGGAGATGAAGACGCTCATGAAGCCGTTCACCAGGATGCTTCGGCCTGCGCTCTTCTCGTCCTTCGTGGTCATGTAGCGCTGGATGACCGTCTGGTCCGAAGTGTAGGAGATGAGGTTGTTGGCTATGCCGCCGCCGATGATGGCGACCCAGAAGGTGACGCGGCGGTAGTCGAGGCTCCAGACGAACATCCGCATCTTGTCGTTATCCACCGCCAGCTGCCAAGCTCCCGAGAAGCCGCCTTCGGTGTTGTCCCACAGATAAAGGGCAGCAAAGATGGCACCTCCGACGAGGATGCAACCTTGCACGACGTCGCCCCAGATGACGGCTTCCACACCGCCCATCGTACAATAGACGATGGTAACAAGTCCCATCAGAATGATGCAAAGGTAAATGTCGATGCCCGTTACAGCGGTCAGGGCGAGCGAAGGCAGGTACATCACGAGTGCCATGCGGGCCACCATGAAGATGCAGAACAGCGTGGAGGCCATCATGCGTGTGGCGAGGTTGAAGCGCTCTTCGAGTATCGCGTAGGCTGATGCCGCTTTGAGCCGGCGGAAGTAGGGTAGGTAGTACCAAATCACGGGGAAGCCCACGACGGGAATCATCCAGAGCATCGGGTAGTAGGTCCAGTCCGTGGCGTAGGCTTTGGCAGGAATCGCCATGTAGGTAATGGCGCTAAGCATGGTGGCATAGATGCTGATACCGGCTGCCCACCAGGGGATGCGGCCGCCGCCCTTGAAGAAGTCTTCGGCTCCGTTCTCGCGTCGCATGAAGTAGATGCCCATGCCGAGCATGGCTACAAGGTAGAGGATAAGTACCGTCCAGTTGAGCCAGCCGAAGTGGGTCTCGTGCTTCGTCTCGATACGCGAAATCTTGTCCGACCTGATGCCGGGCATCGTCTCGCCGCCGCTATAGTACCAACCTCCGTCGAAGGGCGTGAGGGCAGCTCCAGCACGAGCCAGAGCCGTGTCGCCCGGGATGGTCATCCACGAGTCCGTTATCGTGTGATAGGCCAGCACGTCAGAGCGGAACTTGTACCACGACGGCTCGTGCCTGAGGTAGAGGCTGTCCTGCTTGCCTTGAATGGCAGAGAGGAAGATGTCGTAGTTCACGCCACCGAAGAAAAGTATGTGGCTGTAGCCGCAAGGAGTGCAGCAGGAGCCGACGAGAGCTACAGACCCCCCAACCCCCTTTAGGGGGAGAACTGTAGGGGCTGTCTCTTGCCACTCAAGAGTCTTTAGATTAAGCTTAAGGCCTTTGGTATTTACAACTCCCCCTAAAGGGGGTTGGGGGGTCCATCCTCCAAAGATGTACAGCGCCTTCCCTTCTGGTGCATTCTGCACGGCCATGCAAGGTTGCAAGCGGCCTTCGTCAGGTAATTCGCAGAGTTTCACCCATTCCTTTCCATCGGGCCAATCGAGAGCAAAAACATCCCTGTTGGGAATGCCGTTTGTCTGACCGCCTGCCACGAAGATTCGGTCTGTGCCATAGCAAGCGGCAAAGTTGTCGAGGCCTTTGGGGAGAGAAGGTAAAGCCCCCTTCCCCGACCCCTCCCCCGAGGAGGAGGGGAGAAAAGTTACTTCTGGGGTACTGATGGTGGCTGAGCCTTTGTTCCCCTCTCCTCGGAGAGGGGTTAGGGGTGAGGCTCCTCCAATGTATATTGTTTCGCCCGGCACAGCCACACTTGCGCCATAAGCCTTCGGATAGAACACCTTCTGCCCGCCGTCGGCACAAGGCACGTCGGGGAAGTTGCAGCCGCCCCATGTCGTGAGCTGGCCGTCGACAAGGCCTGCGAAGTGCCCCGAGACGGCACGTTCCATCTTGCCTGCCGGCGTGACGATGATGTTGTTCTGTCCTTGACAAAGTCCAAGGGTGAGGAATAGGAAAATGAAGAAAAAATTGAGTCGTTTTTTCATGGAATTGTCGTGTTTCAGCTTCAAGCTTGTGTAAAAACAGGAATCTTGCCTGCAAAGATACAAAGAAATTAAGAATTAAGAGATAAGAATTAAGAATTATTTTGTAACTTTGCCCAAGGAATAACACAAATATATATAAAATATGGAAAGAAGAAGTTTTCTGCGAGCAAGTGCTTTGGGTGCTGTGGCTATGGCGGCGCCCGTGAGTTTTGTACAGGCTAAAACGACGGCTCCTGCCAAGTCTGCCAACGGGAAAGTCAAGCAAGGCTCGTCGGCCAACGGGAAAGTCAATCTGGGCTTCATCGGGCTTGGGCAGCAGGCGATGTATCTGCTGAGCACCTTCATGGCGTTTGAAGACGTGCGCGTGCTGGCTGGCTGTGATGTCTATGACGTCAAGCGCGACCGCTTCGAGCGTCGTGTGAAGGAGTACTACGGGTCGAAGGGCGAGAAGAAGGTGAAGGTGGATGTCTATGAGGACTACCAGGACTTGCTGGTTCGAAAGGACATCGACGCTGTGGTTATCGCTACGCCCGACCACCAGCATGCCATCATCGCCATCGCCGCTTGCAAGGCAGGCAAGGATGTCTATCTCGAGAAGCCGCTCACGCTCACCATTTTCGAGGGACAGCAACTCGTGAAGGCCGTCCGCAAGTATGGGCGCATCCTGCAGGTGGGCAGTCAGCAGCGAAGCAGCGGTGAGTTCATCCATGCTGCCACGCTTTGTCGTGAGGGCATCCTCGGCAAGATAGACAAGATAAAAGTCCATTGCGGGCGTACGGCGACTAACCCCAAGAGTGCGGCTCCTGTGCCCTACAACCTGCCGAAGCAAGAGGTGCCCGCCGGTCTGAATTGGGACAAGTGGCTCGGTCCGCTGCCGGCTTCCATCTGGTACAATCAGGAGCTCGACCCCTTCATCGACGCGGAGCACAACGAGAGC
>CACYQI010000093.1 GCA_902776455.1 uncultured Bacteroidales bacterium | reverse complement strand
CTCCGCGCCGAAGCCACCTTCAACCTTGTTCCCACCCGCAAGGCCCAGGCTGATGCAGTCGAGGAAATCAAGAACGAGGAAACAATTCATGGTTTGGAAAGTCCAAACCATGAAAGTGAAGAGTGAAAAGTGAAGAATCAAAGTTACTACGCTCCGCAGCCCTTTGTAAATGAAGAATTAAGAATGAAGAGTGAAGAATTTGCTACCGCCCTGTAAATAGCTAAATTATAAAATTGTAAATAAATAGTAAAATGTAAATTGTCAAATCGTAAATTATTTTGGATTGTCAAATTGTAAATGAAGCTGGCTTTTCTACTCAAATCTTTCCATCCAGGCCTTGAAGACGGCGATGCCTTCGCTGCCGAACTTCTCCAAGCTCCGTATGGCTTGCGCCGGCGTCTTCTCTCTGTCGAGGTGCGACTTGGAGTAGAACTTGTCGGCATAGCAGATGATTTGCTCCTCGACGGTCTGCGGCGTGAAGTCGCGATGGGGTAGGGGCAGGTTCTGCTTCTCTATTTCGGCAGCCGTAAGCCCAGTTCCTGTGTGACGCTCCGCTACGCTGGCATGGCGCGGCAGTCCTTCGCTGCGGAGTATCTCGGCTCCCAGAATGCCGTGGCGTATGTAAGGTTCCGTTCCGAAGCAGAAGATGGAGGGCGCATCCACGCGACAGATGCCGATGTCGTGCAGCATGGCAGCTTCCACGAGGAACGTCTTGTCGGCCTCCAGCTCGGGGTGCGCCTCGGCTATCCGCAAGGCTCGCCGCGCCACGTCGCTGCTGTGGCGGAGCAACACCTGCTCCAGCCGTTCATTGCCTTCGCAATACTTATGTAATAAATCTCTCCACATAATCTTTTGCAAAATTACAAAGATTTTGATAATTAAGGAAGAGAAATCGAGATTTATTTTGTAATTTTGCACGCGAAATGAAATGGTAAACAGTAAATCGTCAAATACTAAATGACATTATGAAGTACGGATTCGACAACGACAAATACATCTCCATTCAGTCGCAGCACATTCTGGAGCGCATCGCTCAGTTCTCGGGCAAGCTTTACTTGGAACTGGGCGGCAAGCTCTTCGACGACCATCATGCCAGCCGTGTGTTGCCTGGCTTCCAGCCCGACAGCAAGCTCCGCATGTTCCAGCAGCTGAGCGCTTCGGCCGAGATAGTCATCGTCATCAGCGCCCTCGACATCGAGAAGAACAAGGTGCGGCAAGACCTTGGCATCACCTACGACGAGGACGTGCTGCGCCTCCGCACGGAGTTCCAGAAGCGGGGCTTCGTGGTCAACGGCGTTGTCATCACCCACTACAACGGACAGAGCAGCGCCGCCATCTACCGACGCCGACTCGAACACCTCGGCATCCGTGCTTACTACCACTACAACATCGAGGGCTATCCCAACAACGTGCAGCTGATTGACTCGGAAGAGGGCTTCGGCCGTAACGACTACGTCGAGACTACGCGCCCGCTGGTCATCGTCACGGCACCCGGTCCCGGTAGCGGCAAGATGGCCGTCTGCCTGAGCCAGCTCTATCAGGAGCACAAGCGGGGCATCGAAGCCGGCTATGCCAAGTTCGAGACCTTCCCCGTCTGGAACCTGCCTCTGAAGCATCCCGTCAACATCGCCTACGAGGCTGCTACGGCCGACATCGGCGACGTGAACATGATCGACCCCTTCCACCTCGACGCCTACGACAAGGTGGCCGTCAACTACAACCGCGACGTCGAAATCTTCCCCGTGCTCAACACCCTCTTCGAGAGCATCTTCGGTGAGTGCCCCTACAAGTCGCCGACCGACATGGGCGTGAACATGGTGGGCTTCTGCATTTGCGACGACGAGGTCTGCCAGCAGGCCGGCAAGGACGAAATCATACGCCGCTACTACACCGCCCTCAACCAGATGGCCGACGGAGCACTCAACGAAAACGAGGTGGGAAAGATAGCCTTGCTGCTCAAACAGGCAAAGATAAGCACCGACGACCGTCGAGTCACCGTCGAGGCACGACTGCGAAAGGAAGAATCCGGCGTACCGTCGTCGGCCATCGAGCTGGAGGACGGCACCATCATCACGGCAGCTTCGTCGCCCCTGCTCGGCACGTCGGCGTCGCTCCTGCTCAACGCCACCAAGCACTTGGCAGGCATCGATCACGGACTCAAACTGATTTCGCAGGACTTCATCGAGCCTATTCAGCGCACCAAGATTGAGTATCTGGGCGGACACAACCCGCGCCTCCACACCGACGAGGTGCTCGTGGCGCTCTCCGTCTTGAGCCGTCAGGACGAGAACTGCCGCCGCGCCCTTGCGCAACTGCCCTCCCTGGCAGGTCTGCAGGCACACACCACCATCATGCTCGGCGAGGTGGACCGCAAGATATTCAAGAAGCTTGGCGTGGACCTCACTTGCGACCCCGTCAAGAAGAACTGAACGTCAGACTTCTTGCCACCGGCATTCCGCGTGCTTCCCATTGCCTTGCATCCCGAAAAACCTTGACATGGTTTTCTCCTTCTTCAAGGGGGAAACCTCCTCGCCGCAGGCACCTTCTTCCGATGCTCCACGTTGCATCGCCCGATGCTCCACGTTGTGTAGCTTTTCCCTCCACGTTAACTTTCAATTTTCAACTTTCAATTTTCAACTTCATCCTTTGCTCTGTATGTCGGCATGCCATGCTGACCCGACACTTTCTTAACCTTCCCTTGCAAAACGCCGCTTTGTAACGCCTTGATTTCCAACTGCCATTCGATTTGAGCCTATTTCCCGCCTTCGGTGGACCAAAGTGCCACAGCACCAAAAAGAAGCCGTCAGAACGCGTCCCGTTGCGAAAACTTCTGACAAACACACGCATTTATTCCGCGAAATCCAACATTAACAAGAGTCCGCGTCAAAGTAATCAACAACGGATTGCACAGATTTGACGGATTAGCTGATATGTTTTAATGTCCGGGGAAAAGCACCGGAGGTGCGAAAGAACACAGACGGGGGTGCAACCCCCCGGTACAGGAGCATCAACAAAACAAAAGCCCTGATGGGGCGACAGAGACCTAAGCATGTTGTCATTAAACAAGTTACATATTCTGTCGCCCCTTCAGGTAGGGTGTTCAAAATCGACATCTGACGCGAGACCATTTTTTATGCTGTTTTGAGGGTCTGGATGCGTTTTGCAACAAGGTTCTCCATGAGATTTTCA
>CACYQI010000092.1 GCA_902776455.1 uncultured Bacteroidales bacterium | reverse complement strand
TGGCATTATCTCAAGCAAGAAACTCTCGCTTCGGCAGATGCTGAAGCTTGCCTCGAACTGCTTCTGAAGCCTCCGCTCCAAGTGCCAGAGCTTGCGAGGCGCGCCAGTGACGAGGCATTTGTGCTGCGGTTCCGTGATGGTCTCGATGAAGTTGTCCGTTTCGAGCAAAGCCATCTTGTTGGCGCGGGCTATGTACAACGACTTTTCGTCGGGCTTGCCCTGAATGACGATGCTGTTGCCTTTGTAGCCATGAATGTGGAAGTCCTCGCCTATTGCTGCCACGAGCTGAGGAATGATGCTGAGCGGAATGACTTGCTCGTTGAGGGCTTTCCCTTTGGCACAATCCCAGACGAGGCTGCCGTTGAAGGATATGATGAAGCCGCGATGCTTCTGCAATTCAAGCTGTTCGGCAAAAGGAAGAATGCTATAAAGCGGACGACCGCTGGCAAGGATGATGGTCAGTCCTTGCTGCTGTGCCTCAATGAGAACCTCTTGTGTGTAAGGCGTTATGGTTTTGCTTGTGGTGAGCAAAGTGCCATCAAGGTCGGTGGCTAAGAAGCTAATCATTCGTCTTGAAGCTTAAGGATGAGTGTCGTGGCACCAATCGTGATGACGGAACCGTCTTGCAGGCGGATGCGGTCTTGGTCGCGGAGTATCTCGTTCATGTAGAAGGTGCCTGTTCCTGAGGGAGCATCGCGAAGGATGTATTGCAACTGGCCGTCCTTGCCTCGCTGTACGCGAATGATGCAATGGCGCGTATCGACGCTGGGGTCAACGGTCTCGATGGGCTTATTGATGTTCGTGCCGTGGACGTAGCGGCCAAAGACATTGTCGCCCATGTCGAGAGGAATCTCCTGACGATAGTGGAAGGCATTCTCGACGACGATGACAGCCCCCCTCCAAACCTCCCCCCGAGGAGGGAGGCTTTCTGCAGCGGAACTCCCCTCCTCCTCGGGGGAGGGGTCGGGAGTAGGGGCTTTTATCGCGAACTGCTTGTTGCACTCGCTGCAAACGAAGACGAGACGCTGGCCGGGTTGGTAGCGCGTCTCGTCGAAGAGTGTATATGTGTTGCACTTAGGGCAACGGACCTTTTTCATTTAGAATATGATTGTTTGTTTATGTTTCGGAAGCGCGGGTGGGTTGCGATGGCATCGCAACATACGGAACGGCAGGAAAGCGGGTGGGGTTGCGATGGCATCGCAACATACGGAACGGAACGGACGGACAAGGCAGGAAGCAAGGCAGGGAGCAAGGCAGGGAAGCGAGCGGAAGCTTTGCTTCCTTTGGGTCAAAGAGCGAGGGGGGTCACTTCTTCCTTCAGCAGGCAGGGCCAAGCGTGCTCGAGGTCTTTGCTTTCTGTCTTCAGGCGGCGAATCTCTGCATAGGCATCGTCCTGAGTGGCAAAGCCCGGGATGATGACGCGTACCATACCGCCAAACTCGCAAGCCAAGGCGTTAATGCCCTGCTGCTGGAGTTTATCGGCAAAGCTGAGAGCGCTCTTCTTGGTGATGGCACTTGCCAAGACGATGGCATAGGGGGAGTTAGAGAGGGCCTTATCCTCCACCTTTACGGGGGAGATAGAGGGGGCCTTCTCTTCCACCTTTACGGGAGAGATCGAGGGAACCTTCTCTTCTACCTTTACGGGAGAGATAGAGGGAGCCTTCTCTTCCAAAGTGGTAGCGGGGCGAGGGCTGATGGGGGCTGTGATAGCGCTTACAGCTTTCTGCTGTTCGTTGGGCATGACCGGATTGCCGAAGGGCGAGGTAAAGGCGAAGAACAGCACGACGGAAGCCGCTACTGTAGAGACGTAGTTAAAGAGTCGGCGATTGATGCGAATCGTGATGACGTCCGGATCGGTCTGAAAACTTGTCACTTTCGTTTTGCGCCTTGCCTGCTTCTTGTCGCGCTGCTGGCGGACATCGTGGCTCAACTTGGCAAAGGGGACTGCATCCAGCCCATAATAAGCCGGTGATGCTATGCCCGACTGCAAAGGCATGAAGTTGATTTCGCCGCTGTCGGCATCGCGAAGCAGGTAGCCCATGCTGCCGATAGCGACGGTGCCTTCTTCGGAGAGCGCCTGCTGCAACTCATCGACATACTCCATGCAGACGATGCGTGCTTCGTGACGCGACAAGCCGTGAAGCTTGGAGAGCGAAAGGATGAAGTCCTCGCCCGCTTCCATACTGTTCCATTGGAAGGAAGCGGTACGGTAAGGAGGCAGGAAGATGCCTTCCTCGTCGATACGACGGCTGCTCATGTCCCTACGGGTAAACGTACCAAGCTGCGGCACACTCACCCATGACTGGGAGAGAAGCAAGTATTCAATATGTGTTGAAAGTTCTATCATGCCTGCAAAGGTACGAAGAAAGCACGAGACGCACAAACTTTTCGGCAGGAAGTTATCAACAATTTTTCAAGCAAAACTTTAATCCTTCGCTTCTTTGGCAGCCTTAACTTGCTCTGCTACTTCTGGTTTAATCTTGTAGCGTTTATTCAATCCTTTAACGATGTCGTTTGTGATGTTGTACTTGGGGTTAGCCACGAGAAGGTTGTCTCCGGCCTTCACCATGACGTAGTCGTACTTCTTGGTCTTGTTGTAGCGTTTCAGGAAGGACTGTATGCTGTCGCGAGCCTCCTCGTTGATGCGAGCCTGCTCCATAGCAAACTCGCTCTGCAGACGGTCGGCCAGCTCGGCCAAGTCGCGTTGTTCCTTGTCGATGGAAGCTTGGGCACGCTCCACCTCGTCGCGGGTAGTGAAGCCGTTGCTCTCGTACTTCTTCTGCACGGCAGCAGCATGACTCTCCAGCGCCCGCTGCTTCTGAGCAAGCGTGTTCTGGATGTTGTTGCCCTTTCGGGTAAGCACCTCGCTATAGTCCTTGTAGAGCTGGTACTGGCTCATCAGCGTGTCGAGTTCGACGTAAGCGATCTTAATGCCGACGGTTTCTCCCTGTTGAGCCGTCTCGGTAGTGGTTTCCTCTTCGTTCTTGTCTCCGCAAGCAGCGAAGAACACAGTAGCAGCCGCAAAGGCCATAAAAGTAATAAACTTCTTCATAAATAATTAGGTAATGTGTTTTTTCCGATGCAAAGGTACGATAAATAGTTCATAGTTCATCATTCACAGTTCATAAAAAATCTTAATTCTTACATAAAGAGCACGCTTCGGAGATAAAAGAAGATAAATGGGAAGCCTCTCCTAAATTCTCCCTCCAGCCGAAGCAGCGGGGACAGACGTTGAAGCTGATGGGAGCATTATTGATGCCACCCGAAGAGATGATTGAGCCTGCGACGTAGCTCGAATCGAGTCTGAGCGTCCCATAGTAAAGGCCTTGTCCTTTGCTCCTACATGAAGGAGCAATTGCTCTTACATGAAGGAGCAATCACTCCTACATGTAGGAGCAACAAACATAACTGCATGTCTCCGTCAACAAGACGAATGAAACAACGCAACTTCGGAAGTAATGAAATGCTGTCGTACATACGGCCTAGACATAAGGTCGCTGTACAAAGAGGAAGTCATACGGCCATCGGCACCCCGCTCAAGGCATCGCCCTGGGCAGAAAGGCCATCGAAACAGAAATATTGGTTTCTGGGGAACATTTCTTCCTCTGCCTTTTAGATCCTTTTCATTGGCATTTTTAGCGAATAGAAGTCGAAGGGGGCTTACTCTAAAGTCCCGAAGGGACGAGAGACTACAGACGGGGGTGTAAACCCCCGGTAATGTTGCAACGACAGAGAAAGCCCCGAGGGGGCGACAGAGACCTAAGCATGTTGATATTAAACACGTTACATGTTCTGTCGCCCTTTTAGGGCTAATTATTGTTCTGCGACCCTATCCCGGGGGTTTCACCCCCGTCTGTGGTCTTTCGCGCCTTCGGCGCTTATTTAGCGGACAGCAATAAAACAGAAATATTGGTGTCTGGGGAAAATCCAGAGCACCTCTACTTATGCGCCTATTATTCGGCTTTCCGGACGAAAAGCAGCTCATGGGGGCTTACTCTAAAGTCCCGAACCAAAGGTCGACGAAGTCAAGGGACGAGAGACCACAGACGGGGGCGCAAGCCCCCGGT
>CACYQI010000091.1 GCA_902776455.1 uncultured Bacteroidales bacterium | reverse complement strand
AGGTTGCGACC
Source organism: uncultured Bacteroidales bacterium (assembly GCA_902776455.1). Taxonomy (GTDB): domain Bacteria; phylum Bacteroidota; class Bacteroidia; order Bacteroidales; family Bacteroidaceae; genus Physcousia. Next base: position 13,513 of record CACYQI010000091.1, on the reverse strand, counting down.
TCGTCTCGCCCGTAGGGGCCGTCGTCATAGGCCTTGTCTGCGGAACGGTTCTGGTCTTTTCCATCGAGTTCATCGACCATGTGTTGCACATCGACGACCCTGTAGGTGCCAGCTCCGTTCATGGTGTCTGTGGCATCCTCGGCACGTTGATGACCGGCCTTCTCTCTACGAGCAACGGCGCGCTCTATGGTCACGGCTGGGGTTTCTTCGGGGCTGAATGCTTCGGCATCCTTGTCATCGGCCTCTGGGCTGCTGCCTGCGGCTTCCTTCTCTTCTTTGGCATCAAGAAGCTTCACGGTCTTCGGGTGCCTGCCCGTATTGAGGACGAAGGGCTGGACGTTTACGAGCATGGGGAACTCTGTTACAATTCATAATTCATAATTCACAATTCATAATTCACTTCCACATGAAACGATTATTCATTATAGCTCTATCTTTGGTCGGTATGGCCACGACGAGCGCAAAAGACAAAATAGAAGCAACCATCGGTGCCGACCTCGTCAGCCAGTACATCTGGCGCGGACAGAACCTCGGCGACTTCAGCCTGCAGCCCACGCTTGGCGTTGGCTACAAGGGCATCAGCCTCTCTGCATGGGGCAGCATAGGCATCAGCAACAGTTCCGACACCAAGGAGCTGGACCTGACTCTCAAGTACGAACACAAAGGATTCAGCGTGGGTGTGACCGACTACTGGTTCTCCGAAGGCGCTTATTTCCAGTATCATGCACACAAGACGACGCATATCTGGGAAGGCTTCGTAGGCTACGACTTCGGCTTCCTCTCTGCTACATGGTACACGAATTTTGCTGGCAACGACGGTCTGAACGGTAGCGACAAGCGAGCCTACAGCAGCTACTTCGAGCTGTCGGCACCTTTCCGTCTGGCGAAACTCGACTGGATGGGGACTGTTGGCATTGTGCCTTGGCGTACGACGAGCTACGGCACCAACGACTTTGCCTGCACCAACGTTTCGCTCCGAGCCACGAAGAACTTCCTCATCAAGCAGAAATACCACCTGCCCGTCTATGCCGGCCTGACCTCCAATCCCTGTTCGGGCAAGTTCTATTTCGTCTTCGGAATTGCCTTTTCCCTGAATACCGGCGAATAATCCCGATGTCCTGGATTAGACAATCAAACACAAAGACACGAAGACACGGAGAGCTACGCCACTGAACAGACCCTCTTCCCAAGAGGGCGTGTCATAATTAACAACAACGGATTACACTGATTCAACGGATTATCTTAAATGCTGATTATCAGCGTGGCTTAAATCCGTCAAATCCGTCAAATCCGTTGTTTATATTATATTAATTGTATTTTGACACACCCTCCTTTTCTCCCCCTATAGGGGGAGTTAGAGGGGGTCTTTTGTGTCTTTACACCATGGGTTGTTGCTTTGTGTCTTTGTGTTTGATTCCTTGCTGGCTCGGCCATCGGATAATCCTACTCTGACTTGAAAGGTTGCGTCTGACAAAATGTAAGTAAAAACGTTGCTTTGCTTACACCTCCATTTTCTGCAAGCCGCCAAATTTCGACGAAAATGGTCTCGGACAAGGTTTTGGTCGTTTTTTCGACGAAAAGCGCTTAAATCGAATGCATGCTGAGACACAACGGGTTATAATTAATAATTAAGAAAGAAGAATTAAGAATTGATACCTGCACCTTGCAAAATCGGGGATTTTTACTCGTTTTTGCACACTTTTTGGCGTGGGTTTTCGGTGAACGAAGCGTGGAGAATTTGCCAACATAACGTGGAGAGTTGGCCAACATAACGTGGAGAGTTGGCCAACACAACGTGGAGTGTTGGCGAATGCTCCCTGCCGCGTTGTCAAATTCAACGTGCAGGAGGCCTTTTTGCTCCACTTTTCGTAGTGTGCAAAAACAGCAAAAAGAAAGCAGACCAGCGTGACTGCTTTCTTTTTTGTCAATAATTATTCCTGCTTAAAAAGCGCCGAGGGCGCGAAAGAACACAGACGGGGGTGTAACCCCCGATACAGGAGCGTCAACAAAACAAAAGCCCCGATAGGGGCGACAGAGGCTGAAGCGAGTGGTTATTAAACGCGTTAGATATTCTATCGCCCTTTCAGGGCTTAGTTCTGTTGATGTACTTGTTCCGGGGGTTTACACCCCCGTCTGTGGTCTCTCGCACCTTCGGTGCTTATTCCTCAGCCTGCAATAATTGATTTTAGTCAATTAATTTGTGATTTTCGTTACATTTTGTTTCATTTCTTTTTGTATTGTTAACAAATTGTCGTAACTTTGCGTCGAATTTAGTAAAAGTGACAACAAAAACACGAGCTGTATGGACACAAAGTATATCTTCGTCACCGGTGGTGTCGTTTCGTCATTAGGCAAAGGCATCATCTCCGCGAGTATCGGCAAGTTGCTGCAGGCTCGTGGCTACAAAGTCACCATCCAGAAGTTCGACCCCTACATCAACATAGACCCGGGTACACTCAATCCTTACGAACACGGCGAGTGCTACGTGACGGCAGACGGTATGGAGACAGACCTCGACCTCGGTCATTATGAGCGCTTTACGGACATCCAAACCACTCGTCACAATAGCATAACGACGGGCCGCATCTATCAGGCAGTCATCGACAAGGAACGCCGTGGCGACTATCTCGGCAAGACGATTCAAGTCGTTCCGCACATCACGGACGAGATAAAGCGACGCATGCTGAGAAAACCCTCCGACCCCCTCCAAACCTCCACCTCCCCGAGGGGAGGCAAGACCCCTCTCCATCTCCCCCGAGGGGAAGAGTCTTTCGCGGCAGCAAGTCTCCCCTCGGGGAGATTTAGAGGGGGTCAAGCTCTCCCCCTCGGGGGAGATGGAGAGGGGTCTTTCGACTTCGTCATCACAGAGGTCGGCGGCACCATTGGCGACATAGAGAGTGCGCCGTTCATGGAAGCCATTCGCCAGCTCAGGTGGCAGTTGGGACGCGATGCCGTCTGCGTACATCTCACGTATGTTCCCTATCTGAAAGCAGCCGACGAACTGAAGACGAAGCCCACCCAACATTCCGTCAAAGAGTTGCAAAGCATGGGCATCCAGCCCGACATCCTTGTGCTACGCACCGAACGCCACCTCGACGACGCTTTACGCATGAAGGTGGCTTCGTTCTGCAACGTCAGTCTGGAGTGCGTGGTGCAGAGCGAAGACATGCCCAGCATCTACGAAGTACCTGTCAACATGCAGCGGCAAGGGCTTGATGCAGCCATCTTGCGCAAGATAGGAATACCCGTTGGAGAGACGCCTGCCATGAAGCCTTGGCACGACTTCCTGGACAGTTGGCGTAATGCCAATAAGGAGATTCACATCGGGTTGGTCGGCAAATACGCCCTTCAAGATGCCTACAAGAGCATTCGCGAAAGCCTCTGCCTTGCCGCCATCTATAATGGTCGCAAGGCAAAACTGCACTTCATCAACAGCGAAGAGGTAACAAGAGAGAATATCGCCGCTCAGTTAGAAGGGATGAGCGGTATCGTCATCTGCCCAGGCTTTGGCCAGAGAGGCATCGAAGGCAAGATTATCGCGGCAGAATATACTCGTACCCACGACATACCGACCTTCGGCATCTGCCTCGGCATGCAGATGATGGTCATAGAGTTCGCGCGAAATGTGCTGGGCTATAAGGATGCCACAAGCAGCGAATTCATCTCCTCCCCCTCGGGGGAGGCCGGGAAGGGGCTTCACTTTGTCATCGACATGATGGAAGAACAGAAATCTATCACGCAAATGGGCGGAACGATGCGATTGGGTGCTTACGAGTGCGAGCTGAAAGAAGGAAGTCGAACCTTCGAGGCATACAGACCCACCCCCTTCCCCTCCCTCTATGGAGGGGAGAAAAAAGCCCTCCCCCTAGAGGGGGAGCGGGGAGAGGGTCTTCTTATCAAAGAACGCCATCGCCACCGTTATGAGTTCAACAGTAGCTATCAGAAAGAGTATGAAGCTGCAGGCATGAAGTGCGTTGGCATCAATCCTGACACAAACCTTGTCGAGATAGTCGAGGTGCCGTCTCTGAAGTGGTACATCGGCACGCAGTTCCATCCCGAATACTCATCTACGGTCCTGCATCCGCATCCTTTGTTCATGTCGTTCATAAAAGCCTGCATAAACTGGTAAATAACACCATCGGAAATAAATTGTAAATAGTAAATCGTTAAATGGTAAATTAAGATGGTGGAAGAGTTGAAGCATGAATGTGGTGTAGCTTTGGTGAGGCTCTTGAAGCCCATAAGCTACTACGAGCAGAAGTACGGCACGCAGTCCTACGCCCTCGGCAAACTCTATCTGATGATGGAGAAACAGCATAATCGCGGTCAGGAAGGTGCTGGCATCGCCTGTGTCAACATGGATGCTCCTGTTGGCACGGAGTACATGTTTCGCGAGAAGGCTTTAGGCAAGGACGCAATAACTGAAATCTTCGAACGCCTCCCCCAAGGGGGAGGTTGGGAGGGGGCTTCACTCTTCATGGGGCACCTGCGATACTCCACAACTGGCAAGAGCGGCCTTCAGTATGTGCATCCCTTCCTGCGTCGCAACAACTGGCGAGCCAAGAACCTCTGTCTTTGCGGCAACTTCAACATGACGAACATCGAAGAGATATTCGAGAAGATTGTAAAGCAAGGACAGTCCCCTCGCATCTATAGCGACTCATACATTACGCTCGAACTGATGGGGCATCGGCTGGACAGGGAAGTAGAACGCCTGTTCGTCGAGGCCAAGCAGAAAGGACTGGAAGGTACAGACATTACTCATTACATAGAAGACAACGTGCAGATGGCCAATGTGCTACGTACCACGATGACGGACTACGACGGCGGCTACGTGATGTGCGGCATGACGGGCAGCGGCGAGATGTTTGCCATGCGCGACCCTTGGGGCATCCGTCCGGCCTTTTGGCATCAGGACGACGAGGTGATTGCCGTTGCCAGCGAGCGCGCTGTATTGCAAACAACCTTCGACCTCGCTTGCGAAGAGGTTCAGGAGTTGCCGGCAGGCAAGGCACTCATCATGCACAAGGACGGCAGCTCCGCTGTGGAAACCATCTTGGAGGCAAAGCAACAAAGCCGTTGTTCCTTCGAGCGCATCTACTTCAGCCGAGGTTCCGACCGCGATATTTACCACGAACGCAAGCAACTTGGCCAGCAGCTCACGACACCCATCCTCAAAGCTATCGACGGAGATACCGAGCACACCGTCTTCTCCTTCATTCCCAACACAGCAGAAGTAGCCTTCTACGGCATGATGGAAGGCCTGCGAAGTCAAGGACTTCACGTGCGCAGCGAGAAGGTTGCATGGAAGGACATCAAGCTCCGCACCTTCATCACGGAAGCAGGCTCCCGCAACGACCTCGCCTCGCACGTCTATGACATCACATACGGTTCCCTGCGGCCCTATGAAGACAACCTCGTTATCATCGACGATTCCATTGTTCGAGGCACCACGTTGAAGGAAAGCATCTTCAAGATACTCGACCGCTTGCATCCCAAGAAGATTGTGATGGTCAGCAGTTCGCCGCAGATTCGCTACCCCGACTACTATGGCATCGATATGGCGCGTCTGGAGGAGTTCTGCGCTTTTCGTGCCACCATCGCCCTCATTGAAGAGCGTGGCATGTGGCAGCTAATCACAGACACATACGAGGCTTGTCTTGCAGAACTCCGCAAGCCTACAGCAGAGCAGACCAATTGTGTTAGCGCCATCTACAAGCCTTTCAGCATAGAAGACATCAACAGAAAGATGGCCGAGATGCTTCGTCCCGCAGGGATGCAAGCCCCCGTCGAGTTCGTCTTCCAGACCATCGAAGGCCTGCACGCAGCCTGCCCCAACCATCAAGGCGACTGGTACTTCACAGGACGTTATCCCACGCCTGGCGGCAACCGCCTCGTGAACCAAGCATTTGTGAAATATAGAGAAAACACCAACAGCCCCCTCCCCGCTCCCCCTTTGGGGGAGTGCCTCAATCCCGCTGAACACGGAAGATTAGGCGGCAACAGAGCACTCCCCCAAAGGGGGAGCGGGGAGGGGGCTATTAAATTGTAAATCGTCAAATAGTAAATATCATCATGTGTGGAATTGTAGGTTACATAGGCTCAAAGAAAGCCTATCCCATTTTGATTAAAGGTCTGAAGCGCTTAGAGTATCGTGGATACGACAGCGCGGGTGTGGCGATGATTAGCGACAGCGGCGACCTCAACGTGTATAAAGCAAAAGGAAAGGTTGACAACCCTATGCCGACATCAAGACGCAGCTTCAGGCGAAAGGCGTGGAGTTCAAGAGCGACACCGATACCGAGGTGCTCGTGCAACTCGTGGAGTACATCATGGTAAAGAAGAACCTGCCGCTCGTCGAAGCCGTGCAGGTGGCACTCCATCAAGTGATTGGAGCCTACGCTATTGCTATCATCGACAAGCGCGACCCTCGGCAGATTATTGCAGCTCGCAAGCAGAGTCCGCTGGTGGTAGGCATCGGCAAGGACGAGTTCTTCTTAGGCTCTGATGCCAGTCCCATCATCGACTACACGGACAAAGTAGTCTATCTGGAGGACGGCAACATCGCCGTTATTCGTCTGGACGAAGGATTGAAAGTGATAAGCATTCTTGGCAAGGAGCAGGAACTGAAGGTGAAGACGGTTGATATCGACCTCGGCCAGATAGAGAAAGGCGGCTACGAGCACTTCATGCTGAAGGAAATCTTCGAGCAGCCGGAGTGCCTGATGAACTGTATGCGAGGCCGCATCAACGTCGAGGGCAACCATGTGACGCTGTCTGCCATGATTGACTATCGACAGCAACTGCTTGGCGCAAAGCGCATCGTCATAGTGGCTTGCGGCACGTCGTGGCATGCGGGTCTCATCGCGGGGCAACTCTTCGAGAGTCTGTGCCGCATCCCCTGCGAAGTGGAGTACGCCTCGGAGTTCCGCTATCGCAACCCTGTGGTTACGAAGGACGATGTGGTGATTGCCATCTCGCAGAGCGGCGAGACCGCCGACACGCTGGCGGCCATCCAACTGGCTAAGGAGCAGGGCGCCTTCATCTTCGGCATCTGCAACGCCATCGGTTCGAGCATTCCAAGAGCCACTAACACGGGAACCTACATCCACGTTGGTCCTGAAATCGGCGTCGCTTCCACAAAAGCCTTCACGGGTCAGGTGACGGTCCTCTCGATGCTGGCACTATGCTTGGCTGCCGAGCGGAAGACCATCTCCGAAGACTTGTACAAGCAGATGGTGAAGGAACTCACACAGATACCCGACAAGATGGAGCAAGCCCTCAAGACCAACGAGCAGATTGAGCACCTTGCTCCCATCTTCACCTACGCCAAGAACTGCCTCTATCTGGGACGCGGATACAACTATCCCCTGGCCCTTGAAGGTGCCTTGAAGCTGAAGGAGATCTCCTACATTCATGCTGAAGGCTATCCTGCTGCGGAGATGAAGCACGGCCCCATCGCCCTCATCGACAGCGAGATGCCCGTCTTCGTTATCGCCACTCGCGACCGCCTCTACGAGAAAGTCATCTCGAACATCCAGGAGGTGCGGGCGCGTGGCGGACGTGTCACAGCACTCGTCACCGAAGGCGACACGCAGATTCAGAAGTTTGCCGACCACGTCATCACCCTGCCCGACACGCCCGAATGCTTCCAGCCCCTCATCGCCAGCATCCCTCTGCAACTGCTCGCCTACCACATCGCCGTTTGCAAAGGCAAAGATGTTGACCGCCCGAGGAACCTCGCAAAAAGTGTAACAGTAGAATAAAAAGAACAGCCCCCTCCCCGCTCCCCCTTTGGGGGAGTGCCTCAACCCCGCAGCCTCGCCGCTTAAAAGCACTCCCCCAAAGGGGGAGCGGGGAGGGGGCTTATAATCCATTAAATAGTAAATTGTATTATGTGTGGAATAGTATCAATCTTCAACATTAAGCAGCAGACGCACGAACTGCGCGATAAGGCCCTGCGCATGAGTCAGAAGATTCGTCATCGCGGCCCAGACTGGAGTGGCATATATTGTGGCGGCTCGGCCATCCTTGCTCACGAACGGCTCTCCATCGTTGACCCTGAAAGCGGCGGACAGCCCTTGTTCTCGCCCGACAGGAAACAAGTGTTGGCCGTCAATGGCGAGATTTACAATCATCAGGAGATACGCCGCCGCTATGCTGGCCGTTATGAGTTCCAGACAGGCAGCGACTGCGAAGTCATCCTTGCGCTCTATCGCGACAAGGGCATCAATTTCCTGGAGGACATCAACGGCATCTTCGCCTTCGCCCTTTACGACGAGGAGAAGGACGCTTTCCTGATAGCTCGCGACCCCATCGGCGTGATACCATTATATATAGGTTATGACAGCGACGGCACAATCTATGTCGCTTCCGAGCTAAAGGCACTCGAAGGCCAATGTGAGCGATATGAGCCTTTCCTGCCAGGACACTACCTTTGGAGTGAAGAATTAAGAATGAAGAATGAAGAATTTTCTACCGGACTGCCAACAGATTCAGATAAGGATGCGACGGCGGCAGCAAATTCTTCACTCTTCATTCTTCATTCTTCATTAAAGCGTTACTATTATCGTGATTGGTTCAACTATGATGCAGTAAAGGACAATCTTGCTTCAGTATCGGAAATCCGCGATGCTTTGACGGCAGCCGTGAAGCGTCAGTTGATGTCCGACGTTCCCTACGGTGTGTTGCTTAGCGGCGGGCTTGACTCTTCTGTCATCTCTGCTATTGCCGAGAAGTTCAGCGAGCATCGTATCGAGGACAATTCGCAGACACGAGCCTATTGGCCTCGTCTGCATTCCTTCGCGGTAGGCTTGAAGGGCGCTCCCGACTTGGCAAAGGCGAAGTTGGTGGCTGACCACATCGGAACCGTGCATCACGAAATCAACTACACCATACAGGAAGGGCTTGATGCCATCCGCGATGTCATCTATTTCATCGAGACATACGACGTGACGACCGTCCGCGCTTCCACCCCGATGTACCTGCTTGCCCGCGTCATCAAGTCGATGGGCATTAAGATGGTGCTCAGCGGCGAAGGAGCAGACGAAGTGTTCGGTGGCTACCTTTATTTCCACAAAGCACCCAACGCGAAAGCCTTCCACGAGGAGACAGTCCGCAAGCTTAGCAAGCTCCACTACTATGATTGCCTCCGTGCCAACAAGAGCCTCTCGGCATGGGGCGTAGAGGGGCGTGTGCCTTTCCTCGATAAGGAATTCCTTGACGTGGCGATGCGGACAAATCCTGAAGCAAAGATGTGTTCCATTGACCATTCACCATTGACCAATGACCATTTGGCTACGCCCGAAGAAGCAGCGGCCAAACAGAAGGAACAATTCAGCGATGGCGTTGGCTATTCATGGATTGACACATTGAAGAAGATTACCTCCGAAGCCGTGAGCGACGAACAGATGGCACATGCTGCGGAGCGTTTCCCCATCAATCCGCCGCTGAGCAAAGAGGAGTACTACTATCGCAGCATCTTCGCCGAGCATTTCCCCAGCGAGTCTGCAGCACGAAGTGTAAACCAAGAGGCAAGTGTGGCGTGCTCCACAGCCATCGCTCTCGAATGGGATGCCGCATTCAAGAACATGAACGACCCCAGCGGCCGAGCTGTCAAAGGCGTACACGAGCAGGCCTATTGATTTTTTTTCGGGAAAGTGACAAGCTTTCCCGATTTTTTTTTGTACGCTTTGCAGCGTCGGCTCCTTCTTGCTTTCTACGAACGCAACGGTTTCAACTACATCTTTCAGTACTGAGAATCAGGAACGCGAGTTTCAAAGCTTGAAGTCCGACCGGCCTCTAAATGGCCGACTGATGTATTTTGACCTCATAGAACTCGTTAAAGACAATCTTTACCAAATCCTCTTGTCATTTCCCGCTGAACAGCTTGCCTACAAGATTGAGAAGGGTGGCGACGGTCTCTTTGTTGGGAACAGGGATGCTGAGAGTGGAAGTTCCTGTCTGCTCATCGGTCTTGACAATGGAATTGACAAGTTGCTGTGTGGCTTCTGGCGACTGTAGGGTTTGTGCAAGACCAGAAAGGAAGGAAACACCTTGCGAGACGAGTTCCTGCGGGGAGGTGGCAGGACGGATTCCAGATGTGGAACTTTCTTCTGCGGGTGGCGTATCGCTATAGGTGGACTCGTCGGACGCGATAGCGCCTACCTGCTCTTCTGTTTCGCGCATGTCGTTTGGGATGTTTGTATCATCGTTGGGCGAAAGGGCATTGTCGGCGTCGTCGCTCATAACGGGGTCTTCTGGCATAGGCTGTGGAGTGACCTGCGCCTCCTGATCGTCTTCGGTTATGGTTTCCTGGGTCGATGCCGGCTGTGCTTCCTGCTCGTTGATGACCCCGCTGAGGGTGTCCATCATCTGGCGGAACTTCGACTGGTCGCCGACAAAGACGCGGTCGTCACCGCCGTCCAGCACGCCCTCGAACATGGCGGCCTTGAACCGCAGCTTGCCTATCATGTCCTCCTCGATGGTCTTGGCTGAAACAAGGTTTATGACCTGCACACTTCGCTGCTGTCCGAGGCGGTAGATGCGGGCGATGCGCTGTTCGAGTACTGCGGGGTTCCAGGGGAGGTCGAGGTTGATGATGGTCGCGGCCACCTGCAGGTTCAGTCCTGTGCTGCCGGCGTCGGTGGAGAGGAAGACGCGGCATTCGGGCTGGTCGCAGAAGTCGCGGATGAGGTCTGCCCGCTGGCGCGAGGGAATGGCGCCATGCAGGTTGGCATAGCCGATGTTGCGTGTCTCCAACTCCGCAGCGATGAGGCGCGTCATGCGTTCCCACTGGCTGAAGATGACCACCTTCTCGTCATCGCCTTGGCTGAACAGGCTGTCGAGGATGTTCATAGTCTCCTCAACCTTGGTGTCGTGGCGCGACTTTTGATCGAGGATGTAGGTGCTGTCGCAGACCATGCGCATCTGTGCCAAGAGCTTCAGCAGGCGCAGACGGTCGGTCTCGGAGAGGAAGTGCATCCGCTGCCACTTCTCTACGATGAGTGACACCTGGAAGCGGTATTCATCATGGATGCCCATCTGTTCCTTCGTCATCGGAACGATGAGGTTCTTGTCCTGGCGCGGCGGCATCTGCAGGGCCACACCCTTCTTGGTGCGGCGGATGAGGCGTCGGCGAATCAGCTCGCCCACGCGGTTCAGGTTGTTGTAGCCGATGACCTTGCCCGTTGCGTCACATTCTATGCACTCGTGCTTGAAAAGATAATAAGGAGCCAGACACCACTGGTCAGCCAGTTCCATCACAGAATACAGCTCTTCCAGGCGGTTCTCCAACGGAGTGCCTGAGAGTATGACAGCATAGTCAGAACGGATGCGGCGTGCTGCCATGGCAATCTGCGTGTTCCAGTTCTTCAGGCGCTGCACCTCGTCCATGATGAGCAGTTCTGTGTCCAAAGAGCCCAATATCTTGATGTCGTTCAACATGCTGTGGTAGGACACAATCTTGTACGGTACGTCCTTGGCATATTGCAATTTGCGTTGCAAGTGTCCGCCCTCGATGACGTGTGCCTCCTGATGTGCGAAGCGTTCGATCTCGCGTTTCCATTGGTATTTCAGCGATGTTGGACAGACGATTAGCGCGGAGCTGATGAGGCGCTCCTTGCGCAACAGCTCTGCGGTGGCGATGGCCTGAATAGTCTTGCCCAGACCCATCTCGTCGGCAATAATGCTCTTGCCCGTCTTGAAGGCAAAGCGCACGCCCTCATGCTGGTAGGGATAGAGCGTGACGGACAGCAGTTGGTCAAGGTCATGGTCGGAATAATTGCGCAAGAGCTGTTCGCGAAACTCGCGCTCACGCTGCTGGACGATGAAGTCAACGGCATCGTCATAGAAGCGGAACGAGTCGGAGATATGTCGTCCCTCCATCAGCAGACGGTCGTAGTGAGCCATTCCCTGCTCGTTGAGGATGCCGTCGTTGTCGAAATACCGGCGTGCCAAAGCCTCGTACTCCTCACGATGTTCCACGCCGATGCGTATGCGAACCTGCCTTCCGCCTGTATAGGACAGATAGACAGACGTGTAAGGCGGCAGCTCACGATGGACACGATAGTGCTTCTGTCCGCCCAACCACATCTTCAGAGCCTCAATATGCTTGCATGTTCCCAACCCGGAAGTCTTGAAGTCCATGCAGGAGCAGTAGTTCCACGGACTGCGTGCGCCACGATAGACGACCTTATACACCTGCTGCTTTTGTGCATTCCTGACAAGGTATTCTCCCGGCAGCTGCACATCATTTACTGGGCGGCACTCAAACTTCTCTTCGCGAGCCACTTGACGGCGCAGGGCAATCTGCCACTCTTCCAGCGTCATCCCCTCTGGCTTCACGTAGTATGAAACCTTCTTCTGCGGCTTCTTGCGTTTTTGTGCAGCCTTTTTTCTATTAGGTTCTTTGCCTGTGGCTTCGGTGTTTTTGTCGTTTGTCATGATGCTGTTGTTGGATGTCTTGTGGAATACGGAGCACAAAGGTAAGCTTTTTCTTTAACTTGCCAGCAACGCATAAAGAATTATTCGTACTTTCGCCCGCTTTTTGCTTCTTTTACGGGGAAATTGGACGAGATATTAAAGAAAAATTGCAATTTTGCGCACGGGAAACAGATAAGCAGAAAGAGTATTTCAGAAATAAATTATAAGCTATAATATGGAACGGGTCATTGGATTGAACAAGGCACAGCTGGGCATCATGCTCATTTTAGGCCATAACAAATCTTTTATCAGCCGAGAATCATATTGGGAATAATAGCATCTATCATAGACGATGGAACACAATAGATTGATACTATCTTGGGTTGAATTGCCTGGATGCTCGTTTTCGTTGGTGTTTTGCCTTGATTGAATGCACGAGTTCAGAGTATTCGCTCGGGCTCAGCTGCTCTTCATCCACCAAAGGCTGAAGCACGTCAAGTTTTCCTAAAGTGCGTAGTACTCTTAATAGAGAATCAAACGAGCCTATTTCCCCCTTCTCAATTTTCTTCAAAGAAGAAAGAGACACCCCAGCTGCATCTGCAAGACTCTGCTGGGTGATATTCTGTCTCAGCCGGACAGCTTTCAAGTGACTGCCTATCCTGTTAAGGATAATGGCGTCTGCAAGCATGTATATATCATCCATAATAGCTCTATAATAAACTTTTGTGCTGCAAAGATACAAATAATAGTTTAATAATAAGCTATTATATTGAAATATTTTTCTTGATAAGGTGTTTTTTATACTTTGGCCTCTTGTATTGAGACTTAAACAGTTGCTTCAAAAATTCAAAAACTCGCGCAAAGATTTTTGCGCGAGTAATGATATTCTTCAGTATATTTCTTTTGTAGGAACAAGCCTATAGCTTCATGCTTCTATGATATTGCCCTTGCTTGTTAGCAGGAAAGCTCTGCGACAATCCAAGCAAGCATATTGTTCTGTGATGACAGGTTCCGATTCCTGTTGGGTATGCCCAAAGACTTGATAGACATTGGGCAATCGCTCTCTCATGTATTGATGGTCCGTTTCATC
>CACYQI010000090.1 GCA_902776455.1 uncultured Bacteroidales bacterium | reverse complement strand
CAGACTATCTACTCTTCCACCCACGAGGAAGAGGGTGTCGTAATGGCAGAAGTCACGGCTGTAGTTCGGGTCGTGTTCGCCGTTTGGCATTTCCGCGAATTCCTGATACTTGATGTAGATGCGGTCGTTTGCATAATTGTACTCGGCCAACCACTTCACGAGGTACCATGTCGTGTCGAAGCGTTCGGCCCGAACCACTCTGCCTTCTGCGTCGTAGGTGTAGGCGAGATGTGTGTGGCCGCCGTCCATCGAGAGGAACTGCCCGGTATTCAGAGCGATGGGATGCAGGTCGGGGTCAACAATGGCATCGTCGCCGTCGTTACCTTTCGAGCAGGCAGACAGAAGCAGCAGAGCGGAAAGGAAAGCAAAGAGATGTTTCATCGTTTCGTTTTCTTTTATAACGTCCGTCGGCTTTGTTTTATTGTATTGGCTCAGATGTTTTTCGTGCGAATAAACTCTTGTCAAAAGCAAACACTAACAAGGTTGTGTGTAATCAAGTGTAATAAACAGAAATTTTTCACTTTTCGCTTTTCTCTTTTCACTTTTTGTTGTATCTTTGCACACAGAAATGCTACAAACGATGCAGACATGACCGTCAGACGCGAAAAGGCAAAGCCACAGAAGCCGCCAACGAAAAAACCGCAGGAAGCAGAAGATAACAATATAGAACCTCAGGTGAAGGATAGTGGCACTTGGAAGGAGAATTTAGGAAGATACCTGATAGACATCTCCAAGTATGTAGTGACAGGTGTCATTATAACGTCAACGTTCAAGGAACTTGACGACAGATTGCTTCTCTTTATCATATCGTTTGTCATCGCGATTTCTGCTTTAATAGCTGGATTAATATTAACAAATAAAAGGAAAGGAAATTGACTATGGGTGTTTACATTGGATTCTTTGTAATAGCTGTGCCTTGTATTCTCTTCCTGCTCTTTTGCCTCACTCCAAGAGGGAAGCATTGGCTGAGAATGAACGGATTGCTCTGAACTGACCTTCCAGGCTGAGTTCTCATTCATTCCTCCACTTCAAACAACAGTCATTAAGAGGACAAGACTCGAACAGCAACTTCTGCAGGCAATTGCCATGTTGCTGCTTGCTGTGCCGACGTGACGCAAACGCCGCGGTCGCAATGTCAGAACCCTCTCTTCAATACAGCCCACACCACCATTTCCCGCACAGTCTGTTTCTATAGGACACCAATAAAAAATCGCAGATGTACGAATGCCAGAAAGCAAGCAAATCGTGTGTTTCTGTTAGCAAAGTGTCAATTCCGAAAACGTCGAAAAAGGGCGCAAAACACGTCGAATCAGCTCTCTCAACGTGGAGCATCGGCCGACACTCCACGTTGAGTTGGCCAACTCTCCACGTTGTGTTGGAAAACTCGGCTGTAGAAATTCACCCTCGAAAAAGGTCGAAAATGGCGAATAAGCTCGTCGTTTTGTAAAGTACGGTTAGCAATTCGGCGTTCTTACCCATTAGAGAGCGCCTTGTAACTCATTGATTTTCACCGCAAATTCGATTTAAGCGCATTTCTCGCCCCGAGGGTAGAAAAGTGCCACCGAAGCAATTTCAAGCGATTCTCGCGCGTCGGCCAAAATTCAAGAAGTAAGTAAAAATGGTGTTTCTGCTTTCAGAATGTCAAATCCTGTCATGTATTGCAATAATATGAGAGCAAGGATGAGTTATCCTTCGTAGTCAAATTGCAACAGGAATTCCTCGGCCGTAAGGAATGGGATACGGCAGAACTCGTGAAAGTCTTTCTTGTTATTTGTCACTATCACATCGCAACCGGCAGCCAAGGCGCATTGGTATTGCAGCATGTCCTCGAAGTCCTTGACGGGATTACCGATGGCATTCCTCATATCCGTTGGTGTTAAAGGCAGCATCGGTATGTCCTCGGACAGACGTGACATTAACTGATAGAACAGCTCTTGAGGCAGTTTGCGTAGGATGTAAGCAATGTTGGCAAATGAGAGAGTAGAGGCTGCTACCTCAATTTTCCCTTCATACGCATATTGGAGGATAGTGGCTGCCTCATTAAGATGCTGGCGTCGTTGTACCAAGTCGAGCAAGATGTTAGTGTCGAGAAATACTCTTTTCATCGCATTCACCTTGTTAAAATGGAGAAAGTCCTGGCATCCAAATCTTCAGGAGTCAGATTAAGACGTTCTGCATCCCTTCGCTGCTCGTCAGTCAGCCTGTTCCATGCTTCGAGATTATTCCATTCAGTAGCATCGTGCAATATGCCCTGGCTCAACCATTTCATGCGAGGCGATATTTTCTGGTTCTTGCACTTCTCGTGGATAATCTCAGCATTAGACTTCGGGGTAGCGGTTTCTTCCTCATGCTTCCCCATCGTTTCATTGATGAACATCATCACAATCTGCTTCTGTTCGTCCGTCATGCTGCGTATCAGCCCCATATACGGAGCCATCGGAGTTTCCTTGATTCTCTGTGCCAAAGCCGTCATAGTACATTCCTTTTATCTGTTGCTGCCGCAAAGATATGAAAAAGATTAGAGATTAAGGGTTAAAGGTAAAACTTTTTTCTTTATATGAGGCGAATTGTCTTTTAGAGAGCTACAGATTGTTTGGCTGTTTGATTCTTTTCCGCTACCTTTGCAGCAGGTTTGGTCGTTTGGCAGACTGGTCGTTTGGTCGTTTAGGTTTAATAACCTATGTCCATCGGTAACTTCCCCAAACGACCAAACGACTAAACGACCAAAAGAATGAACGATTTCCAGTTTCGCGTGTATGCTGTCATGACAAACCCAAAAACAAGTAAACAATTATGAAAAGAACAGTTATTGCACTATTGGCATCAGCCTTGTTTATGACAGGAGCCAGCGCACAGGTAACGAAACGTTTGAATAGGTTAGAAGTTACATTCGCTGACACCCTAAAGTTAGACAGCCTTTACAATTTTTGGAATGCCTACGTGCAACTGCATCCCAAGGATGAGATGGCTTGGCGCAATCTCTTTGATGCTTCGGAAGGCAAAGTGCATGACATGATCTACAGGACCAGAGATTGGGATGGTTGCGAGCGATATCGTAAGCAACTGAACGTGGTGGGACGCATGGAAAAAGCTATCCCTGACTCCTATACCTTTTATTATTGTGCCCATGAGGGTAGCTATCTGCCGGAAGCTGAAGAGAAGCGCTATAGAGAAAACGGTGCAATGACTTTGTTTGCACACTACGATGCCTATGCCGATTCTGCTATAGCCCGTCTGCCGGATGATGCCTATGCTGATGACTATGAAACATGGATACCATACCTCATCGAAGAGTGTGACTCTGTTAGGTTGAAGAACATACTGACCCGTTATTACGAAAGCGGACAGTACCCAGAGGAAGACTTGCAGTACCATTTCAACGAGTTGCAGGGAATGGATGAAGGTGGTGTTTATATTGGCGTCCATGATGGTGACATCATAGGTAAACTTATTCTGCAGCAGGTGCTGGGTGTTCATAAGGACAAGATTGTCTTCCACGAGAATGCCGCCATGCATCCTTGGCAAGTGAGGCGGCTATTTGGCAAGATAGGCATTCCTTTCAA
The DNA here is from genome assembly GCA_902776455.1 of uncultured Bacteroidales bacterium. GTDB lineage: Bacteria > Bacteroidota > Bacteroidia > Bacteroidales > Bacteroidaceae > Physcousia. The sequence goes on along the minus strand of CACYQI010000090.1, from coordinate 4,384 downwards.
CGAGGAGGTTTGGGGATTGTTGCATATGGCAGAACAGGAACAGCAACTATTGAAATTCTTGCGCTATATCGTCGATAATAGCAAGCGACCCGTCTATTTGTCGGCTCACAATATGTGGGGGCTCATTATTGGGAAAGGGTTGCCTGATGAATTGAAAGCCTGCTTTTACAACGAGGGTCTGACTATGCGCTATTCCACCCGTCCCTATGACAACAGGTCTGTGAAGCGTCGTAATATTGAGAAGCGATATCGTCTGGAATACCTTCGTATGCCGTTCCATCCTAAACGAAAGGAAGACCGTCGGCGATTTGCAAATGTTCCCGAAGCGTATGCCATAGACTATGTACGACTGCTGCATGACCAGCTGCCCTACTACAAGCAGCATAATAAGGAGCGCTATCAATGGCTGCGAGATATCTTTACCGATATCATAGAACCGCTGGAGAAAGAGAACAATTATGTTGTTGATGAGCTGAAAGGGTATCTGAAATGAGTATCTTCCCACTAAGACCCCTGCGCCACCAGACCGATGAGCAGTTGATGGCGCAGGCTGCAGCAGGCAGCGATGCAGCTTTCGAGGAGCTGTATCGTCGCTATGCCCGTAGGTTGAAGGGCTTCTTCTTCATGCAGCTTGGCGGAGACGAGGAACTGGCTGCTGACGCCACGCACGACGTCTTCCTCCGTGCCTACGAAGCCAGAAGCCGCTATCGCGAGGGCAGCAACGTCGGCACTTGGCTCTTCACCATCGCCTACAATATCTGCAAGAACCACTATCGCAGCAATGCCTACGAAGCAGAGCTGCTGGCTTCCCTCGATGCCGAACCCGTCTCCGACCAACAAATAGAAGTGGAAATGGATGCCGCTCAGCTTGATGAGGCCCTCGAAAGGGTGCTCTCCGAATTGCCGCCGCCCTTGCATCAAATCTTCTCCCTGCATTATCAGGAGGAAGCAGAGATTGTCGGCATTCCCGAAGGAACAGTAAAGTCCCGCCTGCACAAGACAATGAACATCATCAGAAAAAAGTTAAAAGGTTATAAGGTTAAAAGTTGAAAAGAAATGAAAATAAGTAACGAACAAATCATCGCGTCGGCCCGCCGTCAACGGCAGAAGGTAGAAACTCAAATGCGTGTTGAGCCTTGGCAAGGACGACAAATGGTAAATAGTAAATGGTTAAATGGTAAATCCATTGCGGTTGCTGCAAGCCTCATCAGCTTCTTTGCAGGCTATGCCCTTCATGCTAACATGCCTCAGTCACAACCTACTGAGAATCCTGTGGCTCAAGTTGTCGAGGTGCGGCACGACACCATCATGCAAGTGCAGACCGTCCGCGACACCATCTACGAGACCCGCGTCGTCACCAAGTACGAGCCAATGCTGGCAAAAGCAGAAGCCTCGCCCTCACCAGAGCAAGAAGAAGCCGACACCCCGCCCGAGCAGAAAGCTTGCTCCATGCTCTGCGACAACATTCCCTACGAGCTGCTGGCGCAAGGGAGATAAGTCTTTATATTATAAAAAAGGAATAATAACAGAAAAAAGTTGTCGTTTCCGTAGAAAAACGTCGCTCTGGATTGTCTTTATTATAGAAACAACTTCCAACGGAAGGCAAAACGTAGCAACATTCTATGACTGACAAGACGATACTTCACGGGCTTTTCCTCCGTCACTACAACGAGATGTTACACCTTGCCAGAACGCTCCTGTACGACGACATGGAAGCCGAGGACACGGTGCAGGACGTGTTCCTGAGGCTCGGGCAGAGCGACATCCTGCCTGCTCAGGACAAGATGAGAGCATACCTGCTCACGGCGGTACGCCACGAATGCATCAACCGCATCAGGCAGATGTCGTTTGCCGACCAGTTCCGCAAGCTCTATCCCATCGAGTTTAGTGACGACTGGCAGCTCGACGAGCAGCGGATGCAGACGCTCGATGCCATTCGCGACTACGCAGAGACTCATCTCACCGAGCCGCACCTCAGCATCTTCCGCCTGCGCTTCGAGCAAGACCTCAAGCTGAAGGACATTGCCGACAGGCTCGACATGAACATCAAGACCGTCTTCAAGTATCTCAGCCAGTCCATAGCGTGCATTCAGAAACAATTCAGAGTCTAACCTAAAAAAACGACAAAAGCTATGAAAACGTCAGAGGAAAACATCAAGCGACTCCTGGAGATGCTCGACAATCCGTCGGCTTACTCCGAGCAGGAAATCAGCGACATCATCAATCGTGACGACGAAACCCGCGAGGCATACCGACTCATGGTGGCTGCCAAGCAAGGCTATCGCAGAAAGAACACGTCGGAAGAAGCCGATGCCGAAGCCGCCTGGCAGCGACTGAACAACAGACTGGATGTCCGGGCAGACAAGCCTTCCTCCTCCGGCATTCTCTATAAGATAGCCGCATCGTTCATCGTCATACTCATGCTCTCGGGCATAGCACTTGCCGCCTACCATACCATTTCATCAAGGAAGACGGCTGAGGAAATAGCGGACAGTCTGGCAATTGCCAATGAGAAGCTCATCAGAATATCAAAGGACGGGGAAGTCTTTCTTGTCACCTGGCCGCGAGGCACGTGGGTGGTGAATAGCTTCGGGGCCTCCTATAGAGAAGAGTATCTTGTCCGACATTCCCCCTTCTTGAGTCCAAACGAGGTCAAGATAAAGATTGACGGCACAGAGCACGACATCCATGAACTGCTCGACAAACCAGCCTCCATCGTGAAGAAGGTAGAACTTGATGTCAGCACAAAGACAATCAACCTTATCACTACACCCGTACAGATTCCTGCCGACATAAAGGGCAACGTCAACCCTGAACTGACCATCCTGCTGACGGGCACTGTGCCCAAGGGAGCCTACCAGCCTGTCACCATCTGGAAGAGCAAGGGCATCAAGGAGAGCTATGACTGGCACGACTACATCTACACCTCGTGGACTGGTCAATGGGAGAACATCCAGCGACACCTCAACGAAGTCGTCAACCGCAAAGACCATCACGTCCGTATCAACGTCTGCAAGGGCACTCCGCAGAAGCACATCGACCGCATCAAGAGCATCATGAAGGAATGTGACGTGACGAACTACGAAATCGTACAGCAATAGAGACATTTGGTTTTAGTTCCGCCTAAGACATTGGTTTTTGAAGTTAATATATTGGTGCACCACCCTGCTCCTGCGTCGCGATGACGCGGGAGCTTTGTTCTTGCTGCTTAAAGCTCAGTTCGACGCCCTCAAAGGCTCAAAAGCAAAGCTTTCGGGCAGGTTTTTGTATATAAGCAAATAATTCTTAACTCTTAACTCTTAATTCTTAATTATATTTCGTATCTTTGTCGCGCAAATTGTAAATTATAATGTAGCAAATGAACGCATTGAACATACTTGAACTGAGTGAACAGGAGATTATCCGCAGAAATAACTTGCAGCAGTTGCGCGACTTGGGCATCAACCCTTATCCCGCTGCAGAGTACTCCACAAACGCTTTCAGCACGGAGATAAAGGAAAACTTCGTTGACCTGCCCATCGTGGGCAAAGACGAAGAAGGAAATGACATCCGCGAGACTGCGACACCCGAGAACAGCCGCAACGTCTGCATAGCCGGTCGCATCATGTCGAAGCGCATCATGGGCAAGGCAGCCTTTGCAGAGTTGCAGGACTCGAAAGGAAGAATACAAGTTTACATCACTCGTGACGCTCTCGCAAACGGCGAGGACACCACCCTCTACAACACCGTCTTCAAGAAGCTCCTCGATCTGGGCGACTTCATCGGCATCAAGGGCTATGTGTTCCGCACGCAGACGGGCGAGATTAGCGTCCATGCGCAGGAGCTGACAGTACTCTCCAAGAGCCTCAAGCCGCTGCCTATCGTCAAGACAGATGCCGATGGTAACGTCTATGACTCCTTCGACGACCCCGAGCTTCGTTACCGCCAGCGTTACGTCGATCTCGTTGTCAACGAGGGCGTGAAGGACACCTTCCTGAAGCGTGCCACCATCCTCAAGACCATGCGTGCCTTCTTCGACCGTCACGGCTACACCGAGGTCGAGACGCCAACCCTTCAGGCCATCGCTGGAGGTGCTTCGGCCCGTCCCTTCATCACGCACTTCAACGCCCTGAACATCCCGATGTACATGCGTATCGCCACCGAACTTTACCTCAAGCGACTCATCGTGGGCGGCTTCGAGGGCGTTTACGAAATCGGCAAGAACTTCCGCAACGAGGGCATGGACAAGAACCACAACCCCGAGTTCACTTGCATGGAGCTGTACGTCAGCTACAAGGACTACAATTGGATGATGTCCTTCACCGAGCAGCTCCTCGAGGAGATTTGCGTGGCCGTCAACGGCAAGCCCGAGACGGAAATCGACGGCAAGGTCATCTCGTTCAAG
>CACYQI010000089.1 GCA_902776455.1 uncultured Bacteroidales bacterium | reverse complement strand
CGACGCCTTCACCGCAGCCAACATCAAGGCCGTCAACGTCCGCTGGACACCCGGCAAGCACTTCCGCAACCTCCGCGACGACGCCTCCTTCCGCCTCGTACCCGGTAAGAAGGCACAGTCCGAAGCCATCGAGGAAATCAAGAACGAGGAAACGATTCATGGGCTGGAGTAGGGGAGAACGAAAAATCGAAGAATCTGAAGAAAGAGGGAAGCCGCTCTGCTGCGATGGCAGGACGGCTTCCTTTATGTTCGTGACAGATGGACAGCTTTATTTCAACATGTAATTGCCATGTAATGCTGCATAAATTATTATTCCATGGTGTCACTTCGCGATGAGGAGGAAGTACTTCTTCTTGCCTTGCTGCACGAGGAGGTACTTGCCGTCGAGGAGGTCGGCTTCTGTAACCATCTGGTCGAAGCTTTGGAGCTTCTCCTTGTTGAGGCTGACGCCGCCGCCCTGGGTGAGCTTGCGCATCTCGCCCTTGCTGGGGAAGCATTGGGTGTGCTCGGCAAAGAGATCGACAGCCTTGGTGCCTTCGCCCTTGAGCAGGTCGCGGCTTATCTCGAACTGCGGCACGCCGCTGAAGACGTCGAGAAGCGTCTGTTCGTCGAGCTTCACGAGGCTTTCCTTTGTGCTCTTGCCGAAGAGGATGCCGCTGGCTTCTACTGCTGCCTCGTAGTCCTCGCGGCTGTGAACCATGATGGTTAGTTCCTCGGCCAGCCGCTTCTGCAGGACGCGAAGGCCCGGGTCTTGGCGATGCTCTGCGATGAGGGCGTCGATGGTCGGCCTGTCGAGCGAGGTGAATATCTTGATGTAGCGCTCTGCGTCCTCGTCGGCCACGTTGAGCCAGAACTGGTAGAAGGCGTAGGGCGAGGTGCGGTTGCGGTCGAGCCAGATGTTGCCCTTCTCCGTCTTGCCGAACTTCTTGCCGTCGGCCTTCGTGATGAGCGGGCAGGTGAGGGCGAAGGCTTCGTTGTCGCCACCCAGCTTGCGGCGGATAAGCTCTGTGCCGGTGGTGATGTTGCCCCACTGGTCGCTGCCGCCCATCTGCAGCTTGCAGTTCTTTGTCTGGTAGAGGTGGAGGAAGTCGTAGCCTTGCAGGAGCTGGTAGGTGAACTCGGTGAACGACATGCCGTCCTGAAACTCTCCGTTGAGGCGGCGCTTGACGCTGTCCTTCGCCATCATGTAGTTGACGGTGATGCACTTGCCGATGTCGCGTGCGAAGTCGAGGAAGGTGAAGTCCTTCATCCAGTCGTAGTTGTTGACCAGCTCAGCGCGGTTGGGTGCGTCGCTCTCGAAGTCGAGGAAGTGCGCCAGCTGCTTCTTGATGCAATCTACGTTGTGTCGGAGCGTTTCCTCGTTCAGCAGGTTGCGCTCCTGGCTTTTGCCGCTTGGGTCGCCTATCATGCCTGTTGCTCCTCCGACGAGTGCGATGGGCTTGTGGCCGCAGCGTTGCAAGTGCCTGAGCATCATCACGCCGCAGAGGTGTCCGATGTGCAGGCTGTCTGCCGTCGGGTCGATGCCGACGTAGGCCGATACTTGTTCTTTCTCTAACAATTCTTCTGTGCCGGGCATCATCTGGTGGACCATGCCCCTCCATTTCAGTTCTTCTACAAAGTTCATCTTCTTTATTTACGATTTGTCGATTTACTATTCATTATTTGGTGTGCAAAGGTACGAAAAGGAATGCAAAGCACAAAATAATGGCCGATGATTTATGGACTATCATCCGCTTTTTCGTCTCTTAGTGCCCGAAAGAGAAGGCGAATGATGAAGCAGTCATACTATGCCTCCGATAATTAAAAGCTTGTTGCCGATGGTGAAGGACGGCAGTTCTGACGAGCAGCAAAAGCAATAAGTTAAGTTGTCACTTTGCTACGGATTTGTCCGGATTCCTGTCTTAATGTCAATTCCCCAAGTGCCGTAAAGTGCCGCAAAACGTGCCGAATCTGGTGCCAAAGCAAGGGGTATCGGGCAACACAGCGTGCCATGTTGGCAGATACTCCACGTTGTGTAAGCCGATTCTCCACGTTGTGTCGGGAAACTCTTTGTGGAGTGTTAGGCGAAAATCTGCGTCGAAAAAGGCCGAAAAGCACGAAAAATCGCCCCTTTTTGCTATCTGTAGTTGGCAAAACGAAGTCTTGCGTCTCTTTGTGCTCTTTGTAACATGCTGGTTCTCAGTGTGCATTCGATTTAAGCGCATCAAATCGAAAAAAGGTACAAAAGCATAGCCGAGACGATTTGAAGCGATTCTGAGAGGCTTGCACGAAATCAAGAAGAAAGCAAAACGGGCAGATTGCTTTCATTCTGTCATGTTGATTTGCCCTGGTCTTCTCGTGTCGGACAAGAGAATATGCCAGCGGCACTCCGTCCCTGCCTTTTGCCCTTCGAGGCAAAGAAAAACGTATGCCTTTTCTTTGAAGCCTGCTCTTTTTTGCCATGAAATGTGCCTTGTTAACAATTTTTAACCGCTTTGGCTTGTCAGAATGTTAAAAATAGTGTAAATTTGCAAACGAATAAAGAAAAAACTTAAAACAAGAAAGCAGTTTGAACGGGAAAGTCTCGCCGTGCGAACTGCAAATACAAACACCAGAGACACAATAGAATTAACGATGAAAAAGTTATTTTTACTTGCAGCAGTAGCATGCGCAATGGCAAGCTGCACAAGCGTCGCTCCCCTGACAGCAACATCTAACAACGTTGGTGCAAAGTGCGGTACAGCAACTGAGACCCGTATCCTCGGCCTCTTCCCCTTCTCCGGCGACCACGGAATCAACGCTGCTGCCAAGAATGGTGGTATTAAGAAGATTTCGCACGTTGACGTAGAGGAGTTCAACATCCTCTATCTCATCTACACAAAGACCACAACTAAGGTTTATGGCGAATAAGCCTTTCGCGATGGACTGAACCTTGTGGGATGCATCCTGAATCAGGTGCATCCCACACTTTTTTAGTGAAACACTTGCCATGTAGATATAAGAAGTTAGAAGTAGATAGAGGAAGATAAAAGACGTCAGTTTTGCCGACCTAACTTTCAACTTTCAATTTTCAACTTTCAACTTTCAATTTTCAACTTTCAATTTACCTGTGGGTATCGTCCTCTATCTCCCGCCGCTGAAAGCGGCTATCTTCTTTTATCTTCATTTATCTCCAACACATGCGAAACATGAACATATTATATGTGACCCCAACAGCCCGTAAGCTCATCCTCCTGCTCCTGCTGTGCTGCTCCGTTTCAGCTTTCGCCAAAGAGCGCTACTACGCAAGGATTCTTCCTGAAGGGAAAATGTATTTCTTCATGCCCTGCAAGCTGCCGGCAAAGGCCGGAAACAAGCTCCAGTACGACATGACGCTGATTTCATACCGCGACTCCGTGACCATCAACATGACGCTCCGTTCCCCCATGGGGCGCGTCAGCAGCATCAGCCTGATGGCAGGCGACGTAAGCTACACAACGAAGCAGTACGAACTCTTCTTCCAGGAACGCGAAGGCTCACGCTTCAACACGCGTGTCCACATCGACTGCCCCAACGACATCTACCGCCGACTCTTCTCAAGCCCCGTTCCCCTCACCATCGAGCTGACCATGGAGAGCGGCGAGAAATACGCCTTCACCTACAAGGCCAAGCAATGGCAACGCGAGACGGTCTATGTCTCCGAAGTGCTCGAAATGATAGCCTACAGCAACAGCCGGAAGTGACTCGGGCAGACTTTGCCATCTTCAGAACTGTTCCAGATAGGCAATGCGACTCTCAATGCTCGGATGCGTGCTGAAGAGCTTGCTCATCATGTTGGTGAACTCGCTCTTGAAGGCGATGGGCTTCACGATGAAGAGCTGAGCCACGTCGTCGCGGTCAACATTGCCCAGCCCGGGGTCGCCACTTATCTTGCGCAGAGCAGAAGCCAGCGCCAGCGGGTTGCCGCAAAGTTCTGCGCCGCCAGCATCGGCCATGTATTCGCGTTTGCGGCTGATGGCAAAGCGAGTCAGCAGGGTGAAGAAGTAACCTATCGCAGCCAGGACGATGGCGACGAGAATGACAGCAATGACCGAGCCACCGTTCTTGCCTTCGCGACTCGAGCGACGGTTGCCTCCGCCATAGATGAAAGTGTTCCACAACATGCGGACTGCCAAGCTCAGGGCTGTGCTCATGATGCCCACGAAGATGATGCTCACGATGAGCAGACGCGTGTCGCGATTGCGGATGTGGGTCAGTTCGTGCCCTATGACGCCAGCCAGCTCGTCGTCGTTCAAGCGGTCGCAGATGCCCGTTGTCACCGTCACGGTGTAGCTCTTCTCGTCGATGCCGCTGGCAAAGGCATTGAGCTGCGGGTCGTCGATGACGTTAATCTTGGGCATCGGCATGCCGCAGGTCATCGTCAGATTCTCCACAATGTTATAGACGCGAGGGTTCTCCCTGCGCTCCAGCGGACGGGCTCCGGTGGCCTGACGTACCATGCTGGCGTTTGAGAAATAGGATATCAGGAACCAGATGCCCACGATGCCCACAACCCAAGGCAACGTCATAAGGAAGGCTTCGTTGGTTGCCATGGCATCAAAGCCCATTGTTGCACCACCATAGCCATCCGGCACTTCCTGCATGTTCAAGAATGCCATGAAGAGATAGACGATGCCCAAAATGATGCAGGGAAAGAGGATAAGCAGCAGCATGCTCTTCATGTTGTTACGCACCTGCTGCGTATGAATGCCGACGTATTGCATTTACGATTTAACCAATTATGGTGGGTTCTATAAATTAGCTTTGAATTGCTCTTAGGCTATTTTCGAGAAGCGTAGCGAGCTACGTTTCAAGGGATTGGAGGCAAAGATGCCGAAAAGAAGCAAGAGCAAACAAAGATAATTCAAGAGAATTTATTAATTAATAGAAAACACCTTATATTTATTCAGTCCCCCAAAGGGGAGCTGGAGGGTGCTTCAGAATTTAATCTCAGGTGCCTTGTCGAGGTTGGCACGCTCGATGTCGCCTAAGTCGAAGAGCGGCTCGGCATGGAAACCGAACATGCCTGCAAAGAGGACGGCAGGGAAGTGCTGCACGCCGCTGTTCAGCTCCTTCGTCGCGCTGTTGAAGTAGCGGCGGACGGCTGCCAGCTTGTTCTCTATGTCGCTTATCTCGCCCTGCAGCTGCATGAAGTTCTGGTTGGCTTTGAGGTCGGGATAAGCTTCGGCCACAGCCCGAAGGTTCAGCATGGCATGCGTCAAGGCGTTCTCGGCCTCAATCTTGTCGTTGATGGTCGTCGCGCTCATGGCTGCGGTGCGGGCAGCCGTCACTTTCTCCAGCAATTCCTTCTCGTGCTGGGCATAGCCCTTCACGGTTGCCACGAGCTGGGGAATGAGGTCGTGACGCTGCTTCAGCTGCACGTCGATGTTGGCGAAAGCGTTCTCGCGGTTGTTGCGCAGAGTCACCAGGTTGTTATAGATGCCGATGACCCAAATGACAAGCAGCACTACGACTGCTAATACAATAATTGTTGCTGTGCTCATGAATGTAGAATTTATGGTTAAACCTTTTTCTGTTTCCTATGTCATATCTTTGGCAAAGGTAAGCAAAAAAGACAGGAGAAGAAGCACGGCACACGGTAAAATTGAAAAACATTGTACGTTTTCGCGTCTTTTTCACATCTTTTAGCATTCCGAAATGGAATATATAATCAAAAAGTCCTATATTTGCGGGCTAAAACAAAGGATAATATAAGGTTTATCACATGAGACAGCTAAAAATCACAAAGAGCATAACCAGTCGCGACAGTGCATCGCTCGACAAGTATCTGCAGGAGATAGGCCGCGAGGCACTGCTTCCCGTCGAGGAAGAAGTGGAGCTCTCGCAGAAGATACGCAAGGGCGACCGTCGTGCCCTCGACAAGCTGGTGCGCGCCAACCTCCGCTTCGTGGTCAGCGTGGCAAAGCAGTATCAGAACCAGGGACTCTCCCTTCCCGACCTCATCAACGAGGGCAATGTGGGACTGATAAAGGCCGCCGAGAAGTTCGACGAGACCCGCGGCTTCAAGTTCATCTCCTATGCTGTGTGGTGGATTCGCCAGACCATCCTCCAAGCCCTCGCCGAGCAGAGCCGCATCGTCCGCCTGCCCCTCAACCAGGTCAGCGCCGTCAACAAGATAACGAAGGCCATGACCAAGTTCGAGCAGGAGTACGAGCGCAAGCCCAGTGCCGACGAGCTGGCAGAACTGGTCAACGAGCTGCCCGAGAAGATCAACGACTCGCTGCGTGCCAGCGGCCGCCACGTCAGCGTCGATGCCCCATTCGTGGAAGGCGAGGAGAACAGCTTGCTCGACGTCATGACGAACCCCGATTCGCCCATGGCCGACAAGGGTCTGGTCAGCGAAAGCCTCTCCACAGAGATTGACCGTGCGCTGGGCGTCCTCAACGAACGCGAGAAGCAAATCATCGAGCGCAGCTTCGGCATCAACAACCAGCCCGAGATGACCCTCGAAGAGATAGGCGAGACCTTCGGCCTCACCCGCGAGCGAGTCCGCCAAATCCGCGAGAAAGCCATCCGCAAGCTCCGTGCCGGCAGCCGCAACAGCCTGCTCCGCATGTATTTGGGATAAGCATTCCCCAAACTCAGCAAACAAGGAAGAGAGACACACATCGTGCCTCTCTTTTTTATTATAACCTACCTTATATAATATATATACGCTCTACTATCTGATATTTTAACCCTCAGGGCAAGAAAAAAGTAGGATTCTTTGTGAAAAAGAGCAGAAACATGTAACTTTGCACCAAATAGAATTCAATAAACGTTAAACCATTTACTATGAAAGCAAAAATCATCCTTGCAGCCCTGCTGCTTCTTGTGGCAGGCTTGCAGACGGCGTGGGGGCAAGGCTTTCGCGTTTATAAGAGTGACGGAACCATCATGCAGTTCAGCCTGCGCACGGACAGCATCGTCTTCTACGACGGTATCGGCACGGACGTGGACTTCGGTCCCTTCACGCCTGTCAACCAGTGCATTGTCGGCACTTGGTACAAGTCGAAGAGCGAGTCGGTGACGTTCCGCGAGGACGGTACGACTGACTACATCTCCGGCGGCACCTACCAGTTCTTCCCCTATCAGGGCACCATCATCATCTATAATGCTTCGGGTGCGCCTATGAACATCCTCAAGGTTCACAAGTTGACGGACGAGATGCTGGTTCTCAGCGCCCTTGGCAGTAGCACTTTTGATGTGCTGACACGCACAAAGCCCGTGCTGCTTGTGACAAGCATCACGCTGAGCGAGACGTATATTTCCCTTCAGCCCGACGAAACGAAGCGTCTCACGGCAACCGTTATGCCAGCCGATGCCGACAATCCCGCCGTGACGTGGACGAGCAGCAACGAGGCTGTGGCA
>CACYQI010000088.1 GCA_902776455.1 uncultured Bacteroidales bacterium | reverse complement strand
ACTCTATCCGCTTGGAAAATTCAGACTACGTGTTCCCAAGCAGCCAGAACGGGATAAAGCATATCCTGTTGAACTTGAATATACCTGGAACAGACAAATACTCGGAAGGACAACTAATGTCTTTGTGAAGGTAGGAGACAGGAATCAAGCTGGTAACAATGGTCGCGGCGTAATACGTTCCAGCTATGGCCCAGAGTATGCTCATATGAACCAAATACTTAATGGTCGTGTAGAAGGATGGGGGCTATGTTGCTGCCGAAGAATTTACGGGCACAGCTGGGATGGAAATCCACCTGACCTTCTTCCAACTCATGATAACAATACAGACACTTACTCATGTTCCAATGGTTTTACGCTTATGTTTCCTATGCAGTCTTTGCAACAAGCCATCAAGAGTGACATTCTGTCTTGAGGGTCGATTTTCCTGCATGTAAATCAGATTTCTTGATTCGAAGATGCAAATAACTCATTGAACATATTGATTTGCTGTAATTATCCTAATGCTAAAGTTGAGTATATAATAATTAGCCATACTATACTTAATAATATAAATTATTCAACTTTTGCAAATGATTATGCTAATCATATTCGCCTAATACTTACCTCTTCCCAACCCTTCCCCCTCTATGGGGAAGGGCTTTTCTCCCTCCCCCTAAAGGGGGCCGGGGGGTCTTGGAGTTAGAGGGGGTCTTTTGTGTCTTCTTCGGCAGGGAAATTACTTTGTGACTTTGAGTCTTTGTGTTTGATTATCATACGACAGACGGTATGCCAGCCTACATGCTAAAGTTGAATAATAAATTGTCGCGGGCGGAGCCATTCGTTTCTTTCGTGCTTTTAGATGTAAGAGGCCATTGCTTCCCGTGTGATAATTTTCAAGGTTTAAAATTCAAAGAATTTTAATTTCGCGTTTTAAGGCCCGTAGAGCGCATCTTTTCCCGGGGTAGTACAATAACGTCCGAGGTACTTAAAAGCGATTCTGGGGCAAATTAGAGGGGTTTTAGAGGGGTTGGGGAAACGGAAGGGGGAATGGAAAGATGGAAAATTGAAAATTGAAAGGTGAAGATTGAAAATTGAAAGTTGAAAGGTGAAAACGGAAAGGTGAAAATGGAAAATCAAACTTTTCTAACAAATCTAACACTTCTAACACTTCTAACATGCGATTTTGAGACACAAGAGGGATTGGCTCATTATATAATGAATAAGTAAATTTAGTTTATTTATTAATAATGAGAGCGTTTCGCCGTGTCTCTTTTTTTTCGTGTTAGAAGTGTTAGAAGTGTTAGACGCGTTTTTTCCCCCTCATTTTCCCCTCATTTTCCCCTGTGGGAGAAATTGGGGAGGTCGAAAATTTTTTCATACGTGAATATCGCCTTACCTTTGCAGCGATGAAAGACGTCAATCATCAGAAATGAACTAATGTTAAACCAATTTTTCTAAAACGAGCAAAAGTATGATTATCCAAGCAAAAGTAATTAACGTGTCGAAAACCTTCACAGGCAAATCTGCGACAACTGGAAAAGACTGGGCCAACAAAGGCATCCTGCTGGGTTGGGAGGACGAGGACGGCGAGCAGTTCATTCGCGCCCAAGTCGCTGAAAACATCTGGCACGAATACGCTCTGCAAGTGGGCGATGTCGGCTGCATTGCCCTGAGATTCCGCACCATTCAATCGCGCAAGAGCAACTATGTCTATAACGACATTCGCATTGTTCCACTACCTAACCGGCAATAGCCTTATGGAACATCACACAGAAAACACGGTTCCGCCTGCGCCTAAGCGAAGAACTGAAGTCGATAGGCAGATTCTGAATTATGAATTGTGAATTGTAAATTATGAATTGTGAATTGTAAAAACGGCAGAAATAACAAACATTCACACAAGAAACAAACAGAATTAGCACATAATTTAGTAATTTTGCATCGAGAAACCTAAAAACTTATCATTATGACACTATTCGACCAAATCAGTGAAGACATTAAAGCTGCCATGAAGGCACGCGACAAAGTGCGTCTGGAGACGCTCCGTAACATCAAAAAGGTATTCCTCGAGGCAAAGACAGCCCCTGGAGCCAACGACACATTGGCTGATGCCGATGCCCTGAAGATTATCTCGAAGCTCGCCAAACAAGGCAAGGAGACAGCAGCCACCTACGTCCAGGCAGGCCGTCAGGACTTGTCGGAAGCCGAGCTGGCACAAGTGGAAGTGCTGGAAAGCTATCTGCCCAAACAGCTCTCCGAAGTGGAGATAGAGGCAGAGGCGAAGAAGATTATTGCTGAGGTGGGAGCCACCAGCATGAAGGAGATGGGCAAGGTGATGGGCACAGCCAGCAAACTGTTGGCAGGCAAGGCCGACGGCCGCGTCATCTCCGAAATTGTAAAGAAACTCTTGGCAGGGGCGGCATAACCACTCAGACCAAGACAGCCCCCCCACAAAGAGGGTGTGTCAAAATACAATTAATATAATATAAACAACGGATTACACAGATTTGACGGATTTAAGCCACGCTGATAACCAGCATTTAAGATAATCCGTTGAATCAGTGTAATCCGTTGTTGTTGATTATGATACAGCCTCATAAGGGGAGAGGCTGGAGGATGGGGCTTCTGCGCTGTTACTTTCCGCCGCCACCAAGGGCGATGTAGAGCGCAATGATGGCTTGGCTGCCATCATACATGTTCATGGCCTCGCTGAGCTGGGCACGCAGTAGCGACTCTTGGGCTGTGAGCACTTCCAGATAGCTGGCTTTACCGTTATCCATCAGCTCGTGAGTGCCTTTATAAGCCTCGTGCAAGACGTCAACTTGATGATGGTAGTACCCGTGCTTCTCCATAGTGGCCTGATAGTCGGCAAGTGCTTCGTTCACCTCGTTGCCGGCATCGATTACGGTCTGCACGTAGTTGTGCTTCATTTCCTCCTGTGCCAACTTGGAAATCTTCAGGTTAGCCTTCAGCTTTCCCTGCGAGAAGATGGGCTGTACGAGCTGTCCCATAGCATTGAGCAGCAGGCTTCCAGGATTGATGACAGCACCACCGGCATTGTTTGTCCAGCCTACCAATCCGGAAAGCGTGATGGTGGGGAAGAAGGCGGAACGTGCCACTTGCGTGTTGTAGAAGGCCTCTTCCATCATGTGGTTAGCCATGCGGACGTCGGGGCGGTTCTCCAGCAACTGAGCCGAAACGCCTTGTGTCAGTTTCTGCGACAACGAATATCTGCCCCATTTGCTACGCTCGATGTGACGAGGCGAAACAGCCAACAGGCGGCAGATGGCGTTCTCTACGCTTTGAATGCTGCGGCGCGTATCGACCATCTGCGTCTTGACATCGAGCCAAGATGCCTCCAGCTGGTTGACAGCAGTAGAATAGGACTTTCCGTTCTCCCAAAGCGACCTTTGCGTATCGAGCGAAGCGCTCCAAAGGCTGTCTGTCTGGACGAGGATTTCCAACTGTCTGTCAAGCACTTGCAGCAAGCAGTACTGCTGGCTGACCGTGCTGACGAGATTCGAGTAAACGATGCCCTGATAGCATTGTGCCTGCAGCATTACTGCCTTCGCTGCACGCTTTCTGTTGGTGATGGAGCCGAAGGCTTCCACCTCCCAGTTTATCTGCAGAGGCAAGGTGTAGCCCTTTGAGGCCTTGCTGTAGTCAAAGCTTGCTATCGTCCCTTGAGGCGCAAAGCTGAGCGATGGCAAGTAGGCAAGCTTGGCTGCTTTGAGCGATGCTTCGCTTTGCTCCACGGCTATGCGGGCAGCGGCCAAGTCGGTATTGTTAGCCAGCACCTGCTCTATGAGCTTCTGCAGGAGCGGGTCGGTGAAGAACTCGCGCCAAGAGAGCGGTGCCTCGGCAGAAGCAGCACCGGGAACGCCTATGGCATCGGCTGGGATTTCGCTCTTCTGTTCGTACTTCTTGTATAAGCCGCAGCTCGTGAGCATCATGCTCACGGCTGCAACAATGATTATGTTCTTTTTCATCTTTTCTTTCGTTCTTTCGATATTACGTTATAGAGCCTCTCCTAAATCCTCCCCTAAAGGGAAGGACTTTTCCCCTCCGTTTGGGAGGGGGCGGGGGCAGGCTTTTCCTTTCCTTGGAACCTCTCGTGCAGGTTCTGGAAGACGATGAAGAATGCCGGCACTACGAAGAGCAGGGCAATAGTGCCAATGCTCATGCCGCCGATGACACCAAGAGCCAAAGCGCGGTTGCCGTTGGCACCTGCACCGCCTTCTATCACAAGGGGAATCATGCCGATAATCATCGTCAGCACCGTCATGAGGATGGGGCGCAGACGTTCCTTGCAGGCCTCGAAGGCGGCATCCATAATGCTCATGCCTTGTGCACGACGCTCAGAAGCAAACTCCGTAATCAGGATGGCTGTCTTCGCCAGCAAGCCTATCAACATGATGACACCCGTCTGCAGATAGATGTTGTTGTCCATGCCGGGAATCTCATTCTTGTAGCCGATGTAGGCAAACACGAAAGCACCCATCAGGCCGAACGGCACGCTGAACAGCACGGCCCACGGCGTGAACCAAGAATTATAGAGTGAGGCGAGGATGAGATAGATGAGGATGGCGCAGATGACATAAATGAGAGCTGTGGCATTGGAGCCTGCTGCTTCCTCCACCTCGCGCGACATTCCGCTGTATTCAAACGTAGCTGTGCTTGGCATCTCTTGCTTGAACACCTCGGCAATGACTTTGTGGGCGTCGCCCTCGGTGTAGCCTCCGCCGGGAGTTACATAGCAGGTAATGCTCTGGAGCAAGTTGAAGTGCTCGATATTGGCAGGGCCTACAATCTCCTTCAGCGAGACAAACTGAGAGATGGGAGCCATCTTTCCGTCCTTCACCTGCATGAAGATGTTGTGAAGCGACTGCGGGTCGAGACGATACTCGGGCGACGCTGCTGCCATGATGCGGTAAACCTTACCGAATTGGTTGAAGTTGCCGATATAAGCACCGCCGCAGAAAGCGCCCAGGGTGTTGAGCACCTCTTCAGGCGACACGCCGGCACGGCTGCATTGGGCTGCATCTACATCGACCTGATACTTCGGGAAACGTTCAGAATAAGTTGACATGGCGGTGGCAATCTCCGGACGTTCGGACAACTTGGCCAAGAAGTGTTCCGTCTGCTTAGCAAACTCCGAAAGGTTACCGTCAGTGGGATCTTCCACAACCAGCGTGATGTCATTACTTGTTCCGTAGCCAGGAATCTGAGGCATCTCAAATGGTGCTACCACCAAGTTCTTGAGGTCTTGGCAATCGAAGTAGAAACGATACCTGACAAGGGTAACGTAATGTTCCAAGCCCGGACGTTCGTCCCAGTTCTTCAGACGCACAACCATCGTGGCATAGTTAGAGCCTGCACCTGAGTACATGCCGTAGCCACAGGTCACAGAGAAGCTTTCCAGTTCGGGAATCTTCTTTACTTTCTCCTCCACCTTCTTCACCATCTCGCGTGTCTGCTTCAGTGTGGTTCCTTCCGGAGCACGAACTTCAACCAGGAACACGCCTTGGTCCTCTTGAGGAACGAGGCCCGAGGGCAGACTCTTCATGAAGAAGACAAGCAGGGCAGCAGCAGCAGCCAGCAGTCCCCACGACAGGATGGGGCGCTTGATGAACGACTTCACGCTCTTGCTATACTTATTATATATGGCATTGTAGCTGACTTCGTAGGCTTTCTTTGTGTAGTAGGTCAGGCTCTTGCCTTCCTTCTCACCTTCCGTCACACGCATCATGATGGCGCAGAGGGCAGGGCGAAGAATGTGCCCGACGTGCCCGGCATGAACATCACGGGAATGAACACTGCCATGAAGACCAATGTGCAGGACACGACGGCTACCGACACTTCGTTCATAGCCTGACGTGTGGCTTCGCGTGCATCGCTGATTCCGTTCTCCATCTTTGCCATGACAGCTTCCACCACCACGATGGCATCGTCCACAACAGTACCGATGGCCAGCACGAGGGCAAACAGCGTCAGGATGTTGAGCGAGAAGCCTGCCATCTTTACAATGGCAAAGGTGCCCAGCAACGACACGATGATTGAGATGGAAGGTATGATGGTGGCCTTGAAGTTCTGCAAGAAGAAGTACACCACGAGAATCACAAGGATGATGGCAATGACGAGTGTTTCAATCACATTGTGGAAGGCGGCGAAGAGGAAGTCGTCGCTGGTCATCAGCGTCACGAACTCCAGTCCTGCAGGCATCGTCTGCTTGGCTTCCTCAAACATCTTGCTGATGCCGGCGTTC
>CACYQI010000087.1 GCA_902776455.1 uncultured Bacteroidales bacterium | reverse complement strand
TGGGACAAAGAAGAGGAATTTGGACATGCTGATGGAATGGTAAGATTCGTTTCAGATAATCATGTCCTCATAAATCAATACAAGGATATTGACCCAGAACTCAGACAGAAGTTAATTGATGCGCTTTCTCCACATTTCGCAAAAATTTCTGAACTTGAGTATGGTAAAGCCTCAAGTCAGAATTCTTGGGCGCATATCAATTATCTTCAGGTGGATAACTATATATTTGTTCCACAATTAGGCATTATGACTGATAAGCTTGCCTTGGAGCAAATATCAAAAGTATTCCCAACTTCAAAGGTCGTACCTGTAGAGGTGAAGGGAATTGTTAAGAATGGAGGTGCATTGAATTGCGTTTCGTGGAATCATTACTAAGGTTATTCATCTTTTCAAGATTGATAACAGAACAAGCAACCCCACTGACTATCAGCAGTTATGCCAAAGGTCAGTGGGTTAATTGTTCCCAAATTGTGTCACTGGTGGAAAAGCGACCATTTTCGTGAGGTCACGAAAATGGTCATCAACACTGATTCCCAGCTATTTCTGCTCCAAGCTGGTGCAGTTTTTCCAGACGCCTAATATCACCGCGATAGAAAAGGTACTTCACGCTGGGCACCTTTTGCTAAAGCTATCATTTTCGTGACCTCATGAAAATGATCATCAATGCTGATCCCCAGCTTCTTGCACGATTCCATAGCACGACTAACGGCTACTACGAAATTCTCCCATTGGGCGTAAGGCAAGGGCTTTTCTTACAAAAGGTACTCCTCTGTGTAGTCGTCGAAGACGGGTTGCTGCTACCAGCCGCATAGTCCCACACGTAACTATTCAGATCCACTTTGCAGAGTCGAGCCATCATCTCTGTGACATAGCGAGGCGGAAGCTGGGGTTTGTCAGAATGTAAACGTAGCCAGGTTCTTTGTTGCTCATATTGTTTCAAATGTTTATGTCAATACATTAATCCTACTATCCAGAGGGGTAATTTCTTGCCAACGGGGAATTCCATTGAATCAGCAAGGATGTAAGAGTTTGGGGTGTCTGCTATCTGGTCGAAGGTCTTGTCTTGCCCTCCGACTTCTATGGTGATTTTGCCGTCAATCAGAAAGTCACCTTGCGTTTTGCCGTATTCTACAGTGTGGTTTACTGATAACTGATTGACCGCAAAGCACTCTCTTTGTGTACCGACATTCAGGTTTGAGCCTAGCGCACAGAGCATATTAGGATTGTGCAGATATATCTTGTCGGGTTTCTGCATCTTGGTCACCGACTTATTATCTGCATAGAGCAGATGCAGCAATTCGGCTCTCTGCATGCTTGACAGATAGCTTAGAACCGTTGTTTTGTTAAGTTCCAGATACGATGAGAGCTTTGCGATGCTTACATCGTAGGGCTGATTGTTGGCTAAGAAGAGTAACATGGCTTTGAGCTTGCGGGTATAGGCCGGATCAACGCCGCAGAACTGGGTCATTTCCTGATCGATAATAAAACTCACCACGTTCTCTATGCGGCTATAGTATTCTTGCTCATTGCCATCGTAGAAAGGATAGTAGCCCACACGCAGATATTCTTCAAACAAAGCCTGGGGATGGCACACCTTGCAAACTTCTTCGCAAACGGCATCGGCATCCTCCAGCACTTCATCCAGTGTGTGTACAGGAAGTTCGATATTCTTATAAAATCTGAGGTATTCGCGGAATGAAAGCCCCGCCATATCATAGCTGAGCACCCTACGCGAGAGGTCGGCATCAGCATTCAGAATCTGAAGGAGTGACGAGCCTGTAAACGTAATCTTCATGTCGGGCCACAGGTCGATTATCTCTTTGAGTTCCTTGCTCCATGTGGGATATTTATGCACTTCGTCGAGGAAGAGGTGCTTGCCGCCCATCAGATGGAAGCGATCTGCAATTTCCAGAAGCGTGTGGTTAGTAAAAAACATGCTGTCCATCAGGCAGTAGAGTGCCTCGCCAGCATTTACGCCATACTTTTGCTTAATATATTGGCGCACGAGTGTTGTCTTTCCCACACCACGTGATCCTCGTATAGATACGAGTTGTTTTTCCCAATTTACGGATTTCATCATCTCGCGGACAATCTTTGTGCTTGTCTGCGATATCAATATACGATGTTTCTTAAATAGCGTCTCCATAATGATGACCTTATATCTTTATGGCTGCAAATATAAAGAAACTTATCGTAATAACCAAATTTTGCGGCAAAAAGGTTATCGTAATAAGCGATTTTTGCAGATAACAAGTTATTGAAGCAAGCTTTTGCCGATCTTTACCCAGTCCTCACGGAAGTTGAGGTTCTTGCAAGTATGCAGGCGACCAGAGGTCGAGCGGCTGAGTATGTAAACGTAGCTAGGTCCTCTGTCGCTCATAATCAATACTCTTCTTATGCGCCTATAATTCGGCTTTCCTGTTGAAAAGCAGTTTAAGGGGGCTTGCCCAAAGTCTCGAAGAGACGACAGAACACAGACGGGGGTGTCAACCCCCGGTAGTAGTGCTACAACAAAAAGAAGCCCCGACGGGGCGACAGAATGCTTAATATACTGTTTACAAAGCAATTGGGCGTTCTGTCGCCCCTTTGGGGCTTTCGTTTTGTTGATGTTCTTGTACCGGGGGTTGACACCCCCGTCTGTGTTCTTTCGCACCTTCGGTGCTTTTCCCCGGACACTAATAATTCAATATGCTTGCTGTTATGCAGCAAATGTACACATTATTTTTCAAATACCAAAGTATTTATGACAATAATTAACAGAACTTGCCGAGCTTACTTCGGGAATTTTCTTACAAAAGGTACTCTTCTGTGTAATCATCGAAGACGGGTTCCTGCGTCCAGCCGGCGGCGAGGAGGGTCTGGCGGACGATTTGCTCCACGTCGGGGGTGACGGGGCGGCGGCCACAATGATAGTCGTAATAGCGCCGGCGAGAAAAGAGGTTGATGAGGTGATTCTTGATGGCGCGCTCCAGACGGCCCGGCATGTCGTAGTACATCTGCTTGAAGCCGAGGGGCATGCGGACTGGTTCGTCGGAACAGTAGTTAGG
Source organism: uncultured Bacteroidales bacterium (assembly GCA_902776455.1). Lineage (GTDB taxonomy): Bacteria > Bacteroidota > Bacteroidia > Bacteroidales > Bacteroidaceae > Physcousia. Next base: position 4,862 of record CACYQI010000087.1, on the reverse strand, counting down.
GCAATCTGCTTTCTGAGTCATTGGATTTCTGAGATTTACAGCCGTGACAACAGGATAATTCTCAGGAACATAGTTCATCAGGATGCTGCGAAGGCAATGCTCTTTCACGGGACAATTCTGACTTTGGCACACTGCATTGTTCTTCGCCATTTCGCGGAACTTGTCGTCCATGGCTTGGGTGGAGTCGGTTTTCATAGTTCTATCTTTATGTTTAACATCATGAGTCCACTTGAAAAAATCCAGATGTCTGCTTTTGCTCTTGCAGAGCGAAACACAACCGCCTGATTACTCCTCTACCCAGGGCCATGCCCTGGGCTAAGAGCTTTTAGTCCTTACAGGACTTTTTCAGGTGGAATCACATCATTATGTTTGCAAAGTTACGAAGATTTTATGATGTTTGCAAGTTTTTCACAAAGAAAAATTGAAAACACTATACATTCCTACATTTTACATGTAGCAATCGATATATCAGCGATTTATGGCATGTATAGATGTCAGGAATTATTATATGTCTATACATTTTTCCTATATAATCGCATCGTTTTTGTCTATTTATTTATCTTAATTTATTGGGTATCTGTTTGTTTCACATTAACATCAAACATTGAAACAAACTGTTTCAGCCGTTGAAACAGTTTGTTCCAAAGGTGAAACAGATTGTTTCAGCGTGTGAAACAAGATTGAAACAAGTTGTTTATAGGTATGAAACAAGAGCGAATTACTCGACAAAAGCGGCATGTATAGCTGATGACGGCAAATCAAGCTCTATACAGCCTATAAATAAATGAATGTAAGCGTGTTATAAGCGAAATGTAGGGATGTATAGAGAAAATGAAAATTTTGTGTGAAGAAAAATGTTATAGCATTTTGCCGTTTCAGATTTTGTTCGTAAATTTGCACTCACTAACAACAAAAACACTTTGTAATATGGCTAACGTTACCATCATCAAGAAGTATCGGAACCGGGAAACCCTGGGGGAGTTAGAACTGACAAAAGTCGTCGGGAAAATCAAGCGGCAAGTCTATGAAGTTGTTTGCCGTGAATTGCGGAAAACTTATCCGTTGGAAGCGGTTCAAAAACGATTTGGCAAGACAGAAATACCAAGCCATCCTTGGACGGAATTGTTGCCGAAGATTTGCTTCTCGACTGTGGTTCTGAATCGGAACAAGCAACGCATAATGAAGGCATACAACGGACTGGTTCTGCTCGAGGTGAACAATCTGGGCAGCTCCGACGAGGCGGAAGCTGTGAGGAGGAGTGCCGGAATGATACCGCAGACCATGCTGGCCTTCATCGGCTCGAGCGGATTGAGCGTGAAAATCGTGTGCCGAGGCGAACTGTTCGATGGCGGACTGCCCTCTTCGGACGACGACATTCGCCGCTTCCACATAAACCTCTACGAGAAGGCACGCCTCGCCTACAACATGCAGCTGGGCGTCAGCATCGAGAAACTGGAGCCGGAGCTCATGCGAAGCTGTCGCATCAGCAGCGACGCAGGCGTTGTGTTCAATGAGCATTCACAACCCTTCTACGTTGACTGTTCCGATGTCACGAAGGCACTTCAACCGATTGTCGCCAAGTCCGAAGAGCCGGATTCCATTCTGCCCGGGACGGACAATTACCATGCGATGCAGCTCATCTATGAATTCTGCCTGACGAAGGCAAACGACGACGTAACGGGCATCACGGAGGAAGAGGGACGGACGCACCTCATGCTCACCAGCCTTGCCGGATACTGTCAGGAATCAGGTATTCCGATGGCTACTGCACAACGTCTTGCGCTCTATAACCATCGTCTTGGGAAAGAGCCGGATGTGGTTCGCAAGGTATTTGAGAATGCCTATCGCGAGGAGCATGAAAAGCAGTATCGCCGCAGGAAGAACATCACGAAGCCCCTGAAGAACATTCCCTCGGAAACCTTGCTGATGATGAAGGTCGAGATGTTTCTCAATGCGAACTACGAACTGCGGAAGAACGTGATGCGAGGCGTAGCGGAATACAGGGAGCGGACGGGCTTGGGCTTCGACTTCCAGGACTTGACCGAGGAGGTGCGCAACTCCATCACAATGAGGGCGTTGTCGCAGGGCGTGAAGTGCTGGGACAAGGACATCAGCCGGTACGTCAACTCCAACGACATAGAACTGTACGAACCGATGACCGACTTCCTGGACAACCTGCCGAAGTGGGACGGAAAGGACCGTGTGGAGGCACTTGCACGTCGCATCAAGACCGACTACAAGGAGTGGCCCTACCTCTTCCACATCTGGATGCGCTCGATGGTGGCGATGTGGCGAGGGAAAGGACAACTGACGGGCAATGCGCTTGTGCCTGTTCTCATCGGAAGGCAGGGCTGCGGCAAGACGTCGTTCTGTCGCATCCTGTTGCCAAGAACGCAACGCGAATACTACAACGACCGCATAAACTTCAAGAACGAGAGCGACCTGAACCTCGGTCTGACCAGCTTCGCCCTCATCAACCTCGATGAGTTCGACAAGATCACTCAACGGCAACAGATTGTCCTGAAATATCTTGTCTCGACCTCCGACCTCAAATACCGTCCCCCTTACGGTAAGGCTTATTCCAACCACCGCCGCTATGCCTCGTTCATCGGCACAACAAACGAGAGTACTCCTCTGACCGACCCGAGCGGAAGCCGACGCTTTATCTGCGTCTCTGTTGATGGCGACATAGACTTTACGACACCCATCGAATATGAGCAACTCTATGCACAGTTGGAGCACGAAGTCTCTGTCCAGAGGCTCCGCTATCACCTGACGCGTGAGGAGGAACATGCCCTGATGGACCACAACCTGCAATATCAGCGCATCTCGCAACTTGGGGAACAGCTGCTGACACTCTTCGAGAAGCCGGAAGGCACTTCAACGACGAACCCCGAGGGCGGCAAGTGGATGACGCTGAAGGAGATATCTGCCCGTCTGAAGAAGGCTTTCAAGTCGGCCTACCAAGAGGACGAAGGCTGCTACATCAAGATCGGCAACTTCCTGAGCCGCCCCGAATACAAGTTCGAGAACGGCAGGAAGGAATACGGCAAGGTGTATTGGGTGAAAGAAAGGTAGAAGTCCTATTATCTCAGAAACTGTCGTGAAACATTCTGTGTTCTTTCTTCTCATCCTGACCAGTCTTTGCCTCAGAGCCGAGGCACAGCGCATCGTCTGGTGGAACGTGGAGAACCTCTTCGACTGCCGGCACGACTCGCTGAAGGACGACCGTGAGTTCCTGCCGGAAGGAAGCTACCACTGGACGCGGACTCGCTACTGGAGGAAGCTCGACGCCCTGTCGCGAACCATTGCCGCCATCGCCGGAGAGGACGGCTGGCCGATGGTCGTCGGGCTGTGCGAAGTGGAGAACGACTCCGTCCTCTTCGACCTCACCCGCCGCAGCCCGCTCCGAATGGCTCGCTATGCTTATATCCACGAAGAAGGGCCCGACGTGAGAGGTGTAGATGTGGCTATGCTCTACGACTCGCTGCAGTTCAATTTGATTGGACATAAGGCGCTGCGTGTACCTTCGGCAGAACGAGGTTTCCGCCCAACTCGCGACATCCTCCACGTCTGGGGACTGTGCCCTACCCTCCCTGACACTTTACATATTATTATAGTTCACCTGCCCAGCCGGGCTGGAAGCGGCAGGAAGAGCGAGCTGCACCGCCGCCTTGCCGTCGGCACGCTATGCAGCCTGCTCGACGAGCTGAAGGGCAGGAACCTGCTGCTCATGGGGGACTTCAACGCCGAGCCGGACGACAAAATCTTCCGCAGCATCGGCAGCCGGCTGACTTCCCTCATGCCGCAGAGCCGCAAGGAACTGCAACAGGCACGCGGCACCTATTACTTCCGGGGACTTTGGGGCTTCCTCGACCACATCTTCGTGTCGCCAAGCCTGCTGCCTTTCGTGGAGAGACGTGCCGAGGTGGGACGTTTCCCCTTCCTGCTTACAGAGAAAGGCACGCCGTGGCGCACCTATCAGGGTCCTGTCTATAAAGGCGGATTCAGCGACCACCTGCCCATCTGGGTTGACTTGCACAAAGGCAAGACTCCCTGAGCACTATGTCTAAGGAGCATATTTATTGCTAAGAATCTTATTTCTGTCTAAGGAGTTTAGGAGGAAAGGAGGATCTACAGAAAAACTCCTCAACTCCTTGACTCCTTGGAGATAGTTTCATGCGACTGATATTTTTTCTGGTCTAAGGAGTTTAGGAGGAAAGGAGGATATCCTGAAAAACTCCTCAACTCCTTGACTACTTAGAGATATTTCTGGCGACTGGAACTTATTCATGGCTAAGGAGTTTAGGAGGAAAGGAGGATCTACTGAAAAACTCCTCAAACTCCTTAACTCCTTAGAGATAGTTTCATGCGACTGATATTTTTTCTGGTCTAAGGAGTTTAGGAGGAAAGGAGTGTCTTCCGAAAAAAAATATTGCTGTCCGGGGATTTCGGCCTGTAGGACCAGATAGCTCTTAGCCCAGGGCAGCGCCCTGGGTTTATGACGCAGAAGTAGATAGCGCCCTAAAGGAGCAAAAGCACTAAAACACAGAGCTTTTGCCCTTTCAGGGCGTGATTTTCATATACGTGTTTGTACCCTCGGCACTTTTTTAGCGGACAACAATCTTCTTGCCGCGGACACTGTGCTGCGTGGCTACAAGGGCTTTGACGGCTACAGCCCAGGCGTGTTCACCATCGGCGGGCTGATAGTCTATCTTGAGAACCGTGACGGCAATGCGAACGTGCGCTTCATGCAGGCAGAAACTCACCGGCGTTTCTTCGAGATGATGAGGTCGTTCGGCATTCATGTCAGGAGCTTCCGTGCCGACTGCGGCTCCTACAGCGAGGACATTGTGAAGATG
>CACYQI010000086.1 GCA_902776455.1 uncultured Bacteroidales bacterium | reverse complement strand
CCCTTTCGGGGCTTAGTTTTGTTAATGCGCTTGTCCCGGGGGTTTCACCCCCGGCTGTGTTCTTTCGCACCTCCGGTGCTTATTTAGCGGACAGCAATATTATTATTTCAGCATGTCGGTATAGTGGTTGATGGCGGCCATTACTTTTTCTACGGCTTCGTTCATGGTGCATTGCAGCTTGCCGCCGCTGGCGTTCTTGTGTCCGCCGCCACCGAAGAAACGCGATGCCATCTGGTCGCATGGGAAGTCGCCTACGCTACGAAGGCTGAGCTTCATAGTGCCAGGATGCTCCGTGTCCTCGTTGATGAAGATGCTGAGGCGCATGCCGAGTATGGTGAGAGGGATGTTGACGAAGCCTTCCGTGTCGCCGTTCTTGATCTTGAAGCGTCGCCGCTCTTCGTTGGTGAGCGTGATGATGGCGGTGTGACGGTCGTGCAGCACCTTCATGCCTGCATAGAGGAGGTAGCCTTGCAGCCGCAGCCGTCCCTCCGTAGCGGTGTAGAAGACGTTGCGGTAGATCTGATCCTTGTCGATGCCACGTGCAAGGAGGTGGCTGATGTATTCGTAGATGACGGGGCGGTTGGAGTTGAAGGAGAAGGCTCCTGTGTCGCACATCATGGCTGTGTAGAGGCAAGTGGCTTCGTCGAGGGTGATGCTGTCAAGCTCTCCGGCCTCGCGGAGCAGGTGGCAGATGACTTCGCCTGTGGCACACATATCGGGTTCGGAGAAAACGGTCTGACAGAAGTCCCGCATCGGGTCGAGGTGATGGTCGATGAGGATGCGCGGTGCCTTACTTTCCATGATGTCCTGTTCGAGGGCAGCAAGGCGGTTGGGCTGGTTGAGGTCGCAGACGATGACGAGTTCGGCTTCGCTGATGGCTGTCTTTATCTGGTCCTTGTGCTTAGCGTTGGTAAAGACGAGGATAGCGTCGGCTCCCGGCAGCCATTTGAGGAAGTCAGGGAATATGTTAGGCACGATGACGGTGGCCTGTTTGCCTTTCCGCTCGAGGATGTGCTTCAATGCGAGCGCCGAGCCGATGGCATCGCCGTCGGGATTGACATGAGCGCAGATGATGACAGACCCCCCGTCCCCCTTTAGGGGGAGAAATGTAGCTTCTTCGCTTTTCATTCTTTCATTCTTTATTCTTTATTGACAGGGAAGGACTTTCCTTCGTCGAGTATCTCTTGTGCCTTGATGACGACGGGGTCGTCTTTGCAGAGGAACTGGAGGTAGTCCTTCATTTCGCCTACGTTATAGATTATGGTGCCGTAGATGTTGCGTTCGAAGAGTTTGCGGCTCTTCTGGAGCATGAGGTTGCGGCGGCGCAACTGATGCTTCTCTGCGAACTGTGCGAACTTCTCGAGGAGGTTCTCCTTGCGTAGATACTGCTCCATCTTGTCTGCTGTGCGGAGGGCTGTAAGCTTGGCTCGGTTCTCGTCGGAATAGGCGAAGGCAAACTGGCGGATGAGTCCGGTGAAGACTGCTTCGCGGTAGTACGAGGTGACGGCTGTGGTGTCTTCGGGCACAAAGATGTCGGGCGTGATGCCTCCTCCGCCATAGACGATGCGGCCGATGCTCGTCGTGTACTGTTCGCCCTCTTGCCGTATGCTGTCCTGCGAGAAGAACTCGCCTCGCTCGTAGCGTGCTATGAGGTCGTTCTCATATTCTTCGCCGTGTCCCTTCTCGTAGGGCTTCTGTATGCAACGTCCGCTGGGAGTATAGTAGCGTGCAACGGTGAGCCGTACTACGCTTCCGTCGCGGAACTCCATCGGCTGCTGCACGAGTCCTTTGCCAAAGGTGCGTCGGCCTACGATGGTGCCGCGGTCGTTGTCCTGGATGGCTCCGGCGAATATCTCGCTGGCGCTGGCGCTACCTTCGTCCACGAGGACCACGATGGGCAGCTTCTGGAAGGTGCCTCGACCGTCGCTGACGAACTCCTCGCGTGGACTTTTGCGTCCTTCGGTATAGACGATGAGCTTGCCTGCGGGCAGGAATTCGTTGACCATCTGTATGGCGATGTGCATGTATCCTCCTCTGTTGCCCCGGAGGTCCACGATGAGTTGTCGCATGCCTTCCATGTGCAGGTTGGCAAGGGCGATGAGCATCTCTGCATAGGTCTGTTCGCCGAAGTTCTTGATGTGGATGTAGCCGGTCTGGTCGTTGTCCATCAGGTAGTAGGCATCGACGCTGACGACAGGTATGTCGCCGCGCACTACGGTGAAGTACTGCAGGTCGGTCGAGCCGTGCCGCTTGATGCCGAGCTTGACCTTGGAGCCTTTCTCGCCCTTGAGGTGCTTCATGACGGAATCGTTGTCCATGCCGACGAGCGAAACGGTGTCGGCCGTGACGATGCGGTCGCCTGCCAGTATGCCGACCTTTTCGCTTGGTCCGCCGTGGATGACGGCCATGACGTTGACGGTGTCCTGTTCCATTGTGAACTGCACGCCGATGCCTGAGAAGGAGCCTTTCAGGTCCTCGCTTGCCTCTTCGGCATCCTTTGGGCCGAAGTAGCTGCTATGCGGGTCGAGTTCGCTGAGTATCTGCGGCATAGCATCCTCGACGAGGGTGTTCATATCGACGGTATCGACGTAGTTGTTGTCGATGAGCTGCAGCAGGTAGCCCACTTTGGAGGAACCTGTGTTAATGATGTTGATGCGTCCTCCCGAGAAGTGGCTGGTGTAGAAGGAACCGATGAAGATGCCCACTACGGTGCCGATGGCGATGAAGAGGGGCGTGAGGCGGTGTTTGGTGTCGGGGGTCATAGGATGAGGGACTTTAAGGACTTTAGGAACTTTAAGGACTTTAGGGTCAGATGGGGATGTAATCTACTTCGATGCCGGCGCGGCGGAGGAGGTCAACGCCGTCGGTGAGTCGGTACTCGCGGCAGTAGATGACGCGCTTGATGCCGGCCTGTATGATGAGTTTGGCACATTCGATGCAGGGGGAGTCGGTGACGTAGAGTGTGGAGCCGTCGCTGTTGTTGCCGCTGCGTGCTATTTTGGTGATGGCGTTGGCTTCGGCATGGAGGACGTAGGGCTTGGTGACGCCGTTCTCTTCGCAGACGTTCTCGAAGCCCGACGGAGTGCCGTTGTAGCCGTCGGAGATAATCATCTTGTCCTTGACGACGAGTGCTCCCACTTGTCTCCGCTGGCAGTAGCTGTTCTCGCTCCATATCATGGCCATCCGCAGATAACGGAGGTCGAGGGCATGTTGCTTGGAGGCTTTATCTGTGTTCTCTAATGGGGAAGACTCCTTTGCTCTTAGGGAAGGCTGGGGAAGGTCGATGCCGTTCCGCTTGAGAAGTGCCTTGATGTCAGGCTCTTTGCCGCGGAAGTTCTTGTAGAGCTGCATGGGTTCCTGCGTTCCGCCTTTCGAGAGGATTTCCCTGCGGAAGCGTTCTGCCGTTTCTTTGTCGAAGATGCCTTTCTCGAGGAAGAGGCTGAAGGCGTCGGCATCGAGCACTTCTGCCCACTTATAGCTGTAGTAGCCAGCCGCATAGCCGCCGCTCATGATGTGGGAGAACTGCACGCTCATGTTCGTCTCGGGCACGGCGGGCAGGAGCTGCGTGCGCTCCATAGCCTTGCGCTCGAAGTCCATGATGTCGGCGGTGAGCGGAGTGGTGATGGTGTGGTAGGCCATGTCGAGCATGCAGAAGCTGAGCTGCCGGATGCATGCATAGCCGCAATGGAAGTTACGGCTCTGCCGGATGCGCTCGATGAGCTGGTCGGGCAAGGGTTCGCCTGTCTCGAAGTGGCGGGCGAAGGTGTGCAGGAAGTCGGGTTCTACGGCATAGTTCTCCATCACCTGCGACGGCAGCTCCACGAAGTCGCGCTTGACGTTTGTGCCGCTCAATGCCTTGTAGTGTACCTCGGAGAAGATGCTGTGGAGGGCGTGACCGAACTCGTGGAGGAAGGTTTCCACTTCGCTCAGGGTGAGCAGCGAAGGTTTATCCTCTGTCGGCTTGGTGAGGTTCATCACGATGCTGACATGTGGGCGATGGTCGTTGCCTGCCTCGTCGATGTATTGTTCCTGGAAGTCGGTCATCCAGGCTCCGCTCTGCTTGCTGGCTCTGGGGAAGAAGTCGGCATAGAGAACAGCGAGGAAGGAGCCGTCGCTGTCGAAGACCTCGTAGGCTTCCACGTCGGGATGATAAACTTCAATCTCGGGCTGCAGGCGGAACGTGATGCCGTAGAGCTTCGTGGCCAGGCCGAAGATGCCGTCCTTGACGTTCTGGAGCTTGAAGTAAGGCCGTAGCATCTCGCTGTCGATGTTGTAAAGGCGAAGCTGTTCCTTGTGGCTGAAGTAGGCCCAGTCCCATGGCATAAGGGGGGTTAGAGGTGAGTGGTTAGGGGTTAGAGGATTGCTTGGGATGCTGGCTTCGGAGCCATAAGTATTCTCTAACCTCTCGCTCCTTGCTCCTTGCCCTTCACTATCCTTCACTTCTTCCCTTGCTACGGGCATGTAGGCGTCGTAGAGCTTCTCGACAAGGTCGTTGACGCGGTCGGTCGTGCCCGCCATTCTTTCCTTGAGCGCATAGTCGGCATAGCATTTGTAGCCAAGCAGGTTAGCCAGTTCGAGGCGTAGGTTTGCTATCTTGCGGACGATTTCGCGGTTGTCGCAGGCATCGCCTTTGCAGCAGATGGTGTTCTTGGCCATGTACATCTGGCGACGCAGTTCGCGGTTGTCGGCATAGGTGAGGAAAGGCCCATAGCTTGGTGCGTGGAGGGTGAAGACCCATCCTTCCCTGTCTTTCTCTTTGGCGGCCAGCACAGCAGCCTTCCTTGCCGTGTCGGGCAGGCCGGAGAGGTCGTCGGCGTTGGTGATGTGCAGTTCGAAGTCGTTGGTCTGCTTGAGTTCGTTCTGGCTGAACTGCAGGCCAAGCTGTGCAAGCTCGGTCTGGATGGCAGCAAAGCGTTCCTTGTCCTTACCGGCAAGGAGGGCGCCGCTGCGCACAAAAGCGTCGTAGGTGTCGTCCAGAAGCTTCTGCTCCTCCGGGCTTAACCCTTTGAGATTCTCGCCTTTTAACCTTTTGACCCTCTCAAAGAGAGCCTCGTTGTGCATGATGCGGGCATAGTGCTCGGTGAGCATGGGCGAGAACTTCTGTGCCAGTTCGTCCATCTCGTCGCTGGTGTTGGCGCTGACGAGGTTGAAGAAGATGCTCGTGATGCGCTCCAGCAGTTCGCCGGTACGCGGGGCGATGGTGTTCTGGAACGTCGGCGGCTCGGGATTGTGGGCGATAGCCTCAATGGCTTCGTCCTCCTGCCTCATGGCTTCGACGATGGCCGGCTCGTAGTCTTCGAGTCGGATGCGGGAGAAAGGCACCGTGCCGTGGGGCGTCTGGAAATATGGTTCGAGAAGTATATTCATACCTTATTTATAAAAAGCGGTGCAAAGGTACGAAATAATTAAGAATTTCGTAGTAAATTCATGCCATAAATACCTGAAACATGCAACAAATCGGGCGTTTAGTGTGTATCCTTAATTGAAATTACGTCACTTTTGACCTAATTCTTATTGTCGGAAAATGGTCGGA
>CACYQI010000085.1 GCA_902776455.1 uncultured Bacteroidales bacterium | reverse complement strand
ACCGGGGGCTTGCGCCCCCGTCTGTGGTCTCTCGTCCCTTCGGGACTTTAGATAAGCCCCATGAGCTGCTTTTCGTCAGGGAAGCCGATGGATAGGAGCATTAATTGAGGTGCGCATGCTTTTCCCCAGACACCAATAATAGAGTAAAGCGATTTGTAATCCCATCATTCGTTTACAGTATTATAAATGCTTACCCTCCGTCCTTTCGGATTTCAAATCCGCCAGGGCGATGTTCCTTTCTGCGTTTTTCGTGCTTTTAGTGTGATAAGAGCGCCCGAAAATCCGCGACAGAATTTTCGTCCTCTCCATAGGGCAATCCCTTCCCCCGCACGCCTTCTCATTTGATGCTCCACGTTGTGCAAGCCGATACTCCACGTTGTGTTGCTTTTTCCTCCACGTTAACTTTCCCCTTCCTCCACGTCATTTTTCCCTTCATTCTTTGTTCCGTTTGTCGGCATGTCATGCCGACCACATACTTTTTTAACTCCCTTCTGCAAAACGCCCCTTTCTAACTCGTTGATTCCCAGCTGCCATTCAAAATAAGCCCATTTCCCGCCTTCGGTGGACCAAAGGGCCACAGAAGCAAGAAAACGCCGCCAGAACGCGCCCCAATGCGAAAACTTCTGACAAAAGACAAAGAGGTCTCACACGGAAATCACGGAAATCACAGAAAACTTCCCCTTGGAGTGGGAGAAGTCCTTCCTTGGCCCACGGTCCCCCTCCCCTCGCAGGGGAGGGGTCAGGGGTGGGGTATCTCACACGGAAAGCACAGAACAGGCGCCATAGGTCTCGAAGAGACGAAAGATCACAGACGGGGGTGTAACCCCCCGGTAATGGCGCAACAGCAAAGAAAGTCCTGAAAGGACGATAGAATTATCTGAGAGTTGATACTAAACAACTTAGATGTTCTGTCACCCCTTTGGGGTTTTTGTTTTGTTTATGCCCTTGTACCGGGGGCTTACACCCCCGTCTGTAGTCTTTCGCGCCTTCGGCGCTTTCCCCCAGACAACAATAATTGGGATTTGCAATCCGCTTGTGTGACCTTAATCCTTCACTCTTCACTCTCCGTTCTTCACTTTTCTCTTATAAATAAAGCCCCCTGCGGATAACCGCAAGGGGCTTTGCTTGTTTCCCCAAATAGGGGAGGATGTGTCAGTTTACTGCTTTGCCATGATTTCGAGGACAGCTACGAAGTCGGCGATGTCCACCTTGCCGTCGCCGTTGAGGTCAGCTTCGGCATCGTTGCCGTCGCGTGCCATCACTTCGAGCACAGCTACTGCGTCGGCGATGTCCACCTTGTCGTCGCCGTTGAGGTCACCGTCGAGAGTGGGTCGGCCAGCTTGGATGATGAGGTCGAAGTCGTCGGCATTAGCATTCTTCAGGATGTTTTCGCCATAGACGATGTAGCCGGTGTTGGCGCTGATGTCGCGTGTGCAGTCGGTGTTCTCCTTGCCTTCAGCGAGTACGAGGGTGTTGCCAGCCTGGGCAATCTTGCCGCCGCCTACGACAACCGTACCTTCGTCAACCCACTCGTAAGCGTAGGTGCCGTGTACGCCGCCTGTGGTCTGAGGATCTTTAGCGAAGCTTGTTCCGAGGGTCGTGATGAGGATTTCTTCGGGTTCCTCTTCTTCTGCGTCGAAGCTGTCGGGATCGCCTACTACGAGAAGAACGGGCTGTCCGGCTTCTGCCTGCTCAACCTTGTTGAAAGCATAGTTCGTAAGATTGGCAACCGGTTCATTCTCTTCAGCGAAGGCACCCTGATAAGCAAAGATCTCGGCACCCTCAACAGCGAATGCTGTGGGATAGCACATGAATATCATGCTGTTGGGCTTGACGTTCATCTTGTTGCCTTCGAAGGGGTCGGTACCGTTGAGGTCGCTTTCGTCGATAGCCTCGATGTAGAGGGCGCTGCTTGATGCGACGTTGTCGTTGTTCCATGTCACGAGGCTGTGGCCTGCGTTGGCTGCATGGAGATAGACAGGAGCGTCGGCAAAGTAGCGCTGGCCCTTGAGGTTGCGTGTCTCGATGACAACCTTACCGTAGCCGACAGCCCTAACGTTGAAGATAGCGGGTGTGAGGCCGAGGGTGAGGTTGATGCTGCGGCCGGCTCCGTTGAGGTAGAGGCCGCTCTTGTGCTGGATGACGTATGCGCTGTCGCCTTGTGCAATGAAGCGGAAGGCAATCTGATCTACCTCGCTGATGATGTCTTCGTTGACGAAGCGTACGGTCTGGCCGATGGTGATGTCTTCGAGCGACGAGATGCCTTCGAGCGTGCTTGTCTGGCTGTCGCCTTCGCCTTCTGTTACGACGTTAGCGGGAGCTGCATAGGTGTCGAAGAGGTCGCCGAGCGTCTTGTTGATGGCACCGGCTTTGCCCCATCCGTGAGCGTCGTAGTTAGCTTCGGAGTCGAACTTGATGGCGTACCACTTGCCTTCCTCTACGGGGTTGGCAGCTGCGAAGATGTCCTGTGCGCCGTTCTTGATGTCTTTTGTGTATGCATCCAGCTGAGCCTGTGTGTAAGCACCGCTCTTGAGGTAGAACTTAGCATTCAGCAGAGTTGTTGCCAATACGTTGACATCGCCGCCTTCCTTCCAGAAGCCGGGATCCTCGCCGAAAGCAACCAGATTGACAATGTCCTTGTTTGCTTCGATGGCAGCTGCGAGTTCGCTTGGGTCGCACAGCACAGCCTTGAATGCGTCGAGGGCAGCCTTCAGGGCCTCGTAGTCAGTCATTTCCACTTCGTCGAGGTCAACTTCCTTGGCTGTGTTGAGTGCCGTTTCAATGGCTGTGGCAGCTTCGCCCATCTGGCTCCACTGGGTATTGCCGTCGATGGTCAGGTTGTAGAGCTGGAAGAAGGCAAAGTGACCGTAGCCACGATTGTTAGTTGTTCCGTCGATGTAGAAGCGGAAGTACTTGTAGGTTCCGTCAATCGTGATGGGGCTGGAGTAAACGGCCAGACCGGAAGAAGCATTGGCCGAGAGGTCGAAGCTACCAAGGTTGGTCCATCCCTCTTCTGTCTCGCTGCTTACAGCACCTTCGTCGTTAGTGCCAAAGATACCAAGATTGGTGATATGGTCGTTAATTACGTTACGACGAACCATGCGACACTGGATGGTGCCACCCACAGCCTGTCCTTCTTCGAAGGCAACCTGGAAGAAGTGGTCGTGGTTCTGCTTGTTGCCTTCCTGCCATGTGCTGTGCCAGTAGGTGCTGGGTTCTTCGTTGAGCACGTTGGCAAAGCTTCCTTCTGTCGGGTCGGTGAAGGGGCTGCTGAACTGGTCTGTAGAGGTGATGAGGCCATTGCTGCGCTCCGTGATGAACTGGTCGTCCTTAGCCTGAGCGACGGCAGCTTCTGTCTCGGTGATAAGGTCTTGGAACATAGCAACCATCAGTTCGTGGTTCTTGATGGGAGCGTAAGCTTCAACGAGAGCCTGTACTTCCTCGTCGCTGACGGGTTCGAGAATCCACTGGCTGGCTCCGGCGCTGGCTTCCCAGCCAACGATGTTGCTGGCGTTGCCTACTCCGCCGCCGTGGTTGTTACAGTGCAGGTAGGAGCGATTTTCTCCTGTGCTGGGCTTCATGGCTACGACCACTTTGCCGTTTTCGGTGCGCTGGATGAACTGGAAGAGCATTTCCGTCTGGCTGTCGGCTGTCAGTGTGGCCTGTGTGCTCTGCGTGCAGGTAGCCAGGATGCCATCGGTGGCAATGTTCATCATCTTGATGAGGCCGGTCTCGGGGTTGTTGGTCATCTTCCAGAGGTAGCGGCAGTCGGTGCTGTCGATGTTGGCCCACATGGCATTGCCCTCTAGTGTAGCGTACATGGCTTTGGTGGGGTTGGTGACGATTTCCTCGAAGATTTCCTGTTCGTTCTCGTCGTATTCGCCTGTGCCGATGCGCTCGGTGTTGGTCCATAGCATTGCGCTGACGATGCGGTAGTTGCCGTCGGCGATGGTGAGCGGAACGAGTGAGGCGACAATAGCATTGTAGCCTTCCTCGATGCTCTGGATGAGTGCATTAATCTCATCGACAGAGGGAGCGGGAACTTCTTCGTTGAGGATTTTGAAGGCCAGTTGCAGGTTCTCGATGAAGGCATTATAGACATCGTCGCTGCAGTTGTACTGGCCGATCTCGGTGCCCCTGTCGAAGGGATGGCTTCCGTCAGGCAGATAATCCTGATAGTTGCCATAGCAAGTGTTGAGCTTTCCGAGGGCGATGCTGAGGTCTGAGACTTCCTCGACGATAACCTCGTAGATGGTGAGGCGGCGCGAGCCGTTCACTCCTCCGCCCCATGTGACGGGGCCTACGCCGCTATAGCCCATGTCGATATACTTGTCGGCGGAATTCTTGAAGCCCACTTCTTCGCCGTTCACTTCGATGGTGAAGTAGGAGGGCGTGTCCTGCATCTGCACAGCACCGCCGTTATTGGTGCCTGCGATGTGGATGTAGCGACCCGTTGTGATGTTCTTGGCTGCATAGCCATCGTCTGTAATCTCGAATGTCCAGACGTAAGCCATAGCTTCGGGACCGGTAGGAGCGTCGGCAGAAGCCGTCGCGGCGAAGGTGCCGTTGTTGTCGTAGAGCCAGCTGATTTGTTGTGCCTGGCCGTTGCCTTGAATCATGTAGCGTGTGTCGGCTTTCGGGGCGGTCACAGCTTCGCCCAGCCCGGTCACACTCAACTGGTCGGCAAGCACGGGAGCTGCCATCAGGCAAGAGAGAACTAAGGCTGCAAAAGAGGTAATCTTCCTTTTCATGTCTTGTTTTGTTTTAAGTTAATAATAAAGTAGTTATGCGATATTGATTATTCTTGTTCACAATCCGCTGGGTAAAGATACGGCTTTTTCTCTATATAGCAAAATAATTCACGGAAAGGGACTTGTAATTTAAGGTTCTTTAACAAGCAGGCCAAAGCAAGATAACTATTCAGCGAGTACGGCCCTATTGGCCCCATAGGCCTCATTAGCCCCATAGGCCTTAGGTGGTAGGTTAACGCTCCGTGGAGTGTAAGCCGATACTCCGTGGAGTGTAAGCCGATGCTCCGTGGAGTGTGAGCCGATACTCCGTGGAGTGTAAGCCAATACTCCGTGGAGTGTTTTAACGTGTGAAGTTGCTTGACTTAACGTGTAAAGTTGGATGATGCTGGAAGGAAAGTGTACCTTCTCCCAAAAAGAATTGCCACAATCTGCCACAATCTGCTACATTTTCGACAATCTGCCACAAATCTGCAACATGCATATCCGTTTGTGCTTCAAAGCGATAAAGTCCCTCTGTGGCAGATTTGCAGATTTTCTCGGGAAAAACCCTTGTGTACGCGCGTGCGCGTAACATTGTTTTATATATATCCTTTTACTCCTTGGCTCCTTAGAGTTTTTGATGTCTAAGGAGTATAGGAGTACAGGAGTTTTAGACGCTTGGAAGGGGCTTCACTTCTCCTTTGACTCCTTGACTCCTTAGAGTTGTTTTCTACGGAGTATATGGAGCATGGAGAAGGCCCCGCTTCCCTCCTTTCACTCCTTGGCTCCGTAGAGTTTATTAATATCTAAGGAGTATAGGAGTAAAGGAGTTTTGGAGGCTGGGAGGGGGGCTTCACTTCTCCTTTGACTCCTTGACTCCTTTGACTCCTTGACTCCTTAGAGTTTTTATTTCTACGGAGCACATGGAGTACATGGAGAAGGCCCCGCTTCCCTCCTTTGACTCCTTGGCTCCTTAAAGTTTTGATGTCTAAGGAGTATAGGAGTAAAGGAGTTTTGGAGGCGGGAAGGGGGCTTCACTTCTCCTTTGACTCCTTGACTCCTTAGAGTTGTTTTCTACGGAGCACATGGAGTACATGGAGAAGGCCCTGCTTCCCTCCTTTGACTCCTTGGCTCCTTAAAGTTTTGATGTCTAAGGAGTATAGGAGTAAAGGAGTTTTGGAGGCGGGGAGGGGGCTTCACTTCTCCTTTGACTCCTTGACTCCTTAGAGTTTTTATTTCTACGGAGCACATGGAGTACATGGAGAAGG
>CACYQI010000084.1 GCA_902776455.1 uncultured Bacteroidales bacterium | reverse complement strand
TGACACACCCTCTGAGTGTAACATTTGTAATGCTGTAGGCGAATGTTGGGATTGCAAATCCCTTTACTCTATACGAGCGGATTGCAAATCCGCTCGAACGAGTTAGAGGGGTTTACGGTTTACCCCACCCCTAACCCCTCCCCTTAAAAGGGAGGGGGACCGCGGCGAAGCATAGTAACTTTGATTTTTCACTCTTCACTCTTCACTCTTCACTTCGCCGAAGGCGACCATTATCACCCCACCCCTAACCCCTCCCCTTAAAAGGGAGGGGGACCGCGGCGAAGTCTTTCGTGCCTTTCGCCTCTTCAGATGTTCATTCTCATAGGTTCGTGTTTTTAATGTTTTTCGATGTTGAAAAATTTCTGTGATTTCCGTGATTTCCGTGTGAGATACCCCACCCCTGACCCCTCCCCTGCGAGGGGAGGGGAAGGGAGGCGAAGGATGTGTTTGTCAGAAGTTTTCGTTACAGGGTGCGTTCTGACGGCGTTTCTTGGGTGCTGCGGCACTTTGGTCCACCGAAGGCGGGAAATGGGCTTAAATCGAATCGGCGGTGATAATCAAGGGGTTACAAAGGGGCGTTTTGACGAGGGGAGTTAAGAAAGTGTCAGGTCGGCATGGCATACCGACAAACGGAACAAAGAATGATGACAAAAACGGTGCGAAGAAAGGGGAAAGTTAACGTGGAGGAAAAGGCGACACAACGTGGAGTGTTGGCCAACACAACGTGGAGTGTTGAGAAACTTGGCGTGAAGCATCGTCTCATTCTCCTTGTAGAGACGCTAAATCATGTCAAGGATTTTCAGAAACGGAAATAGAGGAATGGCTGGATGTCGCTCGTGTGGAGTTCTACGACAAGCTGGACTACAAAAAGGAAGGCAAGCAACTTCATTATCCAGGGCCAATGGATGAACTTGGCTTCTGCATGGGTATAAAGTCTTTCTCCAATAAAAAGCGACAGTATGCTGGCTATGAGAAGGATGCACCATGTAGTACGATCGAGGAAGAAGGGTGCGGCGTAGCTCAGGTCCATGCGGGTGAAAATGCCCATGAAGAGCTGCTGAGCGGTGTCGATGTCGGGTGAGCGGAAGACTGCCCAGCAGAGGATGACGAAGCTGAGCGTGATGATACGTGAGACGGAAATCGTAAGCCAGTTGTCGCGGATGTCGTGGAGGAAGGGTCGGCACAGCTTGTGGATGGCAAGTCCGATGCCGTGGAGCAGACCCCAGATGAGGAACATGATGGTGCTGCCGTGCCATATTCCTGCGGCTGTCATCGTGACGAGGAGGCTCAGGCAGGTGCGCGTCATGCCGTGCCGGTTGCCGCCGAGGGGGATGTAGAGATAGTCGCGGAACCAGGTGGACAGCGAGATGTGCCAGCGATGCCAGAACTCTGTGAGATTGCGGCTGCGGTAGGGGAAGGAGAAGTTCTCGCGCAGACGGATGCCGAGCAGGGCCGCCATGCCGATGCTGATGTCGCTGTATCCACTGAAATCCAGGTAGATTTGCATGCTGAAGCCCACAAGTCCCATCAGGCACTCGAAGCCCGAATAAGCGTCGGGAGCAGAGAAGATCCAGTCGTTGTACTGAGCGATGTAGTCCGCCACGACTGCTTTCTTCACGATGCCGAGGACGATGAGCCACAGCCCCGAGTACAGCAGGCGTTCGCTTACGACGTTCTCCCGTCTGATTTGCGGGAAGAAGGTCTTGGCCCTCGTTATGGGACCGGCAAGCAGAAGCGGGAAGAAGGAGAGGTAGAGCAGGTACTCGAGGAAGGAGACTTTGGTGGAGAAATGGCGTCGGAAGACGTCAACGGAGTAGCTGATGGCCTGGAAGGTGTAGAAGGAAATGCCGATGGGCAGGGCGATGCTGGGCAGCGAGAAGTTCGTGAGAAGCATCTGGTCGAGCAGCTCCGAAAGCGAGTGGCTGTACTTGAAGAAGAGTAGGGGCAGGAGGTCGAGCGTGACGATGAGGAAAAGCAGGCACTTGCGGGCGGCTCCTTTCGCTTCCGACATCCATTCCGTCAGCATCCACGAGACGAGCGCCGTGGCTGGCAGAAGCAGCATCAGCCAGTGGTTGCTCAGGTAGAAGAAGCCAAGGCTGGCGGCGATGACATAGAGCTGGAGCACTTCCCGCTTTGTCTTTCGCAGCAAAGCAAAGAGGAAGAGAAAGGCGACGAAGGCTGCCCAGAACTGTATCGTCGTGAAGAGCATTTGGCGGTTGGATTGAGGGTTTTCGTTATTTCGTTATGACGTTATTTCGTTATGACGAGGGGGTTATTTCGTTGTAGTTCAGAAGATAATGGGCTGCAGGGCATAGGTCTTGAAGGAATGCTTCGTTTCGGGAGCCGGTTTGTTCATGCGGATGGGGTGCGCTGTGGCGGGACTTGACATCCAGACGGCCACGGTGTCCATCCAGTTGCTTGCGGCGCTGAAGGTGGGATGCCTGCGGTCGCTTCCCCTTTGGAGGGTGAGACTTCGGCTGTCGAAGTAGCGGTCGGCGCCTACTATCCTCTGTGTCAGCTCGTTGATGCCTGTGTCCTCCTTCCATGCGGGCACGCCAATCCAGACGAATGGTATGTTGCCCAGCTCGTGTACTATCTCGCGGATGAAGAGTTCGCGGCCCTCGACATCTTTGATGAACTGCTCGTTCGCCCCCAGACTTATCATGGCGAAAGTGGGTTCCACCTTATTTATAAAGTATCGGAGCGTGTCGGTCAAAGCCCAGATCTCTGTGGTGGAGCCGTACCAAACGACGTTTGTCATCTTGTGTCCGTTGGCAAAGGCGTAGCTGTTCATGCGGCGCAGCAGTCCTTCCACCATCGAGTCGCCAAAGAATAGAATGCGTTGTGATGCCGTATCGAGCTGGTTCTCAGTCGTCTTCACGTCTTCCGTCTTGCGGGAAGGAACTTGTCGGCGTACCGTCTTCTTAGGCTGAACAGAAGGCGATTTTCCTTTCTCGGAGGACGAAAGGGTAGGGCTTTCGGGGATGAGAAGCGGGGCTTTTATCTTGCTGAGCTTCCATCCCGGTGGCGGTATCTGCACAGGGCTGTTGGCATAGAGAACGACGAATGCCAACGGCAGAAACAGTATCGCTATTATCTTCAGGTAGGACTTCATTTAGAAATGTTCATCCGAAGAATCTTCTGTTCCTGATTGATGAGTGCGCTGACGCGGTAGAGGTTGGAAGTAGGGAGGTTCGTGTCGCTTCGGCTGATGGTTTCCTGCACGCCCACTTCTACGGCGAAGCCTATGTTTCCGTCTGGAAGGGTTTCCTTGCGGACGTTTATCTGCTGCCCGACGAGGTAGTGGAGTCCAATGACATCGGTTGCCATCTTCTCGCTTGCATACTTGACTATTGCTTCAACTCCCACGTCCTTCATGCCGTTGAAGCTCATCATCGTGTCGGGGATGGCAGCCCGTGCTGCCACGGAGTCTTGGCGGGCAATGGCGTTGGTGAAGAAGGCTTCGAGCGTACCTCGCAGCATGGCGCGTTCGCCGGGTGTAACCTTAGCGAGCAGCAAGGCGTTCTTCTTCTCGGCGGCTTCGCTGGCATGAATGCCCGAAGGATGCTGTGCCAGGTATTCCGTGAGAGCCTCTTCTTCTCCTCCTGCTGCCTGTGCTTTCTGCCAGTCAATCGAGTCGAGCATGTCCTCGCAGATGCGTTGGCGAAGGGATTCAGGATGGTTTTGCATGAAACGCAGTACACCGTCGCGGGTGATGTGCTTGTGCAGTTGCTCCCACTCCTCGGCTTCTGCCTGAAGCATGCGCATGCGCTCGTTGATTTCCTCGTAGTGCTTGCTGTCGGGGTAGGTGTTGAGGAACCGCTGACAGTAGTCGGGATTGGTGACGGTCAGCAGCCTTTCGTACTCTGCCTGCTCTTCCTGCTGGAGCCGTTGCTTGTCGTAGAAGTAATAGCCGGTGCAGAGCAGGATGAGGAAGATGATGGCTCCCACCAACCCTCTCAAGGGCGTGTTCTTCTTTTTCTTCTTCCCGGAAGTGGATGTCTCGGCAAGCTGTTCTTGCTCCCCGGCATTCCCTTTCAGCGCTTCCTCCCCGCGGGATGAGGTCAGCGTGCTTTCCGCAACAGGTGCTTCGAGCAAGTTGCCGCATTCGGGGCACTTGTCTTGCGAATCAAGGCAATAGCTTCCACACTTCGGGCAGTTGCGCAGATGGCCGGAGATGCTTGTGCCGCAATGGGGACAGGTGCCAGCCATCGTGGACACTTGTCCACGGCATTCAGGACATTTGATGATGCTCACTTTACTTTGAGTTTATGTGTTTTATGTTGATGTAGGGAAGGGGGTGGGATGCCTCTGTTCCTGCTTCGCCATTGGTTTGTAGGCGTTGTTTTTAAGGAAGAAAGGGGCACAGGCTTTGCTGCCGTGCCCCTTTGGGATGCCACGAAAAGTGGTCTGTGTTTATTCTTCGTCCTGTGCAGGAACTTCGTCCACTTCGAAATCTTCTTCCTCGACGGGAGCTTCTACCTTGGCAGGAGCCTCTTCCTTGACGGGAGCTGCGGCAGCATCCTTCTCTGTTACAACGGTGAAGGGTACCTGAGCGGCAACTTCCTTGTGGAGCTTCACGGTAGCCACGTATTCGCCGGCAGTCTTCACGTCCTTGACGGAGATGATTCTGCGGTCGATGTCGAAGCCGAGCTTCTGAAGCTCGTCGGCAATCTGCAGGTTGTTCACGCTGCCGTAGATGATGCCGTTGCTGCTTGCCTTTGCGCTGATAGTCAGAGAGACAGCGTTCAGCTTCTCAGCCAAAGCTTCGGCCTCAGCCTTGATCTTGGCGAGCTTGACAGCCTTCTGCTTAAGCTCCTCGGCGAGCATCTTCTTGGCACTCTCGCTGGCGATGACGCCCTTGCCCTGAGGAATCAGATAGTTGCGGCCGTAGCCGGGCTTAACATTCACAATATCGTTCTTGTAACCGAGACCGATTACATCTTCTTTCAGTATAATTTCCATGTGTCTTCCTCCTTAATTTACTTCATCAAATCAGTTACGAAAGGCAGCAGTGCGAGGTGGCGGGCACGCTTAACGGCCTGAGCCACACGACGCTGGTACTTGAGAGAAGTGCCGGTGATGCGGCGGGGCAGAATCTTACCCTGCTCGTTGAGGAACTTCTTCAGGAATTCGGGGTCCTTGTAGTCAATATACTTGATGCCGCTCTTCTTGAAACGGCAGTACTTCTTCTTCTTGACGTCGATAGCGGGAGCGGTCAAGTAGCGGATTTCTGATTGCTGTGCCATGTCTTATGCCTCCTGCTCTTTAGGTTGTTTGTTACTTCTTCTCTTGGCAGCGTACTCGGCAGCGTACTTCTCCATCTTAACAGTCAGATAGCGAAGCACTTTCTCGTCGCGGCGGTAAGCGATTTCAAGAGTCTTGATAGTCTCGGGTGCTGCATTGAACTCAATGAGCACGTAGAATCCTGTTGTCTTCTTGTCGATGGGGTAGGCAAACTTCTTCAGGCCCCAGTTCTCCTCGCTGATGATTTCTGCACCAGCACCTGTGAGAACGCCCTTGAACTTCTCTACCGCTTCCTTCATCTGATCATCAGACAAAACGGGAGTCAAAATGAAAACGGTTTCGTATTGGTTCATAATACGTTTAAATAATTAATAAATAATGTATGTTTTTGCAAAATGCGCGGCAAAGGTACGCTTTTTTCCCGAAACAGCCAAACTTTCCTCGGATTATTTCTCCTTCAGTACGGAAAAAAGCCCTTCCGGCCCCCAAACCGATTGCCCGGCACCCGCTTTCTATGTGTTATTGTCCGGAGAAAAGCGCCGAAGGCGCGAAAGAACATAGACGGGGGTGTAAGCCACCGGCAAGGAACATGTCGGAGAAGAGAAGCCCCGAGGGGTAGGGTGTTCAAAATCACCTTTCTATGCGAGACCAAAAAGCGTCTGTATTTTAGCATTTATGTTATTGATTTTTAACACTTCATAGGCTGAAAAAG
>CACYQI010000083.1 GCA_902776455.1 uncultured Bacteroidales bacterium | reverse complement strand
GTTAAAGTGGAAGTTAAAGTGGAAGTAAACTCGCTGCGCTCGTGGAAGTTATAAAAGGACAATACCATATAGGCAGACAGCATCCAAAACTATCGTCCATCACGCAGTGCTTAACTTCCTGCCTGCGAAGCAGGCTTAACTCCCTTTTTAACTTCATCTTATAACTCCCGAAACTTAAATTATCCTAATTGCTTCGCAAAGATACGACATTTTCTGCAATCAGCAAAGAAGGGAAGGAAAAAACAGCCCCCTCCCCCACCCTCTTCCCCGAAGAGGAGGGGAGTTTCGCGGCAGAAAGACTCCCTCCTCGGGGGGAGGGTTGGAGGGGGCTAAGAACTGCAGGGGTTAAAAATACTTAAAAGTACATTCTGTTTCATGGCTCGTACCTAAGGGAAACCCTTATCTTTGTAATGAGAAACATGATTAACACGAATTGAAGCCATGAACGACAAACTAACCATTGGAGAATTTTCAAGCTTTTGTAATGTTACCATAAAGACGCTGCGCCACTACGAGCGCATGAAGCTGCTCGTGCCGAGCGAGGTGGACGAATGGACGCACTACCGATACTACAACGTCTCTCAGCTGCAACAGCTGAACGGCATCCTGCGACTCAAGGAGATGGGCTTCTCGCTCGAAGAGGTGCGCGAACTACAGGAGGAGGGAACAAACGAACCGAGCATCAAGCAGCTTGAGAGCAAGATAACGCAGACGGAAAACTTGCTCGACGCCTTGCACGAAAGGCTTTCGTTGCTGAAACGCATGGCCGACATGAGGACAAAGATTGAGACAATGGACACAATCAGCATCCAGCACTTGCCCGAAATCATCGTTGCTTCCCATCGCCACAAGCTCAGGCGGCGCGAAGAGTTTCTTGCCGTCTGTGCCACCATCATGGGGCCGGAGGTGCAACGCCTCGGATGCAAGAGAAGCCTGCCTCTCAACTGGTTCGTCGTGGAGCACGACAAGGAACTGAAGGAGGAGAACATCGACATCGAAATCTTCGAAGAGGTGGAGGACTTGATGCCCGACACGCCTATCCTCAGGTTCAGCATACTGCCCGAAGTGCCGGCAGCCGTCTGCCTGAAGTGCCAGGGAACCTTCGACCAACTGCCCGAGCAGTACAAAGAGCTGCAAGCCTACATGAAGGAGCACGGCTTCGAAGCCATCGGACCTCGTCGCATTCAGCTCGTGGAATACCTCTGGAACCAAAGAGACCCCGAGAAGTGGCTCTACATCATCCAAGTGCCCGTCACAAGGGACAAACGCCCCCGGCTGACACGGAAGCTACTCTTCAGAGTCTGACATATCCCTCAGACGTAGCGACAGACGTTTCACTTCATCCTTATGTTGTCCGCTTAGCCATGATGCAGTTGTTGCTCCTTCATGTAAGAGCAATTGCTCCTACATGTAGGAGCAACCAACACAACGTGCGAAGAAAGTTCCCCGGGAGTGGAGCTTGAAGGAGGCTTTTACTCTGCCAGCATGGCCTCCACGTCCTTCTCGAAGTCCTTTGGCTCGGTGGTGGGAGCAAAGCGCTTCACGGTCTTGCCGTCCTTCGAGATGAGGAACTTGGTGAAGTTCCACTTGATGTCGCTGTCCTTCTCCACGCTCTTGCTGATGGCTTTGAAGAGCGTCTTGGCCGCCTTTGCCTTCAGGCCGTTGTAGTCCTCGGTAGGCGCCTGTGCCTTCAGGTACTCGAAGATAGGCTCGGCATCGGGGCCGTTCACGTCGCCCTTCTTCATGATTTGGAACGTCACGCCGTAGTTCAGCTGACAGAACTCCTCTATCTTGGCATCGCCCTCGGGGTCTTGCTCCTTGAACTGGTTGCAGGGGAAGCCGATGACGACCAGCCCCTTGTCCCTGTACTTCTGATTGAGTTCCTCCAGTCCTGCAAACTGAGGCGTGAAGCCACACTTGCTTGCCGTGTTGACGATGAGCAGCACCTTGCCGCGGAACTGCGCGAAGTCCACCTCCTTGCCCCTACTCGTCAGGGCCTTGAAATCATAGATTGTTTCCATATTCGTTATGTTATGGCATTAAAGATTACTTACCGTTATTCATCATTTCTCCCTGCAAAGATAGCGAAAATAAATGAGAATAAAAGCAAGAAAGCCCAAGAAATAATGAAATAAAGCAAAAACGGGCTTGACGAGCGCAGCATTATATAGCCTTTTCTCATCAATTCGTTATAACGGTATTACGATATTAGGTTATGTCGAAAGAAGGCCACACCGTCATCGACTACGTCAACCAGATGCTCAAGATGGAGGCGTCCTTCCTGCTGCGGACCTCGAACCTCAGCATCCAGCAAATCGCCGACCGCCTCCATTTCGCCGACACTCCCTCGCTCAGCAAGTTCCTCCTGAAGAAAGGTGTCTTCCCCGCGAGTATCATAAACGAGAATAAGCATGTCGGAGAGAAGTCTATAGAGAAGACAGAACGCGAGTTCGAGATATATTGCGACCGAGAAATGCGCTGAAAGCGACTTCGACAAAGCTATCAAGGCTCTCTTGAAGAAGAATAAAAACTATGAAGGATAAAAGTGCTTACACAGGAAAATCTTCGGGAAGACGCGCGACTCTCAGCAGCGACATCCCGAAGATTATTTAGAGCTTATCTTACTTTAATTCCAAGAAGTTATCTTGCCACCCCTAACATATACATATTGGTTTCCATAAACATATTGACTCCCATATGATGCAGAATTAATTTTGTCAGGCCTTCCCCATGACATAATTAATAATTTTAATGGCATACCCACTTTGATTTTCCCAGAAAACGCACATTGCATCATCGATAAGCCATAGGTTTTAACAAGTTTATCCCACTCACTTTTCTCATATACTCGTCTTGCATCATCTGAAGTTAATGCCTTTTTAAAACTTTCAAGAGAAACACAGGAGGTAGTACTACCATTTTCCACAATTAGACTGAGTTTTTGATAATCATCATTAACAATAGAAATATCTGTCGCGGTCCAAATTGTTTTTGTATCATCCGATATCGGTATTGTTTCACCTGTTACAATGTCCATCCTCTTGAGATAATTCCATGCAATAACGAATTTTTTGCCTACATACCTATTCTTAAGATAGTTAAAATGCGATACTACAATAAAGGGGAAATCATGTTCAGAATCAGGGTTATATACAAAACAACAGCGATTTGTCGGATTGTCTTTTTCTGTCAAATATAAAAAATAATGCGTTTTAATGACAGACATTTCATATCTTCGAACACTATCAACATAAAAATATTTATTCGCTAAATCTTCATATTTTGTATTGTACTCACTTGTTTCGGAAGCATTTCCATAACGAACATATTTGTTAGACGCGGGATTATAATCTATTGTATAAAAGCTTCTGTAACCATGTTTCGTTAGCCCTTTTGAAACAGGAAGAACAAATAATTGTTGTCCCTTGTAGCTAAAAACATTTTTACCCCCTAAGTAATTTCGTGTACTATCAAAAGCTGCGGTTGTTTCTTGCTGCTTGGACACTTTGGGAGTAGCAACATTTTTTGTACCAATTTGGCAAAAGCAGGGTAGTATTACAAATAAATATAGTATTATGAGAAGTCCTTTTTTCATCCTTCAAATAGTTTTTAATGAGATATCTTCAAACATTTCTCCATCCTTCATGTAACATTGTGCCATATCATTATATATCTTCTGTGAAGACACAAATTGGCAAGAAGTTTTGAAGAAGAGGCATGTTTTTGCCTCAATTCCGTTACAAAGATAGCGAATTTATATGAAACACGGAGCGTGAAGGCACATTTTTTGATGAAAAAATCAAAAAAGAGGCTTGCGCAACGTGCGCAAAGGGGAAATGAAACAAAAAGGCTTTGCTGCAAAGGAAATTTTTCGTAACTTTGCGGAGAATTAGAGAATTGACGTTATAACGTTATAACGGAATAAAGAGATAACGACAGGTTTCGTCATAACGAAATAACGTTATAACGTCATTACGACAAAAGAGTAATAACAAGAGATTAACCACTAAAGACTAAACATCATGCAAATCTCGCGTTTCGGCTTCTATTGGCTCGACACTTGGGTGATGGCGAATGTGATTCAATTGGCGACGCAGGACTTCTGTTCGCGCTTCCTTAATCACTCGAATGACCCTGGTGGACGGCAGTTCGACCAGATGACGCAAGCTGCACGTTCTGCTCCAGCCAATATCGCCGAAGGCAACTCGCGGCACTCCACTTCGAAGGAGACGGAGATGAAGCTCACGGACGTTGCTCGCGCCACACTCTCGGAACTGGCCAACGACTACCTGAACTGGTTGCTGAGGCACGAACAGCTGCCGTGGTCAACGCATTCGGAGGAGTACAGCGAGGTGGCAAGCGTCAAGCTCGACAAGCCTGACTATCAGGACGATGTCCTTTACCAAAGCAGCATCCACATCTTGAAGCAAAAGCATCGTTTCGACAAGTGGCTGCTTTCCGAGGACTCGATGACGGTGGCCAACTGCATCCTGGTGCTCTGCAATCGTCTTGTCTTGATGCTCAGCAGGCAGATAGAGAATCAGTTGGCGACGTTCCGTGAGGAAGGTGGCTTCACGGAAGCCCTGACAGCAGAACGCCTTGCTCATCGCACCGAAAAGAGCATACAGGACGATGCCCCCGTCTGTCCGCAATGCGGCAAGCCCATGATAAAGCGCATGGCAAAGAAGGGCATGAACTCCGGCAGAGAGTTCTGGAGCTGCTCAAACTATCCAGCCTGCAACGGGACAAGGAATATCGTGTGAGGAATCGATTCGTTATGACGTCATAACGACAATTGGCTAATAAGGCTCGATGGCTTTCTTGAGCCGCGTCTTGAGTTCTTCGAGGCGGCCTTGGCGGATGCTGACACGCATCTGCACGTCCATGTCATAGGTCTGCGAGAGGACGCGGGCTTCCATGTCGCGGACAACTTTCATCACGGCATTCATCAAGGGATACTCGAAGCTGAAGTCGTACTCCGCCTCTACCTGACGCTCCTCGATGGTAGCGTTGGCGATGGCTTCAGCAGCTGCCGTGCGATAGGCAACGATGAGTCCGCTTGTGCCAAGCTTTACGCCACCGAAGTAGCGCACGACAAGGATGATGATGTTGGTCAGTTCGTTGGAGTTGATTTGTCCGAGGATGGGCTTGCCGGCAGTGCCGCTCGGCTCGCCGTTGTCGTTGGAGCGGAACGTCTCCCTGTCTGCCCCAATCATGTAGGCCCAGCAGACGTGACGGGCATCGTAGTACTTCTTCTGATACTGTTCCACGAGCGCCATCGCCTCTTCCACCGTGCTGACAGGATGCGCAAAAGCGAGGAACTTACTCCTGAGTTCAGTGTAAGTGCCCTCGCTTTTGACTGCTATGGTTTTGTAAAGGTCTGTCATGTTCTAGAGGTTCAAGACGCTCTAGAGATTCTAGAAAAACTAGATGTACTAGATCAATTTATGTATCACCAGCCCTGACCTCAGCTTTGGCTCGAACCATGTTGCCTTGGGCGGCATGATGTTACCGCTGTCGGCGATGTTCATGATTTGCTTCATGCTGACGGGATAGAGGGCCAGAGCCATCTTCATCTCGCCACTATCGACGCGACGCTTCAGTTCGCCCAAGCCACGCAATCCGCCTACGAAGTCGATGCGCTTGTCGCTGCGCAAATCCTTGATGCCAAGCAGCTCGTCCAAGATGAGGTTGCTGCTGATGCTGACGTCGAGGCTGCCGATGGGGTCGCTCTCGTCACAAAGGCCGTCCTTGAGCTTGAGGCTGTACCAAACGCCTCCGAGATAGAGACTGAACTCGTGTAACTGTGCAGGACGATAAGGCTCAGCACCTTTGGCTGTGACGACGAAGTTCTTACTTAGTGCATCAAGGAACTGCTCATCGCTCATGCCGTTGAGGTCCTTGACAACGCGGTTGTAGTCGAGGATGGTGAGCTGACTTGCAGGGAAGCAGACAGCCATGAAGTAGTTGTACTCCTCGTCGCCACGATGATTCGGGTTCTGCTTTGCCTTCTCAGCACCTACGAGCGCTGCCGCAGCACTGCGATGGTGTCCGTCTGCTATATATAAATAAGGTATAGCGGCGAAGGCCTCGGTGATGGTGCGGATGTCTTCTGCGTCCTTGACCAGC
>CACYQI010000082.1 GCA_902776455.1 uncultured Bacteroidales bacterium | reverse complement strand
CCTTTCGGGGCTTAGTTTTGTTAATGCGCTTGTCCCGGGGGTTTTCACCCCCGGCTGTGTTCTTTCGCACCTCCGGTGCTTATTTAGCGGACAGCAATAGTTTATAATCAGTTGTTTACCCCACACCTAACCCCTCCCCTTAGAGGGGAGGGGAACCGATGCCGCAAGGACACCGCTTTATGCTCCGTGGAGTGTAGCCCGATGCTCCGTGGAGGAAAGCCCGATGCTCCACGGAGTGTGAGACGATGCTCCGTGGAGTGTAAAACGGCCCCTCATTTCGGGTATGGTTTTCTATGACTCGGTTGCGGTCTGTTGTGCCTTTGGTGCTTCTTCCTGGGACGGCGGTGTCAGCGCTTCTTTCCGCGGAGGGTGACAAGCGGAATAAGCATTTCTTCCATGCTGATGCCGCCGTGCTGGAAGGTGTCCTTGAAGTATTGGACGTAGTAATTGTAGTTGTTGGGGTAGGCGAAGAAGTCTTCCTGCATGGCGAAGATATAGGCTGTGCTGAGGTTCGGGCTTGGCAGTCCGGCACGGACGGGGTCTTTTATCTCGAACACTTCCTTCTGGTTGTACGAGAGGTTCTTGCCGAGTTTGTAGCGAAGGTTGGTGTTGGTGTTGCGGTCGCCGATGACCTTGATGGGATTGTAGCAACGGATGCTGCCGTGGTCGGTGGTGAGGACTACGGTGCAATTCTGTGCTGCGAGGCTGCGGAAGAGGTCGCTTACGGCGGAGTGGCGCAGCCAGCTTTGTGTGATGCTGCGGTAGGCGGCTTCGTTGCTTGCCAGTTCGCGCACCATGAGGCTTTCGGTGCGGGCGTGGCTGAGCATGTCGATGAAGTTGAGCACTACGACGTTCAGGTCGTTCTTCTGCAGTTGCGGTATCTGCGGCACGAACTTCTCCATGGCTCCCGAGTGGTTTATCTTGTGGTAGGAGAAGGTGTTGCGGCGGCGGTAGCGGTCGAGTTGCGTCTTGATGAGCGGCTCTTCGTTCAGGTTCTTGCCTTCCTCGCTGTCCTCATCGACCCAGAGTTCGGGGAACATGCGCGCTATGTTGTTGGGCATGAGTCCGCTGAAGATGGCGTTGCGTGCGTACTGCGTGGCTGTGGGCAGGATGCTCAGGTAGAGGTCTTCCTCTACGGCGAAGGCGTCGGCTATCTCGCTGTGGAGCACGCGCCACTGGTCGTAGCGGAAGTTGTCGATGACGATGAGGAAGACCTTTTCGCCCTTGTCGAGCAGGGGGAAGACGGTTCGCTTGAAGATGTCGGGACTCATCACGGGCCGCTGCTCGGGCTTTTCCATCCAGTTGATGTAGTTCTTTCGGACGAACTTGGCGAATTCTGCGTTGGCTTCGTGGCGTTGCATGGAGAGCATCTCCTGCATGCCGCTTTCCGTCTCGCTCAGCTGCAGCTCCCAGTAGGTCAGCTTCCGATAGACGTCCTTCCACTCCTCTACGCTCGACGCGTCGTTGATTTGCATCCCCAGTCGCGCGAAGTCCTGCTGGTAGCCCGACTGTGTGTGGACCGTCACAATCTCCTTCTGCTGTATGTTCTTCTTCAGTGTCAGCAGGATTTGTGTGGGGTTGACGGGCTTGATGAGGTAGTCGGCAATCTTGGCACCGATGGCTTGCTCCATGATGTGCTCTTCTTCGCTCTTCGTCACCATTACGACTGGCGTGGCAGGCAGCAGTTCCTTCACGCGGTTCAGCGTCTCGAGTCCGCTCATGCCGGGCATGTTCTCGTCGAGCAGAATGAGGTCGTAGCTCT
The DNA here is from genome assembly GCA_902776455.1 of uncultured Bacteroidales bacterium. Lineage (GTDB taxonomy): Bacteria > Bacteroidota > Bacteroidia > Bacteroidales > Bacteroidaceae > Physcousia. The sequence continues at coordinate 12,043 of CACYQI010000082.1, read as the reverse complement.
TGCCGCTGGCTATCTCGTCGAGGGCATCGTAGCCGTTTGTCACGGTCTCCACCTCGTAGCCTTTCTTCTCGAGGAATAGGATGTGGGCTTTCAGAAGCTCTATCTCGTCGTCAACCCAAAGGAGTTTGTAGGTAGTCATGCTTAGGGGGTTTTATAGTTGCTATAGTTGCTATAGAGGCTATAGTTTCTATAGTTTCTATAGTTTCTATAGTTGCTATAGTATCTATAGTATCTATAGTTGCTATAGATGGTGCCTCTGGTTTCGTTAGAAGCCGAAGGGGAAGTCGTCGTCTTCTTCAGCCTCGGTGTCGGTGTTCTTCTCTTCCTGCTCCTTCTCGTACTCCTCGTCGGGGTCGAGAATCTTGATGTCCTCCGGTATGTCAATCTTCAGGTCGTCGGGCACCTCGAGCGGTGCGAAGTTCTGGTCGTAGAACTCCTTGTAGTCGTCGAAGCTGAACTCTTTGCCTATCATCTTCAGGTTGTCGTCGGAGATGAGCAGCGTGCGGATGCCTTCGAGCCGGGTGCGCATGTGCTCGTCGGCATAGAGCTTCTGAGCGTAGGCATGCACCTCGTCGTAGGCCAGGAAGCCCTTGATAATCATCATGGTCAGCCCAGCATCGGCCTGAATCTCAATGTCGAAGTTGCGCACCATGTAGTTCGTGAAGTTGTAGTGCGCCATTTCGAAGACAAGCATGTTCTCGTCGAGGCTTCCGGTGGGGTAGGCGAGGACGAAGTTGAAGCCGGTGTATCGGTCGTCCTTGAGCGTCGGTGCGGCCTCGGTGCTGTCGTTTCCGTTGCGTGTGCGTCTGCTCCAGATGCTGCTGGCATCGTAGCGGTCGTCCATGAGCAAGCGTCCCTCGTCGATGCCTTTCACGATGGCGGCAGCTATCTCGCCCACCTCTTCCTTCGAGTACTTCTGCACCACTTCTTTGAGCGTCACCATGAACGTGTCGCGCTCCCCGCCGTAGAGGGCGCTCATGGCGCGGATGAACATCATGCGGGCACGGTGCGTCCCTTCCGGGAAGTTGTCGGTGCTGAACTGATAGTTCTCTTCCACCTTGTCGTACTGCTCTGTCTGGTAGGCAGCGTAAGCTTCGGCATAGATGCTGTCCTCGACGTGCTTTCCCTCGCGGGCTATCATTTCGTAGTTGGGGTTGCCGAGCAGGGCGGCAAGCTTTGCATCGGGGAAGTCCTCGATGAGGTAGTTCTTGTATTCCTCCGCGCCTTCGAGGTCTTCCATGCGACCGTAGAGGAGGAAGAGGTGATAGAAGATGTTGTCCTTCCCGTCGTGCTCGGGGAAGTCGTTGAGGAAACGTATCATCGTGCGCTCAGCCAGCGGGAAGTTCTCGAGCTGCTCCTGTTCCTTGATGCCCGCATTGTAGAGAGCTTCGCCCAACAGGCGGTTCGATTCTTCCATCTGCTCCTCGGTGAAGGGAATCTGCTTGAGGTAGTATTCCCGCTCGTGCGGGTCGTTGGCGAGCGAGTCCTTCAGTGCCTGTTCGGCAGCATCGATGCTGTCGGCAGCTGCCAAGTCGATGTTTCCGCCGAAGAGGCTGTCGGCTGCTGCCTCGTCGTAGTTGAAGTCTTCGCCCCCTTCGGCATCGTTCTTGATGAGCGCCTGCTTGTTGCTGATGCGCCAGTAGTCTTCGTTACGACGTCTGCCCCAGCGCTTCTGGAACTCCTGCGTGCCGTTCTGCACGACCGAGGGGTTGTAGAAGTACCAGTCGCCTTGCTGCTGTGTGCCGAACGAACTCAGGTCCTTTGCCAAGGCAGGCTTGTTAGCTCCGGCTGCGGCATTGTTGGCCGCCATGCCGTTATTCGGTGCGTTGGGATTGAGCGTACCGTTGGCTGCGGCCTTCTTCGCTTCCTCCTTCTCCTTGCGGCGCAGTTCGGCGATGACGCGGTCGATGGCTGCCAGATAGACCTCCTCAGGGCTTTGGGCAAGCACCTGCAGGCTGTCTTGTAGCTTGATGGTGCTCAGGTGCGGCTCCAGGTCGGAGAGTATCTTGCTGCGCCGTTCCGTCTCTTTGTACTCCTCGTGTTCCTTGTCGAGCGCACTGACACAGAGCTTGTAGGTGCGTGCCGCATCGATGTAGTTTTCCTGCTCCCAGTAGAGCTGGCTCAAGTGCAGGAGCAGTGTGGCCTTGTCGGGGCCGTTCTTCTTACTCTCCTCGAGGCCTTTCTCCCAAGCGTAGATGCAGTGGGTGGTGTCTTCGTTGGCGAGGTAGATGTTGCCCATGGCATAATAGACCTTGTCGAGGTAGTCTTTGTTCTTGTCGCTGCGAGCCATGCGTTTGAGGCGTGCTATCATCTGGCGGAACTTTCCTTTGTGCATTATCTCTGTCTGCATGATGCGAGCGTTGAAGGCCACTTCGTATGGCGGATTGGCGCGAATGACGCGAGCGAGGGTCTTGTAGGCCATCGTGTCGCGCCCTGTCTCGTGGTAGAGCTGAGCCAGGAGGAAGTTGAGTCGTGCCTTGGGCAGCTTCTTGTGCGTCGCCTTGATGGTGTTCTGCAAGTGGGGAATGGCTTCTTGGTACTGATGCGTAAGCACGTAGAAGCCCGCCTTGGTGTTGTCGAATTCCTTTTCTCCCTCTCGAGTGATGCTGTCGCGCTTCATCTTGTTCAGGAGGTCTTCGGCATCGTAGGGCCAGTTCAGGGCGACGTAGCAGCGGGCGAGTCGAGCGCGGGCAACCGACGTGATGTCGGGCTGTGTGCTATAGAGGCGAAGGATGTAGTTGTAGGTGGATGCGGCTTCGAAGAACTCGCCCTTCTGGAACTGCGCCTCTGCCATCATGAGCCATGCGTGGTACATGTAGGGGTTGAACTCCTTGCGTGCCAGGAATGCTTTCTCCTTTTCTGTGCGCTTCTGGTTGCCTTTCAGGATGGGACGCTTCTTGATGCTGTGTACCTTGATGGCCTTTTCGCACTTCGTGATAGCCGTCTCGTAGTTGCTTTTGCCCAAGCTTGCCGTTGCCCTGTTAGTGCAGATGTACATGGGCAGTATCTCGTTGAAGTTGTCCTGGTGGCCTTTGCTTTGTGCCTCAAAGCCTTCGAGGTAAGCCACTTGTCCGTTGTAGAGCGTGTTGTAGTGAGCAGTCAGGGCATGGTATGCGCGAGTGGCGGGCGTGTTCTTCTTGACTGAGCAAGAGACGAGCAGGACGAGCATCGCGATGATGCCCGCCAAGAGGTGAAGTGTTGCCTTCTGTCTGTTCTGTCTGACCATACTTGTGCCCATACCTTATTATATATAACGCACGCGCGTAGGTTTTTATTGTGTTTGGTCCCCTACAATGAGCAAAACTTCGTCTTTTAGTTCGTTGGGGAGGTCAATCCGGCGCAGTTCGAGGCTGTGCAGCCAGCCCGGCACCTCGTCGGTGCGCATGGTGTAGAGCACTTCGCGGAACTCTTCCACCTCTTCTTCGCTGTAGGCTGTGCGGCCGCGGAAACGGTCGAGTTCCTCGTCTTCGTAGTACTCGATGTCCTCCTGGGCAGCCCGTAGGCTTTCCTTCTCGCAGACTTCGTGCATTCCGCAGCACTGGGTGTTCAGGTTATAGCTCATAGTTCATAATTCATAGTTCATAGTACATGGTTGTGTTGCGCTTTGGGCCTAAGCAAGAGGAACGACGCTAAACTATCTTCGTTCCTGCTTTCTTGAGGTCGTCCCAAAAGGCGGGGTACGATTTGCTGACGACTTTAGGGTTGTTTATCTGTATTTCTCTTCCGAAGCGAAGGCAGGCGGGAGCGAGCGACATAGCCATGCGATGGTCCTCGTAGGTGTCGAAGGCCGGTGCCGCTTCTGCCTGACAGCGTTCTCCGTCCCACCAGACCACGCTCTCCCCGTCCTCGTGGACGACGAAGCCCAGCTTGCGCAGCTCGGTCTGAAGAGCTGCCGTGCGGTCCGTCTCCTTGATTTTCAGGCTGGCAAGCCCGCTGAAGCGGAATGTGGTGCCAAGCAAGGTGCAGGTGACGATGAGCGTCTGAGCGAGGTCGGGCTGGCCGATGAAGTCGAGTTCGAGGTGCGGGCAAGGCTTGCCGGAGCGCTTCAGGCGTACAGCCTCTGTGCCGTCGTCCTCGTGGAAGAATGTCGTTTCGACGCCCAGGTGACGGAACATCTCCCTCACCTTGCTGTCGCCCTGTATGCTGTCGCGATGCAGGCCTGTCAGTTCAACTTCGGCCTCTGTGTCGGGTGCGACGGCAACCATCTCGTACCAGTAGCTGGCGGCGCTCCAGTCGCTCTCGATGTGATAGGGCCGCTGCGTGTACGTTCCCGGCTGCACCTCGATGATGCCATCAACGAGCCACTCGACCTTTGCGCCGAAGTCACGCATCATGGCTACGGTCATGTCGAGGTAGGGGCGGCTGGCTATCCTGCCTGTCAAGGTGAGGCGCAGGCCTTTGCGGAGCGTGGGGGCAATCATCATCAGAGCCGAGATGTACTGCGAGCTGACGTTGCCTGCGACGGTCAGCTGTCCGCCTTCCAGCCCGGCCTTTCCCACGATGCGAAGTGGCGGGAAGCCCTCCTCGCCCTCATAGGCGATGTCGGCTCCGAGCTGACGGAGTGCATCGACGAGGATGGAGATGGGGCGTTGCCGCATGCGTTCCGTGCCGGTAATGACGTACTCGCCCGGCGTCACGCTCAGGAAAGCCGTCAGGAAACGCATGGCAGTTCCGGCGGCGCCGATGTCGATGACAGAGCCTCTCCGACCCTCCTTTTTAAGGGGCAAGGGGCAGGGGGGCAAGGAGCAGGAGGTTTGCTCTGGCAGTTGGTATTCTCTTGTTCCTTGCTCCTTGCTCCTTGCTCCCCTTAGGGGGGACTCAGAGGAGCTCTGCAGACCGCACAGCATTGCCTTTGTGTCGTCGGAGTCCGACAGGTTCTGCGGCAGCAGGTCACTCCCGCTCAGGGCATTGATGATGAGTGCTCGGGCAGAAATGCTCTTGCTTGCCGGAAGCACGATTTTCCCTCTCAAACGGCTCGTTGGGTATAGTTTTAGGTTCTCCATAAGGTCACAAAAAAAAGTCATACCTTTGCACCCACAAACGTAAGGAACGGGATGTAGCGCAGTTGGTAGCGCACACGTCTGGGGGGCGCGAGGTCGCAAGTTCGAGTCTTGTCATCCCGACCTGAGAAGAAGGTTGAAAGTCACACACTTTCAGCCTCTTTTCTTTTTTATACGCCTAAACAAAAGTAGGGCGGTTGACGTGCTGGTTGACTTCAAAAGTAAACCGTGAAGTAAACCAAGAATTATGGAAGTTTCTATTTCTGTTGTTTGCTACAGAAGCAAAGTTTTAAGTAATGGCGAATCTCCTTTAATGGTAAGAGTAGCTAAAGACGGTAAAAGAACAATGAAGAGTTTGGGGATGTCTGTTCATCCTCAATACTGGGATTTCAAAAAGAACTGCCCAAAGAAGAACTGTCCTAATCGTACAGCAATAACGCAGTTAATCTCAGAAACATTACTCAAATACCAAAGAAGGACAATAATAATGAAGGCTAATGGTGAAGACGTGACAGCCAATGCTATATTTGAATGTCACCAGTTACCCAAAAGCAAGATTACTGTTGAGGACTTCTTGACTGAGCATATTCAGCGTTTAAGAGATAATGGCAAAGTTGGCAATCGCTATGCCTATATGAACTTACACGCCACATTGAAGAACTTCTATGGGAAAAAGTTACTGTTTCTGTTTAATGAGGTTGATGTTGCATTCTGTAGCAGGTTTGAAACATGGATGAGGAAGCAGAAATATGAAGATACCACCATGAGCTTTTATTTTCGAACGCTGCGTTCTACTTACAATAAGGCTGTTGAAGCTAACTATGCCAGTAGAGAAAAGAATCCTTTTCTTGAATATAAGTTAAGTCGTTTTTGTACCAAGACCAAGAAGAGAGCACTTTCTAAGGAGAATATGAAGAAGATTTTAGGGATGGACTGTTCTGGAATCACAAAGAAAGCAAAATTGGCACATGACATTTTCTCTTTCTCCTATTACTGCGGTGGCATCTCTTTTGTTGATGTTGCCAACCTTACACCTTATAATATTATAGATGGACGCTTAATCTATGAACGACAGAAAACACACGGCACAATAAACCTTGTGTTGTTAGATGAAGCAAAAGCAATCATTGAACAATATACACATCATCAGAGAAATGCTGGCTATCTATTCCCTATTTTGGATTCTAAAAAGCACATAACGGAAATGCAGAAATACAACCGAGTAAGGAAGGTGTGTCGTCAGATAAATACAGAGTTGCACGAGATTGCCAAACGTTTAGAAATCGAAGAAGATGTGACAACCTATGTGGCACGACATTCTTTCGCGACTGTCCTAAAGAAATCAGGCGTTAACATCGGCATCATATCACAGGCATTAGGACACCAAGACATAAAGACAACACAGATTTATTTGAGCAAATTCGATGATGAACAAGTCGATTCTGCAATGAAGAACCTCTTATAACGTAAAAAACTCCACTTGTCGTTGGTCAGGTGGAGTTTTTTTGTTACTTTTGAGGCATGAATGAAAACGAATACATAGATTACTATTGTCAGCATTTGTTAGTGCGAGTGCAATTAGACGAAAAGACTGCATATTATGACAACGACATTCGTACCCTCAACTATGATGCCGTTCTACACAATGCAGAAGAGTTTAATATTACAAGAAAATCTTTCGTCTCTGCAGTAAAGATTGAGGCTGATGAATGCAAGAAACCAATTAATCTTGATGCACTATGGAAATTAAGTGTCTGCATCTGGCACTGGAAAGCACTGCATCTAGTTTTTATGCCAGAAATAAGAGATGTCGATAATTATGTAAAACTTGCATCGCTTTTGAAAAATGGTCTTGATGTTGAAAGCATCACTATTACAGGCAAACTGCCTAACAAGTCGAAGAGAACCAAACTTACACTCCAAAGCGATGAAGTTTTGTCCAACTTCTTCAATGCGATGTTTAACGAATCTTTCTTAGAAAGGATGATAGATGATGACCACGTTAAACACTATAAGCTAGGCAAAATGCAATTCACCCTTGATGTCCTTGAAAAAAGAACTATAGCCTACCAAATCGCTCGTGAACTAGCAGAATTCTTTTACCTTTTTAATGGGAAAACAAAGATAGATGATAAAACAAAGAGACTCATCATGTCCATCCTTGCTGCATTCTCTTTAGTTCCTCCAGCTTCTGACAATACAGATTACAACAAGTTGTTCAGTGACGCAAAGAAAGGACGCTTGCCAATTTACGACAATTACTATGAAGCAACGATAATAGCAGGCTATGGTATCCTTGATTACACCATTGTAAAGTCGCCTGACTCAATCTAAGTTGAAATCTCTCAAATCAAAGGAATCTGTGAAAGTGTGAATTTTGCAGATTCTTTTTTTTTACACAAATACCCATCATTTTTGCTATATTTTTGCACCCAGAACGAAACAACAGCGGCCGAGTTGAAGTAGTTCTGAGGTAAAAATGCCGCCTCGCACAACGCGAAAGACAATAACAAAAATCTTATAAAAATGTTTAATACATTCAATTTTGCCGCGCTGCAAGGCACTAAACTGCAGCAAGAGTATGATAACAAGGGCGCACATGCTCAAGTAGTAAAAATGATGAGTCGTGGAGACAAGTTCTCCGTGAGGTTTGGAACTACGACAACCAAGCATCCCTATGCATGGGTGGAGTCTAAAACGGTAGCAGGCTTCAAATATGAGCTGGATGCCGAGCGAGTAAACAACCTTATTAATTACATGGTAACGGGTGATGTCACTGAATATGTTGGCGACCCGATGCAGAGTGATACTGTAGAGGCAGGTGAAGATTACCAGCTTGAAGTTATGAAGCAATTCATAGAGAACGGCCATACTTTGCAGTACGTCCCGCTCTTCCGGGATTATCCTGACAAGATTTCTGCAACGAAGGCCATGTTCAAGGGTACAATCTTCTTTAGAATCACTCGAACATCAGAGAATCTTGACTATTTGCGTGAGCACAAGCAGAGTATCTAACTTTAACCGTAGAGGGGTCATGTGCAGCCCCTCTACACATTATTTATATAATAAATGATTACAAAAAAGATAAGAATAACTCAAACGAATGGAAAGGTGCAACGGCTGAGTGACATCTATCCCATAATAGAGACAAACACCATCCTCAACAAGACTATTACAGGCATTGGCGCGACCTATTCAGAAATCAAGGCTCCACGGCATTCAATCATCATCGAGCCAACCAAACCAGTAATTTACGGTAAGATTAACGACCCGAAACACAAGGATGATAACTTGAAAGGAGTTTTCCAAGGCGTCTATCAGGATGAGATAGAAGATTACATAGAGAAGAGTCTTAATCAAAACAAGTGGGTCAAGATTCTAACTACTCCCGAAAGTTTCAAGAAGGTTCAAGACGCATTCGAAGGTATCGACATAGATATTCGCTTTGATGGCTACTTCTTACTGTTCGATGAAATACAAAAGTCTGTAAAGGACTGTGACTATAGACAGGACATAACTCTTCCTATGGATTTGTTCTTCGAATGCAGGGAGAAGGCTGTTGTTTCGGCAACGCCGCCAACACAATATGCGGATTCACACTTTGATGATTTTCAACTTGTAAAACTCTGTCCTGATTACGACTATCGAATGGACTTGGAGCTATATACTACTAACAACGTGTTACAGCGTACTAGGGAACTCCTGAAGTCACTGGAATCGGATAAGAAGCCTATTTTCCTTTTTGTGAACTCCACGGATATGATACACTCGCTTATGAAGCAGCTAGAAGTTACGAAAGAGTCTGCAGTGTTCTGCTCTGAGAAAAGTGTCAACAAGTTGAAGGAGTTGAAGTTCCGAAACGCTTACGAAGTGTGGGAAGAATCAATGATGGCTCGATACAATTGGCTAACAAGTAGATTCTATAGTGCGCTCGACATTGAACTGTCTGAGACTCCGAACATTGTCATGTTGACAGACTGCTATATTGCAGAATACACCATGATAGACCCCTACATGGATGCTGTCCAAATCGTAGGCAGATTCCGTAATGGTGTAAATAAGATTTACCACATAACCAACTGTGACAAGCGGAACCCGATAAAGAGTAAAGAACAAATTGAAGAATCGTTCAAAGCAAAACAATGTGTCTACGACTATTTAGGAACGATGGCAAATGTTGCATCTACAGCATCTCAACGGATAGCGTTTAAAGAAGCGCAAGCAACAATACCCTTTACTCGGTTCCTTGATGAAGACAACCAAGTAGACCCTTATCAGGTAGACAATTACATCGACGAAGAAACCGTGAAAGTTACATACAACAATTACGGCAGCTTGCCGAAAGCCTATCAAGAGTGTGGCTATTTCAATGTTAACTATGTCCCTAAAGATTACAAGTTTGGAGATTTCGAGCGGCTAAAGATAGAGAGCAAGACAGCATCCATAAGGGAGAAACGCAAAGAAATAGTGGCTCAACTTGAACAACTCGGAGAATGTGAGACGGAAGCAGAATGTCAGTACAAACGTGACCTTGCTTTTGCCGACTCATTGACAGTCGAGGCTTACGACCTGTTGGGGAAAGAGGGAATTGAGCGCCTGAGATACTCGGTTACAAAAATGCGTGCAGCTATCATCTTAAAAAAGCATCAGGTAAAAGCTCGCGCCACAGATGCCGTCCAACTTATTAACACATACTTCCATGCTCAGCAGTGGTACTCGGCTAAAACGATAAAGGAAAGAATCAAGGAAATTTTTGTGGCATTGAATATTCCCATAGTCAAGGCTATCACTTCGCATACAATAAATGACTATTTTGAGGCCAGAGAACAAAAGAAAAGGACAGGAAGAGGATATTACTTAGTAGCTCCTCGGTTCACATAGGAAAGACATTTTTACAAAAAGAATGCTTTTATATACCGTTTGATGATTTTGTCACTGGACATTCAAACGGGCAAATGTAGCGGATTACTTCGGAGTCCGCTTTTTTGTTAGCTATATTTCTATCCAGAGCACCCTATTTTAAAAATTTTTCTTTGTTATGCTCACCGTACTTCACCATCCTTCAGCCCCCCTACCCATCTTCGAAGGTAAAATGAATTGTTGAGTACAAACCTCAGCAAATAATTAAAACGTAGACGTACCTCATACAGTTCACTCTATCATTAACCACTTAAATCATTTTATTATGAACGATTTATTGTTGATGCCTTCTGCTGTGGCTACAAATAACAGCAACCGTTTTGAGTACGCTGACTTCGAAGAAGTTGTAGAACGTCCTGTGACCAAATCCCATGTGAGCTTCTTGGATGCCAACACAAACTCAATCTCTTTGGACGAGTTGAAAACTCAGTGTGTCGTGCCTACTTGGGCAAACCAAGAGCTGACAATCTCACATCAGGACTTCATCGAGGCTGTCCATGATGCAGCTATGACTTTCTATCAGGGTGAATCCATCACTGCTCCAGACATTAGAGTGTCGCACATCGTCAGGGGCAGGACTCCAAATGCATTAGGCAAACGAGCTTCTGAACTATTAGAGTGTGAGAAGACACAATTCTATCAGAGAATGGGAACTGTGCATCGGAGGTGTCCGTAACTACAATGATTTGAACCTCTACAGAGCATCTAAGAGCTTAGAAAAATTCTCTGTCTTTGTAGGCTGGAGAGTCGTTGTCTGTAGCAATCAGGTGTTGACTGGGCAAGGGGTAAAACTCTCTATGGAGGTCATGGATTTGAAGCAGCTTTTTCAGCAAACGATGGAATTGCTCTACAACTTCAACCCTGCCAGAGACATTCACCTAATGCAGACTCTTTCCAATACCTACCTAACTGAGACTCAGTTCGCTCAAATTGTGGGAAGAATGAGACTCTATCAGGCATTGCCGCAAGGACTATCGAGGTACATTCCACGTCTGTTGATTACTGACTCACAGATTAACAATGTGTGCAGAGGCTACTTTAGCAACCCTGACTTTGCAGCAGGCAAGGATGGGTCACTCTCGATGTGGAACTTTCATAATCTGTTGACTGAGTCCAACAAGTCCAGTTACATTGACACTTATCTACAGAGAGCCGTTAATGCTACAGATGTTGCCGTAGGGATTAACAATGCCCTGCACGGTGATTCAACATACCAATGGTTTCTTGGTTAGTTGATAGAGCGGAGGACATCACCTATACATTTAAGTGGTGTCCTCTTCACTCAATGTGTTCGCATTACTTTTAGAGGTATGCTGAGAACGCTCTTTTATGTTACCTTTATTCTTAACGTATTTTGTTATTATCCTTTCTCACTCATCCTTATAAATATGACATATAGAGATAGTTGGTCTGGGCGGGATATTCCGCAGCAAGTGTGTCAATCTGATTAACTGTTGGCATGATGCCTAATTCCTGACGCCATTTGCGAACCATCAGTCCGGCTCGTTCCATATTCATACCTGCTTCAAGGCCAAGGGCACGGGCAATCTGGAAATCGGAGAAGCCGTACGTCTTCGCTTCGAGCAACAGCGTGGAAAACTCTGGGGTTTCGAGGGCTTCCAAGAACTCCGAATACTCTGCACTGCCATAGTATTCTGCCAACCAAGAGAACTCCTTGAGCCTGTCGTTGATTGTCATTATGTGTTTAAGCTTCTCAAGGAACCAATGGTCAATCTTTGTCAGTTGATGAATCTGCTCTACGGAGTATCCCATCATCATGGCCTTAGCAACTGCGAAAACACGTAAGTCCGTAGCATGTTGGAGAGCTTCTGGAACGTTCGGAATCTTAATCTCGTGATTATCTACAAAGCCATGCATACCCTGCCCTATCATGCGCAAGCCTTTTTGGATGGCCTCCTCGAAAGTTCGACCAATAGACATCACCTCGCCTACGCTCTTCATGCTGGAGCCCAACTCGTGGTTCACGCCGTGGAACTTGGAGAGGTCCCAACGCGGAATCTTGCAAACGACATAGTCGAGGGCAGGTTCAAAGAAGGCGCTGGTTGTCTTTGTGACGGAGTCCTTCAACTCGAAGAGTCCGTAACCGAGACCGAGCTTGGCAG
>CACYQI010000081.1 GCA_902776455.1 uncultured Bacteroidales bacterium | reverse complement strand
AAAGTTGAGGCGCGTGCTGTGTCGGGCGATGCTGCTGGGAGGAAGTCCATGGATAACACGGGATGCTGGCTTTGTCTAAGCACGGACTACTGATATATGACTATCGCTCCTATATTACAAAACTTGTAATTTAGGTTTCGCTCGTTGTGGCCAGCGTGGTGAACTGAATAGTTACACAGATTGGCTACTGCACTAATAATTATGAATTATGAATTGATAATTATGAATTGATATACGGATTAAACGGATAACTTCTAACATCGAAAAACACAAAAGATACTAAAGCCCCTCCCTTCTAAGGGGAGGGGTTAGGGGTGGGGTATGAATATTCACTTAACCATGATTTTGACTGCCCTCTGGCCTATCTTGACGATGGCTGTGGAGCCTGCCGGGAGCTTGGTGCGGAGCGTGGCTGTGTCCTGACTGCTGATGATGGTGTCTAAGAGCATGCCGCTGGTGTTGTAGGCCGAGACTTCTGTGCCAGCCTCCAAGCCTTGAACGGTGATGAAGCCAGCTTGTGCCTGAATGAGGACGGGCAGAGCCTTTATTTCATTCACTGCATCTTCATCCACAATGCCTTCCGACCTCGGCTCTGCGTCAATCCAGCAGAGGGTGGCCGTTGCTACATTGCTGTTCTCATAACCTGCCTTTGTAGCATAGACGGTGATGGTATAGGTAACGGAGAGTAGTACCTTGTCGGTGCTATATGACGAAATGTCTGTATCGGTGATTGCTGAATGACACACCGCCCCTTCTGTTTCGCAACTGAACGTCAGCTCTCCGCTAGCATAGCTTATAGTAGGGGTAGCACATTTCTTTCCATCTAAAGGAACAATTGAGCCAAAGTTGCTCCATGGGGTTGTAGTCTGATATAGTTCTAATGCTGATACTTGCACATGAAGTGTAGCAGAAGCAATGGGCGAAGAATAAAATGCATTAAGACTTATTTCCGGAACATTTTCTGCATAGCAATAGACATCTGTTAAACTACTGCAATTATTGAAAGCATAATTTCCAATGCTCGTCACATTATATGGTACGCTGACTGAGTTCAGATTACTGCAATTAATAAAACTCTTGTCACTAATAGCTATCACATTGTAACCTTTTGCTAATTCTGGGATAGTTACCTCTCCTGAAGTAGTCACATCGATTGAAACTTTTTTTCCGTCTCCAACCTGGCAAGTCCTATCCTTTACGCTGATAACCTTGAAAATCATATCAACACCCTCTATAGTTTTAGCTGTGAATATATCACCGTCTTCCAGTGCCATAATGTTGAAGAAGTTCTTCCAGCCCGCAGCAGCTTGATAAAGAGCCTTAGTGTTAGAAGGGATAGTGAGAGTGGCGTTCTTGTAGGTTTCATCGCTGAAAGTATCATCGCTTATGGGGTAGGGAGTGCTGATGTTCGAAGTAACGTCTGTAAGAGCCAAACATCCATTGAAGGCAGAGTTGCCAATGCTCGTCACGTTCCTTCCTATAGTAACAGATGTAAGGCCACTGCAGCCAGAGAAAGCATTGTTGCTGATCGTTCTGACATTATCGCCAAGGAATAATGTCTGTATGCTTTCGTTGTCGCTAAACCAGTTCCCGATGTATCCACAATCAAGCCTCAACATCTTGATTCTATTGCAATTGTAGAAAGCTGAATTGTCAATGGCCGTCACGCTCTTAGGAATAATGACAGTGGTTAGGTTGCTGCAATTAGCAAAAGCATATCCGGGGATGTTTGTCAGACTTAATGGGATGTTGATGTCTTTCAGATTGCTGCACCCAGAGAAAACAAAATCACCGATGTTCAAAACGCTATACGGGATGTCAAAATCTGTCAGTTTGATACAATCGCTAAAAGCAGCTTCACCGATGGTGGTCACAACTAAACCCGCAGTAGCATGTTCCAAGCTGCTGCAACCATAAAAGGCATAATTGCCAATGCTCGTAGGGGTTAGAGGAGTATGGACGAGCCATTGGAAGGCATCACCAACGTGTTCAAGACTGCCACATATTTTTGCAGAAGTCATGGCTGTGCATTTATTAAACGCATAGTCACCAATTCTTCTTACGCTCTCGGGAATATCTATGGACTTTATGTTGCTGCAATTGGAGAAGGCAAAGTTGCCAATAGTGGTTACGCTATTTAAGGTGACGGAGGTAAGACCGATGCAATTTGCAAAGGCATAGTCGCTGATGGTGCTTACATTTATACCAAGAAACAAATCCAGAATGCTTTCGTTGTTGCTAAACCAGTTTCCTACGTTTCTGCATTCAAGGGTCAACGTCTTGAGGTTATTGCAACCATAGAAAGCCGAATCTCCGATTCTTGTTATGCCGTTTCCAATATTGATGGAGATTACACTGCTACAATCCTTAAAGGCAGCATCCCCGATGGTGGTCACATTGTTGGGGATGATGATATGGGACAGACTGGTGCAACCATAAAAAGCATAGTCACCGATGCTGGTCACATTGCTCTTAAAAGACATAGAACTCAGTTTGGAGCACCCACTGAAAGCATAGTTACCAATAGTCGTCACGCCATTGGGCATAGTGACGGAGGTCAGACTGGTGCAACCATAAAAAGCATGGTCACCGATGCTGGTCACATTGTTCCCTTTAGAAATGGATTTCAGTTTGGAGCACCCACTGAAGGCGTAGCCGCCGATGCTGGTCACGCTGTTGGGGATGGTAACAGAGGTCAGTTTGGTGCAATCCTTGAAGGCAGCCTCGCTGATGGTGGTCAGGCTTGTGAAGTATTTCAGTTCATTGAACGTCGTAATGTTCTTCTCATTGAACTTGCCTCCTATGGTTGTCACCTCCCTGGCTTCTGTCTCAGTTAGTTCGCCATCATCGTCGGTATCCCAGTTCTCGACGCAAATAGCCTTTACCAATGGGTCGGCAAATGCAATAATATCCTGTGGCGGGTCTAATTCCTCAATATGCTTGAAGTTCTTCCAGCCATCTGTAGTCTGGTATAGTCTTCCCTTGCCAAAAGGAACGAATAGCGTTGCACTTTCGTAGGTATCATTGCTGAAAGTGTTGTCGTTGATTGGGAATGGTGTTCTAATGTACGAATAGACTTCTTCAAGGCCAGTACAACCGGCAAAGGCACCCTCTCCGATGTCGGTTATCTTGGCGGGAATCTTTATCTTGCTCAGTTTACTATGACCCTCGAATGCATAGCTATTGATAGAAGTTACACTCTTTGGGATAACAGTATTCTGGCAGCCATATAGCAGCTTGTTGTCATTTGTGCGAATAATAGCGTTGCAGTCCTCTCGGCTGTCGTATGTCGGGTTGCCTTCATCTACATACATCCTGACGATATTACGACAATAACTGTATGCTCTGTATTCGCCAATTTTCTTTATGAAAGCCAATATGTGTATTTCTCTTGTGTCTTCATAATCCTCCTCCTCTGGTTCCATTTGCTCA
The DNA here is from genome assembly GCA_902776455.1 of uncultured Bacteroidales bacterium. GTDB lineage: Bacteria > Bacteroidota > Bacteroidia > Bacteroidales > Bacteroidaceae > Physcousia. Next base: position 9,475 of record CACYQI010000081.1, on the reverse strand, counting down.
TAATTGACACTATCGGGAATCAAATGCTCTTGACCAGGATGATAGCGCACACCGCCACCACTTCCACCACTTCCACCACTTCCACCACTGAGGCCTGAGTTGTGGAAAGCACTCTTTGAAATCTTCTTCACCTTCCTTGGCAAGTCAAGGGTCCTAAGTTTTACGCAACCGTAGAATGCTTCATCGCCAATCTCTTCAATGTCTTCTGGCAGATACACACGGGTCAGTTCTGCACAATTGTAGAATCCCCTGCGACCAATCGCTTTCACAATGAGATTTGTCACTTTATTAGGAATCTTGATAGACTCTGCTGTGCCTGTAAAGACCGAAGCTGTCTTTCCGTTGCCCACTTGGCAGGCAGATTCGCCAATGACCTTGAATGTCATTATGTGGTCCTTCAATACAGGAGTGTTGAAAAGTGCTCCTGACACATGGGAACCTGAAGTTGAGGATGATTGTAGGTTAGAGAACTTCTGTCCTGTCTTGGCTGACTGATAAACAGGAACGGAAGTCTGGGGCACATTCATTATGGTTATATCGTAGATGGCATCGTCGAATGCATCATCGTCAAAGTCAAAAGGCGTGAGGCTTTCCGATGTGATTGCCTCAAGATTCTGGTTATTGCCAAAAGCCTTGCTTGCGATTGTAGTCACCGTCTTGGGAATGGTTACTTCCGTGATAGTGGTGCCGTAGAAGCTGTTGCTTGATATGGCTGTCACTTTGTACCCATTGGCTTCTGCCGGTATCGTTACCATTCCTGACTGGGCAGTACCGATGGCAACCATTATACTATCACCCACCTGGCATGTCTTTTCCTCCTTGTCCAAAACCTTGAAGGTCATCGTCATACCTTCTTTTGTTTTGGCTGTAAAGACATCTGTATCCAAAGGAACGATTGAACCAAAGCTGCTCCAGGGATTCGTCGCCTTGTATTGCTCTATGGATTCCGCCGGTACATGGAGCGTGGCAGACGCAATGTTTGAACCATAAAAGACATCATAACCTATATTGGGGACTTGTCCTGCATAGCAATAAACATCAGTCAGGCCGCAATCAGAGAAGGCATATTCGCCGATGCCGGTTACGCCTTCAGGGATGGTGACGGATGTTAGGCCGCTGCAACGCCAAAAGGCATAGTTGCCGATGCTGGTCACGCTGTTGGGAATGGTGGTATTCATACATCCTGCAATCAATGTGTTTGTTGCTGTTTCTATAATTGCGTTGCAGTTATTGCGGGAATCATATACTGTGTTTCCTGATTCAACGATAATGGAGGTCAGACTACTGCAACAAACGAAGGCATATTCTCCTATGCTTGTCACGCTGTTTGGGATGGTGATGGAGGTCAGGCCGCTGCAACCTCCGAAGGCACCGTAGCCAATGCCGGTTACGCTGTTGGGAATGGTGGTATTCATACATCCTGCAATCAATGTGTTTGTTGCTGTTTCTATAATTGCGTTGCTGTCGTTCCGCGAATCATAAATTGTATTTCCTGTTTCTACTTTAATAGATGTCAGGCTGCGGCAACCATAGAAAGGATTGTAGCCAATGCTGGTAACGCTATTGGGGATGGTGACGGATGTCAAGCCGCTGCAACCACAGAAGGCAGCGGTGCCGATGCTGGTCACGCTGTTTGGGATGGTGGTATTCATACATCCTGCAATCAATGTGTTTGTTGCTGTTTCTATAATTGCGTTGCAGTTATTGCGGGAATCATATACTGTGTTTCCTGACTCAACGATAATGGAGCTCAGACTACTGCAAAAAGCGAAGGCACCTTCGCCGATGCTGGTCACGCTGTTGGGGATGGTGATGGAGGTCAGGCTGGTGCATTCCCGAAAGGCATAGTTGCCGATGCTGGTCACGCTGTTTGGTATGGTGATGGAGGTCATGCTGCAACAATCAAAGGCACCTTCGCCAATGCTGGTCACGCTGTAAGTCTTTCCATTATAAGTAACTGTTGAGGGAATGACTACTTCACCCGAATAATCTATATCAGTCACCGTTGCCTCGTCATCCGAGAAGTTGTAATAGATGCCGTCAATTTTGGCTTGGTAGGCACTGGCTACTATGGGCAGCAGAGCCACGAGAAAAAGTAAAAGTTTCCGTTTCATATCTTTTTGTTTTTACAAGTTAATACCGTTTGCAAATATACAATTAAATACTGATATGACAAGCAAGTTGGGCAAAGATTTTTGCAGAAAATCTATAAAATATACTTCCGGCTGCTGGTGCATGCCCGCTTGACGTGCAGGTGACAATGTGACCCCACCCCTAACCCCTCCACAGCCTCCTCTAAATCTCCCCCTAAAGGGAGAGACTTCAGACCCCCTCTAACGCGACTGGGGTCTTTAGAGCAATGACTGAATGTCATTGCGGCCCCACAAAGGGGAGCGAATTCCCATTCGCGACGGAGTTTAGGATGGGGAGAGGCTGTAGAAATAAAAACTCTAAGGAGTCAAGGAGTCAAAGGAGAAGGAAAGCCCCCTCACAGCCTCAAATACTCCTTTACTCCTATACTCCTTAGAGTTTTGGGACAGACCCCTCCCCCTTGGAGGGAGGATGGGAGGGGGCTTTTCCCCTTTCAACTTTCAACTCTCAATTTTCAACTTTCAACTTTCAACTTTTCTCGGAGGAACTGAGCGGTGTAGCTCTCTTTGCACTTCGCCACTTCTTCGGGTGTGCCGCAGCAGACGAGGTGGCCGCCCTGGTCGCCGCCTTCGGGACCGAGGTCGATGACGTAGTCGGCACTCTTGATGACCTCCAGATTGTGCTCGATGATGATGAGCGTGTGGCCGCGCTGGATGAGGGCATCGAAGGAGTCGAGCAACTTGCGGATGTCGTGGAAGTGGAGGCCGGTGGTGGGTTCGTCGAAGATGAAAATGGTTTTGGGGAAAGAGGCAAACGAGAAGACCCCCTCTAAATCTCCCCGAGGGGAGACTTGCTGCCGCGAAAAACCCTCCCCCTCGGGGGAGACGGAGAGGGGTATCCCCTTTTGCTCCTTGCCCTTTGCTCCCAGATAGTAGGCGAGCTTGACGCGCTGGTTCTCGCCGCCGGAGAGGGTGGACGACGACTGGCCGAGCTTGATGTAGCCCAACCCCACGTCCTGCAAGGGCTTGAGCAGGGCGACGATGCGCTTCTCGCCTGCTTCGGTGAAGAACTCGATGGCTTGGTTGATGGTCATGTCGAGGACGTCGCAGACGTTCTTGCCGTGAAAGAGCACGTCGAGTATCTCGGGCTTGAAGCGCTTGCCGTGGCAGCTCTCGCAGGTCAGCACGAGGTCGGCCATGAACTGCATCTCGATGGTGACGGTGCCCTCGCCCTTGCATTCCTCGCAGCGCCCGCCGTCGGTGTTGAAGCTGAAGAAGGCGGGTGTGTAGCCCATCTGCTGGGCGAGAGGCTGGGAGGCATAGAGCTTGCGTATCTCGTCCCACGCCTTGACGTAGGTGACGGGATTGGAGCGTGTGCTTTTGCCGATGGGGTTCTGGTCGATGAACTCGATGGAGTGAATCATTTTCACGTCGCCTTCAAGCCCGAGGAACTCGCCAGGACGGTCGGCCACCTCGTCGAGCTGACGCTTCATGGCATTATAGAAGATGTCGCGCACGAGGCTGCTCTTGCCGCTGCCGCTCACGCCCGTGACGCACGTCATTACGCCTAAGGGGAAGCGCACGTCGATGCCTTTCAGGTTGTTGGCACGCGCACCCTTCACTTCGATGTAGCTGTTGGACTTGCGACGAGAGAAAGGGGAAGAGTGAAGAGTGAAGGGTGAAGAGGAACAAAGGAAGTCGAGGGTATAGGACTTTTTATTAAGGGAGGGCTGGGGAGGGTCTGTGGGGCTTGGAGGCGGCCCCTGATACACTACTTCGCCTCCCAAGCGTCCCGCTTCTGGACCGATGTCGATGAACCAGTCGGCTGCGCGGATGATCTCTTCGTCGTGCTCGACCACAATCACCGTGTTGCCCAAGTCGCGCAGCTGCTTCAGCACCTTGATGAGTCGCTCCGTGTCGCGGCTGTGCAGGCCGATGCTGGGTTCGTCGAGGATGTAGAGGCTGCCCACCAGACTGCTTCCCAGCGAGGTGGCAAGGTTGATGCGCTGGCTCTCGCCGCCGGAGAGGCTGTTGGACGGGCGATTGAGCGTCAGGTAGCCCAAGCCGACGTCGAGCAGGTACTGCAAGCGGTTCCTGATTTCCGTCAGGATGCGACTCGCTATCTTCTCCTCGTTCTCGCTGAGTTTCAGGTTCTCCACCCAAGTCATCAGGTCGCTGACCGGGATGCTTGCCAGTTCGGTGATGCTCCGGCCGCCCACTTTCACGTAGTTAGCTTCCGGACGAAGCCGCAAGCCGTGGCACTTTGGGCAGACCGTCTTGCCTCGATAGCGGGCCAGCATGACGCGGTTCTGTATCTTGTATTGCCCTTGCCGCAAGTAGTCGAAGAAGGCGTCGATAGACATCAGTCCCCACTCCCGCTCCTCGGGCGTTATTTGCCAGTCGGCAGGAACGAGGACATCCTTGCCGCCCAAAGTCTCTAATTTTAGTGGAGAGTGAGGCGTGGAGAGTGAAGAATCAGAGTTACCCTCGCCCTCTGATTTGTTACTCTTATTCTTCACTCTTAACTCTTCACTCTTAATTCCCGATGGTACTCCGTGCCAAAGCCAATCCTTCTCCTGTTGCGTCAGCTCGAAGTAGGGCTTGAAGATGGGGAAGCCACGTTCGGAGTTCAGGCGGATGAACCACGTCTTCCACTCGCTCATCTTCTCGCCTCGCCAGCACATCACGGCTCCGTCGTAGAGGCTCAAGGCTGTATTGGGAATGACCATCTGCTCGTCGATGCCGACGACCTTGCCGAAGCCCTCGCATTCGGGGCAGGCTCCGATGGGCGAATTGAAGGCAAAGAGCTTGTCGTTGGGCTCCTCGAAGGTGATGCCGTCGGCCTCGAAAGAAGTGGAAAAGGTGAAACGCTGAGAAGGTGGGAAAGAGAGTACAGCCGTTCCGTGCCCTTCGTAGAAAGCCGTCTCGCAGGAATCGACCAGTCGGGCTATGGTGTCGCGGTCGCTGCCGGAAGTCAGGCGGTCGATGACCAGATAAAGTTGAGAGTTGAGAGTTGAGAGTTGAGAGTTGAGAGTCTCCTTGCCCCCTGCCCCTTGCCCCTTAAATAGGTCCGAGAGTTGAGAGATTACATCTTCGATTCTCATCACTTCGTCCCCAACGAGGACTCTTGCAAAGCCGCTCTTGCGGTACATCTCAAGCTGCTGCTCCAAGGTTCTTCCTTCAGGCAGACGGATGGGGCACATCACCATCATCCTTGTGCCTTCGGGCTGCGAAAGCATGCACTGAACGGCATCTTCTGTGGTATGGCGCTTCACTTCCTTTCCGCTTATCGGCGAAAAGGTGCGGCCGATGCGGGCAAAGAGCAAGCGCAGATACTCGTAGATTTCCGTGCTGGTGCCGACCGTGCTTCGCGGATTGCGGGTCGTCACCTTCTGCTCGATGGCTATGGCTGGCGGGATGCCCTTGATGTAATCGCATTCCGGCTTGTTCATCCGCCCCAGAAACTGACGAGCGTAGGCACTCAGACTCTCCACGTAGCGACGCTGACCCTCGGCATAGAGCGTGTCGAAAGCCAGGCTGCTCTTGCCGCTGCCACTCAAACCGGTAATCACTACAAGCTTACCTCGCGGTATGTTGAGGCTGATGTTCTTCAGATTGTTGACCCTCGCCCCTTTTATTTGTATGCAATCTTCCATTTCTTGACAATTATCATGCAAAAATACGAATAAAAATTGATATAATGAAAGAATGAAAGAATGAAATTTGAAGAATTTGCTGTTCCATCCGTTATTTTTCAACTTTCAACTTTCAACTTTCAACTTTTCTTTGTACCTTTGCAGCGTCCTAATAGGAACCGACGCTTCCAGGCGTCCTAATCCGGCAGTCCACCGTTCCGACGCTCGGAAGCGTCGGCTCCTACTGCAAGCGGACAAATAATGTTTAGTAATTATAGAAGCACTATGAAGCATAAATTGTTTATTATGCTGCTCTTTGTGGCAGCCTTGGCAATGGGACAGAATCCCAAGAGAGAGTTTCGCGGAGCATGGATTCAAGCTGTCAACGGACAGTTCATGAACATGAAGCGCGACCAAATGCAGGCAATGCTCACCAGTCAGCTCAACGACTTGCAGAAGGACGGCATCAACGCCATCTTCTTCCAAGTGCGTGTAGAAGGCGACGCGCTCTATCCCAGCCGGATAGAGCCTTGGAGCCGCTTCCTGACCGGACAGCAGGGAATGCCGCCAAACCCTTATTGGGACCCTCTGCAATGGATGATTGAGCAGTGCCATGCTCGACAGATGGAACTGCACGCTTGGATCAATCCGTATCGGGCCAAGACAAAGGGAACGACGGCTCTGGCTACGACCCACGAATACTCGCGCCACCCCGACCGCTTCTTCAACTACGACGGACTTATCCTCTTCGACCCGGGACGACCCGAGAACCGCGAATTCATCTGCCAAGTCGTACACGACATCGTCTCCCGCTACGACGTCGATGGCATCCACGTCGATGACTACTTCTACCCCTACCCTGTTCCTGGCGTTCCCATTCCAGACGATGCTTCCTATAACACGTATGGAGGCGGCATGAACATAGGAGATTGGCGTCGTCAGAACGTCAATAAGTTCATGGAACAGATGTGTCAGACGATTCACAAGACAAAGCCTTGGGTGAAGTTTGGCGTCAGTCCTTTCGGCATCTATCGCAACCAAAGAAACGACCCGAGAGGAAGTGCCACCAACGGCACGCAGAACTATGACGACCTCTATGCCGACGTGCTGGAATGGATAAAGCAGGGATGGGTCGATTACAACATTCCTCAGGTTTATTGGGAGATTGGTCACACAGCTGCCGACTACGAGACACTCGTCCGCTGGTGGAGCGCGAATGCAGGTCAGCGTCCCCTCTATATCGGGCAGGACGTGCTCCGTACCGTGAAGGCCACCGACCCTCTGAATGCCAACCAGCACCAGATGCGCCGCAAGTACCAGTTGCAGCGCTCCCTGCCCGGCATCTGTGGCAGTTGCCAATGGTATGCCGCTGCCGTCTGCGAGAATCCCGGAAACTATCAGGACGCCTTGCGACAAGAATTTCACAGCACACCCGCCTTGCAGCCCCTGATGCCCTGGATTGACGGGAAGGCTCCGAAGAAACCACGCAAGACGACCATCATCTGGACCGAAGACGGACCTGTGCTTTGCTGGACAGCCCCCAAGGGCAAAGGCGAGATGGACAGAGCACGCCAGTACGTCGTCTATCGCTTCGGTCCCCGCGAAAAAGTTAACCTGAACGATGCTTCCCACATATTCTGCATCACCGAAGCAACCATGCTTCCCCTCTCCTATCAGGGCGGCAAAACGAAGTACACCTACGTCGTCACGGCCCTCGACCGTCTGCAGAACGAGTCGAAAGCCGTCAGGAAGAAAATCAAGTTGTAGCCTCTCCCCAGCCCTCCCCTAAAGGGAAGGGAGTTGACTTCGTCGACTTTCAGTTCTCCCCCTTTACGAGGGAGTTAGAGGGGGTCTGAAGTCTCTCCCTTTAGGGGGAGATTTAGAGGAGGCTTTTCAACTTTCAATTTTCAACTTTCAATTTTCAACTCCCAAGATGCTTCTCTTTCACGATAAAGAACTCGGAGCAATTGCCGTGACCGTAAATGCGCGGTCGCGGCGTTTCGTCTTTCGCTACAAGGACGGGATGCTGGCCTGCACCTCGCCTATACCCTTCAGGGAGAAGGAGATGCAACGTTCCGTCGATGAACTTCGGCCGAAGCTGAAGGCACTCATCGAGAAAAGCAAGCAGAAGGCACAGCAGGCCTGCTATACGCCCGAAACACGCATCGAGGCCGAGGACTTCCGACTGCGGTTCGAGCAAAAGGACGGAGTAGAGTTTGTGAGGATGGAGATGACGAGAGAGGACATCGTATGCTACTATGCTTCTCCCGACGTGCTGGCAGACGCAGGGGTACAGGAATGGGTGACGCAGTCGCTGGAGGCATTCGCTCGGAAACGTGTCAAGGCGCTACTCGTGCCGCGTCTCCTCGACATGGCGGCTCAGCGGGGGCTCGTCGTCACGGACGTCAGGGTTTCCTCGGCCAAAGGACGCTGGGGAAGCTGTAGCACAAGGGGAAGCATCAACCTCTCGCTCTACCTGATTCTGTTGCCGCGACACTTGCAGGACTACGTCATGCAGCACGAACTCACCCACCTCATCGAGATGAACCACAGCCCCCGCTTCTGGGCACGCCTCGACGAAGTCTGCGCCGGCAAATCGAAAGCCCTTCGAATGGAGTTGAGAAGGTACAACACGTCGTTCTTTCAACAATCTTAATTTGCGGTTTTTCGACAAAAGACAAGTGAATTGTATAAAAAAGGTTGTAGTGTTACAACCATTTTAAAAATACTGAATGCAATGCGAACACAACCAACGCTTACATTGGCAGATATGAAAGACGTGACAGGCATCAGTATTGCCGCTATTCAAAAACTACTCGACCAGTTGATTCAGAAGAAGTATGTTGAACGTGGTGAGAAAGATGGTAGTTGGAGAGTGTTTGTGACTCAGTAAGCAACATGCAAGAAAAAATGGAAAATCCGGAGTTTACCAACGATATGCAATCCCTTTCTGCGTCCACCTTCATGAGTGAGAATGCCCAATTTCTTCCGTTGAGCAAGGTCATTTTCAATAGTACTGGGAGTGACACCAATCTTTTCCGAAGTCTTTTCCGAAATTGCTTTTGCGGATAAGAAAGAATCAGCAATAATATGTTTGTATAGATGTACAATAATTAATAAATGCGAAATTGCCAGTAAATTATTGCACAATTCAATATTTATTACTACTTTTGCAAACCAATAATAATAATTATTCTTATTATGAGTTCGCAAAAAAATGTATTGGAAGCGATTCTGAGTAGCTCTCGATCTGTGTTCAACATCCAATCACTTAGAATGTTGATGGAGAGTGAAAATAGTCAGAAACTTACTCAATCACTTCATTATTATATAAAGGAGGGCAAGATAAGTAATCCTCGTCGTGGTATCTATACCAAAGCATCCTATAATGAGCAGGAAATGGCTTGTAGCCTCTTCCGTCCCGCCTATATCTCACTGGAGTATGTGCTTCAGCGAGCAGGTGTAGTGTTTCAGTATGACGACGACATAACATGCGTAAGTTACCTGAATCGTATAGTTGAAATAGACGACAAGACCTATCGGTTTCGAATCATCAATCCTGAATTATGGATTGGAATGGAGGGTATTGAGCAGCATGACAACATATTGATAGCAACTCCTGAACGGGCATTCCTCGACATGGTTTATCTAAGCGCAGGAAACTGCTATTTCGACAACCTTCATCCATTGAGCAAAACAAAAGTCAAACAATTGCTTCCACTTTATCAGTCGAAGGTGCTGACAGAGAGA
>CACYQI010000080.1 GCA_902776455.1 uncultured Bacteroidales bacterium | reverse complement strand
ATTCGCTCCCCTTTGTGGGGCCGCAATGACATTCAGTCATTGCTCTAAAGACCCCAGTCGCCCCTAAAGGGAAGGGTGTCCTCCCCCTTTATGGGGGGACTTAGAGGGAGTCTGAAGTCTCTCCCTTTAGGGGGAGATTTAGAGGAGGCTGTGGAGGGGTTAGGGGTGGGGTAGCAGAGCCATTCTTAGTGGAGTCGTTGGCAGACTTCAAGCTAACTTTCAGGCCCCTCCCCCAAGGGGGAGGCTGGGAGGGGGCTTTCTTTCCTCCTTAGAGTTTTTTATTCCTACGGAGCACATGGAGTACATGGAGAAGGCCCTGCTTCCCTCCTTTTACTCCTTGGCTCCTTAGAGTTTATTAATGTCTAAGGAGTATAGGAGTACAGGAGTTTTAGACGCTGGGAGGGGGCTTCACTTCTCCTTTGACTCCTTGACTCCTTAGAGTTTTTATTTCTACGGAGCATATGGAGTACATGGAGAAAGCTCTCGCTGATGTGGTTTCAACCTTCCTTCCCCTCCCTTTTGAGGGGAGGGGTTAGGGGTGGGGTAGCAGAGCCTTTGGCAGACTTCAAGCTAACTTCCAAGCCCCTCCCCCAAAGGGGGAGGCTGGGAGAGGGCTTTCTTTCCTCCTTAGAGTTTTTATTTCTACGGAGCACATGGAGTGCATGGAGAAGGCCCTGCTTCCCTCCTTTTACTCCTTGGCTCCTTAGTGTTTTTGGCCGGTCAGCGCATCCAGAAGATGCAGAAGGGCATCAACATCGTGAACGGAAAGAAAGTAATGGTAAAATAAGAAATGTAGAAAATAAGAAAATAAGAAAAGGATGCGTACCGCTATTTAGCAAGCTGCATACGCAGCCCTTTCTTATTTTCTAATTCTCTTAATATCTAAATTTCAAATTATGAAAAAGACATATATTTCCCCTGCTGCGCTGGCAGTTCAACTCGGCACAACAAATCACATGCTTCAAGCTTCCTCTCTGAAGATTTTCAAAAATGGCGAACAGTCGTCGACACCGATTGATAATTCCAACCAAATACTGACCAACGAGAACAAGGACGTCAACCTTTGGGACGAGGAGTGGTAGAAGCACGTTCCCCTAGAGATAACCAAAAGCAAGGGCTGCAACTCAAAGAAGTCGCAGCCCTTATTATTTATTATCTATAATGTGTGTTAGTGACTCCGCTGGGATTCTAACCCAGGACCTTCAGAACCGGAATCTGACGCTCTATACAGCTAAGCTACGGAGCCTTTTGTTAATTCATAATTCACAATTCATAATTCATAATTAAGGCTACGCCCTCAATTAATTCATAATTCACAATTCATAATTCATAATTAAGGCTACGCCCGAAGAAATTCTTAATTCTTATTTCTTAATTCTTAATTAAAAATTAAGGCTACGCCTTCAATTATGAATTATGAATTGAAAACTGTGAATTGCTTAGAAAGGGAGGTCGTCTGTCGCCGAGGGTGCTTCGAATGGAGCGGCATCTATCGGTGCTGCCTGCGGAGCCACGGGAGCTTCTTGTGCAGGAGCTGCCTCGGGAGCGCCTGCTGCCGGTGCTGCTTCTGGCATGGGTGCTGCTGTGGGTGCTGCTTGGCCGCGGTCAACACGGAAGGCACGAACATCGTTGAACCAACGTCCGTTGTACTCGTGGGCATCGATGTCGAAGTGGACAGTCAGCAGCTCACCGATTTGGATGTTGAAGGCTTGCAGACGGTCAACACCAAAGACGTCGAACACTAACTTGCGGGGAAATTCCCCCGGCACTTCCAATACATACGACTTGGCTTTCCATTCGTTGCCAGTCCTGTTGCTTATTCCACCGCGCTCGTTGAACTCGGCTATGATTTTACCTGTTAATTCCATATTTTGTAATTAAGTTGAAAATAGAAAGTGGAAAGTTTCCGCTTTGTGTGTTTTTTGTTGATTTGGCTGCAAAGGTACGAAATTAAGTTGAAAGTAGAAAGCTGAAAGCTGAAAGTTTTCGCTTTGTGTGTTTTTTTTCTGCATTTTCTTTGCTGCCGCACGAAAAAAAACTATCTTTGTGGGGCAAAAGGCGTATTGGCCTCTTTCTGCTTCCTGCGAAGTGGGAGAAAACACGTGAAATAATGATAAATATATAAATAGTAAACGAAAAGATGAATTTCAAAGTATCAAGCACGGCGTTCTATAGCCGTCTGACTGCTGCCAGCAAGGTGATGGCAAGCAAGAACTCTATGCCCATCCTCGATTGTTTCCTGCTCGATGTTGCAGGCGGAACGATTACTATTACAGCTTCCGACAGCGAGAAGTATTTCATTACGACAGTTCCGGCTATTGAGCAAAGTGGCGATGCCCGCTTCTGCATTCCTGCCAAGACCCTTATCGAGTCGATGAAGGAACTGGCCGAACAGCCTCTCAACATCGGCTACAACCCCGACACACAGGAAGTGAAGGTGGTACACAACTCCGGTTCGTTCGTCGTGATGGCTATGGATGCAGCTCCCTATCCGATGGCAAAGACTGTAGGCGAGGATGCCACTCGCGTTGAGATGCCCGCCAGCGTCTTACTCAACGGCATCAATCGTTGCCTCTTTGCTACTGCCAACGACGAGATTCGCCTCGTGATGAATGGCATCTATGTCGATATCAAGCCCGACTGCATCGTCTTTGCCGGTACCGATGGCCGCAAGCTTGTCCGCAACACGAACCGCACCGTGCAGAGTGGTTTGACTGCAGGCTTTATTCTTCAGAAGAAAGTGTCTGCCATCTTGAAGGCAGTGTTGACAAAGGACGAGGAGAACATCACCATAGCCTTCGACAACGAAAAGGCAACCATCTCTTCTGCCGACATGGTGATGCATTTCCGCCTCATTGAGGGTCGCTATCCTAACTACAACGCCGTCATTCCCGAGAACAATCCCTTCTCGGCCAACGTTGACCGCTTGGCCCTGATGAGCGCCCTGAAGCGTGTCAGCGTCTTCTGCAACCAGAGCAGCGGACTCGTCAAGCTGGAGCTTGCCAACAACAACATCAAGTTGACAGGTCAGGACAACGAGTACGCCACTCGTGCCGAGGAGTTCATCATCTGCGAATATACAAGCAACCCCATCAGCATTGGCTTCAGTTGCACGTTCCTGCTCGAGATAGCTGGCATTCTGGACAGCGAGACGCTCAAGATTGAGGTAGCCGACCCCAGCCGTCCCGGAGTGATTCGTCCTGCCGACGACAATCCCGAGGACGAAGTGCTGATGCTGCTCATGCCAATGCGCGTGGAGGACTGACAATGAAACTTAAGCTTGAAAGGCCCATCATCTTCTTCGACCTCGAGACCACCGGTCTTACCATCGGCAAGGATCACATCGTCGAGTTGTGCTATATCCGCCTCGAGCCGAATGGGAACGAGCGTGCTGAGACGTTACGCTTCAATCCCGGCATACACATCTCGAAGGAGAGTACCGATGTCCACGGCATCACCGACAGCGATGTCCGGGATTGTCCCAAGTTTGCAGACAAGGCAGAGGAACTGGCCAAAGTCTTCGAAGGCTGCGACCTTGCAGGCTACAACAGCAACCGCTTCGACGTGCCCATGCTGGTGGAAGAGTTCGCACTCTGCGGCATAGACATGCACGTCACAGAGAAGCGTTTGGTCGATGTTCAGAACATCTTCCACAAGATGGAACAGCGCACCCTCGTGGCTGCCTATAAGTTCTACTGCGGGAAGAACCTCGAGAACGCCCACAGCGCTTTGGCCGACACCCGAGCCACCCTCGAAGTGCTCGAAGCACAGCTCGACCGCTATCCCGAGCTTCAGAACGACGTGAACTTCCTTGCCGACTTCAGCCAAATCTTTCGGGGTGTTGACCTTGCCCTGCGCTTCGTCTATGACGAGAACAATGTCGAGATAATCAACTTCGGCAAGTACAAAGGGCAAGCCGTCAAGGATGTCCTCAAGAAAGACCCCAACTTCAAGCATTGGATGCTACAGGGGGACTTCACACACAACACGAAACAAACACTTGAACGACTTGCATTGAAGTATGCTGGAAAATAAAAAGATAGTCCTTGGCATAACGGGAAGCATAGCAGCCTATAAAGCATGCCTCCTTGCCCGTCTTCTCATCAAGAAAGGAGCCGAAGTTCAAGTCGTGATGACTCCAGCAGCCAAAGAGTTCATAACGCCCCTGACGCTTGCCACCTTGACGCAGAAGCCCGTTGTGAGCGAGTTCTTCGACCGCAGGGACGGTAGTTGGCATTCGCATGTCAGCCTCGGCCTTTGGGCAGATGCCATGCTCGTAGCTCCCGCTTCCGCAAGCACCATCGGAAAGATGGCAAACGGCATAGCCGACAACATGCTTATCACCACCTACCTCAGCATGAAAGCCCCTGTCTTTGTGGCTCCGGCAATGGACCTCGACATGTACGCCCATCCCTCCACACAGCAGAACCTTCAGCGGCTCCTCAGCTTTGGCAATCATGTCATCGAGCCAGGAACAGGTTTCCTCGCTTCCACCTTGGAAGGCAAGGGCCGCATGGAAGAGCCGGAGCGCATCGTCGAAGCCTTGGAGCAATACTTCGCCTCGCAGCAGGCGCTATCGGGAAAGAAAGTGCTCATCACGGCAGGTCCCACATACGAGAAAATCGACCCTGTACGCTTCGTCGGCAACTACAGCAGCGGCAAGATGGGCTTTGCCCTCGCCGAAGTCTGTTCCGAGCAAGGAGCCGAAGTCACGCTCGTCTGCGGCCCCGTCTCGTTGCAGACAAGCCATCCCGCCATTCACCGCATCGACGTGGAGAGCGCGGCAGAGATGTACGAGGCAGCCACGAAGCACTTCAAGAAAGCCGACATCGCCATACTTTCGGCAGCAGTAGCCGACTTCACCCCTCAGGCAACAGCCGACAAGAAAATCAAGCGCAAAGGCGACGACATGGTGCTACGCCTCCAACCCACACAAGACATCGCCGCAGCACTCGGAGCCGTCAAGCGCAAGAAGCAGATACTGGTAGGCTTTGCCCTCGAGACGGACAACGAGCTGGAGAACGCCGTGGACAAGATGGAGCGCAAGAACCTCGACCTCATCGTCCTGAACAGCCTTCGCGACAAAGATGCCGGCTTCCGCGTCGATACCAATAAAGTGACCATCATCGACCGCCATCACGGCCTAACCGCCTACGACACCAAGTCGAAGCGCGAAGTGGCGAAGGACATCATAGAAAAAGTTGTAAAATTGAAAGTTGATAGTTGAAAATTGAAAAGGTGAGTCCACTTGAAAAAGTCCTGCAAGGACTAAAAGCCCTTAGCCCAGGCATCGCCCTGGGTAGTAATCAAGCAGTTATGTTTCGCTCTGTAAGAGCAAAAGCAGACATCTGGACTTTTCAAGTGGACTCAAAGGTAAAAAGTTGAAAAATTGAAAAGGTAAAAAGTTGATAAAGTTAAAAGTTGAAAAGAAATGAAACACCGTGCTATACTCATCATATTTCTGACTTTCACCTTTTCGCTTTTCTTTAGGAGCAAAGGGAACCTTGTTCATGCACAGGAGCTTAACGCCCGCGTGACCATCAACCATGCACAAGTTGAGACCACCAGAACAGGAGTGTTCGATGCCCTACAGACCAAGCTGACCGAGTTCCTCAACAATCACAAGTGGACCGAAATCCCCTTCCGCGAGAACGAGAAGATACAATGTAACTTCAACATCACCGTCAACACCTACAAGCAAGAGGAGAACTCCTTCGAGTGTACCTTGCTTATGAACAGCAGCCGTCCCGTCTATGGCAGCAGCTACAACACCGTTGCCTATGCCGTGAACGACGGCAATTTCACCTTCGAGTTCTCCGAGTTCGACCAGCTGGAATATCAGCAGAACCAGATAGACAACAACCTCGTAGCCCTGCTTGCCTACTATGCTTATATGATAATAGGTATGGACCTCGACACGATGGCTCCGATGGGCGGCACCGACTGCTTCCACATGGCCGAGGAAGTCGCCCAGGCAGGCGAAAGCATGGGCTTCCCCGGATGGAAAGCCTTCGGCGATGCCGGCAACCGCTTTGGCCTACTGAACGACTACATAGACGGTGCGATGGAAGGAATGCGGCAGTTCAACTACATCTACCATCGCAAAGGACTCGACCGCATGGCCGAAGCACCTGACAGTGCCCGCGCAGCCATAGCCGATGCCCTCGACCTCCTACGCGAAGCCAACAAAGCCAAGAATATGACCAGAGTGGCCCAGCTCTTCACCGAATACAAGCGCGACGAACTCGTCAACATCTTCTCCAAGAAAGGCACAAACGAAGAGAAAGAGAAAGCCTACGAAGTACTCTTTGCCATCGATGCCTCGCAGAACAACGAATGGGAGAAGATAAAGAAATGACTTTATATTATTGCTGTCCTCTAAAAGTTTTTCATCCTTGTCTGCACCCTCGATATTATCGGCACTCAGAGCAAGATGAGATTGCTCGGGCTTAATGGCCTTTCAGGCTGACTTTACCGGACAGCAATAATCTTCTTTAACTTCTTATATTGTTCCCCCAATGGCAAAAATGACAAAAATAACGCTAAATAGTGAAAAAAGTTTAGGAAAGTTTTGTCAGTTCAAAAAAAAGATGTACCTTTGCACTCGCAATTCAGAGGAATGGCATTACACGTCATCCCGAAAGGGTGACAGAATTTCTTGAAAACATTGTTTGGAGAGGTGGCGGAATTGGTAGACGCGCTACTTTGAGGTGGTAGTGCCGCGAGGCGTGGGAGTTCGAGTCTCCTCCTCTTCACATGATGTCAGGCGGAAATAGCTCAGTTGGTAGAGCACAACCTTGCCAAGGTTGGGGTCGCGAGTTCGAGTCTCGTTTTCCGCTCAAGAGCGAGGCTCAGGGTGCCTTCGGCATTGAGTCTCGTTTCTTTTTTGCCCAGGTGGCGGAATGGTAGACGCGCGCGTTTCAGGTGCGCGTGCCGCGAGGCGTGCAGGTTCGAGTCCTGTTCTGGGCACCAGAAAGCAAAGAGGAATCGGCAGATAGTCGGTTCCTCTTTCTTTTTTATTGTTGTCCGCTAAATAAGCACCGAAGGCGCGAAAGACCACAGACGCCGCGCCCCCCCCGGGATAGGGTTGCAGAACAATAATAATCCCCGAACCAAAGGTCGACGAAGTCAAGGGGCGACAGAACAGTAACTATTCAGCGATTACCATATATCTGAAGGCTCTTAAACCCAAATCGGTCATTAGAATTTTAGTCAGCGTGCATTTCTTTTTAGAGCAGGTTTTCGTCTTATGTAAGGGAGCAATGCGGGCATTGTGACCGCACA
>CACYQI010000079.1 GCA_902776455.1 uncultured Bacteroidales bacterium | reverse complement strand
AGAGATTTGTGTTACCACTTTTCATTCAGTATGGAAAAAGTGTTGTTGGTAACACATTTTGTGAAAATTCGGTATCACAAATTATCACCAATTTGTCCATTCATGTCTAAATCAGAGGGTTTCAGCAGTTAGTGATTTCCCCGCAAGTTAAACACTTATTCGGGTACAATAAGGATAAAAAATACTCACTAACTTCGTGCCGGAAATTCAGTACATCTTCTCTTTAAAGAATAAAACCTCAGTTTGTGGACTGAGGTTTCATTCGCCATGATTTTGTACTTTTTCGCGGTGCGGACGAGGCTCGAACTCGCGACCCCTAGCGTGACAGGCTAGTATTCTAACCAAACTGAACTACCGCACCGTTTTCGGTTTGCGAGCGCAAAGGTAGTGCTTTCTTTTGACATGTGCAAGTTTTCGGGTGATTTATTTTCTCTTTCTTCCTTTTTTCTTGCTAATCGATGCCTGTCAGCCTATTCTGTGAGGCAGGCATCGAGGAGTGTAGTGATGGCCTCCTTGTCGAGATGCTGGCCGATGAACACGAGTTTCTGCATGCGGTCGCCATACGTGTCGTCCCAATCGCGACGGAGGTTAGGGTCGCGTTTCTTCATGGCTTCCAGCTCGGCTGCGGGCATCGTGGCGTACCATTGCCCGATGTTCTGCAACTTTACCTGTTTGCCTGCTTGCTCGAAGAGGTAGCAGACGTCTTCTTCGCCTTTGAAGTAGCAGATGCCTTTGGCGCGTATGATGTTCTTTGGCCAGAGACGTGCCACGAACTGGTCGAATTCGCTGAGGCGCATGGGCTTGCGTCGGTAATAGACGAATGTGCCGATGCCGTATTCTTCTGCTTCGCCTTCGTCGTGGTGGTCGTGATGATGGTGATGGTGGTCGTGTTCGTGATGGTGGTCGTGTTCGTGATGGTGGTCGTGTTCGTGGTGATGATGCTCGTCGTCATCATCATCATCGTCATCGTCGTGATGTTGTTCCAACTCGGCAATCCATGTTGCGCTGGTTGCCACCTTCTCGTAATCGAAGAGATTCGTGTTCAACAGTTTGTCGAGCTCCACATCGCCGTAGTTGCAGTCTATAATCTCTGCCTTTGGCTGTATGCCGCGAATGATTTGCCGGATGCGTTCCAGTTCGCCCGGTTCCACGTCGGCTGCTTTGTTCAGGAGTATGATGTTGCAGAACTCTATCTGTTGTATGACGAGGTTTTCGATGTCCTCCTCGTCGATGTCTTTCTTTGTGAGTCCTGTTCCGCAGTCGAACTCGTCCTTGAGTCGGAGTGCATCGACGACGGTGACGATGCAATCGAGGTATGGAACACCATTTTTCGTTACTTCGGGAGCCATACTTGCCATCGAGCAGATGGTCTGTGCGATGGGTTCCGGTTCGCAGATGCCGCTGGCTTCGATGACGATATAGTCGAACTTGTGGAGTGCGATGATGTCGTAGAGTTGTTGCACGAGGTCCATTTTGAGCGTGCAGCAGATGCATCCGTTCTGGAGGGCGACGAGGCTGTCGTCCTGTCCTCCTACGATGCCCCCCTTCTGTATGAGGTCGGCGTCGATGTTCACTTCCCCTATGTCGTTTACGATGACGGCGAAGCGTATGCCCCGGCGGTTCGTAAGGATGCGGTTCAATAGGGTTGTCTTTCCGCTGCCCAGATAACCCGTGAGCAACAGGACGGGAATGTCTTTATTTAATTCACAATTCATAATTCACAATTCTCAATTCATAGTTTTCAATTTTCAATTTTCAACTTTCAATTTTCAATTTTCAATTTGAAATTCATCGTTTGAAGTGCAAAGTTACAAAAAAAAGAAGAATAAAGAATAAAGTAAAGGGGATTTATTTGATAATTGCAAAGAAAATGCTAAATTTGCACGCGAAAAGCAATAATAAAACTAATTTTATGCGCAAATCACTTCTCTTCCTGTTTGCTGCTATCGTTGCAGCCACCTCTGTCAACGCACAGAATCCTGACTATTTTGTCCCTTACCAGAAGACGGCTCTCCGCTTGCCCAGCGTCCCCTTGCTGGTGAATGACCCTTACTTCTCGTTCTGGTCGCCCTACGACAACCTCAACGATGGAACCACCAAGCATTGGGACAATCAGCAGAAGTCGATGGACGGTCTGCTTCGCGTTGATGGCAAAGTCTATCGTTTCATGGGTGCTCAACGCAGAACGAAACTCCTCGCTATAGCTCCTATGGGCAACAAAGGCGGTTATCGTGCAAGGGTGCGTACCAGCCTGCCCTCTACTCAAGCTGACACATGGATGAACCTCGACTTTGCCGAGAGCAACTGGCAGGCGCAGGTAGGTCCGTGGGGGTCGAAGGGAGAGTATCCTTACATCCAGACGAATTGGACGGGTAACAATACCGACTACTACATCCGTCGTCACGTCACACTTACGGCCGAGGACCTCAAGGACGACCTTTGGGTTGTCTATTCGCACGACGACAAGTGCGAGGCCTACGTCAACGGCGTCCAGATTGTCAACGTGACCGAAGAGAAGTGGAACCAGAATGTCAAGGTACACCTGACCGGCGCGGCCCGTGCCTCCCTTGTAGAGGGCGACAACGTCATCGCCTACCATGTCCACAACAGCAAGGGCGGAGCCTTGGCCGACATCGGT
Source organism: uncultured Bacteroidales bacterium (assembly GCA_902776455.1). GTDB lineage: Bacteria > Bacteroidota > Bacteroidia > Bacteroidales > Bacteroidaceae > Physcousia. Next base: position 5,025 of record CACYQI010000079.1, on the reverse strand, counting down.
CTCTACAAGAATCTGCTCGGCTTCCATCCCGGCTACCGCTCCGTTGCAGGAGCCGGTATGGCGGATGAAGGCCCCTGGGAAGCAAAGGTTCGTAAGGTTTCCACCAGCGGTACGGCCTGGACCGCCGAGGACTTCAACGACGGGGAATGGGAGACGCAGATGGGAGCCTTCGGTAGCGGTGGCGAGTACCCCAATGTCAACACTTCGTGGACGGCAACGAACAGCGACTACTACATCCGCCGTTACGTCAATCTCACCGCGGAGGACTTGCAGCAAGACCTCTCTCTCATCTATTCGCACGACGATGTCTGCCAGGCTTACATCAACGGACGTCGCGTGTTCACTACAGGCAACACTTGGGTGCAGAACGTCATCTATAACCTCACAGAAGAGGATAAGGCGGTGCTCCATGAAGGCCAGAACGTCATAGCCTACCACGTCCACAACACGACGGGCGGTGCTTTGGCCGACATCGGGCTTTATGCCAATGCTACAGGGGAACAGTTAGCCAAGCAGAAGTCGTGCTACGTTCTGCCCACCAGCACTTACTATACCTTCCAATGCGGCGGCGTTGACCTCGACGTGGTGTTCACAGCGCCCTTCCTCATGGACGACGTAGAGCTGATGTCAACACCGATTAACTACATCTCCTATCAGGTTCGTTCCAACGACGAGCAGGAGCACGACGTGCAGTTCTACTTCGGCACAACGCCGGAACTGACCGTCGATAACAACAGTCAGGCTACCACGACCACCATCGTCACCGAAGGCCAGCGGCAGTACATCAAGAGCGGCAGCCAGGAGCAGAAGGTGCTTGGCAAGGCAGGCGACCTCATCACCATCGACTGGGGCTACCTCTATCTGCCCAACGTGAACGGCACTCTCTCCGTTGCCGACCAAGACCTCACCGCCGAGACCTTTGCTACGACCGGCAAACTCCCCGAGAGCACCACTCCCTACACCAGCACCGAAGAGGGCGAGATGCCGCAGCTGTCCTTCATGCACGACTTCGGCAAGGTAAGCCAGGCCAGCAGCTACATGATGTTCGGCTACGACGAGGTGTACGACATGCGCTACATGGACGTCAACTACAAAGGCTACTGGGCTCGCAACGGCAAGACCATCCAGCGGGCATTTATCGAGTTCCAGCAGAACTACGACGACATCATGACACGATGCAAGGCACAGGACAAGATCATCTACGACGACGGCCTCGCCTCCGGCAACGACAAGTACGCCGAAGTGCTCTGCGCTTCCTATCGCCATTGCATCGCAGCCCACAAGATATTCCAGGACAACAAGGGCAACCTCCTCTTCTTCTCCAAGGAGAACAACTCCAACGGATGCGTCAACACCGTTGACCTCACTTATCCCTCCGCACCGCTCTTCCTGCTCTACAACACGGAGTTGATGAAGGGCATGTGTACCTCTATCCTCGACTACTGCGAGAGCAGTCGCTGGGGCTTCAACTTCGCCGCCCACGACCTCGGCACCTATCCGCATGCCAACGGACAGGTCTATTCCATCACACGTCCCGATGCCAACGGCGGCTTCGCAGGCAATATGCCTATCGAGGAAAGCGCCAACATCGTCATCCTTGCAGCCGCCATCTCCGACGTGGACGGCAATACCGACTGGGCCGACCGCTATTGGAAGACGCTTACTACATGGACGGACTATCTCGTCGAGAACGGCACAGACCCTGAGAACCAGCTCTGTACGGACGACTTCGCAGGCCACTTGGCCCACAATGCCAACCTCGCAGTCAAGGCCATCATGGGTGTGGCAGGCTATGCCCAACTTTGTTGGCTCAAGGGCGACCAGCAGAAGTACGAATCCTACATGGCAAAGGCGAAGGAGATGGCCTTGAACTGGGCAAAACTCGCCAAGGACACAGGTTCGCCGGTTCACTACAAACTTGCCTACGACCGCAGCGGCACATGGAGCCAGAAGTACAACATGGTGTGGGACAAAGCATGGCAGACAGGCCTCTTCTCCGACCAGATCAAGACGCAGGAGTACAACTTCTATCTCGGCAAGCTCAACGCTTACGGCCTTCCCCTCGATAGCCGTTCCGTCTATACAAAGAGCGACTGGGAGATGTGGACAGCAGCTCTTGCCCGCAACGACAACTACTTCCTCCGCATCTCCAATCTCGTTTGGAAGTACGTCAACGAGACACCCAGCCGCGTGCCTCTCTCTGACTGGTACTATACCGACGGCCAGGGCGCATCCGTAGCCTTCAAGGCACGTAGCGTCGTAGGCGGCCACTGGATGAAGGTCTATGTCGATAAGAAGCTCTCGGGCGAAATAGGAACCGCCATCGTCCCCATCCGCGCTCAGGAAGAAAGCTCTGATTTCCAAGACTCAAGATACATCGACGGCTGGTACAACCTCAGCGGCCAGAAGGTGAGCACGCCTACCCAGCGCGGTATCTACATCAGGAACGGAAAGGCCATCGCCAAGTAGAACGGAAAAACCCGTACAGGCATGCTGCTTCAGCATCTCTGTACGGGCGTCTATCTGTCCAGCAGTAGCAGATTTTAGGAAAAGCTGTCCATCACGGCTCGCACCAGCTCGGGGTCTGTATGACCGCCCCTGCGGAGCGAGCCGTGTATTTCTTTTGCCCCCGTCTCGGCAAGGATGCGGCTTGCGTTCAGCGGGTTGACGCCCGCACCCGGCATGATGCTGATGCGTCCGGCAGCCTGCTCCACAAGCCTTTTGAGCAAGGGGATTCCTTGCTCGGCTGTGGCAGCCTGGCCCGAAGTGAGCAGGCGATGGCATCCCAACGATATGATTTGTTCCAGAGCCTCCTCGGGGCGTGCACAGACATCGAAGGCGCGATGGAAGGTTACGCTCATGCCTTCCGCCTCTTCCACGAGAAGTCGGACGGTCTCTTCGTCGATGCTTCCGTCGGCCTGCAAAGCGCCAATCACCACGCCGTTGACACCAAGTTTCCTTGCATGCCGTATGTCGCGCAGCATGCACAGCACCTCGTCTTTGTCGTAAACGAAGTTGCCTTCGCGTGGGCGGATGAGCACTTGGACAGGAATGCCCATGTCAGCGGCCGTCGCTATCATGCCCGCCGAAGGGGTCAGACCGTCAAGGCCAAGAGCCTGACATAGTTCTACTCGGTTCGCTCCGCCCTCCTTGGCGGCCCGCACGCTCTGCAAGTCGGCGCAGCAAACCTCCAGACAGCTCACATTTAACCATTTACCATTTACCATTTTACCATTTACCATTTACCATTTGTTCTCCCCCTAAGGGGAGTTAGAGAGGGTCAGGGAGTTATTCGGCTCTCACGCGCCTTTCTTACCCAGTTGTGCCTAATAACCGATGCCATCGTCTTTTTTCTTCCGTCCGCAAAATTATGAATTTGTTCCGAAATGAGCAAATTTTCGGCCTGTTTCTTGTTGGTTACAGGGAATGAAATCATGGTACGTCCTGACGGCAGATATTGGCAGACATCCCATAGGCCTCCTCTGGCGCTGGCGGCCTGCCGCTTGTGTTCAATTCGCTTCTTGTAATGATTTTTCTCGTTTGCTAATTTTTCGAGAAAGATGAATTTTGACATACTTCAACATTCGAGGCGATGGAATCATCTGTTTTCTTCAAAGCAAGATTGACCTTTTTCGGAAGTAGTTATTTTCTTTCACAAATTATTCTTAAAATGCCTATACATCCCTACATTATTGCCTTCAATTCCTTTATTGATAGGAGTTTCAGAGATGTATAGAGCCTAAATTCCAGACAGCATCTATACATTCTTTGCATCTTTTAACTAAGAAAATGGACATAACCTACTGCTTACTTTCAGATATTCAGACTGTTTCACTATTACATAAAAAACTGAAACAATCTGTTTCACACGCTGAAACAGATTGTTCCGCCAGTGAAACAATCTGTTTCAATATGCGAAACAATATTGAAACATGTGTGCTTTGACTTTCATCGACATGAGGAGTGTGGAGATTTTGGTCAATTTCCGGCGGCTGTATAGCTGCTATCTTTAATGTAGGCTCTATACAGCCTATAAACCATTCAGTACCATAAGATTACAAGGCAAATGTATAGATGTATAGACAAATCGCAAATTTCCCTTTGAAAAAAATACAAAACAATTGCATGTAATGAAAAATCCCGTTATTGTTAATTATGACTTTAGAGCAAGCCCACATTAGTTGCATTTCGTCAGGTAAGCCGATGGATAGGCATATAAATAGTGGTACACATAATTTTCCCCTGACACCAATAAATATGTATTATGAATTGAAAAAGACAGAGGACTGAACTTTTTCTATCGAAATTCAGATACTTTAGGCTTGCAATCAAAGAAAAATGTGTATATTTGCACTCGTAAAACATTCAAAAGCGTACAACTGTGGCAAGACCAGCCAAAGAGTCCCCTATCCTCTATGGTGAGGAGGCACATAAGTTCGAGACGCGCATGATGTATTATGGACAATAACAAACCACATTCAATAGCCAACTAAAACATTACAAAGATGAAACGAGCAGTTACTCTTTTAGTCACGGCCCTGCTGATGGTGGCTGGCGTGCAGATGGCGATGGCGCAGAAGATGGTAGTCACGACGACAGACAATCAGGTTGTCAAGTTCGACGTGAACAAGGTGAAGCAAGTCACCTTCGAAGACGGTGCTTCAATAGGAACCATCGAGTACGTTGACCTCAGCCTGCCGAGCGGTACGCTGTGGGCATCATGCAACATCGGTGCCAGCAGCCCTGAACAGTACGGCTTCTACTTCGCCTGGGGCGAGAAGGAGGCGAAGAACGACTATTCCTGGCTGACCTATCGGTATTGCAAAGAAACTTACGACTCCTTGACGAAGTACTGCACAGCCGAATACTATGGGAAATTCGACGGGCTGGATGCGCTCGAAGACGAAGATGATGCAGCCGCAATGGCATGGGGCAGTCCGTGGAAAGTGCCAAGCATGGAGCAGTTCGATGAGCTGATGAACCCGGAAAACACTACGGTGAAGAAGACTTTTCAGGACGATGTCT
>CACYQI010000078.1 GCA_902776455.1 uncultured Bacteroidales bacterium | reverse complement strand
ACGCCGTTCAACGTCAGGGAGAACGAAGGCTTCTTGTACTTCAGCCAGGTTACGAACATCGTGGCTACACCTCCAGCAGCTGCGGCGAGGTTGGTCGTCAGGAAGACGTGACAGATGGCCTGACGGTTGACAGCTCCGCTGGCAGCCAACTGTGAACCGGGGTTGAAGCCGAACCATCCCATCCAGAGGATAAAGACACCCAGGGCCGCAAGGGTCAGCGAGTGGCCGGGAATGGCACGGCTGCTGCCGTCCTTCGCGTACTTGCCTCGACGCGCTCCCAATGCCATCGCTCCTATCAAAGCCAGCACGCCACCCACACTATGCACGATGGCAGAGCCTGCGAAGTCGTGGAAAACATCTCCGAACGTGCTCATCATGAACCCGTCGGCTGCATCGTTGCACAGCCATCCACCACCCCATGTCCAGTGACCTTCCACTGGGTAGATGAGCAGCGAAATGACCGCACTGTAGATGACGTACATGGAGAATTTGGTCCTTTCGGCCATAGCTCCACTGACAATCGTTGCAGCCGTGGCACAAAAGACCGTTTCAAACATCAGGAAACCTTCAACAGGAAGTTCTCCCTGATAGAAGGAAAGGTCCCCCCAGTTAGGCATTCCGATGAAGCCTGCGCCGTCGGAACCGAACATGAATCCAAAGCCCACGAACCAGAAGAGCAGTGAGCCGAACATGAAATCTACGAAGTTCTTGAACAGGATGTTAGCGGTGTTCTTGCCGCGTGTGAAGCCTGCTTCGCACAAGGCAAAGCCCGGCTGCATCCAGAAAACAAGCATGGCTGCCAACAGCATCCATACAGTATCGAGTGAAAGTGCAATGTCGTTCATAATAATAATGTGTCATTTGTCGTTATCCTATTATTTCTTATCTCTAAGCACAGTGTCCCCGTGCTCTCCAGTGCGGATGCTCCACGTGTCAATTACGTCGCTGACAAAGATGCGACCGTCGCCGACTTCGCCCGTGTGAGCAGTCTCAATAATAACTTTTACCGTAGGCTCCACAAACTGGTCGCGGCAAACAATGGTCAACGCCACACGCTCGATGACATCCGTCGAATACTGGACGCCACGATAGATGCGTTCCTGTCGGCTCTGACCGATGCCATGTACATCGTGATACTCAAACCAATCAATGTCCGAAGAAAGCAAGGCTTCCTTGACTTCTTCGAACTTGGTCTTGCGAATAATCGCTTCAATCTTCTTCATACTTTAAACTGTTAATAAATGAGCGTCCTTTGTGTCACATTGCAATGTTTCGTCTGCAAAGGTAAGACAAATCGTTAGATTGATTGCAATAAATCGAACAAAAAGTAATCAAAACACATGCAACTATTGATATATGTCAATAATTAAAGTCGCAAAGGTATGTTTTTGATGCAAAGACGATGCTTATACGAACATATTGTCATACCTTTGCAGCAGAAACAGACAAAGTGACAGCAAAAGCGCTAAATACAGAGCAGAATGAAACGGAAGATACACTTCACAAAAATGCATGGTGCAGGCAACGACTACATCTACGTTAATACATTATTCTATAATATAGATGAGCCGTCGGAGTTGGCACGTCTTTGGAGCGACCGCCACAAGGGAATCGGGTCTGACGGACTCGTTCTGATTGGTCGCAGTCCCATTCCCGAGGCCGACTTCTCCATGCGCATCTTCAATGCCGACGGCTCAGAAGCAATGATGTGCGGCAATGCCTGTCGCTGCATCGGGAAGTATCTTTATGATAAGGAACTGACCTCGCAAACGCAGATTAGGTTGCTCACGCTCTCTGGCATAAAAGTGCTCAGCCTGTATGTGAAAGAGGGCATCGTGAAAAGCGTGACGGTCGATATGGGAGAGCCTGTGCTTGAGAATCCGCAGCAGTTTTTGCCTTGCAGCGAGGAACTGCCACGAGGGTGCTTCGTAAGCATGGGCAACCCTCATTATGTCGTCTTCGTGGGCGATGTGGAACATACTGATGTCGCGGGCAGAGGTTTGCGACTGGAACACCACCCTGCGTTTCCCGAACGCGCAAACATCGAATTTGCCGTAATGCGTCCTGACGGCATTCGGGTTCGCGTTTGGGAGCGCGGAAGTGGTATCACGATGGCTTGTGGCACAGGAGCCTGTGCCGTGACGGTGGCAGCATCGAAGACAGGACGGGCCGACAGGATGAGCCGCATCATCATGGACGGTGGCACGCTCGATGTCGAATGGCGAGAGCAAGACAATCATGTCTATCTTACTGGCCCGGCAGAGTTCGTGTTTGAAGGGGAGATAAATCTGTCGTAATAACGAGATAACGTAATAAAGATATATGATCAACGAGAATTTCTTGAAGCTATCCGAGTCCTATCTCTTTACCGAGATTGCCCGGAAGGTGAATGCTTATAAGGAGGAACATCCGAGGGCAGACATCATCAGCCTTGGCATTGGCGATGTAACGCAACCACTCGCCCCGGCAGTCATCGAGGCATTGCACAAGGCAACGGACGAAATGGCCATAGCTACAACATTTCGCGGCTATGGTCCTGAACGAGGCTACGACTTCCTGCGTGAAGCCATCGTGCAGAATGATTTTCAAGCCAGAGGCATAGATATTGAGGCAGACGAAGTATTCGTAAGCGACGGCGCGAAGAGTGACACAGGAAACTTCCAGGAGCTGCTGTCAGCAGAATGTGTTGTGGCTGTTACAGATCCTGTCTATCCGGTCTATATTGATGCTAACACGATGGCGGGAAGAGAGATTGTCAAGCTTCCTTGCACGGCAGAGAATGGCTTCGTGCCTGAGTTGCCAACTGGGCATGTGGACGTCATCTACCTCTGTTACCCTAACAATCCGACGGGCACAACGCTCACTAAAGAACAATTGAAAGTGTGGGTGGATTATGCCATTCGCGAGAATGCGCTTATCTTCTATGATGCCGCCTACGAGGCTTATATACAAAGCGAAGACGTTCCGCACAGCATCTACGAGATTCCTGGCGCGAAGCAATGTGCTGTGGAGTTCCACTCTTATTCCAAGACGGCAGGCTTCACAGGCATCCGTTGCGGATACACCATAGTTCCAAAGGCATTAAGTTTGCCACTCAACAAACTTTGGAACCGACGCCAATCGACGAAATTCAACGGCACAAGCTATCTCGCCCAGAGAGCTGCCGAAGCTATATATACACCTGAAGGCAAGCAACAAATAAAGGCCACGATTGCCTACTACATGGAGAATGCACGCATGATGCGAGAGGCGTTGACAGAAATGGGCTTCAAGGTCTATGGCGGTATAGATGCACCTTACCTCTGGGTGCAAACGCCAAAGCCTCACCCCCTAACCCCCTCTCCCGTAGGCGAGGGGGAACCCTCCGGCATGAGTTCGTGGGAGTTCTTCGACTGGATGCTTCATTCTGCACATGTCGTCTGCACTCCTGGCGTTGGTTTTGGTGCCCAGGGAGAAGGCTACGTGCGACTCACAGCCTTTGGAACACACGAGGCGACAACGAAGGCTCTGAAAAGAATTGAAAAGGTGTTATAAGATACAAAGCTAACACCAACACAAGCGGACAGCCGGCAGACGGGCTGTCCGCTTTTGCTGTAAAGAGGGCTTTTTCTGTGTGTGTTCGCCTAATATGCCTAATATATATTAAAAATGTAGGGCAAGGCGACGGGAGTTCTGAAAATCTTTGTATCTTTGCCTTGGATTTTTGATAAAAAGAACATGAAAAAGCTAATTATCCTTATTCTGCTTGCTGTGCTACCGCTTATTTGCTGCATTGCAAAAGTGAAGCCTAAAGTAATTACCACGCTCAAAGGTTATCCTTCTGGAGCAATAGATGAATACCATTTCCACAGTGGCACGGCTGTGGTGCAGGGACATTTTGCGGGTGGGAAGGAACGCGACTTCTCCACTTTTAATGTGACTGGAACCGACCTGTTCTCCAATCAGGATTTTGTCAGGACAATCAGAATTGAACAAGATGGCTCTTTTCTTGAACAAATCAGTCTTCCCCATTCAGGATGGGTAAATTTCGATGGCGCAGAAATTCCGCCTGCCTTTATCGCTGTGGGTGACACCTTGAAGATATTGATTGATTGCGAAAAGGACGAAGCGACAATCTCGGGCAGTGGTGTTACAGGTGAGGTGAATAGCATTTGGACACGGCTGGAGAAACAGTTCGCCTCGAAAGAGACACGGACACCATGGGAGGGATTAGACCGAAAATTCATGTTGGAGTGGAAGAACCGAAAGGTTAAGGAACTCGACCAAATAGCTTGTGCCATAGATGCTGATACCATCGCCGCGCTGAAAGATTGCTCAAACTACGCAAAGGATGTGTTGAAGACCAGTCTGCTGGCTATGCCGCTGGAGCAAATGCTTGTGGCAGTGCATCAATGGCGGTGGAGAACAAGGAGCGAGGACGGCAAGCCCAATCCCGCCTTGACGATTTCCGCTGGTTCTTTTTTCGATTTCCTCTCGGCAAGGCAGTCCTATCTGGTGGACAACCCATTGATGGTTTTTGCGGCTGACGGTGGCGGTGTTATCAACAATATGGAATTTTCTGTTCTCAGCGCATATTTGTTTCTGGCAAACGACATGCAGAGATGGAGCAAATCGACAGACTCCGACGAGCTGGGCAATTACAAAGAGAATTTCATCCTACCGCACAATTACAACCCTGAGCTTCATCGCGAGATGCTTGACTACGATAACGGGCACTTGATTTCCGTGGCTAACTATTATGCCATGTGCAGCGACAGCATCCGCTTGCGTTTCGGACTTAGCAATACCGGGTTTATGATGCAGCTTTGCTTGCTTCACCGCGTTCTTGATTTTGATGAGGAAGACTCCGCAGACTGGTTCCTCACTCGCAAGGCAGAAGAACTGGCCGGAGCCATGCCACTTTTTACCGCCCCATCCATCTGTCATCATGCTGTAGATGCTTACCGCCGTTTTGTGATAGAACGCAAAGGAAATGCCCGCATGGAAACGGCGGCAACACCGGGCGATTCTCTCTTTCAATCACTGAAGGAAAAATATAGCGGCAACATTATTTACATGGATTTCTGGGGCATCGGATGCGGACCTTGCCGTATGGGAATGCTCGACCAGCGTGCGCTTGTCGAACAATATAAAGACGCACCAGTCCGATTCCTCTACATCTGCAACGAAAAAGACTCGCCCCGAGAACCAAGCGAGAAGTTCCTGTCCGACAATCAAATTCAGGGCGAGCATATCTTCCTCTCGTCCGATGAATGGAATCTCCTCACCAACAAATTCCAGTTCAACGCCATTCCTTTCTCGCTCCTTATAGACAGAAACGGTAATATTGTAGAGAAAAATGTTTCACCTACCACTGCAAGAATCGACGAGCTGCTAAAATAGAAAATCTTCAAAGGCCAATAAAACTATGAATATGAAACAGAACATTGCTATCCTGCTTGCCCAACCCAGGCAAAGGTGAATTGAAAAAATAAACGGCTTGCCAAGCGCGGGCAAAGGTGAAATAAAAAAATAAACGGCTTGCCCACGTCGGGCAAAGGTGAAATGAAAAAACAAATGGCTTACCCAGCGCGGGCAAAGGTGAAAAAAAAAAAATAAACGGCTTGCCCAGCGCGAGCAAGGCTCTTAAAAATCGAAAACACATTTGCCCAGTGCGGGCAAAGGCAAAATGAAAATAAAAGAGACTTGCCCACGGCGGGCAAGGGCAAAATGAAATCAAAACACGTTTGCGCACGCTGCGCAAGGGCGAATGTACGCTCGGAGAAAGGTGACAGAAGGTTGGCAAGGGAGAACAAAGACAAGCTAACCGACCTGGCGGCCGCCGGAGCAAACAGACAGATTCGCCTGAATCAGAAGGCGGACAATTATACAAAAAGAAAGCAGACCACTTGGTTTGCTTTCTTTTTGCTATTATTGCACACTACGAAAAACGTCGAAAAACGGCCTTCTGCACGTCGAATTGGCCAACGCAGCAGGGAGCATTCGCCAACACTCCACGTTATGTTGGCCAACACTCCACGTTGTGTTGACGGATTCCCCACGCTGCGTTTGCCGAAATCTAACGCCGAAAAGTGTGCAAAAACGAGCAAAAAGCCCTGATTTTGCAAGGTACAGGTGTCAATTCTTAATTCTTATTTCTTAATTGTTAATTGTAACATATTGTGTTTCAGCATGCATTCGATTTAAGCTCATTTCTTCGAAAAAATGACCAAAACCATAGCTGAGACCATTTGAAGCGATTCTCGCGCGTTTGTCAAAAACGGCAGTGTAAGCAAAAAGGCGTTTTTGCTTGCATTCTGTCAAATGGTAAGAACAGACGGCCGGCGTTGTGTTCGTTTTTACTCCATGTTGTAAGTTTACCGATGCATTTAATGACATAAATCAAGAAAACAGAGTTAATACATAACAATCTGCTCTGTTTTCTTTGTGTTTAGTGACAAATTGTATTACCTTTGCCGTGCAAACAGAACAAAATGGATTGTCATTAAATCGTAAATCGTCAAATTGCAAATGAACAAGGGTTTATATCAAGAAGCATACGAACACGATGCCTGCGGTGTGGGCATGGTAGTGAACATTCATGGAGGCAAGAGCCATGAACTTGTTGACAACGCATTGAAGGTGCTGGAGAACATGGAGCATCGCGGTGCAGAGACGCGTGACAAGACGGGCGACGGTGCTGGCATCATGGTGCAGATTCCCCATGAATTCATCTTGCTGCAAGGCATTCCTGTACCAGAGAAAGGTCGGTACGGCACGGGGCTTGTGTTCCTTCCGAAAGACGAAAAGGCTCAGCAAACGATACTGAGCATAATGATAGAAGAGATTGAGCGCGAAGGACTGGAGCTGATGCACGTCAGGACTGTGCCAACGTGTCCCGAAGTCCTGGGTGCGGGAGCAAGAGAGGTGGAGCCTGACATTAAGCAGATATTCGTGAAGAAGACCCACCAAGACCCCCCGACCCCCTTTAGGGGGAGGGATTACCTTCAAGATGAGGAGGCTGAGCTTAATAGAAAGCTATATATAATAAGGAAGCGAATAGAGAACAGAGTGGCGGGGATGGCGAAGAGTTGCGTTGACAACGCAACATACGGGACGTGGGAGGACTTCTACATCTGCTCCCTTTCTTCGAAGAACATCATCTACAAGGGCATGTTGACTTCCGGACAACTGCGAAGATACTTCCCCGACCTGTCAAGCCCATACTTTACGAGCGGACTGGCCCTCGTGCATTCTCGTTTCTCCACCAATACCTTCCCGAAGTGGAAGCTGGCGCAGCCCTTCCGTCTGTTGGCACATAATGGCGAAATCAATACCATCCGAGGCAATCGTGGATGGATGAAGGCAAGGGAGAGCGTGATGACCATTGACCATTCACCATTGACCATTGACCATTCTTCCAAGGCGCAGCCAATGTTCAATGTTCAATGTTCAATGTTCAATAGAGAAGACGTAAGCCCTATCGTTCAGGAAGGAATGAGCGACTCGGCAAGCCTTGACAATGTCTTCGAGTTCCTCATGATGAGCGGTCTCTCGCTGCCCCAGGCAATGGCAATACTTGTGCCCGAAAGCTTCAACGACAAGAACCCGATAAGCGAGGACCTCAAGGCTTTCTACGAATACCACTCCATATTGATGGAGCCGTGGGACGGTCCTGCCGCTCTACTTTTTAGTGACGGACGCTATGCAGGCGGCATGCTCGACAGAAACGGCCTTCGTCCCAGTCGCTATACGATTACGAAGCAAGGCATAATGGTAGTGGCTTCG
>CACYQI010000077.1 GCA_902776455.1 uncultured Bacteroidales bacterium | reverse complement strand
GGCGAGACTTCGTTGAAGAGGTCCACGCCGTAGATGTGGTTCGTGCCGTACATCTTGGTCTGCTCCTCGAGGAAATCCCTTTGAATGCGGGCGAAGATGGGGTCTGACGGGTTCAAGTAGGTGCAGCGGTACTTCTCGTCGAAGTTGCACCAACGGTTCACTTTCGAGGTTCTGATGCCCGGCACAGCCTGTTCCAGGTCGGAGGGGACGTGACCGGCAAAGGCAGGAAGTACGGGCGTCATGTTCAGTTCGCGCTCTCGCTCGAGGATTTGCTTCTGCAACTCTGCCTGTCCGTCAATCCAGCTTTGCGGGAGCGGACCTTGCCAGCGGTCGATGTTTATCATGCGTTGCCAAGGCAGATGGGCAGGACCTGTAAAGTAGGCACGGATTTGCTCATCGGTCAGGCCGTACTTGCGCCACACCTTCTGCCAAACGGCTTCCTGAGCGGCATGTTCACGCCGTTCAAGGCCATCCAGTCGATGAAGCGTTCCCATTGCGGCCACTTCCACCACGGCATGGTGTAGCCGAAAGTGCAGTAGTTGAGGAAGAACCGGATAGGCACCTCCACCTTGCCCGTCACCTTTTCGGGAACCTTCGGCATCCTCTTGGGAAGTTCAACGGGATTGTAGTCGAACCAGCTCACATTCGCGAGGCAATACTGCTGGATGTAGCGGTTAAGGCCGACTGCCATAGAGTTCGCGTTGTTGCCCCGAATGAGGACTTTCTTGCCCTTCTGTAGCAGTTCGTAGGAATCAACAGGCGATTCCATTTGTTCGAACACAACGGCTTTTGCCTTGCTGCCCATCACTCTGCGGGCCAAGGCTTCTGCTGCCTGCTCGTCGGCCGTCTTGAACGACATCAAAGCCAACGAAACGACCAGAAGCAAGATTGAATACAGTTTATTGTTGCGTACTTGGTGGGTAAACGGTATATCCCCATTTGCGGGCGACTGCCGACAGGGCTGAGGCTCTTCGCTCGAAGTCGGGCCAGTCCTTCCTCTCTGCCTGGCTCCAGCCCGTCTCTGCTATGGCGAAGACACGCGGATAGAGCATCATCTCGGCATGCCAGGCATCCTGAATATGCTCCGTCCACAAGTTGCCCTGCACGCCCAAGACGTGAGGAACGTCTGCCTCAAGCACGCCTTCCGTTATCGGTTCGAAGGAATAAACCTTCTCCAAAGATACAAGGCGTCCAACAGCTCGGAACTGAGCAGGGTCTTGATGATAGTCGAGATAATAATAATGTGTAGGGGTGAAGATGACGTCGTGCCCTTCCTTGACGGCCTGCAGGCCTGCATCAATCCCGTGCCACGACATGACGGTAGCATCCGGAGCCAAGCCTCCCTGCAGTATCTCGTCCCAGCCGATGATGCGCTTGCCGTGTTCATGGGCGAAACGCTCCATCCGCCTGATCACATAGCTCTGCAGCTCTTCTGCGCTCTTCAGCCCCTCGGCCTTCATCCTTGCCTGACAGTCCGGACAAAGCTTCCAGTTGTTCTTCCTGGCCTCGTCCCCGCCGATGTGGATGTACTGCGAAGGGAACATCTCGAACACCTCCAGCAGAACCTTCTCCAGGAACTCGAAGGTGCTCTCCTTGCCCGGACACAGTTCCCAAGGGTCTTTCCCGCCACCAGGCAGACTGCAAGCCAGTTCGGGGAAGGCGTATCGCGTCTCGTAGTTATGTCCGGGCATCTCTATCTCGGGTATCACTTCGATGAATCTCTCCTTGGCAAAAGAGAGGATGTCGGCTATGTCCTGCTTCGTGTAGTATCCGCCGTAAGCCCCAGGCGTTCCCTCCTCCACGAAAGGACCGCCTATCTCGTTCTTTTCCCAGTCCCAGAAGAAAGCTTGAGGTCGCCAGGCTGTCAGGTTGGTGAGTCTGGGATAGGCATCGATCTGCACCCGCCAACCGGGGTTATCTACCAGATGAAAGTGGAAGCGGTTCATCTTCAGCAAGGCCATCATCTCCAACTGCTTCAGCACGAAGTTCTTGCCCTGGAAGTGACGGCTTTCGTCGAGCATCACGCCTCTGTAGCGGAAACGCGGCCAGTCGAGGATGGTGCAGCAGGTCAGCGAGCTGTCCAAGGCAGCCATCATCCTGAGCGTCTGACGGGCATAGAACACGCCTTCCTCGTCGGCTGCTACTATCTTGATGCCCTTCTTTCCCAGCTCCAATAGGTAGGCTGACTTCAGCTGCCAATCGGCCAACTTCCTGCCTTTCAGATGGCGAAGGAGCGCCTTTCGGGAGATGCGTACCGCCTGTGCTTTGGGCGACAACTGAAGTACTGCCTCTGCTTGAGGCTTTAACTGAAAAGCCTTCTCGCGCAGGCCAGCCATCTCCTTGGAGCTGATGCTTGACTTGCATCGGCCTTCAGTACCCGAATGTACCGAATACGCTGCCGGAGCCGGAATCAAGCCAGCCGGCTGAGCCTGGGCTTTGGCGACCATCGACCCACAGGCAAGTGCAAGTGCTATAAGAATCCCTTTCATGTCTCTGAGAGTTAGCTGTTTATCCATTTTATCAAGGCCACCTTAACTTCCTGCGCGAAGCGAAGAACCGCCTGCGTCTGAGGCAATAGCCGAAGTACCGTCTACGTCTAAGCGAAGCGAAGAACCACCTTTTTAACTTCCTTTTTAACTTCCTAAACTTGAATTTTCCTGCTTTTATGGGACAAAAGTACGAAAAAGACAGCACTTCCCAAAGTTTTTTCGATAAAATCGCAGCATCGCACGTCGATAGGTGCGGCAGACTGCATAAACGAGCGGCTCACATTCCGTCGGGCGGGGCGGCTCACGATGTCTCCTAAAGGCTAAGCATGTGTTCCTGAAAATTATTGACACTATTTTCTCCCTCTCTTTGCGGGAATCGCTTCCCTCGCACGCCATCTTTTTCAACACTCCACGTTATGTTGGCCGATTCTCCACGTTGTGTTGACTTTTCCTCCTCGTTGTTTCGGTAGTCGTTTCATGGAGTTTTTGCAAGCAAACCATGCTTCATTTAACCATTAAGCAAGAATGGGTGATAGTTTCTTGCTAAAGGAAGCTCAAATGCCGCTTTCTAACCGATTGATTATCAAGTGCGATTCGATTTGAGCGCATTTCCCGCGTTTTAGGTACCAAAGTGCTACTGCGACAAAAAAAGTGCCTTAGAGAAGGCTACATTGCGAAAAGATTTGACAGAAAGTTTTGTTCGGGCAAGATTCTGAGGCCTGTTTTGGCAGATTCCGCCGCCTGTTCTGCCGGATTTGCAATCCGGCAGAATGGAGTGTGCGCATTTGTAATGCGAAAAAGCCTCTCCTAATACACGCTTTACAAATAAGACAAATAGAGATAGTTGGTCTGGGCAGGGTATTCCGCTGCAAGGGTGTCTATCTGATTGACTACAGGCATGATGCCCAGTTCCTGACGCCATTTGCGAACCATCAGTCCGGCTCGCTCCATGTTCATCTTTGCTTCGAGACCAAGCGCACGGGCTATCTGGAAGTCGGAGAAGCCGTACGTCTTCGCTTCGAGCAACAGAGAGGAAAACTCCGGGGCTTCGAGAGCTTCGAGGAACTCGGAATAATCAGAGTTCTCAGCATACTCTGACAGCCACGCGAACTCCTTGAGCCTGTCGTTGACCAACACGATGTGCTTGAGCTTTTCGAGGAACCAGCGGTCAATCTTTGTCAGGCGATGAATTTGCTCCACGGAATACCCCTTCATCATGGCCTTAGCAACGGCGAAGATGCGCAGATCTGTAGCATGTTGCAAAGACTCCTCAATACCCGAAGACACAGCCTCACAGCCCTCTCCCTCTCTCACAGCCCCTTCTCCGCTCCCCCCTTGGGGGAGTGCTTCATAGCCGCTGAAAGCTTTCTGAGAAGAGGCTCCGGGATTGAGGCCCTTCCCCAAAGGGGGAGCGGGGAGGGGGCTTCTATTATCCACAAAGCCATGCATGCCCTGCCCTATCATGCGCAAGCCCTTCTGTATGGCCTCCTCGAAAGTGCGACCGATAGCCATCACTTCGCCTACGCTCTTCATGCTGGAGCCTAACTCGTGGTTCACGCCGTGGAACTTGGAGAGATCCCAGCGCGGTATCTTGCAGACGACATAGTCGAGGGCAGGCTCGAAGAAGGCGCTGGTGGTCTTCGTGACGGAGTTCTTCAACTCGAAGAGTCCGTAGCCGAGACCGAGCTTGGCAGCGACGAAGGCCAAGGGATAGCCGGTGGCTTTGCTTGCCAGAGCAGACGATCGGCTGAGGCGGGCGTTGACTTCGATGACGCGATAGTCCTCGGAAGCAGGGTCGAGAGCGTACTGCACGTTGCATTCGCCAACGATGCCGATGTGGCGAATTATCTTGATGGCAAGGGCACGCAGCTTGTGGTACTCGCTATTGCTGAGCGTCTGCGAGGGTGCAACGACGATGCTCTCGCCCGTATGGATGCCGAGCGGGTCGAAGTTCTCCATGTTGCAGACCGTGATGCAGTTGTCGTACCTGTCGCGCACCACTTCGTATTCAATCTCCTTCCATCCTTTCAACGACTTCTCAACCAACACCTGAGGCGAAAAGGCAAAGGCTTCCTCGGCTTGTGCCAGGAGTTCGTCGTCGTTGTCGCAGAAGCCCGAACCAAGTCCGCCGAGGGCGTATGCGGCACGAAGTATGACGGGAAAACCCAACTCGTGAGCAGCCCTCTGCACTTCCTCGATGGTGCTGCAAGCCTCGCTCTTGATGGTCTTCACGCCAATCTCGTCGAGTCGCTTGACAAAAAGGTCGCGGTCTTCGGTGTCGATGATTGCCTGGACAGGCGTGCCAAGGACTTTGACGCCATACTTGGCAAAGACACCTTTCTTATATAGCTCCACGCCGCAGTTCAAGGCCGTCTGTCCGCCGAAGCTCAACAGGATGCCATCCGGCCGCTCCTTCTCTATGACATGCTCCACGAACTCCGGCGTAACAGGCTGGAAATAGACCGTATCTGCAACGTCCTTCGAGGTCTGAACCGTTGCGACATTAGGGTTAATGAGCACCGACTTGACGCCTTCTTCTTTCAAAGCCTTGAGTGCCTGTGCTCCGCTGTAGTCAAACTCTCCAGCCTGTCCAATCTTGAGAGCGCCAGAACCAAGAAGGAGGACACAGCCCCCTCCCCGCCTTGCCCTCCGTCGCTTGCGCTCCCCAATCGCTCTGCTCCCAACAGGCGATTGCCCCTTTTGGGGAGTGCTTTGAAGCGGCGAGCCAGCGGGATTGAGGCACTCCCCCAGAGGGGGAGCGGGGAGGGGGCTGTTGTTCCGCAATGCCTTTACAAACTCATCAAACATCCATTCCGTATCTGTCGGCCCGGAGCAGGCTTCGGGGTGGAACTGTGCAGAGAACCACGGCATCGTCTTGTGGCGGATGCCTTCGTTGGAGCCGTCGTTCATGTTCACGAACAGAGGTTCCCAATCGGCAGGCAAGGTCGAAGCATCAACGGCATAACCATGATTCTGACTCGTAATGAAGCACTTGCTGGTACCAACGAGTTGCACGGGCTGGTTGTGACTGCGATGACCATACTTCAGTTTGTACGTCTTTGCACCTGCAGCCCTTGCCAAGAGTTGATTGCCAAGACAGATGCCCATGAGGGGCCGAGGAGCAGCGGCAGCAAATTCTTCACTCTTCATTCTTAATTCTTCATTTCGCAAGAATGTGCGAATGTGCTCTACGGTTTTGCTGCACCGCTCTGGGTCGCCAGGTCCATTCGCAAGGAACAAACCATCGAAGTCAAGCTGATTGAAGTCGTAGTCCCATGGAACCCTGATAACCTCAACGCCTCGATTCATTAAGCATCGAATGATGTTTGCCTTGACACCGCAGTCAACGAGAACGACCTTGGGAAATGAAGAATGAAGAGTGAATAATGAAGAATTTGCTGCCGCAGAAATCGTTTTATCAGGCTTATACGTGATGATGTCCTTGCAGCTCACTTTCTCCACCCAATTGATGCTTCCGTAGTCTTCATGCTCATCGAGTGCGGTAGCAAATTCTTCACTCTTAATTCTTAATTCTTCATTTACGACTATCCTCCCTCTCATCACCCCGCTTTCCCTGAGCCTTTTTGTGAGCCTTCTAGTGTCGATGCCCGTGATGGCAGGAATCTTTTCTCGCTTCAGCCATTCGGCGAGCGACTCCTTGGCATTCCAATGGCAGTACTTTTCGCTATAATCTGCTACGACGAGGCCTTTGACGTGAATCCTTTCGCTTTCCATGAACTTTGGCAGAGGTTCGCCTCCTGTCTCTGGAACACCATAGTTTCCTATCAAGGGATAAGTCGTCACCAGTATCTGCCCTGCATAGCTTGGGTCGGTCAGGCTCTCGGGGTAGCCTGTCATCGCAGTATTGAACACCACTTCGCCCACGGCATTTGCCTCGTAGCCAAATGACCAGCCGCAGAACTCTGTGCCATCATCAAGTATGAGTCTCGCTTCCTTCATGTTCATTAAGAATTTAACGCTTCAAAAAGAGCACTTTGCTCCGAAATTGCTTAAATCGCTTGCAAAAGTACAAAATTATACGCAAACAAACAAGCAAACTGTCATAATTCCTTGCTATTATCCTGCTTTTTGCTTTTCCGTGTCCGTTTCGGGGCAAAAAGAAGCTCATAAAGACGCTCTGGAAGGCGAAGGCAAGCGGACGTGCATTCTCCAGGATGGTGCAGGAGGAGGATAGTTTGTGAATCTTGCTAAATTACTGTCACCTCGTCACCTTTCCACTTATTGCTTTGTGATTCAATAGGATGCGAGGTGACGAGAGGGTGACGGTAGGGTGACAGTACTGTCACCTCGTTACCCTGCTCATTTTTCAATCTGTCGGCGCAAAAGGGGACGGATGAACGAAATTGAAAGTTGAAAGTTCAAAGTTGAAAGTTGAAAAGACGGCTTCGACCATAGGACACGAATTCCATAACAACGACGCATTATGAATAAAGCAAAAAAACAAGGAGCCAATTGACTGACTCCTTGCTAATAATCTATTTCTTATCTTTTATCGGATGAACAACAACTCGCGGTACTTGGGCAGGGGCCAGAGGCTGTCATCGACGATGAGTTCGAGCTTGTCAATCTGATAGCGAATCTTGTCGAACATCGGAGCGATGGTGTCGTGGTAGGCGATGGCTTTCTGGTGCTCGTCTGCAATTTTGTTAGCAACCTTGCGGGCCTCGACGAGTTCCTCTACCAGCGTTTCGATGGTGGCTGTGCGTTCTGCTATCTCCTCGATGAGTTTGAGGTTGCGTGCATTCAGTTGGTTGGCCTTCTCCTTCGGGAACACGCCCGACATGCGCTCGACGTTCCTTAGGAGTTGGCTCTGGTAGCTGGTGGCGACAGGGATGATGTGGTTCATGGAGAGGTCGCCAAGCACGCGGGCTTCTATCTGAATCTTCTTCGTGTAAGTCTCCCACTTCACTTCGTTGCGAGCCTCCAGTTCCTTCTTGGTCATCACGCCAAGGCTCTCGAACATCTGGATGCTTTCCTTGTCGAGATAACGCTCGAAGATGACGGGGCAGGAGGTCTCTGTGTCGAGGCCACGACGGGCGGCTTCTGCCTTCCACTCGTCGCTATAGCCGTTGCCGTCGAAGCGAATGGGTTTGCAGGTCTTGATGTCTTCGCGAAGCACGTCGATGATGGCGTGATAGGTGGCGTTGTGGCCTGATGGAGAGCCATCAGGCACGGTGGCAAACAGCGGGTCGTCCTTGATGGCGGCGAGGCGGGCATCTACGCGCTTCTTGAACGAAACAAGTGCCTCGGCTACAGCACTGTTGAGCGTAATCATAGCGCTGGCACAGTTGGCCTCTGAGCCTACAGCTCGGAACTCGAAGCGGTTGCCGGTGAAGGCAAACGGGCTGGTGCGGTTGCGGTCGGTATTGTCGATGAGCAACTCAGGAATCTCAGGGATGTCGAGCTTCATGCCTTGCTTGCCGTCCATGGAGAAGAGGTCTTCCTTGTCGGCCTTCTCGATGTGGTCGAGCAGTTCGGAGAGCTGCTTGCCGAGGAAGGAGCTGATGATGGCTGGCGGCGCCTCGTTTGCGCCGAGACGATGGGCATTGGTGGCCGACATGATGCTGGCCTTCAGCAGTCCGTTGTGCTTATAGACACCCATCAGCGTCTCCACGATGAAGGTGGCGAAGCGCAGGTTCTGTTCTGCTGTCTTGCCGGGAGCGTGGAGCAGCACGCCAGTATCTGTCGAGAGGCTCCAGTTGTTGTGCTTGCCCGAGCCGTTGATGCCTGCGAAAGGCTTTTCGTGCAGCAGAGCGCGGAAGCCATGCTTGCGGGCCACACGCTTCATGAGCGACATGAGCAGCATGTTGTGGTCAACGGCGAGGTTCGTGTCCTCGAAGATAGGAGCCACCTCAAACTGGTTGGGAGCCACCTCGTTGTGACGCGTCTTCACTGGGATGCCGAGCATCAGGGCTTGTATCTCAAGGTCGCGCATGAAGGCTGCCACACGCTCGGGAATGGAACCGAAGTAGTGGTCGTCCATCTGCTGGTTCTTGGCAGAGTCGTGTCCCATGAGGGTGCGCCCCGTCAGCAGGAGGTCGGGACGAGCGGCATAGAGACCTTCATCCACGAGGAAGTATTCCTGTTCCCAGCCGAGATTGCTCGTCACCTTCTTCACAGCCGGGTCGAAGTAGTGGCAAACCTCTGTTGCAGCCACGTTGACGGCTTTCAAGGCACGCAGGAGGGGTGCTTTGTAGTCGAGCGACTCGCCGCTATACGAAATGAATACTGTAGGGATGATGAGTGTGTCGTCGATGATGAAGACAGGGCTTGTAGGGTCCCAGGCCGAGTAGCCACGAGCCTCGAAGGTGCTCCTTATGCCTCCAGAGGGGAACGAGGAGGCGTCGGGTTCCTGCTGGACGAGCAACTTGCCGCTGAACTCCTCAATCATGCCTCCTTTGCCGTCGTGCTCGATGAACGAGTCGTGTTTCTCGGCTGTTCCTTCTGTCAAGGGCTGGAACCATTGTCGATGACATCTACCATCTTATCATAAACGTCCTTCGGCAGGTACTTGTACATCTTCTCGCGGTTGAAGACGTGCTTGCCAAAGTACTCGCAAGGTCTCTCCGCTGGTGCTTTTACGTCAAGAGGCTTCTTCTTGAACGCCTCGCCGACAACCTGAAATCTCAAATCGTTTGCCATAATCTTGTTTTTGTTAAAGGGTTAAGTTCATTTACTATTTAACGATTTACTATTTACTATTTATTTACGATTTAGCGCAATCATTTTGCTTCAATCACTTTTCTATATAGCTAAACGTTATTTATCCGCTTTGCAGTAGGAGCCGACGCTTCCGAGCGTCGGTACGTTTTACAGCCAGATTTCGACGCTTGGAAGCGTCGGCTCCTATTAGCACTCTGCAAAGGTAATACAATTTGTAACCATTCTCCAAATAAAACAAGCAGAATGTTACCGATTGAGCGTGTTTTCTTGATTTATGTCATTAATTTCATCGATTGTCTTGCAAAATGAAGTTGAAAGACACATAAAGCAGCGACTTGTTTATACAACCACGAATTACACAAATTTCACGAATTGGCTACGTGCTTGTTCGGGCGGATTTGCAATCCGCCCGTATTGAATATAAGCATTTGTAATGCGATAAAATAATAATTACGGGATTATAAATCCCCATATTCTACACTGGCGGATTGCAAATCCGCCAGAACATACTGCGAATATAAATTCATGGTAAATTACATGGTAATTATATGTTAAATAAAACACGAATTGCCATGTAATCACCCATATAATTTTCATGTAATATAAATCCACAACAATGCGACCATTTCTGTTTGTGACAGAATGCAAGCAAAAACGCCGTTTTTCTTACACAAGCACTTTAAAGAGGCCGCCAAATTTCGACGAAAATGGTCTCAGGCAATGTTTGGGTCGTTTTTTCAAAGAAATGCGCTCAAATCGAACGCATGCTGAAAGCCAACAAGTTACAGCCGCCGTTCTTCGGCAAAAAGTATCAAATGGTAAATGGTAAATGGCTAAATGGTAAATAATCTTGCGTTTTTGCACACTTTTTGGCGTGGGTTTTCGGTGAACGAAGCGTGGAGAATTTGCCAACACAACGTGGAGTGTTGGCCAACACAACGTGGAGTGTTGGCGAATGCTCCCTGCTGCGTTGGCCAATACGACGTGCAGAAGGCCGTTTTCCGACGTTTTACGTAGTGTGCAATAATAGCAAAAAGAAAGCAGACCATGCAGTCTGCTTTCTTTTTGTATAATTGTCCGCCTCCTGATTCGGGCGAATCTGTCTGCTTGCTCTGGCGGCTGCTAGGTCGGTTAGCTTGTTTTTATTCTCCTTTGCCTTCGCCCTTCTTTGGTCTACGGCTTCGTCTGTCAATCTGAGAGCGAAGTTGGCAAATAATCCACAAATACAGTTCAAATAGTGCCTCATTTTTAATTAAAAGACCCGAAATGAAGGTATTATTTGAATTTTTCACATGATATATGCTTTTCTTTCAATGAAAATTACTACTTTTGCATTGTGTTTCGTAAGAGACACAACATTTTGTTTGCTCAATCACTCTGCTGAACTGCGACCTCAAAAGAGTTTAACGAGCAAAACTAAATACACATTGGAGCTGCGCCATAGAGTGCAGACTTCTCCATAGTGTATTTAAGGTTGTCGCAGACCTAGCAGAGTGTATGGTGGGTCTGCACTTTTCTTATGCCCATAAGTTTGTGCTGGTCTTGACGAGCGAGAGTGAACCAAATTTATTAATATCTTAAAGCATTAACAATTATGAAAGGTTTTAGATTTTTGTTGCTTGTCATGGTGATATGCCTTGCAAGCGGAGTGAAAGCACAGTTCTATGATGGGCCAGATGACATCTATTATTATGTGGCATGTGGTGAAAATGGAGAATCGTCAGGCGAAGGAGCCGTCCTAATTTTTAATTTTGATGGAAAGAAGGCATGCGATTTGTCTGGATACTTGGATCTTAAAACGGACCGTATTGGCGCAGTGGCAGCACCACCTTGTACTAGCGACATTAAAAAAAATATACAGACGAATATTAACTACTATGAGGAAAAGGTAGAAAACACAGAATACTCATTGAAGTATATTTCTGGCAACATCTATAGGGGAAATGCTTATCTTCAAGCTACGAATATGATGGGAGGTTTGTGTTGGCGTAAAGAAATACATGACTTTGATTTCAATGCCAATCGCAACTTTGTAGTAGATAGAATTAGTATTGAGTTGGGAAGTACAAATGGAGGAACTTTCAATAGTACAGAAACACGTTACTTCAAACGAGTAGATAAAAGTTTCTTCAAAGTTGGTCGTTCAAGAACTCCAAGTAACTCATTACATGAATAAGAATGTCTTTATATCGTTATTGCTGATAGTGTTTGGGCAGAGCATCACTGCCCAAACCTATTACTATCGCTACACGAAATCCATCATCAAGGGCGTAACGAACACGAACGTAAGTGGCGGACAGTTCATCACCTTTGAGGGCAAGAAATGCTTTGAGTCAGACAAGTTTGGCAACGATGTAGGTAATGGCTCGTTGGCATACGATGCTGAGAATAGCAGACAGATTGAAACTTATTGGGGCTCATGCTACTGGAGCAAGAACGCCTACATGAAGTTCAATGCTGACAAGTCGCTGATGAACATCGAAACCAATGCAGGAAAGATTTACGTCTATAAACGTGCCACTGCCCCAGCAGGCGTGACCACATGTTCGCTAATCCGTGAGCCGGAACAACAAAGCGGCAGTGGGGGCGGCAACGGATATGTACCTGTTAATCCCGTACAACCAATCTATCCGCAAGGAGGATATACACCAGTACAGCAACAAAGCGGCGGAGATAGACCTGTGAGGGTAGAGCGTGACAAGAAGGAAAAAGTACGCAGAACCTGTGCCGCTTGTAATGGTAAGGGAACTTATGAGAAGAATGGCGATGCCGTGACTTTCGGAAGTTCCACAAGGTATAAGATTCGCTGTCACACTTGTGGGTATGAGTACTGGAACACACAGACACATTCTCATCCAGCATGTCCCACATGTCATGGAAAAGGCTATGTTGAATACTGGTTATGAAAACAAAGTGTTTTTTTCTCTCTATTATTATTAGCCGTCCACCCGTGGGCGGCTTTTTTCTTGTCAAGTCGGCCTTCGCGTCGAATGCGCCGCTTACAAACGATTTATAGGAAAAGAAGAAACGACTTCATGCCAACTCCGCTCTTAATAAATATGTCGAGTCCGTTTTGCATGAAAAGGGATTATTCGCAAAGCAGTTGCTTTAGGTCGTAATACATCGGAACGGTGTGGGCTTCGTTGCTGATTTCGTTGACAAGCATCTTGAAACCGTTCTTCTCGTAGAACGGCACGGCACAGCGGTAGGCATCGACGGTGAGGAAACGACATGCAGACTGCGACTGCTGCGCTATGAGCATTTGTTTGATGCCAGCCACGAGGCGCGTGCCGATGCCATCATTCTTATGGGTGAGTGATACTGCCAGACGACCAATCTTCACGGCAGGATAGCTGCTGAAATGCTTCTCATGAGGAATAGTGTCGCGGAGTTTTCGCCACAAGTTCTTAGGTACTGTGGAGTTGGAAATCTTGTCGTTCAAAAGGCTGTAGTAAGCGATGGTCAGTTCGTCATCCTCAAGGACGAAAGTATTGGCCAGCATCTGTTGGCGGTAGAAAGAAGCATCGACCGTGAGGAACTCATTAAGGTCGTCGTCCCCGCAGTCGAACGGCTTCAGTGTCTGGATGTCTTCGAGTTTTGACAGTCGCATGTCGGATTACATTTGAAAAGTAGCTATGCTTTTCATCCACTCATACGACTGTGCCGCCGTCTTGCGCTCTTTCTGCGATGCCGGCTGCACATGGTTCATGTCGTCAAGGAAGCGTTTAGCGTCCTCACCAAACAGAATGGGGGTTTCTGCAATCTGTCGTGCCATAGTTGTATGCTTTAGAATGTTTTACGACTGCAAATTTACACAATTCTATTTGATTACAAGTCAAAAGTATCTAAATTTCGCTCGAAAAGAGATTAATTCTGTCTTTTTTCCCGCAAAAGCAAGCTTTCAAACGAATTATAGGAAGGGAAGATTAGAACAAGTCGGAATGCGTGCCGGTTTGCAGGAACAGCAGCGTCAGCTCCATGTCGTTCTGCTCCCATATCATCAGCCAGTCGGGTTCGATGTGACATTCCCATTGTCCGTCTCTGTTGCCGGGAGTTACTTAGTGTCTTTGTGACTTTGTGTTTGTTTAACACATGATAGACTGTAAGTTTCCATTTTCGTCGAGATCACGTTATATTACAAGAAAGTTTGAGAAGTCGAAATGTTATGCCTCAATCATAACATGTTAAATTGCCCGTTTCGTATGAAGAGGAAAGGAATTATTACGAGTCTATCTTCTCAAAGAACTCTGCTGGAGTCAGCACCTCGATAGTGCTGGCCTTGAAGTCTTTCTTGTTACGGGTTACGATGCAGTCGGCCTGCTCGTCGATGGCTGAGCGGTACTGGGTGGCATCCTCGTAATCTCTCCAACCGCTGCTGAGCATGTCAATAACGTTCTGGCCTCGCAAATCTGCCACATCCACGAAATCTGCTATCATGCGCAGCTTGGCATAAACCTCATCCGACGGATATTTGTATTTCTGCCCCAGGTAGATGGTGTTGACAAAGGATAGGGCTGAAACCGTAAGTTGCGCTTCTCCTGCATAGCCCAAAGCAAAGACACGCTGGGCATCGGGCAGAAACTCTTGGCGCGAGAGCACAAGGTCAACCAGTATGTTGGTGTCAATATAAGCTCTCATCATTTGTCGTATTTCTCACGGATAAGAGCATCTATGCCCCGTTCGTCGGCTGGCACAGGCTGACCACCGCTTACGGAGAGGTTCTTAACGAAAAGCATGGCTGCCTCGCGCCTGCTATGGTTAGTGGCAGGGCGAAAGCGGCGGCGCATACGGGCGTTGTGTGCTACAAGCAAAGCCTCCACCTGCTGCTGAAGCCATGCATCCATAGCAGCCTTGCTGGAAAACGACCGGCGGGCCTCGCTGACCAGTTCGTCATTCATAGCAATGTTATACATGCACATGGTCGTTGTCTTTTGTATGTTTCTGCTTGCAAAGATACAAAGTTTTTCCGAACCCTCATCGCCTTGCCTTACATTTTTATTATATATGGGGCGAATATGCTCCTTAAAGCCCCCTTATAACAAAAGCGGACAGCCCCGAATGTCGGCAGGCTGTCCGCTCACATTAGTTGTTAGTTTAAGTCTCTACTTGCTTTGCAGATAGGCGTGGACTTTCTCTGCTGCCTGAAGGCCTGATGCAATAGCGCGGACGACGAGGCTGGCGCCATTAGCGGCATCACCACAGACGAAGACATTCTTAGGGTACTCGGGATGCTCGGGCTTAAGGAAACCCATCGCCAGCAGGACAAGGTCGGCCTTGATGATGAAAGGTTCGCCTTTTACGACCATGATGGGACGGGCGGTAGCACCCGCTGGTGACCCGGCGGGCACAGTGGCTGGCTTCCAATCTATCTCCTGCACCTTGACGCCTGTCACCTTTCCATTTTCTCCGAGGAACTCGAGGGTATTGATGTTCCAACGACGTGTACAACCTTCTTCGTGGCTGCTGGTCGTCTTGAGAATGACAGGCCAGTTGGGCCAAGGCGTAGAAGGATTGTGACCGACTGGCGGCTTTGGCATAATCTCAATCTGCGTCACACTCTTGCAGCCCTGACGATGAGCCGTGCCGATGCAGTCGCTTCCCGTATCGCCGCCACCAATGACGAGGACATCCTTGCCCTTTGCCGTGATGCGCTCGTCCTTCGAGAACTCCATGCCGGCAAGGACACGATTCTGCTGAGAGAGCAGTTCGAGAGCAAGATGCACGCCTTTAAGTTCGCGGCCAGGAACTTTCAAATCTCTTGCGACAGGTGTGCCGGTAGCGATTACGACGGCATCGTAATCGCTAAGTGAAGAGTGAAAAGTGAAGAGTGAAGAATCATCTGTTGTGGACAATGCGGTAGCAAATTCTTCATTTTTCATTCTTAATTCTTCATTATACCTGAAAGTTATGCCTTCTTGCTCCATCACCTCAATTCTTCTGTCGATGATTTTCTTGTTCAGCTTGAAGTTGGGGATGCCATAACGCAGGAGTCCGCCGGCGGCTTCGTTCTTCTCGAAGACAGTCACCTCGTAGCCCATATAGTTGAGGGCATTCGCAGCAGCAAGCCCGGCAGGACCACTACCGACGACAGCTACACGATGTCCGTTGCGCTTGGGGTGCTCAATGGTCACATATCCTTCCAGGAAGGCTCGCTCGGCAATGGCACATTCATTCTCGCGATTGGTGACAGCCTCGCCCGTGGTATGATAGAGCACGCAAGCCTTCTCGCAAAGAGCCGGACAAATGCGGCCCGTGAACTCTGGGAATGGATTGGTCTTCTTCAATAACTTATATGCTGTTTCCCACTCGCCATGATAGAGTGCGTCGTTCCATTCCGGGTCTTTGTTGCCAAGCGGGCAAGCCCAATGGCAGAAAGGCACGCCGCAATCCATGCAACGACTGGCCTGTTCCTGCCTGTCGCGTGTGTTGAGCGTCTGTTCCACTTCGCCAAAGTCATGTATGCGGTCGTGAATAGGTCTGTATCCAGCCTCTTTGCGAGGCACAGTCAGAAATGCTTTCGGATTTCCCATCTT
>CACYQI010000076.1 GCA_902776455.1 uncultured Bacteroidales bacterium | reverse complement strand
ATAGCCTTCGATGCGGCCTTTCAGCGTGATGGTGTCTGTCTGGAACCAGTCGTCGGGCACCTTCCACGGATATGCTTCTGCGAGTTCCTGCATAGTCGGAGCATTCGCTATTTGCGCTTTGTAGTAGATAGCGTGTGCGCCAAATATCACGACGATTGCTGCCACGATGGCAAGCAGGACAATGATAATTTTCTTTTTCATATACCATAATATATTATTAAGTTCAAGTTCCTGGAGTATTTTAAACCACAGATTTAGCTGATTTAACGGATTATATATTCATTCATGTTCTAATTATATTCAGATTTATCAGATTAAGGGCATCGCCCCAATCCGTTAAATCTTTATAAATTCTCCATCAGAGGCTTACATCTGTTTAATCTGCTTAATCTGTGGTTGATTATGCTCATTCGAGACTACAGTTGTTATGGCTTCTGAGTTCACGGATTCCTTTTCGTTGTCAGCTGTGCCCGCTTGTAGAGGCGATAGGTCAGGAGCCAGATGCCGACGTAGAGAAGGGCAGCGATGATGTCCAAGCAGACAATCCAAAAGGTGATGCTCTTCTCGTTCAGCCAGTTCAAGAACTTCTCGACGAATGCGGGCGAGATGAATTGCGTGCCGATGAACAGCACAAGCAGGGGCAGGAAGGTCTGAATGAGGAAATAGATGAAGAAGGTGAGAGGAATGTTGTAGCGGTACTTCCAGGCGTTGACGAGGCTGAAGCTGCGGACGTAGCAGAGTGCCATCAAGAAGAAGAACACAATCAGACCAAACGTGTTTTTGTTGAACTCGTCGAGTTCCAGCAGTTCGCTGAAGTCGTAGTTGTAGGCAGCAAGGGTGATGGAATGGATTTCCGCATTGGGTATTGGCAGGCGGAAGAGCACGTGGAGCAGGTCGGCCGTCAGGACTCCTGCGAAGAAGACCACATCGACACCCACGATGACGACAACGGCGTGCCAAAGGAAACGCTCCAGGTTCGTGGCAGGGAGCGTGAGTTCGTTGATGCGTCCCTGCTTCGTGAGCAGGTTGTGAAACATGTAGCCCGACGCAATAATCATGTAGGCAAGCCCAATCAGGTTGATGACTGTGGCAAAGCCTTCTGCGCTATCGTAGATGGTGGCGAACGAGAGATAGCTCTTCATGACCATCGAATAGAGATAGTACAGCACGACAGGCATGCAGATGACGGCCACCATGAGCAGGGCCGAGCGCGTATAGAACTTGCTGTTGACGCTGAGATCCCAACGGGCAACGTTGAGGAAACGCTTGAAATTAAACTGGTTAATCATATCTTTATACATTTATAATGTTACTGAGATGATGTCTTTCTTACAACGAATTACACTAATTTCACGAATTATAGTTGTTCTTTTCTAACAACGGATTAAACGGATTAAACGGATTAGTACTTATATTTCTAACCACGGATTACACAAATTGCTCGAATGATATAAATCCGTTCAATCCGTTGTTTTTTTCTTATTCTTTATTCGTGTAATTAGTGAAATTCGTGGTTTCTTAAATTTACTGTCTCTGTTCGACTGTCTTGATGAACAATTCTTCGAGGTTGATGGCCTGTTCTTTCTCCACGAGAGGTTCGTTCAGGAGCACTTGGTTGCGGTCGATGATGCAGACGTGGTCTAGCAAACGTTCCACGTCGTGTACCTGGTGCGTAGAGACGATGACAGTCCTTTCCTCCGTCATGCTGTCGATGACAGCCTTGCGGAACTGGCTCTTCGAGAGGATGTCCAGTCCGTTTGTCGGTTCGTCCATGAGCAGGTGGCGCGTGTTCGATGCTATGGCGACGCTCATGTAGACCTTCTTCTTCTGTCCCATCGAGAGTTGCCCCAAGTTGATGTCGGTAGTCATCTCGAAGTTCTCAAGGCACTTCGCAAGCTTTTCTTCGCTGAATCGCGGATAGAAGGGCTTGATGGCGCGGACGTACTGCTTGAGAGGGATGGGCGGCAGGTCGTACTCCTCGGGCACGAGAAACATTTCGCTCAGGACTTCGGGGGTGCGCAGAGAGGCCGACGTGCCGTCGATGGTGATGCTGCCCTTCTGCGGCCGTAGCAAGCCCATCATTAAGTATAATAATGTACTCTTGCCCGTGCCGTTCTTCCCGAGCAAGCCATAGACACCGCCCTGACCGAAGTCGAGCGAGAAATCGTCCAGCACAGCCTGATGGCTGTCGTAGCCGAATTTGATGTTCTGAATGTTAATCATGACGTATATTAATTAAGAATTAAGAATTAAGAGTTAAGAATTGGGAGTTAAGAGTTAAGAATTAAGAGTTAAGAATTAAGAATTGGGAGTTAGAGGGAGATAGAGGAAGATATGTGGCTTCGCCACGAAGATAGAGGACATTAGCTCTGGGGCCTGATGGTATCGTCTTTTATCTTCTTCTATCTTCATTTATCTTCTTTTATCTTCTTATTTATTCATGTGTTTTGGTGTATTAGTTCAATAGTACACTGCAAAGGTATGACAAAAGTGCGTTACGTTCCAAATCATTTCGCGATTTTAACAAAACTTTAACACAAATTGGGGCATTTTGCTTACAATCAGGTACAACAATCCCCGCCGCAGTAATAAGCTGCAACGGGGAGTTGATTGTTGGAGAGAGAGAAAAAACACTTAATGTCGGCTTTCCTACTTTCTTACTTTCCTACTTTACAATTCGGAAACAAGTTTCCTGTAATTGCCTCGCATGGCGCGTTCGATAGCTTTGTCGGCAAGCAAACGTTCCAAGGTCTTCTGTCCTGAGCGATTGTTTGCATAGCCAAAGACTTCTGCAAACTTTTCCGTAGTGAACTCCTCGGGGAGTTTACGGAAGCATTCCAGGTACTTGTTTGTGCGACGCTTCTGCACGGAGGCATTATACAGCTGGTCGTCGTAGTACTTGCGATGCAGTCCGTAGAACCAATGCAATTGAGTGCGGTACTGAATGTCGAGCACCAAGTTGCAGAGACGGCGGTCTGTGTCGTCGATGACGTACGTGCCAGTCTGCTCGCGTTCCTGCCAATGACGCATGTCGATGTAGGGGATGCTCACGTTCAGTCCGTAATATGGCACACGCTTGATGAGCAGCCAGTCTGCCTGGTCCTTGTCGTTGAACTCCGCTATGGCACGCCTCTCGTCGCACCACCTGTGCACGTGCTCCACGAGAGGCCAGACGGGCAGTTCGCCTTGTCGCTGGTCCAGTTTGTAGCTCCACTCTCGTAGCGTCTCGTTTGCTGCAATCAGTTTGCCCGATTCGCTTTCCAGCGGAATCATGTCGAAGTCGGGTTTGCCCATCGGTATCGTTGCCATGCGGGTGTCGAGGCCCGAGTTGAAGTTCCGCTCGTTCACAAGTCTTTTGAGCGTTGGCGGGGTGCAGGTCTCTATCTGATTCCAATACACGCGGAACCTGCCGCTTACGCTCTGCTTGTTAGAGTAGTGCTGCGAGTCGAACTCGTTGTGGAAGCTCTTCAGCACCATGATGTCGCGGTTCTGCCATCCTCCGCTCTTCGACATGTTGATAGAGTTGTCCTTCTCCGAGTCAACGGTGATGAGGTGATTGTTCATGTCCTCGCCATCGACGAAAGTCTTGTAGTTCATCATGGAGCGGATGAACTCGGTGTTCGAGGCACGCGGACCGAACATGCGGTTGTAGATGTGCTGGCGTACTTCCTTGTCTTTGTTTGCACCCGAAGCGTCTGTCTTCTCCTTCCACTCGTTGGTGGCCTCGTCAGCCAGCCTGTCGCTGTCGATGATGGGAGCCAGCAACACCTCCTGCAAGCGCGAGAGGGTGCCCTTGCCGCTCGTTGGGTCGCCTACGCCAAGGATGATGTAGTTCAGGCGAGAGCGGATGGAAGGGTCTGCATAGAACCTGTAGTAAGTAAGCGTCATGCAAGTGCCCATCATGGCTGCCGAGGCAAAGAGGAGGAAGGGCCAGAGGCGACGCGGATGAGGTTCGCAGACTTCGCGCAGGCAGGGGAAGACGTCGAAGAGGCTTTCTATCTCGTCGCACCAATGCTCGAAGGGCAAGTCTTCCATCGGGTCTGTGGCTTGCTGAACCCCTGTGGGCAGTTCTATGTCGATGCCAGCCTTCTCGAGCAGTTCCTTGAGATTCTTCGGAGTGCTCTTCAGAAGTTTCTTCTTGGCAGCACTCTCTATGAGTTCCTCCACCTCGCCCTCCCTGGGCTTCCAGTTCTTCACGTAGTTCAATTGGTACGCTATGGCAATGGCTTTCTCGGGATTGTTGTCCAAGAGCCACAGGAGCCAGTGTGCCGTCTGCTGGCAGAAGGTGGGGTGCTTCTGGCCCTCCCCGAGTTCCTTGCCGTAGAAAGCGTTGAGAGCCTTGATGATGGCAAGTTCTCGCTCCGTAAACTCTATCTGCTCAGAACAGGCCTGTTCAACGTTTTCAGATTTCTTCGCATCGTTCTTCGAAGCTGGTTTACGTTGCTGTTGTTCATAGTCAATCCATCTTTGCACCAATGGCGAGGAATCCCCCTTCTGTCCCTTCCGATAACGCTCTCCGAACTGCAAGTCATACTCAGTTCTGCTTACCTCGTCCGACTCGGAGAAGAGCGTTTCCTCCTCGTCGAACAGCTCCGTCTTGTCGATGTAGAGCACGTCGTCTTCGCCCGTCAGGAACGAGAGGCGCGAGCTGTCCTTGCAAGCATCGTCCACGTACTGGAGTATGCCGAGCAGGTTAGCCATCTCGTACTGGTTGCAGATGAGGTTTCCCCACTCGGGGCGAGCCTTGAAGACAATCTTCAGCCCTTCTCCGCTTGCCGAGACATAGACGAGCAGGATGCCCAGCTTCTTCAAGTCGTGCATGCTCGTGATGCGCTCGAAGAGTTCACGCGGATTGCCGCAGTGGTCCACGTCGATGACGGCAAGCCCCGACAGATAGGCATGTATCTGCTCGCGCCAGCGTCCGCGCTTACCTTTGTTGTACTTCTTCTTGCCGACACTCTCTTCGTAGTCCGATGCCTGGAAGCAGGCACCCGGCAGCGAGCGTTTCTGCTCGTCTGCCTGGTCCTTGTACCGCTTGTCGCCAGTCTCTTTGTAGAGCTTGAGCAAACGTCGCACTTCTGCCACAATGGCTTTTGCCAGTTCGAGGCTTTCCTGCCATTGTTTCCATCCCATACGCTCCATCTGGAGCCAAGTCTTTACCTGATAAGTTACCTTAAACATTCTGTGTTCCTCCTTGATTTTTTAGATTGTTAATTGCCTTGTTGAAAGTCTCGTTTGCGGGCAGACGTCTCACTACGAGCTGCACCTGCCTGAGCAGTTCGGCCTGCCAGTTGCGGAAGTGCGTGGGGAGCGCGAGTGTGGTTTGCACCGTCAGCTCCAGCGTCTGCTCGTTGAGGTAGCACTCCAGGCCGTTCTCCTTCACCACGCGCGTCGTTTCGGGCTGCTGAGGAGTCTGAGGCTTGATGCCGAGCCGTTTGAGCTGTGCCGTATATTCCCGATAGGGGTCGGCAGTGTCGGCAGGGCACGAGAGGTGCGCCACGCGTTGTGGCTTCTTCTCGCTTTTCGTCTCGTACGTCTTGCCCCCCTTGCAGGTCTTGACGTTCAGTTGGGTGGGTTCACCCGGTTCGCATGGGCGGAATGTGAAGTCGTCGCCCTCGTACGTCCCCACTCCCCGCATCTTGCGAGGCTTGGGCTTGGTTTGACTTTGTGTTACCATAATAAATAATGTATTTAATTGTACTTTTGTTCGTGTCGTCTGAGCTCTTTCGACACTGCAAAGGTACGGCAACATTTATTACTAATCAACAGAAAATCAAACTATTCAGCAATGTGCAAATAAATACAAATGAATACAAATGCCGAACAGCTTCTTTGTGCAAATCGTGCAAAAAATACAAACAAAAAAAGCAGCAACTTTCGTTACTGCCTCTTAAACATCGCTTGATTGTAGTTCGACTCTGTTCCGTCGTATAACTTAGCGGCATGGAGAATCCTCCACAAATCCCTTCGGCACGATTTTGAGGAAATCTTGTTGTCTTTCACCCATTCTGCTACGACGTCTGCTATCTCTGTATCTCTCATTCCTCGCACCTTCTCGAGAAAAGCTTTAGCATTGGATTCACTCTCATACATGAGATGCGAAAGGAGTTCTACTTGCCATTCGTCATTCCTTTCCTCTTGTGTCTCGCTGGCTTGGGGCTGGCTTTGCCCCTTTTCCTCCAGTTGATGCTTCAAAGATGCGTTCTCTTCCTCCAGTTCCGCAATACGAGAATCGAGCTTGGCAGTGTCGTCATTTGCAAGTACATGGTGCTCTACCGCAGGTGCAGGTTTCTGTACCTGAGTGTTTTTTGCTGTCGGGTATTTTTCTGTAATGTAACCCTTCATGGTATTTACTGCATCGTCTGCTATACTTAAAAGGCTGTTGTTATCTCCAAAACATTTGTTTTCTAGGCTATCGTAAAAATCCTCCATAGAGTTATATAGCTGTTCTGCTGCTTTTTGCCACAAAGGCTTTTCGTCATCTTTGCAAACTTCATGAAGCACCTTAGCATATATCCACGCAGCCCACATTAAGGAAAGAACATTTGCGGGTGTCCCATACAAGGTAATGTAGTCTAGATTTTTTGTGTATTCCACTGCTTTATCATCAAACATTTGGGCATATTGGTCATACATGGAAGATATATATGTCTCTATGTCTGATTGTCCAAATTCAGACCTAGATGCAATGATATAGCACCGTGTGAGTGACATGAAGTCCCACAGCTCGATTGTGCCCGCTAAGTAATAGACAGCATTTTTTTTCGTATAAAGATTTTTTTGCACGGTAAGGGCCAAGGCATCTATGTATGGCAGTTTATCTGCTGCGTACATCGAGTTATTCTTATAGATACGTTGAAATGCTTTCTTTGCCATATTCTTGTGATTAATTTTCTGCAAAGTTACTAATTTGTGATGGAAACACAAATGATTATTACAAAATAATTTGCTCGTTTCGATAAAACCTTGTATCTTTGCATCGCAATCCGTAAGGAAAGCAAGACATATTTGCTCTATAGCCACACAATCACCACCGTATTGCTACGAGCAAAACAAATGTTATAGGAGCTGCACCTAAGGGCGCAGAAATCCCATATACATTTGTGGTTTGTGGTGAACCGTGTGGCGTATGGCGAAAGTCTGCGCCTTTTCTTTGTTAATATGTAAACACTTAGAGCCGATGGGGAATGGCATATAAGTACCCATAAAAAAATGAAGAAAGTAAGTTTTGTTATGCTGCTTCTTGTAGTATTTGGATTTTGTGTTATATCATGTTCAAAAGACAAAGAAGATGAAAAAATGACTTTGGAAGGCAAAAGTTTTGTTGCACGAGGTGAAACTTTTACAGCAACAATATGGGGATCTAATTATAGTAATACGCCATTTTATGTGTATAGATTTACTTCCGCAAACTCTTATGAATATATAGAAAAGGAGAATAGTATATATGGTAAAATACGTTCATCTAAAAGTGGGACATATACACTTAGTTATCCTATAATAACTTTCAGATCATATTCTTCAGAAGAAACAACGACGGGGTATTTTGTAAATAAGTCAACCATAAGAATTGGTTTATATGAGTATATACAACAATAAGTAATAACTTTTGGGCCTCCCGCAAACGGTTTAATAAAAGTTATCTATTTCTTTTAGATTTCCGTTTGCAAAGTTACGAAAAACTTTTCGGTTCACAACGATTCCTCGCCTTTTCTTTCACAAATCTTTTTTGCCATGTCGTTGAGGGCGAGGCACTTGGTGCGGCGGATGGTGAGGTGCTCGTTGTGGTGTTTCCAGGGAGCAAGGAGCAGAAGCTGTCCGCGTTGGCAGGCTTCCATGCGCTGGCCGCCGGGCTTGGCGAGGTCGGTGAAGCCGTTCTCCTGAAGGATGATGAGGGGCAGCCCCTCCGTAAAGGCGGCTCGCATCACCTGCTTCTCGCCCTTCGAGATGCAAGGGGATACCAGCACCGCTCCGCTGCGAGCCTGCGAGAGCCACCATGCCTGCTGCTTGGCTATCTCATCGTCTGTGAGATGACGGGAGCACTGTACCTGCAAGCGCACGGGGCGCTGGAGCAGGAAGCGGTTGCCGATGGCGGAAAACTGCATATCGCCAACCGTCAGCCCCCGTTGCACGCGGAAGAGGTCGGGGCGCTCGCGCTTCATCAGGAGGCGGCGGGGATTGTCGTGCAAATAGTCGAGCCATCGTTGCAGTTGCCCCTGCCGCAGCAGCAGCTTGTCGTTGAAGCCACGGGCAAAGAGCAGGCCGTGGGCGCGGTCCTCGGGAGGGCGTTGCCCCTGCAGTCTTGTCTGTTGCCCCTGCAGTCTTGTCTGTTGCGACTGAGTCGCAACACACTGAACGGTGGGGAAGAGCGCACGGTAATGGCGGTTGCAGCCAGTCTTGAAGCCCCGGATGATGCGGCTAAGGTCTTTCTCAATTTTCTCCTTCACGAACAGGATGCCGTGCAGATGGTCGGGCATCATCTGAAGGTCGATTATTTCTACCTGTGGATAATACCTGGGAATGCCCCACCATTCGTCGTATATCCTCCTCCCTAGCTCCGTCAGCTCTATCCTTGGAGTTTCTGCGCTGCCTTCTGGCGCTTCGCTTCGCCCTGTGACACTGCCGAAGAGGGGGCGGCGCCCCTCCGTCACCATCGTCACCATGTACATCATGCGCTCGCCGTAGTCGTGGCCCACGCAGCGCCGAAGCATCGACGGCTTCTTCTCGGTTTTCGGGTGTAAAGTTACGACTTATTTTTCAATTGCAAGCATCTTCTGCCATAAAAGTTAGAAAGTAAGAAAGTAAGAAAGTAGGAAAGTAGACATTAATACATTTTGAACCCGCAAAGCAGGTATAATTAAGGATATATAATATAAGTAATATATACCGTATATATTTATATAATTATTTATTAATAATAATAATAAACTTTTACTAAGAAAAGTCCGCTTTCCCTTCTTTTCGCCCCCCCCCCGAAACACCTTAATGTCGGCTTTCCTACTTTCCTACTTTCTTACTTTCTCTCCCCCTCGAAAAACTTTCATTTTCGAGTGAAAATAATTGCCGATTTGCTTGCGTAATTCAAGATTATTTCGTACCTTTGTAGCGTGAATGAGAGGAAGGAAGGCGGCCAGCCACGGCAGCCGATTAGGTTAACCTAAGTGCGCAATTAGGCACGCCTAAATCACCAACGAGGCACAGCTAAATCCCGACTCCCGTCCGAGAGA
>CACYQI010000075.1 GCA_902776455.1 uncultured Bacteroidales bacterium | reverse complement strand
GCACACTGCTAAGGTTCGCAACTTCACCAACTTCGGTATCTTCGTTGAGATTGAAGAGGGTGTTGACGGCCTGATTCACATCAGCGACCTCAGCTGGACGAAGAAGATCAAGCACCCCAGCGAGTTCACGCAAATTGGTGCTGAAATCGAGGTTTGCGTTCTCGAGATTGACAAGGCCAACCGCCGTCTCTCTCTCGGTCACAAGCAGCTCGAGGAGAATCCTTGGGACGTATTCGAGACCGTATTTACCGTTGACAGCATTCACGAAGGCACCATCGTCGAGATGCTCGACAAGGGCGCAGTCATCCAGCTCGAGTATGGCGTGGAAGGCTTTGCCACTCCCAAGCACCTCGTCAAGGAAGACGGCACTCAGGCTCAGAAGGGCGAGAAGCTGCAGTTCAAGGTGATTGAGTTCAAC
This sequence comes from uncultured Bacteroidales bacterium, assembly GCA_902776455.1. GTDB lineage: Bacteria > Bacteroidota > Bacteroidia > Bacteroidales > Bacteroidaceae > Physcousia. The sequence continues at coordinate 8,616 of CACYQI010000075.1, read as the reverse complement.
AAGGACAGCAAGCGCATCATCCTCTCCCACAGCCGCATCTTCGAAGACGTACAGCGCGCAGAGGCTCGCGAGGCCAAGAAGGCTACTCGCAAGACTGCCGCTCCGAAGGAAGAGGCTCCTGCTATCCAGAACCAGGCTGCCAGCACTACGCTCGGCGACATCGACGCTTTGGCAGAGCTGAAGGCTAAGATGAAGTCTGGCGAGGAGTAATCCCTCCGGTAATTCACAATTATCTATTCACAATTCATAATTCTGGAGGCCGGATGCTTTCAGGATTATGAGTTGTGATTTTTTTTTGTTTTGAAGGAAGTTCGATGGAGTTTGAACTGAACATACTCGGATGTGGCTCTGCAAAGCCCACCACTCGCCACCAGCCTACCTCGCAGCTACTGAACGTGCGGGGCAAATACTTCATGATCGACTGCGGCGAAGGCGTGCAGACACAGATGCAGAAGATGGGACTGTCGATGCTCAGCATCGGCCACATCTTCATCAGCCACAATCATGGCGACCACATCTTCGGGCTGCCAGGCCTCATCGGAACGATGGACTTGCTCGGAAGGACCGCCGAACTCCACATCCACGGACCGCAGCAAGTGGGCGAACTGCTCGACTTCCTACAGCGCACCTACTACGCCGATATTGGCTACAAAGTGCTCTTCCATCCCGTTGACACCCAACAGCATGCCCTCGTCTATGAGGACCGCAGCATCATGGTTCACAGCATTCCGCTACGCCACAGACTTCCCACAGCCGGCTATCTCTTCAGGGAGAAACCGGGCTTGCCGCACATCCGACGCGACATGATTGACGCCTATCAGATACCTGTCAGCCAGATAAACAACATCAAGGCAGGAGCTTCGTGGACAACCGAAGACGGTACTCTTATTCCACACGAGCGACTTACCACTCCTGCCACTCCGCCACGCTCCTTCGCCTATTGCTCCGACACGGTCTATCTGCCCGAGCTGAAGGACATCATCCGGGGCGTCAACCTGCTTTACCACGAAGCGACCTATCTCCATGAACGTGCGCTACGGGCTGAACAGACACTCCACACCACAGCCGTCCAAGCTGCCACCTTGGCGAAGGACGCTGAGGTCGGGAAGCTTTGCATCGGGCACTTCAGCGCAGCCATCAAGGACGAAGACGCTCTCCTCCGCGAAGCAAGAAGCATCTTCCCACGAACCATCCTTGCCAACGAAGGACTGGTCGTCGGCATCTAACGACCGCTTATTCTTGTGCGCAGGCGTACAACAGCCACTATCATAGCAGCATAGATGAGTGCAACGAGGATTGCACTCGGATAGATGTCGGTCAGGGTTCCGCAAGGGATGCTGCCAGCCACATCTATGAGCCTCTGTTGACAATCCTCAACAAGGTTCAACGTCCACCCCAAAGGCGCGATGGGCAGAACGATGCATGCAAGCGTGAGATAGATGATGAGCGTCGTCAACGGGATGAGCACAAGGCTCAGCAGCGGAGCAAGCAGCGGCAACTGATGGAAATAGTAGAGCGTCAGCGGCATCGTTCCCAATTGTGCCACACAAGAGACTGCCATCAGTTTCACAGCCCAGTTGAGTTCGGGAAACCTGTTGCTCAGAGGACTCCAAAGGGACAGGAGGAAGAAGACGGCAGCAAAGGACAACTGGAAGCTGACACTCAACAGGCTGGCAGGTTCGACCATCAGAATGACTATTGCGCTGAGGGCCAACGGATGCAAAGGGTCGGTGTCGAACTGCATCAGCAACAGCACGCTCAGCAGGGAAAGCATGAGCGCTGCCCTGACGAGCGAGACTGGCATACCGGCCACCAGCGCATACCCCCAAAGACATAGCAGGACGACGGGCAGCGAGAACCAACGCCAATGTCCGTGACGCACATGATGTATCAGGAAGAAGTAGAGGAAGCCGTAGATGATGCCCAAGTGCATCCCGCTCAACGCAAGCAGATGGCTCGCCCCGACTCGTGCGTAAGCCTGCCGGATGTCGCGTTTCAACCCATCCTTCTTGCCAACAGCCAAGGCCGAACATACGGCTAAAGTGCGTGGAGCTACGCCAGCACTTTCGATTCTTGCTACAAGGGAGGTCTGCACGGTCTTCGCCTTCGCCTTCGCTATGCTTATCCAAGCAGGTTCCTGACAGTCCGCATCGGACACAACAGCCCTGCTGCAACCCAGCAAGAGCCAGACAATCAGCGTCATAACGTCGTGCAGATGCTTCGTCCTTATAGTCTGAGTGGAAGCAACAACGGCCACGGCAAGCAACGGGAGATAGCAAGGGAACGGAAAGTGAAACCCGATAGTCATGCCTGCCATCAGCAAGACAGCGCACCAAAGCAGCGGATGCTGAACAATCATAGGCGAAGAGTTGTTGCTTATTCTTCCTGCAAAAGTAAGGCTTTATTTCGTTTCCTCCAAAGAGTTTCGCCATTTTCTTGCCTTGAAGGTTTAATAATGGTGGTTTGCGCCCCGATAATGAGCCAAAAGCATCGAAGAGAAGAATGAGACCCCACCCCTAACCCCTCCCCTTGGAGGGGAGGGGGAAAAGCCCCCTCCCAGCCTCCCCCTTTGGGGGAGGAGCTTGGAAGTTTGTAGTGAAGCCTGCCCGCGTTCCCCCTCACCTACAAGGGGAAAAGCCCCCTCCCAGCCTCCCCCTTTGGGGGAGGAGCTTGGAAGTTAGTAGTGAAGCATGCCCCGCGTTCCCCCTCCCCTACAAGGGGAGGGGTTAGGGGTGGGGTCATTGAGGGCCTTTCCCTTTGAAGGAAGTAAACGAAAATCCTTTACATGATTTTGTGCTGCGGCGAGGGGAATTGCCCGATGCTCCGTGGGATGTTTTCTGATGCTCCACGTTAAGTCTGCCAACTTAACGTGGAGTGTCGACCAACTCTCCACGTTAAGTTTCCCCTTTCAACGTGCCGTTTTCAACTTCATTCTTTGTTCCGTTTGTCGGCATGCTATGCCGTCCTAACACTTTCTTAACCCATCCACAAAAATCACGCCTTTGCAAGTGGCTGATTATCAATGGGAATTCAAAATAAGCCCTTCTTTTGCTTTGGGTGGACAAAAGTGCCGGAGCACGAAAGAAACGCCGTCAGAGAGGGCGCAGATGCGAAAAGTCCTTACAAAAGATTGCAAAGAGTAGGGCCTGCCGAGACAGTCTGCTCGCCTTAGAGCTTTGCAAGTGCTTCGCAGGCTTGTGCGGGGTCGGGTGCGCCGAAGATGTAGTTGCCGGCAACGAGAACATCGGCTCCTGCTTCCTTCAACTGGCGACCCGTCTCGAGGTTCACGCCGCCATCCACCTCGATGAGCGCTTGGCTGCCGGTGCGGTCGAGCAGGCGACGAAGAGCATCGACTTTCTCTAAGGTATGGGGAATGAACTTCTGTCCGCCGAAACCCGGGTTGACACTCATAAGCAAGACAAGGTCAACGTCGGCTGCGATGTCCTCGAGGACGGAAACAGGTGTGGCTGGATTGAGCGTGACGCCTGCCTTCATGCCTGCTTCATGTATCTGACCTACAACACGATGCAAGTGAGGGCAGGCCTCGTAGTGTACGTTCATCAGGTAGGCACCGAGTGCTTTGACTTCGCCGACGAACTTCTCGGGCTGTACAATCATCAGGTGAACGTCGAGCGGCTTCTGGCAGATGCGTGCCACATGCTTGAGCACGGGGAAGCCGAAGGAGATGTTCGGGACGAAGACGCCGTCCATGACGTCGATGTGGAGCCAGTCGGCACTACTTTGGTTGAACCATTTCATCTCCGCCTCGAGGTTGGCGAAATTGGCAGAGAGCAAGGAAGGGGAGATTCTCATGTCAGGCTACAATTGCGATGTAAGGCTGAGGACGGAAGGCTCGGGCAAATTGCCGTATCCGGGCAAGGACTGCCGTGCTGGGCTGAAAAGTGGGAAGAGGTAGAGATTGTTCCATAGGCTGGGGTTTTATATTGTTAACGAAAGTAGAGGGCATTTTATTGTGAGAAAAAGTGTTTTCTTTTGCTTTTTCCAACTAATTCTTCATTCTGCTTTCTAAATAATTATTTTCTTCGTACCTTTGCGCCTGAAAAAAGATACTTAATTTAAGTTTCGGGAGTTATAGGATGAAGTTAAATAGGGAGTTAAGCCTGCTTTGCAGGCAGGAAGTTAAGCCAACGAGTTGGCTGGACGATAGCTTTGGGGAGAGGCTTTTACTTCTATTTTAACTTCCACTTAAACTTCAGAAACTTCAGATATTAATACGTTTATGAGACTTACCACCAGACTTCTGCTTGCCAGCCTCTTCCTTCAGGCTGCCATGTTTGCTTCGGGCAATGGCTCTGCTTCCGCCCAAGCGCTCTACACCAATCCCGACACCATTCAGCAATACCTGAAGGACCGCATCGGCGAGGTCAAGGAACAGCTGAAGGAGACACGCTCCAAGCTAAAGGAGGAAGAGAAACGCCTTCGCACGCTGAACCGCGACCTCGAGAAGTCGCGCACACAAGCCCAGAAGGACAAGATGAAACTCAAGGAAGCCAAGCGCAACGGCAAGTTCTATCAGGCCAAACCCTACATCCCCGAAGAACTGCAAGGCGACGTCGAAGCCAAAATCAAAGCCGCCAAGGAAGCCAAGGCTGCCAAGGAACGCGAACTGAAGCAGAAGGCTGCCGAGAAGAAGGCTGCCGAGAAAGCTGCCGCTGCCGAGAAGAAACAGCATGCAAAGGAAGCTAAAGCTCAGGAGAAGGAGCAGTTGAAGGCTTCGGCAAAGCATCAGTCGAAACGCGCCAAGGAGAAGAAGGAGGAGGCGAAGAAGAAGGAGGCTGAAGCCAAAGCCGCTGCCGACTCCACCTTGACGGAAGAAGCTGTTCCGGCCGAAGCCAAAGAGAAACAACCTGCCGCTAAGGAGAAGGCAGAACCCGCCGCTAAGGAGAAAGCAGGCGCAAAGAAGTCCGACAAAGAAGCCGACCCAAAGGCCGACGGCAAGAAGGAAGCCAAAGACAAGGAGAAACCCAAGAGCCGCGAAGACTTAGAAAAGGAGGCTGAGGAAAAGGAGAAGGAGAAACAGGCTGCCGTGAAAGCAGCGGTGAAGGATGCCGAGTCGAAGGCAAAGGAAGCCGAACAGCGAGCCAAGGAGTCGGAAGCCAAGGCAAAAGCCAAGGTGAAGGAAATGGAATCCGACGCCACACCCACGTCCTCCGAGGAAGCAGAGAAAGAAGAAGTGGCTGAGGAAGAGGAAGAAAAGCCCAAACAACGCAAGTACTCCGTCCGCACCCAACGCGAGAAAGCCGTCAAGAAGTCCGACAAGGAAAAGGGAGACAAAGAGTAAAGCCTCTCCCCAGCCCTCTCCGACCCCCTCCAAACCTCCCCGAGGGGAGGCTTCCTGCCGCGAAAACTCTCCCCAGCTCTCTCCTAAAGGAGAAGCCTCTCCCCAGCCCTCTCCTAAGGAGAGGGGGAAAGAAGGAAGGGGGAAGTAAATGGCTAAATTACTAAATTGTACATAAATTGTAAATAGTAAATCGTAAAATCGTAAATTATTTAGGATTGTCAAATCGTAAATTACTATGTCGCTCATCATTCCCCGCCTTTCGCAGAAGGTAAGCAAGGCAGCCGACATACCGGCCGCATTCCTCTCTGCCCACATATCCTATACGCCCGTCACCCACGTCAACTGGCCGGAGGCTTTCCCCTACAAGCCCTCCATGAGCTTTGCCGCAGCCCACACGGGCGACGCCCTGCTGCTACACTACCGCGTAGAAGAACAAAGCGTCCGAGCCGTAGCACGTCACGACCACGAACACATCTGGGAAGACTCCTGTGCCGAGTTCTTCTGCATGCCAGCCAACGACGGCATATATTATAATGTAGAGTGCAACTGCACGGGCAAGCTGCTTGTGGCAGCAGGCAAAGGTCGCAACGAGCGTCAGCCCGCACCTGCCGAAGTGATGCAGGCCATCGACCGCTGGGCTTCGCTCGGCACAGAACCCTTCGACACACGCCTCTCCCCTACCCCATGGGAACTTGCCCTTCGGCTGCCACTCGCCACATTCTTCCTCCACAAGCTCGACAGCCTCGACGGACTGACAGCCACAGGCAACGTCTATAAATGCGGCGACCTCCTGCCCGTACCGCACTTCGTCAGCTGGAACCCCATCACGACCGAAAGCCCCGACTTCCACCGTCCCGAGTTCTTCGGACAAATGAGATTTGCATGAGCCTCAAAGAGCGCGTCCTCTCCACCATGAAGTCCCCCGACATAGAAGGCAACTTCGAACTCTATGTCACCCGTACCCCAGGCTATCTGTGGGCACTCCTCTTCCGTCGACTCCACGTACACCCCATCGCCGTCACCCTCCTGAGCATCGTCATCGGTTCGGCTTCAGCCATCTTCTTTGCCTACGACGACCTCCGCTACAACCTCATCGGCATGCTCCTGCTCATCTGGGCCAACTGGTACGACTGCGCCGACGGACAACTGGCACGCATGACGGGACAGAAGACACTCATCGGACGCGTACTCGACGGCTTCGCAGGCGAACTCTGGTTCATCTGCATCTACATCGGCTTAGCCGTCCGCCTCTATCCCCTCATGGGCATCAGCATCTTCATCATCATCCTCTGGGCAGGCTTCTATTGCCACTCGCGCCAATGCGGCATCTCCGATTACTACCGCAACATACACCTCTGGGTCACACTCGGACGAGAAGTGGGCGAACTGGACACCAGCGCCGAGCAACAAAGAAAGATGCAGAGCCTCAAGTGGAACAAGAAAGAGTGGTTCGAGAAGTTCTACCTCTACTTCTACACCCGCTACATGCGAACACAGGAACGACAGACACCACAGTTCCAACAGCTTCGTCCCCTTCTGGAAAGACTTTCGAGCGACGACCCCGTGCGACACGACTTCCGACGCCAGAGCCTGCCACTCATGCCCATCTGCAACATACTGACCTTCGACACCCGCGTCGGCGTACTCTTCCTCTCCATCCTCATCGGACATCCCTGGATATACTTCGCCGTCGAAATGACCGTCTTTGAAGCCTTGCGCTTCTACATGATACGCCGCCACGAAGCCTTCTGCCACAAGCTCCATCAAACACTCGCCGCCCCATGAAACAGAGTCACAACATAGCCCTCATTCTGGCAGGCGGAACAGGCGAACGCATGCATGCCATCGTCCCCAAACAGTTCATGGAGATAGACGGCGAATCGGTCTTGCTACACACCATGCAAGCCTTCCAGAAACATCCCCTCATCCACGAGATACTCCTCGTCTGCACACCCGAATGGGAACCCTTCGTGCTCAGCGAAGCACGACGCGGCCACATAGACAAACTGAAAGACATCGTCAACGCCGGAGAAAGCTCCTTCGCCTCCGCCCGCAACGGCATAGAACATCTGGCCAAGACAGGCGCCGACCCCGAGACCATCGTCCTCGTCCACGATGCCGTCCGACCGCTCATCACGCAGGACATCATCAGCCGCAACATAGCCGTCTGCCTCACTCGCGGCAACGCCATCACCGCCCTGCCAAGCTACGAAGCCTACCTCGTCACCCCCGACGGCAGCTCCGCCGACGGATTCATGCCCCGCGAAGGACTCATGCGGGCACAGACACCCCACACCTTCCCCCTCTCCACACTCACCCAGATGCTCCAAGCCGCCGACCAACAAGGCATCAACACCTCACAATCCATCTTCACCCTCGCAGGCGAACTCGGCATCGCACCCCTCCACATCGCCCGTGGCGACCTCCGCAACTTCAAACTGACCGAACAGCCCGACATCCTCATCTATCGCGCCCTCAAAGCCCTCGAAGAGTGACGGAAATTTATAGAACCCACCTTTAGTAAAAAAGCACAGAAAATCTTGAAATGCAAAAGCTTTCAGGGAAAAATGTTTTGCCCATGTTATCTGTTTTCAGGAGGGTACGGGGGTATGGTGGACACTTTGCTTCACCCAATAGTCGGCAAAGTCCTTGCAGCCGTCGGGCAGGTCGTGGCGGACGAACTTGATGCCCATGTCGTTGGCGAACGCAAGCAATTCGCAATAAAGGTTCTCGCCCGTGGCTGACGGCAGGCTGCTTTCCCGCAGGCGGGACGCCTGCGTACCATTTATCTCGCCCGCGGCTGACGGCAGACTGCTTTCCCGTTGGTACGCGGGCGTCTCGCCCGCGGCTGTTGGCAGACTGCTATCTCGTTGGTACGCGGGCGTCTCGCCCGCGGCTGACGGCAGGCTGCTATCCCGCAGGCGGGACGCCTGCGTACCATTTATCTCGCCCGCGGCTGACGGCAGACTGCTATCCCCCAGGCGGGACGCCTGCGTACCATCGCTCGCAGCTCGTAGCCAAGCACTTTGACGAAGAGTTCGCGCAGGAAACCTTCCTGGAACTGCTCCTCCTTCGACTGGAGGATGTTCTGCTGTATGTCGGCATTGAGGAAATAGTTCTGGAACGTGCTCCACGCCTCGGCCATCTGTTCGGCAGGCAGCAGGGTGAGGTATTTCCTGAGGATGTTCTTCTGGAATAGCATAGGCAGAATTAGTGTTTTCGGGTGTAAAGTTACGACTTATTTTTCAATTGCAAGCATCTTCTGCCATAAAAGTTAGAAAGTAAGAAAGTAAGAAAGTAGGAAAGTAGACATT
>CACYQI010000074.1 GCA_902776455.1 uncultured Bacteroidales bacterium | reverse complement strand
CTACGAGAAAGGCGAGGACTTCCGCTATCAGGGCAGCATCAAGGGAACCTACGCCGACACCAAAGAGGCCAACCACACCGCGAGCGAGACCTTCCTCCAAGGCGGCAACACCTACGGACGCTCGTTCTTCACGCGCCGCAGCTACGATGCTCGCCTGAACACAAGCCATGATATACGCCTGCGAAAGCCCGGCACATTGTGGGAAACCTTCAAGGACATATACTTCGACAACGACGTCTCGCTGGAGTACCTGCACTGGTCGAACTACTCCAACTCTGCGAGTGCGACGCTGGCAGAGGACGTGGCTGAAGGCTGGGGCAAAGCATGGATGGACAGCCTGATGACGCCATACGCGGGAAACCTGCTGCGCCGCTATGCCCTCAACCGCGACACCTCGCGTCGGCACGGCACGGGTCGTCACATCAACATCAACGACAATGGTTTCTTCAACGTCAGTCCTGCCCACAACGACTACATCAACTTCTCGCTCAACTACAGCTATTACTTCCGCGACAGGTACGAGGATGTCTTCGAGCACTACCTGCTGGAATACCCGAAAGACCCTTCCCAACCTCCCCTTAAAGGGGAGGAGTCCTCTCCCTTTAAGGGAGAGTTAGAGAGGGTCTCGGGCCGGGGTGGGTCTCTTTATAACCGTTATCGTCCCAATAAAGACCGCACGCACAACTTCGGTGTCACACCCGAGTTGTCTTTCGCCCTTGACCAGAAGCACCACCACAACATCGAGCTCTCCGACAGATTCTCTTATAGTAATAATGAAAGCAACCGAAGCCTCTACCTGCTGAACATGATGGAAGAATGGGCAAACACAGAGCTGCATCCTCTCGGCACGTTGCCTTCGACAGAGGAAATGCTGCGGACACTTGACGCCGACAACAGCCAGCGCTCGCACAGCAAGACCATCAACAACTCACCTACCATAGGCTACGGCTTCTACCACTACAGCGACTCAACAGGGACATCGAACAACTTCAACGCCAGCCTCTCGCTGCCCATCATCCATGAGACGCTCGACTACTGGCAGGGCTCGCAGGTCGATACTACAATGAGCCGCCGTACCAGCAGTCTATCGGCAAACGTGTACTTCTATCAATACCACAGAAAGACCAACCGCAGAATTTATGCCGGTTATCAAACCAATGTTTCGCAACCCTCTATGCGCAACCTACTCAACATTCGAACCGACAGCGACCCGCTCAACATACAGCTCGGCAACCCCGACCTCCACCCTTCGCGAAGCCACTCCCTCTTCGGCAACTACAGCGAGAAGCTGCGTCGAACGCTGGTCAATGCCTCGTTCAGTTTCGATGCCACGCAAGATGCTGTCGCCACAGCCGTGCTCTACGACAAGCAGACAGGCGTGCGGACAAGTACGCCGCAGAACATCGACGGCAACTGGAACACCAATGCTTCTGCCGGCGTTGACTTCCCGCTCGACCACAAAGAGCATCTGCGCCTCAAGCAGACATTCAGGCACAGACACAATCACAGCGTGGATTTGATGAACAATGCCCGAAGCGTCGTAGCCTCCAACTACTTCGACGATGAGCTTTCTCTCTCGTGGAAACCCACCGACAAGCTCGACCTCACGGCAAAAGGCGACCTGCACTATCAGCGTTCCACCAGTGCACGGGCAGACTTCACGCGAATCAATGTCTTCGACTTCGACTACAGTCTCGCCGGACAGATTGAGCTGCCATGGAACTTCCAGCTCGCCACAGACCTGACCATGTACTCGCGCAGAGGCTATAGCGACGCGACGATGAACACCAACGAACTCGTCTGGAACGCCCGCCTCACCAAGCGACTCATGCACGGCAACCTGCTCTTGCAACTCGACGGCTTCGATATGCTCGGCCAGCTCTCCAACGTCCGCCACAGCATCAACGCGCAAGGCCGCACCGAGACCTTCTACAACGTCCTGCCCTCCTACGCCCTCTTCCACGTCACTTGGCGCTTGAACAAGAAGCCAAAGTCAGAGGAGAATGAGAGAATGAGAGAATAAGAAAATAAGAAAATAAGAAGAATATAATGAAACAAGCTATCATCACCGCGCTCCTCGCCCTCGTCGCAATGGCGGGGCAGGGGCAAGTGAAATATGTCACTGTTCCCGAGAGTATTGTAGATACGTATTGGCGAAATGAAAAGACGGGTGATTGGAAGATTGGATTTACAGATAGTTGCGCTATCTATGACTGTCAAATTTGGAACTATAGTAATGTAAAGGATAAAAGGGGGAAGCTACTTCTTACGCTAACTCATGGCTCCGTAACCATTGACGTAACTATAGGGAAACAGAAAGAAGGCAAGTGCCAAATGACCATTGGCAGCAACAAGAAGCAGACGTACGGCAAGATTACTGCAAGGACACTGCCCTTGTATCCGCAGGCAGACCAGACACCTTTTGCTGACAACGGTTTCCAAGAGGGTGACTCTGCAGTGCTGACAGGGTGGTTGAAAGACTGTCCTGCATTGCAAGGAAAGAAGAAGCTCAAGGTGTATTCTGGAGGATTCATCACTGGAATGCAATCAACCATCGAAGGAGAACTGGATGTCGGTGGACGCTTCGCGGTGAAAGTGCCTTTGGAGAACACACAAATGGTTTATCTATGGGTGGATGATGACCCTTGGATGGTAAATGCTTTGCTCCAACCCGGCGATACGTGTTTTGCTTTATACGATGGCAAGAACAGCAAGTATCTGTTTATGGGCAACAACTCTCGCGTGCAAAACGAACTGGCGACGGCTAGGTTTGAGATGGAATTCAACCAAGTACCTGACGATGAAAACCTTTCTGACGAGCAGATGCAGACATTCATTAACCAGTGTCTGACCGTCTATCACAAGAACGAAGCTAAAGTCGATTCTATCATGGCTACGAACATGACGCTCTCGCGTAAATTTGAAGACTTCTTTCGGATGATGGATGTTACCAGGATGGCACGCGACATGATGCAGATCAGTTCCCGCTCTCACTACAAGTTGCCTCAAGCTGTAACTGACAGCACGTTAGCAGAACTAAGGCGGAACATCCGTAAACCCTATTCTATATCGGAAGATTTTGAAAAGTTCATTTATAGGTATGCTTTTCACTGTATCATGAACTCTTCTAAGACACTTCATTACTCTCATCTTGACGAAGACTATATCCTGAAACTGGAAAAAGAGGGATGGCTGACGTTGAGCAACGATGACCGAAACGTGCTAGAGGAAGTCAAACGTTTGCGTGAACGGTGCAGTGGACTGACGGAAGACGAGTCGAAGGCCGAGTACGCACACAACAGCGACCTGATGAAGTCGTGGGATTCAATTATGCAAAGCAAGGAGGTGAATGTGGCTATAACTGATAAGATGTTGTCAGAATCCATAATAAATGAGTTTGAGGTGATGGATTCCGCTTTCACTGACCCGGTGTTGCGTGAATGCACTAAGGCTAGTCGCATATATGGAGAAATGGACAGGACGGAGCAACCTCTGAAGAAATTCTATTTGGATGCAGTTAATAAAATACAACTCCCTGCCGCAAGAAACGCAATTTTAACCAAGAACGATGAGTTAACAGCACTACAGAACAAGCCTATGACATTTGTAGGTTTGCGTCCTTCTTCTGACGTAGCCAACATGACCGACGGCGAGAAGATTTTGCGCAAACTTATCGAACCATACAAGGGCAATTATATTTTGCTTGATATATGGGGAACGTGGTGCGGTCCATGTAAGGCTGCACTCGCCCATAGTCAGGAGGAATACGAGCGGTTGAAGGACTATGATCTCGTTTATCTTTACTTGGCCAATAACAGCCCCGACGAGTCTTGGAAGAATGTAATCAAGATGTACAACGTGACGGGCGACAATGTGGTACATTACAATCTGCCCCATGACCAGCAGAGTGCCATAGAGCAATATCTTAATGTACTAGCATTTCCAACGTATAAACTCATTGACCGCGAAGGCACAATCCTTGATGCTGATATCGACCCGCGTAACCTCGATAAATTAGTACATCTATTAGAACGACTGAAAAACAAGCAAGAACAATGAACATGAAAATCATCATTACCGCACTGCTCGCTCTCGTCTGTGTGACTGGGCAGGCACAAGAAATCAAAATGAATGAGCCATCGATTAACGACTATCTGCCGTTACTCAATGCAAAAGGCTATATGGCATACAGTTTCAACACAAAGAAGCTGAAAGGCGCAGACGTTGAACCTGTTGTCATGGAATACGTAAAAGGTGAAGAGCCAAAGGATGTCCTCGGCTTCAACGTCACCATGACTCTCGAAAAGAAGCTCATCATTGGTTTCAGACCGTCCGACAACGATTCGACAGCCAACTATCTCTTCTATTTCGACGAGAACAGGAGCTTTGGCGGTCGGCTCAACCTAAAGCCGATATTTGCCCCTGAAGCCCCTGAAGATAAGTGGTACATGTACCAGTCGCGTCCCTTTGAACTGACTGCACCATTTGAGAAAGGAAAGTTCATTCCGCTTGTCTTGTATGGCTCTTATTGGTACGAGCCTGCAAATGGCGGATGCCGCTTTTGTGGAGACAATGAAATCAAGCCCGACCTCTCGTCGGACATCGTGAAACACATTCCACATTTCTTCGTCTTCGGCATTAAGATAAAGTGAGTTCTTCGGCAAGCCTCAGGCCTATTAAATTTACAATTTGACAATCCTAAATAATTTACAATTTGACGATTTACAATTTACGATTTATGTACTATTTAGTAATTTGACTATTTACTCCCCTTCTCCTTTAGGAGAGGGTCGGGGAGAGGCTCTTCTCCCTCTCCCACGGGAGAGGGCTGGGGAGAGGCTATTCCGGATATTGTATCCTGGTATGGTAGACGGTGCGGAGGCGGGCACTAAGCACTTCTTTGGCTTCGGCTATCTCGCGGAAAGTGATGGCGCATTCGTCGAAGCTGCCGTCGGCGACCTGACTTCCTACTATCTTCTCCACCATAGCCGAGATGCTCTCTTCGGTGTATTCCGGCAGGCTGCGGCTGGCGGCTTCTACGGCATCGGCCATCATCAGGATGGCTTGCTCCAAGGTCTGCGGCTTGGGACCTGGATAGCGGAAGGGTGCCTCAAGTGAAGAGTGAAGAGTGAAGAGTGAAGAATCAGAGTTACCATTAGGAGTCAGGGCGGCAGCAAATTCTTCATTCTTCATTCTTAATTCTTCATTCTTCATTCTTAACTCTTCACTCTTCACTCTTTGGACATAGAAATACTTGGTGAGACTCTTGCCGTGATGCGTGGCGATGAATTCCTTCACAGCCTTTGGCAGCTTGTATTTGTCAGCAAGTCGCAGGCCGTTCTCTACGTGCTGAATGATGATCTGTGCGCTACGCTCGTAGGGAAGCCCGTCGTGCGGGTTCTGCCCGTTCTGGTTCTCGGTGAAGAAGACGGCGTTCTCCAGCTTGCCAATGTCGTGGTAGAGAGCGCCGGTGCGGACGAGCTGTGCCCTTCCTCCCAGCCTGTTGGCTACCTCGGCCGCAAGGTTCGCCACCTGCATGCTGTGGTTGAAGGTGCCTGTAGCCTCTTCCGAGAGCCGTCGCAGCAGCGGATTGTTGACGTTCTGCAGTTCGACAAGCGTCACGATGGAGGTGAAGCCGAAGATGCGCTCGATGGGGATAAGCAGCAGATAGACCAGCATGGTGAGCACTCCGGCCACAATCAGATAGATGTAAGGCCAACGGCTCAGTTCAGGGTTCCCGCCGGCGGTGTTCCTCACGAACTCCATGCAGAGGTAGGTCAGCAAGGTGGAGAGCGTGACCCAAACGGTAGAGCGGAACAGTTCGGAGCGTTGCGAGAGTTCGCGCAGGGAGTAGATGGCCACGAGTCCTGCCACGATTTGCACCACGACGAAGGTGAAGGGCTGCGTCAGCACTATGGCCGAAGCAAGCACGGCCATGACGTGGGTCACGAAAGCTGTGCGCGAATCGAGCGCTATGCGTAGCATGATGGGCAACACGCAATACGGCACCATATAGACGCTTGCCCACATGCGCGACACGATGGCGTAGGTGACGATGGGGAAGAAGAGCGAGAGGCTCATGATGAGCAACACGGTACGCAGGTTGTCGAGGTAGTCGCTGCGGAACTGCTGGAAGTACATCAGGAGCAGGATGACCAGTATGGCTGCATAGACGATGCGTGCCCCGAAGCGCGTCAGACGCTCGCGGGTAGTGAGTTTATGCTCTTTCTGATGCTGTTCCCACGAGAGCAGGATGTCCTCCACTTCTTCATCTACTATCTGTCCCCTATCGACTATCTTCTGCCCTTGCAGCACGACGCCTTTCGTCCGCACCAGTCGTCCATCGACTTCCTGCCGCTGCTGGGCGCTCTTCAAGCTGTCGTAGGCAAGGTTGGGCGTGACGTATTTCATCAGGTCAAGCCCGTGCAGACGGCTATGGTTGTAGCGGATGCTGTCCGTTTCGCGTGCCAGATACTCGTAGGCCGCCTTCTCGCTGAAGAGCTGGGAGGCGGGGCAGGCACTCGACTCGTTGTCGTGATAGACGCGCACATACTGGGGCTTCGACACTCCGAGCAGCCGCGTGTCCTCTCCGCCAAGGATGCCGGTAGAGTAGATATCGTGTATCTTCCCCAGGAAGTGCTGCAGGTAGTAATGGGGAATCCCTTGGGCGGAAAGCGAGACGAAGTCCTGCCGGAAGGCTTGAAGCTGGTTTTCCATGACGTTGGCATCCAAGCGGAAGTAAGGCTCATAGAACTGCCGGAGGCTGTCCTGTTCGTGCTTCACCTGCCTGGCCGACTTGAGGATGGGAAAGCTGTCCTGCGCTATGAGGGCTTCGTCTTCCCACGGCTCGTTCTTCTGGTAGCGGAGAGTGGAAATCGTTCCTCGCGGCATGCAAAGCACCAGAATGGCTATGGATACAGCGGCAAACAGGATGCGATAGAGATATTCTCTCACGCTT
The DNA here is from genome assembly GCA_902776455.1 of uncultured Bacteroidales bacterium. GTDB lineage: Bacteria > Bacteroidota > Bacteroidia > Bacteroidales > Bacteroidaceae > Physcousia. The sequence goes on along the minus strand of CACYQI010000074.1, from coordinate 9,990 downwards.
AGATTGTGCTTATGATTGTATCGGCTCATTTACTAATCCAATTAAGAATTAAAAGTTAAGAGTTAAGAATTGCAACCACGCTATTAGCTGATTTGTTTGCAAAGATAAGAAATAATTCTTAATTCTTCTTTCATAATTCTTATTTTCTTTGTACTTTTGCACAGAAAACAAAAAAATGGTAAATGGTAAATGGTAAATGATTAAATGGGAGACCCCCTCTAACTCCCCCTCTATGGGGAGAACTATTAAATGGTAAATGGTAAATAATTAAATGGGAGACCCCCTCTAACTCCCCCTCTATGGGGAGAACTATTAAATGGTAAATGGTAAATGATTAAATGGGAGACCCCCTCTAACTCCCCCTCTATGGGGAGAACTATTAAATGGTAAATGGTAAATGATTAAATGGTAAATGAAAGATGAACTCTGAACTGAAAAAGAAGGTGCGTGTGCGCTTTGCTCCCAGCCCCACAGGTCCGCTCCACATCGGTGGTGTCCGTACTGCTTTATACAACTATCTCTTCGCCCGTCAGCACGGCGGCGAACTCATCTTCCGCATTGAGGACACAGACTCCACGCGCTTCGTTCCTGGAGCAGAGGAGTACATCATCGAGTCGTTCCGCTGGCTCGGCATCAAATTCGACGAGGGTGTGAGCTTCGGCGGCAGTCATGGCCCCTATCGGCAAAGCGAGCGTCGCGACATATATAAGAAGTATGTTCAGCAGCTCCTCGACAATGGGAAGGCCTACATCGCCTTCGACACGCCTGAGGAGCTCGATGCGAAACGCGCTGAGATAGAGAACTTCCAGTACGACGCCAGCACGCGCCTCTCGATGCGCAACTCGCTGACGATGCCAAAGGAGGAGGTGGACAGACTCATCGCGGAAGGCAAGCAGTACGTGGTTCGCTTCCTCATCGAGCCTGGACGCGACGTTGTGGTGGATGACATCATTCGTGGCGAGGTTCGCATCAACAGCAGCATTCTCGACGACAAGGTGCTCTACAAGAGTGCCGACGAGCTGCCGACCTACCACCTCGCCAACATCGTGGACGACCACTTGATGGAAGTGACCCACGTCATTCGCGGCGAGGAATGGTTGCCCAGCGCGCCGCTCCATGTCCTTCTCTACGAAGCCTTCGGCTGGGCCGACACGATGCCCCGCTTCGCCCACCTGCCGCTCTTGCTCAAACCCATAGGCAACGGCAAGCTCAGCAAGCGCGACGGCGACAAGCTGGGCTTCCCTGTCTTCCCGCTCGAATGGCACGACCCGAAGAGTGGAGAGGTGAGCAGCGGCTATCGCGAGAAAGGCTATCTGCCCGAAGCGGTCGTCAACTTCCTTGCTTTGCTTGGATGGAACCCCGGAAACGACCAGGAGGTAATGAGCCTCGACGAGATGGTGCAGCTCTTCGACCTCAGCAAATGCTCGAAGAACGGAGCGAAGTTCGACTACATCAAAGCGGCTTGGTTCAACCACCAGTACCTCCTCAAGCAGCCCGACGAAGCTTGGGTGCCCGCCTTCGACAAGGTGCTCCGCGAGCAAGGCATCACCTCGACTCCTGAAAAGGAAGCCGATGTGGTCCGGATGATGAAGCTGAAGGTCATAGAATACACCGACGGACAGGGACAGAAGCACAAACGCAACATCAGCTTCGCCAGCGACCTCTGGCCTCTGACGCGCTTCTTCTTCGTCGCTCCCTCTGAGTTCGATGCCGAAGACAAGTTCATTCGCAAGAACTGGAAGGAAGGGACAGCGCAGGAGATGCAGCAGCTTGCCGACGTGCTCAGCGGCATCGAGGACTTCACTATCGAGGGTCAGAAGGCCGCTGTCGATGCCTGGGCTGCAGAGACGGGCATCAAGCCTTGGAACGCATGGCGCATCTGCCTCGTGGGTGAAGGTCAAGGCCCCGACATGTACGAGCTGTCAGCATTCCTCGGCAAAGAAGAAACCCTCCGCCGCATGAACTTCGCCATCGAAAAGCTGGGCTGAAGGGAGGAACAAATAATTCGCTTTAGATATATAACTCAACTTGAATCAATATAAGCAGGAAATTTTCCTGCATGTAAATCAGATTTCTTGATTCGAAGATGCAAATAACTCATAGAACATATTGATTTGCTGTAATTATCCAAATGCTAAAATTGAGTATATAAACATATAATTGCCATGAATCGCCCATGAATTGCCATTAAATACTATTTATGATAATTCGTGGACCATTCGTGGTAATTCGTGTTTAATACATAACATATAATTACCATATAATTGTCCATTAATCATTTTTCATCGAATTCAAGCAAATTTACGAAATTAACGTGCCATTTTCTCGAAGTTAACGTGCTAATTTTGCTATTTTAACGTGCCAAGTGAGCCAAGACGTTCCAGTCTGCCGAGCCAGTAAAGCCAACATACTGATTTTAAGAGATTAGCATACTATGTGAGTGAGAATCTTCACAGTATTCACAATTCACAGTTTATTTTTGATGCCCCCTGCTTGACCCTTGCTGATGTTCTTGAAGTAACTATTCAATTCAGTGATTACCATATATCTGAAGGCTCTTAAAGACGTTCTCGAAGGAGAAGGCAGGCGGACGTGCGGTCTCCGAGAGGGACGGGATGCGAGGTGACGGCAGGGTGACAGTAGGGTGACGGTACTGTCACCCTGTTATTAGCTCATTTTCATTCTGTTAGGGCAAAAAGTGACGGGTGATGGTAGAAATCTTCATGGAAAGTGGAAAGTGGAAAATGGAAAGTGGAAAGTGGAAAATGGAAAGTGGAAAATGGAAAGTGGAAACAGGTGGTTAAAGTTGAGGCGCGTGCTGTGTCGCGCGATGCTGCAGGGAGGAAGTTCATGGATAACACGGGATGCTGGCTTTGTCTAAGCACGGACTACTGATATATGGCTATCGCTAAATAGTTACTTCTTGAACCAAGAGTGTTAATTTATATTATATACTCAACTTTAGCATTTGGATAATTACAGCAAATCAATATGTTCTATGAGTTATTTGCATCTTCGAATCAAAAATCTGATTTACATGCAGGAAAAATTCCTGCTTATATTGATTCACAATACTTGTATTACTCATGTAAACACCAGAAACAAAGAGAGTAAATCTAAATGCTAAAGTTGAGTTTTCAACTTTCAACTTTCCATTTTCCCCGTCACTTTTGCTCTGACATAGTGAAAATAAGCAGGGTAACGAGGTGACAGTACTGTCACCCCACTGTCACCCTTTCATCACCCTGCATCCTGTTGAATCACAATGTAATATGAGGAAAGGTGACGGAGTGACAGTGATTTTGTATAATTCTACAGTTTCGTTAGGTTTTCCCCAGACAACAATAAAAAGAAGAAAAGAGAATATGTCAGATTCTGTGCTGTTGCATGCTGACATATTCTCTTTTTCACTTGATGCCGAGCAGTTTGTGAGTTTGCAAAGAGAGCGACCAATGGGGATGCTCCATGATGTAGGCAATGGTGTCGCGCAGGATGATGCGGTTGCGCTCGGCGTTGCCTGTGTCGAGCGGTTGCAAGCAAAGCCTCAGCCCCATCCCCTCTCCTCGGAGAGGGGAGATGAAACGCTCGGGGTCGTCGCCTATACCTTTGTATAATACTTTCAGTTCATTAATGGTCTGTACTCCTTCTCCTTTGGAGAGGGATGGGGTGAGGCCTTTCGGCGAGCACGTCACCCAGTCGATGCCTTCGGGAAGAGGCAAGGTGCCATTCGTCTCGACCTGAACGAAGAAGCCTGCTTCGTGCAACTTATCGACGAGCGACTGCGTGAGCTGCAGAGCTGGTTCGCCGCCCGTGATGATGATGTGGCGGGGCTTGTGCCGACTCGCTTCTGTCACTATCTCCTCCTCGCTCATCTCGGAGAAGGACTGATGGTTGGTGTCGCAAAAGGGACATTGCAGGTTGCACCCCGAGAGGCGAAGGAAGAAGGCGGGCGTACCGGTGAAGTAGCCCTCTCCCTGCAGCGAAAGGAAAGTCTCGTTAACGCGCATGTGACATTCTGTTTGGTGGTTAGAGGTTAGAAGTGAGGGGTTAGAGAATACTTTTGGCTCCGAAGCCAGCATCCAAAGCAATCCTCTAACCACTTACCTCTAACCCCTAACCTCTAATACAAAAAGAATCTATTCCTTTTCGTACGTTGCCATGCTGCCTTCGCTTTCCTGCACATCGACGCGATAGCATTGGGGTATCTGGTCGCACACCCAACGGGCGATGTTCTCGGCCGTGGGGTTGCAGGGAAGCACTTCGTTGAGGTTCGCATGGTCGAGCTGCGACTCAATGCGTTCCTTGATGAGCTTGAAATCGACCACCATGCCGTCCTTGTTCAGTTCGCGGGCTTTGCAATAGACCGTGATGGTCCAGTTGTGGCCGTGCAGCTGGCTGCACTTGCTGGGGTAGGACAGTTCGAGGTGATGACTGGCCGAAATGACTAACTTCTTGCTGATGTAATACATATATTTAATTTACAATTTTACGATCCGATATAATTTACGATTTGACGATTTACAATTTACAATTTATGTACTATTTAATAATTTAGCTATTTACAGGGCGGTAGCAAATTCTTCACTCTTCATTCTTAATTCTTCATTTACAAAGGGCGGCGGAGCGTAGTAACTTTGATTTTTCACTTTTCACTCTTCACTTTTCACTTCGCCGAAGGCGATGGGGAGAGGGCTGGGGAGAGGCTCATTTACGATTTGACGATTTACAATTTACTATTTATTTACGATTTAGTAATTTAGCTATTTACAGGGCGGCGGAGCGTAGTAACTTTGATTTTTCACTTTTCACTCTTCACTCTTCACTTCGCCGAAGGCGATGGGGAGAGGGTTGGGGAGAGGCTTTTGTTTGCAAAGTTAATGCTTTTCGGTCATAATTCATAACCATTGTTCATAATTATCTTCTTTTCCTGTTATTTTTTCACTTTTTACTTTTCACTTTTCACTTAAATGTCGTACCTTTGCATCCCGAATGTGCTAAATTGAAAGTTGAAAAGCTGAAAAAGAGGTTAGTGGTTACCCCTAACCACTAAATATATAATTAGGTAAAAGAATTGTTTTATGAGGAAACTTAACGAAAACGAGATTGCTGCTCTCAAGGCCCAAGGCTGTACGGCTGAGGACTGGCAGGGCATTACGGTTGCAGACGACTTCTGTGCCGACTACATTCATCAGACTGATTTCTACGGAGAAGTACATCTTGGCTCTTTCTGCAAGACGATAGAGACCCCCGATGGGTTCGTGAAGCATAGCGGCATACGTCGTGCTACGTTGCGCAACTGTGTCATCGGCAACGACTGCCTCATCGAAAACGTCGGCTGCATCAACACCACGTCCGATGCCTCCTTTGGCGAGGGAAAGGTTATCTCCGTCCTCAACGAGGTGGGCGACGGCAACGTGATGATTTTCGACGGACTCAACTCCCAGCTTGCTTCCCTCATGGTCAAGTACGAGCAGGACAAGGAGTTCACCGAGATTGTGCGACGCCTCGTCACGGAGAACATCACGGCCCACAGCTTGGCCGTCACTACCATCGGTAACGACGTGCGCATCACCGACACCCACGACATCACGAACTGCCACATCTCCGACGGCTGCATCATCGACGGAGCCTTCCGCCTCCGCGACTGCACGCTGAAGAGCATACCCGGTGCCATCGTCACCATCGGCGTAGGCGTCATCTGTCAGAACTCCGTCATCTACAACGGGTCGAGCATCACCAACGCCTCCAAGCTCGAGAACTGCTTCGTGGGCGAGGCGTGCAAGATAGCCGACGGCTTCACGGCCGAGAACAGCCTCTTCTTTGCCAACTGCTTTATGAGCAACGGCGAGGCCTGCGCTGCCTTCTGCGGTCCCTTCTCGGCCTCCCACCACAAAAGCTCGCTCCTCATCGGAGGTATGTTCTCCTTCTACAACGCTGGCTCCAACACCAACTTCTCGAACCATGCCTACAAGATGGGACCGATGCATTGGGGCGTACTCGAGCGCGGCACGAAGACGGCCAGCGGAGGCTATATCCTCATGCCTGCACGCATCGGCACCTTCAGCGTCTGCTTCGGCAAGCTCATGCACCATCCCGACACACGCAAACTCCCCTTCTCCTACCTCATAGCCTATGGCGACGACATGTACCTCGTGCCGGGACGCAACCTGACTACCGTCGGCCTCTACCGCGACATCCGCAAGTGGCCGAAGCGCGACAAGCGTCACAGCAAAGGCAAGAACTCCATCGTCAACTTCGATTGGCTCTCTCCCTTCTCCGTAGGCGGCATTATGACGGCCAAGCGGACGCTCGAAGCACTCCGCGAAGTGTCGGGCGACGTAGAGACCTACAACTTCCACGACTACGTCATCAAGAACTCGTCGCTCAAGAAGGGCATCAAGTACTACGACATCGCTTTGCGCATCTACATGGGAGCCGTCATGAAGCGTCACCGCCTCGAGCGTCCCGCCTCGTCCGTCGGCACAGGCAAGTGGAGCGACCTGAGCGGACTGCTCATCCCTCTGAGCGAAGAACGCCGCATCGTCGATGCCATCAAGGACGGTTCCCTCGCCAGTATCCCCGCCATCCGCGAAGAGTTTGTCGAGGCGAACAACAACTACGCTGAGTACCGCTGGGCTTGGAGCTACCGCCTCATCTGCGAATACTACGGCATCGACGAGATAACGGAAGAGACGGCCAAGCAGGTTCACGAGGACTACATCACAGCCCGTCGCGCCTGGATAGCCGAGATACGCAAGGACGCCAAGAAGGAGTTCGAGCTTGGCGACATCGACCAGAGTGTCCTCGACGACTTCATGGCCCAGCTCGACCAGGAAACCGACTGGGAGAACCTCAGGTACGATATGTAAAGCCTGTTCTTACATAATCATTTCAAAACCTGCTTCCTTCCATTATGGATGTATAAACCACGCTGGGTCGGTCTGTCTCGCAGTTTCCGGCCATCAAGCGTGTACCAACCTTCGGCGGGAGCAAGTTCTTCGCCCTTCATACTTAATTCTTCATTCAGTGACGTTGCGTTGTCCTCCCCGAAATTCAGCACGAAGGCCTTGACAGGGGTGGTTTTGTCGAGCTGGAAGTAGGCGCGGAATGCTCCGATGGTGGCACCTGCCTTCGGGTAGTGGACTTTGTTCCCGCTGCCAAGGAACAAGATGTCTCTGTCCGTAGCCGTGAAGGTAAGGCAGTCGTAGGTTCCCACGAACTCTCCGCCTGGGAAGGTGACGGGCGTTGGAGCGGTGCTGGTGATGGCTTTGTCGTAGAACACGGGGTTGCTGAAGGAGCCAAACCTGTTGTTCCACTTTACGAGATAGGGTTTGCCGGCTTCAATGGCATAAGCGCGTTTGAAGTAGAGGTGGAGTGCGCCATCCTCGGCATTGATGCCCGTCTGATGCCCGTCGTACGTCCCTTCCGTGTCCAACTCCATCACAATGGCATCCTGGGAGTCGTTGACATAGAAGTTGATGAAGAGGTCCGGGGCTTTGGAAGTGGGTGAATAGAAATTCTCGTCGAAGGGCAAGCACAGCGTGTTCCAGTCTCCGTCCAGATAGAATGCCCTTCCGCTCAGCGTCACTCGGTTGCTCGTCGTGCTGGCTGCGGCGGCGATGGCGTCGGTATTGTCCGTGCCTTTATCGGCGAGGGTCACTTCCGTTCGCTCGTTGATGCTCAAAGCCAAAGGGCTGGTGAGGTCGCCGCCTAAATATTCCGCAGTTACACGGAGTGTGCCATGGTGCGGGGCGATGCCGTCTTCCGCTTGGGGAAAGAAACGGAACTGGTCGTCCTCGAGCTTGAAGTAACTGGCGCGGTCATCGTTAAAGACTTCGTTTTCGCATCGGCTTTTGGAAGTCTTGTCCACATTGGCCCAGTAGAAACCTTCCTGAATAAGGCCATAAAGATAGTCGCCGCGCCCTGTGGGGCTATCAGATTGGACCATGATGTCATAGCTCAATGAACGGTATCCGTAGGGGACACTGGCCATGATGTCGGGCACTGGTGCCGGAACATAATCTTTGGAGACAGCTCCGTTGTCATAAACACCGGAACTCCCCCACAGCGAAGGATTCCCGCTATGTGAGCAGTACCATCCGTTCTCCGGCGTCAGCTCGCCTCCCATGACGAACTGCATCTTCAGGTCTTCGGTCAATGTGCCGCTGGGACGCTTGATGAGCACTGGCGTAAAGGCAGGAACAAGGGGGCGCACGCCGTCGTCGCCATCCCCATCGCGCTCATCTTCGGGCAGGGTAACGGTGGCGGTAAGCTTGTTCAGCCTGACAGTCCTGCCTTCTATGCTACCTATGGTATAGACCTCGACTCCTCGGGGTGCGGCATGGTTGAACTTGTCAGTCCACTCCGTCCACTCGTTTGTCGTGCCTGCATAAAAGAGTGTGTCGCGGTCGGTCCGTATTAGGTCGCGGAAGAATATGGTTGACTTGCCGTCGGCATCTGTGAATTTGGTGTACTCCCATTCTGTAGCGTATGTCTCGCCGTCCGTCTCATACTGCAGATACCTGGTCTTTCCTGCCTCTGGCAGTACGAGGGAGGCCAGCGAGACGCAGCCAGCGAAGGGTTCGGCGTTTTTTCTGAATGAGGTGATGGGATCGCTTTCGTCAGTAGGCTCGTAGCGTTTCACGCGCAAGGTCATCAGCCTCGCGCAGTCCCTGAAGGCTCTTTGTTCGATGGTTTTCACGCCTTTGCCAAGTGTGACGCTTCGCAGGCTGTCGCAGCTGTCAAACGTCTGCCGCTGGATTTGCGTCACACCGTCGGGGATGACGATGCTCTTCAGCGCGTCGCAGTTGTAGAAGGCACCATATCCGATGGTCGTCAGCGTCGAGGGGAGGCTGATGTGGTGCAGGTTGTAGAACTGCCAGAAGGCCTGGTTGGGGATGCTGGTCACGCCCTCCCCTATAATGATGGTGGAGATGAAATCGTCGGCCCTGGCAGCACCCGAACCGAACAAGCCGGTCGCACTCTCGCTTTGGTAATAGTCTCGGTTCGTTATCTCCCCTGTGCCGCTGATGGTCAGGGTGACGCCGTTGAATGCTTTTGCCGCGTGGGCAGAAAGCGTCCTGTAGTACTTCTCGCCATTCTCCGTCAGCGTCCAAGTCACGTTCTCGCCGCATGTGCCGCTTGCCAGAACGTCGCCCACCTTTGCGCCTGCCTTCGCTGCAGTGAGCACACACAAAAGCAGCGTCATCGCCAGACGCGCAGCTAGTCTCGTTGGTCTCATAGAAACAATCTTTTCCATAGTCATGTCTGTTTTGGATTTCCAGATGCAAAATTATAAAATAAAAGCGACATACATGCTTACCAAACAAAGTTTTTTTGTTTTTTTTAGAGAAACAGATCCCAACTCGGCCACGGAACCGACTGGGAGCATCTCGAGCACCTACTGGAGCGCAAGAATACCGAATCAGCAAGGGCAATCTGGAAATGCGTCCCATGTTCCACTTTACGGAGCAGCGGATAGAGGCGCACGTCTGTATCTGCTTCGTGGCATACAAAATCTATAAGGAACTCGAGCGCATATTCCGCCTCACCGGCATCGGTCTCAGCGTGGACAAGGTGATAGACATCGCCAAGACCATAATCACCATCGACATAAAGACAGACGGGATGACCGGGACAGAGCGACGGACTTTGTCTCTCACCGAAGAGCAGCAAGCCATCAAGCCACTCTTCGACCTTAAGAAACTGCTAAGTCAATTTGGGTGACGCATCGACGAAGTCAGGACAGCCGGAACCATTGCCATTTACGCTTGGATGATTTACAAATTGCTAATAAAAGTAACTTCAACGAAAAGCAATTAATGATATTGTTGTCCAGGGGAAATCCAGAGCACCTCTACTTATGCGCCTATTATTCGGCTTTCCTGTCGATAAGCAGTTTAAGGGGGCTTGCCAAAAGTCTCGAAGAGACGACAGAACACAGACGGGGGTGTAAGCCCCCGGTAGTAGTGCGACAACAAAATCTTTGTG
>CACYQI010000073.1 GCA_902776455.1 uncultured Bacteroidales bacterium | reverse complement strand
GTTATGCCAGCCGATGCCGACAATCCCGCCGTGACGTGGACGAGCAGCAACGAGGCTGTGGCAGAGGTGAACAGCACCGGCAGGGTGACTGCCAATGCCAAGGGCACCTGCACCATTACCTGTGCTGCCACAGACGGCAGCGGCGTAAAGGCTGAGTGCCAAGTAACGGTGGCAGTAGGTAATTCAGGAACAATAAACGGAAAAGACTATGTTGACCTTGCTTTGCCGAGCGGTACGCTGTGGGCGACGTGCAACGTGGGTGCCAGCAAGCCCGAGGAGTATGGCGACTACTTCGCGTGGGGCGAGACGACACCTAAGAGCACATACGATGAGAGCACGTACTTTGACACAGATGATGGCGGCAGCATGTTCAAGAAGTACTACAACAATGGCGGCGTGACTGAGCTTCAACCCGAGGACGATGCCGCGACAGCCAACTGGGGCAGCGGCTGGAAGATGCCGAGCGGCGACCAAATCAAAGAGTTATGCAACAGCAGTTACACGACGAGTGAGTGGACGCAGTTGAACGGAGTTTACGGTCGCAAGGTAACGAGCAAGAGCAACGGTAACTCAATTTTCCTGCCCGCTGCTGGCTACCGCTGGCACGACGAGCTCAGCTACGCAGGCAGCTACGGCTACTACTGGTCGAGTTCTCTCAGCCCGAGCAACGGCTACCGCGCGTACCACCTCGGCTTCAGTTCGGGCTACTGGGATTGGATCGACTACTCCGGCCGCGACGACGGGCAGTCCGTGCGGGCTGTGCGTGTTCCTTGATGCTTTAGCACAAGGGCGCGCTTTTAATGCGCGGAACAGAATTAAGTCCCTCAGCCGAACAAACCCAACACATAAAATGTAATACACGGATTTGACGGATTTAAGCCACGCTGATAATCAGCATTTAAGATAATCCGTTGAATCAGTGTAATCCGTTGTTGTTAATTATGACACACCCTCTGAGTGTAACATTTGTAATGCTGTAGGCGAATGTTGGGATTGCAAATTCCTTTACTCTATACGAGCGGATTGCAAATCCGCTCGAACGAGTTAGGGGGGTACGGTTTACCCCACCCCTAACCCCTCCACAGCCTCTCCTAAATCCTCCCCTAAAGGGAACCGATAGGTCGACGGCCAAAGGGAAAGTCAAGGACTTCTTCCAGCCTCCCCTGCGGCGGAGGATAGTAACTTTGATTTTTCACTCTTCACTTTTCACTTCGCCAAAGGCGACCAGCCATGCGTCTTGCCCAAAATACCAATCGTTGGTCAGACCACGTTCTGCGGTTTGCCGTGGAGGAAGGCGGCTACGTTTTCTGTGGCGATGGCGATGAGGCGGCGGCGGGCGGCCAGGGATGCCCAGGCGATGTGGGGCGTGATGTGGCAGTTGGGAGCCGAGATGAGCGGGCTGCCGTGGCGGGGCGGCTCTTCGGTCAGTACGTCGATGCCGGCGGCATAGAGTTTTCCCTCGGTGAGGGCATCGGCAAGGGCCTGTTCGTCGATGAGCGGGCCGCGGCCGGTGTTGATGATGATGGCGGTCGGCTTCATCAGAGCGAGGCGTTCACGGTTCACGAGGTGGTGCGTCTCGGGGGTAAGGGGACAATGCAGGCTCACGACATCCGCCTCGCTGAACAACTGCCCGTAGCCCGATGCCTTGTGTATGCCTAAAGGCCGGAGCACGTCTTCCTTCTTGCTTGTCACGGCCATTACCAGCATGCCGAATGCCTGTGCCATCTTCGCCACCTGCATCCCTATGTTGCCGAGGCCTACGATACCGAAGGTCAGGCCGTCCAGTTCGATGAGAGAAGCCTCTCCCTTCCTCTCCGAAGGAGGGGTGGAAGGGTGCGTCGGGTCTCCCTCTTCTTTGGAGAGGGTTGGGGTGAGGCAGAAGTCCTTGCTTCTTTCCCATTCGCCGTTCCTTACGGCTTCGGCATGAAGGGCGATGCTGTTTGTGATGTTCAGCAGGTGTGCCATTACCATTTGAGCCACCGACATGGTGCTGTAGGCAGGTATGTTCGTCACGACGATGCCGCGTCGATGTGCCTCTGCGACGTCAACGACGTTGTAGCCCGTGGCCAGCACTCCGATGTAGCGCAGCTGGGGTAGGGCGGCCATCGCGTCGGCGTTGATGATGACTTTGTTGGTGAGCAGCACTTGAGCTCCTTGGGCGCGAGGGAGCAGCTCTTCGGGCGAAGTGCGGTCATAGACCTGAAGTTCGCCCAGCTCTTTCAGCCCGTCCCACGAGAGGTCGCCCGGGTTGGCTGTGTAGCCGTCAAGGATAACTATCTTCATTTTGATGTAGGTCGGTCAGCTTCGCGAGACGTTCTTCACGCCTCTCACGGTCTTAAGTTTCTTGATGAGCTGTGTGAGGCGGCCCACGTCGTCGAGCATGACGGTGAGTGTGCCGTTGAAGAGGCCGTCGTGACTGTCTATGCTGATGCTGCGGAGCAGTATCTTCTCTTCCTTACTTATTATGTTGGTGATGTTGTTGACGATGCCGATGTCGTCGTTTCCGATGACGTGGAGCGTGATGGGGTACTGGCTGCCTCGCTTGCCAGCCCATTTGGCACGGACGATGCGATAGCCGAAGCGTTGGCGCATCTGCGGGGCGTTGGGGCAGTCCTCGCGATGTATCTTGATGCCTCCGCCGCTGGTGACGAAACCGAAGACGTCGTCGCCATAGACGGGCTGGCAGCAGCGGGCCAGCTGGAAGTCAAGGCCTTTGAGGTTCTGGTCGATGACGAGGACGTCGGATGATGCCCCATCTCCCTTTAGGGGGAGTGCTTTGTCGGGGGGCATGACGAACTGGTCTGCGCTCTGTGTGGGAGCTGTCTTCTCGGCCTCGCCATGGTCGAAGCGTTGCTGCTGGGCGTAGGCTTCGAGCACCGTGTTCATGTCGAGTTTGCCGTCGGCCAGGGCTGCGTAGAAGTCGGTGACGATGCGATAGCCGAGCTTCGTCATGGTGTGCATGAGGACAGGCTCCTCGTAGTCGAGCTTCTTGTTCTTCATCTTGCGCTCCAGTTCCTCCTTGGCCAGGAGGGCCTGACTGCTTTCCATCTCCTTGAGGCACTGGCGGACCTTAGCCCTTGCCCTTGTGGTGGTGACGATGTTCAGCCAGTCCTGTTTGGGCGTCTGGCTGTTGCTGGTCAGGATTTCCACTTGGTCTCCGCTCTGCAGCTTCTGCCGGATGGTGACGTTCTTGCCGCCTATGAGTGCTCCGACGCAATGGTTTCCCACCTTGGAGTGGATGTGGTAGGCGAAGTCGAGCACCGTAGCTCCCATCGGAAGTTTGAAGATGTCGCCCTTGGGGGTAAAGACGAAGACCTCGTCTTCCTTCAGGTCGAGGCGGAACTGGTCCATGAGCTGTGCGTCGTCGTTGGCTTCCAGCGCACTACGCACGCCAGCCAGCCATTCCTCCACCCCGCTTTCGCCCGAGCGGATGCCCTTGTAGCGCCAATGGGCAGCAAGGCCGTGCTCGGCGATGTCGTCCATGCGTTCCGTGCGGATCTGCACTTCCACCCACTTCTGTTCGGGGCCGAGGACGGTGATGTGGAGGCTTTCGTAGCCGTTGCTCTTGGGCACCGAGAGCCAGTCGCGCATGCGTTTCGGGTTGCTCTGGTACATGTCGGTGATGATGCTGAACACTTGCCAGCACTCCATCTTCTCGCGTTCCGGGGGCGAATCGAGAATGATGCGGATGGCGAAGAGGTCATAGACGCCATCGACATCGACGTGCTGTTTCTGCATCTTCTGCCAGATGGAATGTATGCTCTTCGTGCGACCTTTCATGTGATAGTGCAGCCCTGCGGCCTGAAGCTTCTTGTCGAGAGGTTTGAGGAAGCGTTCGATGTAGGCGTCGCGGCTGCGTTTCGTCTCGTTCAGCTTCTCCTTGATGTGGTAGTAGGCATCGTGTTCGAGGTACTTCAGACTGAGGTCTTCCAGCTCGCTCTTCAGCTTGTAGAGGCCGAGCTTGTGGGCCAGCGGAGCGTAGAGATAGGCTGCTTCCATCGACACCTTGCGTTGTGCCTCGACGTTCTCCGTGTCCTTTATCTGTCGCATGATGCAGACGCGGTTGGCTATCATGATGAGGATGACGCGCATGTCCTCGGCGAAGGTGACGAGCAGGCTGCGGAAGTTCTCGCTGCCCACCGTGGCGCTCTTGGCATAGACCTCGCGGATGCGCATCAGTCCATGCAGGATGTGTGCCACCTCGTCGCCGAAGTCGCGCCGGATGTCGTCGATGGTTGCGGCTCCGCTCTTGACGATGGAGTTGAGCAGCACGCCGAGTACGCTGCCTCGCGACAATCCCGTCTCTTCGGCCACGATGAGGGCTGTCTCCAGGTCCTTAACGATGGGGTTGATGCCGAAGGCGTCGCGCTGAAGCATTCCTTTCTCGGCTGCTTCGACGAGATATGCTCTGAGTTTCTCTTTGTCGCCATCCTCTATCACATCGGCGGCGAGGTTAAAGATTTGGCGCTGAACGGCTTCCACGCGTCCGCGCTCTTCGTCGGTAAAGAACTCAGTTGTGTTCATTTCCTGATTCATTACTAATTTAACGACAAAGGTACGACAAATATCTGAATTATCGAAAGGGTTGTGGGTTTTATTTTTATTACCGTCTGCTAAAAAAGTGCCGAAGGCACGAAAGACCACAGACGGGGGTGTACCCCCCGGGACAGCGCCATAGAACAATAGTAAGCCTTGAAGAGGCGACAGAATGTCTAGCTTGTTTAGGAACAACCAGCATCAATCTCTGTCGTCCCTTCGGGACTTCCCGTGTCGTTGTACACTTACCGGGGGCTTGCGCCCCCGTCTGTAGTCTGTCGTCTCTACGAGACTTTTGAGTAAGCTCCTATTAGCTGCTTTTCGTCAGGAAAGGCTATGGATTAGCACATTTACTGAGGTGCTCAAGATTTCCACGAACAGCGATATTTTATTTTGCTAATCATCTCAAATAACCTTGCAGGCGAAGTCGGCCAACTTCACGTGTTAAGTCGGCCAAGTTAACGTGTTAAGTCGGCAAAGTTCACGTGTGATGTTTTTGCAGGCGAAACGTTAATAATACAAAAAACGCACGCAATTCTTTGGCAGAGTGCATTTTTCTTCGTTAATTTGCACAAGAATTAGTACAAATTCAACCATAAAAGGCTATGAAGAAAATCCAATTGCTATTGGTTGCGACGGCTGTCTTGTTGCTCGCAACCGGCTGTGAGATAGACCGCAAGAAGGTTCTTACCGTGGAGCAGCTCCCTCCAGCAGCCCAGATGTACATTGAGGAAAACATGCCCGATGCCAAGGTGCTCTACGTGAAGAAGGAGCAGAAGAACTTCAAGACCCATTATGAAGTGAGGTTCGACAACCACATAGAGTACGAGTTCGACAGCGATGGCGAGATTGTCGATATTGACGTGGACGATTGATAACCCATTAATAATCAAACTGCAGTTACTGAAGCTCGCGTCCAGCCAGCTTGCTGGCTTTACTTCCTGCGCGAAGCGCATAACTCCCCTTTTAACTTCATTTTATTAATTCCGAAACTTAAACATTTTAATTATGAAACAGATGAAGTATTTCCTCATGGCGCTGATGTGCCTTGTTTCGTCGAGCATCATGGCCGACGACACCCCGATTCCCGTAGAGCAGCTCCCAAAGGCTGTCAAGACTTTCGTACAGACCAACTTCAAGGACCAAAAGATACTTTATGCCGAGAAGGACGGAAGCATCTACGAGTGCCGACTGGCCGACGGGACGAAGATTGAGTTTACGAAGAAGGGCGTGTGGACAAAAATCGAGTGCAAGGCTGCCGCTGTGCCCGCATGCTTCGTTCCCGACGCTATCCAGGAGTACGTGAAGGCCAACTTCCCCGGCTGTACTGTAACGACAATCGACAAGGAGCGTTACGGCTACGACATCGAGCTTTCGAACGACATCGACCTAAAATTCAACAACAAGGGCGTGCTCATCGGCATGGACGACTAAGGGGGGACTTCTACGCTCCGTGGAGCATCGGTTTACGCTCCACGGAGCGTCGGCCTTTCCTCCACGGAGCATCGGCTTACGCTCCACGGAGCATCGGGCGATACTCCACGGAGTGTTTTCTCGGGTACCCAATAGGGGCTATCTTCGTATGCTGAGGGGGATGGCTTCTTCGTGCTTTTGGCAGAAAGTTTCGCTGTTGTCGAGGACGAGAGCCAGGTAGCCTCCTCCGCCGGCTCCGGGCATCTTCCAGGCCAGCACGCCATCCATCGCGCCGTAGCGGTCGATGTAGTCCTGCACGCCCGGCTGTATCATGGCGGGGAACATGCTGACCTGCGCCTCGAACGAGGCTTTGTAGGCGGAGGCGAAGGCCTGCAGGTCGGTTGCCATGATGGCATCCCAGCAGTCGTCGGCTGCCTTGGCCAAAGCCTTTACCTTTTCTTCCGTAATGTCTTTCCCTTCTACCACCGAGCACCCCGGCCTGCGGGGGAACATCGGCACGAGGCACAGGTGGCTTTCCAGCCAACTGAGCACCCGCTCGTCGTGGCATTGCTCAATCTTGTCGGGCCAGTAGCGGGCATCGTAGTGGTGGCGACAGAGTCCGGGCACGCAGATGCCGATGGCGTCCTGTGCGCCGCTGATGATGCCGTCGCTCCGCTCGGGGTCGTTCTCGAAGCAGAACACGAGCTTGGCCAGCATCTCGGCATCCATGTCGGGAAGATGTAGTGGCCAGATCTTCCGTATCTGGTTGCGTGTGGAGGTGGAGAGGCCGCATCGTTCCCTCACTTCGAAGTTCGGAATGAGCGAAATCGTCAGCGCCCAGCCGGGAGCAAAGCAGCTGACGTAGGGCTGGTCAATCCATGTGCCGGCCAGGTCGAGGCGGGTGGGTATCTGGCAGATCTGTGCCTTCAGGTTCGTGCTTGAACGTGCGTCAAGCCCTTCGGCCGGGGTGCGCTCGAGCACGATGTACTCTATGCCGTGCTCCTCGCAGAAGCGTCGTTTCTCGTCGCTCGCGCCGTCGGCATTCACCACGAAGCGGTCGGGCTTCAGCGCCTCCACGGTCGGCACGAAGTCCATCACGCCGCTGCCCTTGTTGATGAAGGCCTGCTTCACGTACCGGATGCTCTGCACCATGAAGAGACGCTCCTGTTCGGGGTAGAACGTCTTGTGGTTCTTGTACTTCAGAATGGTGGCATCCGAACCGATGCCTACATAGAGGTCGCCGTACTGGGCTGCCTGGCGGAAGAACTCCACGTGTCCGCTGTGCAGCAAGTCGTAGCAACCGCTGACAAATACCTTCATGATTTAATTCATAATGATTAATTCATAATTCATAATAATTCTCTCGTTTAGGTGCAGGGCATAGTCAGACGTAGTCATAATTATGAATTATGAATTCTGAATTTTGAATTGAATACGCTGTACCCCAGCACCACTACGAAGCAGAAGAGCGGCACGACGTACGACATGGAGACGCCCCATGCGTCGCTGACCGTGCCCTGAAGCGGCGTGAGCAATGCTCCGCCCAGGATGGCCATGATGAGTCCCGAAGCACCTATCTTTGCGTCGTCGCCCACGCCATCGAGGGCTATGCCGTAGATGGTGGGGAACTGCAGCGACATGAAGAAGCTGACGAGAACGAGTGCCACGACGGCCAGCATTCCGCTTCCGCTCATCAGTATCACAATGAGACAGAGCACGATGTCGGCTGCTGCGGCACATGCCATGAGCCTCGACGGACGGAAGAACTTCATCAGCCAGGTGAAGAAGAAACGTGCCACGCAGAACAGCACGATGCTGGCCAGATAGTAGCTCGCTGCGTCCTTCTCCGCGATGCCCAGTTCCTGCATCACCAGCCGGATAGTGAACGACCATACCCCTATCTGTGCGCCGACGTAGAAGAACTGTGCCACGACGCCCCACGTGTAGCGGCGGTTGCGGAACAGTCGCCTGAAGAACGCCCCTACGTTGCCTCCGCCGCTGTCCTTTCCGGCAGGCATCCGCGAGAAGGCCATCACGGCCATGATGGCTATCAGCACAAAGCCAAGCGCCATATACGTCTCGGAGATGCTGAAGAGCGATATGTCGCGAAGGATGAACTGCTGGCTCAGCAGGATGCCCATGATGCTGCCTATGGGGTTGAACGACTGGGCGATGTTCAGCCTTCGGGTTGCCGTCTCGGGCGAACCCATGGAGAGGATGTAGGGATTGGCCGTCGTTTCGAGCACGGAGCAGCCGCCTGCCAGAATGTAGATGGCGACGAGGTAGAACGGGTAGCTCTCGGCAAGTGCGGCAGGATAGAACAGGATGGCGCCGCCCGCATAGAGCAGCAGGCCCAGCAGAATGCCGTGCTTGTAGGAAAAACGCTTGATGAAAAGGGCTGCAGGCAAGGCAAAGCAGAAGTAGGAGCCGTAGAAGGCAAACTGGATGAGCGAGGTCTCAGTATCGCTCATCTTCATCACTTTCTTGAAGGCCGCCAGCAGCGTGTCGGTCATGTTATTGGCAAGTCCCCAAAGCAAGAACAGCACGGAGACAAGCGCAAAAGGCAGGAAGTATCGTCTTTCGAGTGTTTTCATCGTCAATTCATTTCGTTTTGGTAGTAAAAATGGAAGTTAGAATCGGAGTTAATTCGCTTCGCTCATGGAAGTTAACTCGCTTTGCTTGTGGACGATAGCTTTGGCAGCCGAGTAAGTATTGTCCAGCACGTAGTGCTTAACTCCCAGCCAGCTTGCTGGCTTAACTTCCTGTTTAAATTCATTTTTAACTTCTTAAATTATTCGTACAGGTAGAACATCCGTTCCATCATCTGCCACTTCTCGTCGCTCGTGGCATCGGCATCGCAGCCCTGAAACTGGCTGACGAAGGCCTCCCATTCAGCCTGTCGGGGCAACGTGGCAAGTCGCGCCATCGCTTCGTCCCAGCAGAAATCCTCGGGAGCGTCAACTATCATCACCAGAAGGTTGCCCAGGATGTATATCTCCATCTCGAGGATGCCGACCTCTCGGATGCCGTCGCGAATCTCCTTCCAGTTGTATTCAGGCGAGTGCCACTTGATGTACTCGCGCCTGGCCTCCTCGTCGGAGCGAAGCGTCAGCGTCTGTACGAACCGCTTGATGCTGCCTTTATGTCGCTTCTGTATGTATCCTTCCATAAAACCATTTAACCATTTAATCATTTAACTATCTGCCATTTGCCCTCCTTCCAAGGGTAGAGTAGGAGAGAGGGCGCAATTGCAAACTACTCCCCTCTCTGCAAGGGAGGGGTTAGGGGGTGGGTCTGGTGAATCTGCAACTGCGGGAACGGGAACTGGATGCCTTCCTTGTTGTACTCAGTATAGATGCGCTCGGTCGTGTCGAAAAAGACATTCCAGTAGTCGGATGCCTTTGCCCAGACTCGGATGACGTAGATGACGCCATTGTCCCCCAGCTCCTTTATGGCGATGAAGGGCGCCGGTTCCTGCATGATGCGACTGTCGTTCCGGAGCAGAGACAGCGTCACCTGCTTCACCTTCTCTGCTTCTGTGCCGTACTCCACACTAATCGAGAAATCCACTCGCCGCAGGTCGTTCTTCGTGTAGTTCGTGATGTTGCCGCTTGAAAGCGCACCGTTGGGGATGAACAGCTCTTTGTTGTCAGGAGAAGTCAAGATGGTATGGAAAATCTGGATAGCCCTGACCGTGCCGCTCACGCCTTGCGCCTCGATGAAGTCCCCCACCTTGAAGGGCTTCAGGAACAGTAGGATGATGCCGCCAGCCAGGTTCTGCAAGTTTCCGCTCAGCGCCATGCCCACAGCCAGACCGGCCGATGCCAGCAAGGCAGCAAGGCTCGTCGTGTTCACACCAAGCGTGCCAACCACCATGATGATGAGCAGCGTGATAAGAGTGATGTTGACGAAACTCTTTAGGAACGACTGCACCGTCGGCTCCACATCTCGCCGCTCCAGCATCCTCGCCACCATCTTGTTGATGAACTTGATAACGTAGCGTCCCACCACGGCAAGAACAATGGCGAACAAAAGGCTTTTGCCCATCTCGATGCCTGTCTTCGTGACCTGTGCTACCAGCTCGTCGATCTGGCCGTTCTTCGCAGCCTCGATAACCTCTTTCCCCGCCTTCAAAGGCGTGGCTTGCAGTAAATATGTCATGTCTCTTGATGCCTTTTTGTATTGTAAACAGATGCAAAGGTACGAAAAAGCCACGAAAAGAAAAAGGAAAACCGCAAAATCTTTACTCCCAACCGCCATAACCCCACTAAAGAAAACTCCAAGAGGCCTTCAGTCCCCTCCCGCATCTTCAGGCGCAGTCCCCCTTCCCAGTTCCCCGTCCCGTATGGTGCGATGCCATCGCACCCCCGCCTTCCCCATCAGCCCCATCAGCCTCGTTCTTCCCCTTCCCATCTTTCGCGCGCGTATTATATATATAATGTATATGTCCCCTTTATATCGTTTGCCATGCAAAAAAGTGGCCGAAGTCTTTGCCGGTTTCAGGAAAAGTCGTACCTTTGCATCCGCAAATGAGACCTGACCGTCCCATGGGACGGGTAGGGACTTA
>CACYQI010000072.1 GCA_902776455.1 uncultured Bacteroidales bacterium | reverse complement strand
AAACATGATATGATTCCGCGTAAAATAAATACTGACCTGATCATCCATTTCACCTGAAAGGATTTTGCTGATTTCATTCAGTGTTTTTCCGGGAACGACAACACTAGTATCCGGATAATCCTTTTTCAGTTCCGTCCGTCGTATCGATATTCTGTGTCCATCCAGAGAAACCATTTTCAGGTAATGATCTTTTATTTCTATCAGTTCACCTGTCATCATCGGATTATTTTCATTCACGGCTATGGAAAAAATCGTCTGACGGATCATTTCTTTAAGGGTAAACTGAGATATCGTAAGAGAATGATCTCTGTCGATGATAGGAAGATATGTAAAATCCTCTCCAGACTTTCCCGGAATCCTGAAATTCGCTTTTTCACATTTTATCGTAAGAACATAATTACTGTCGCTCTCAATGGATACATCACTGTCGGGAAGACGACGTATGATTTCATAAAATATCTTTGCATCCACAGCAACGATACCTTTTTCCAGGATCATGCCTTCCGTGATGGTTTCTATACCCAGTTCCATATCATTTGAAATAAATTTGATCTGACTGGAAGAAGCATCGATCAGAATACATTCCAGAATGGTCATGGTCGTTCTGGAAGGAACTGCCTTCATGGAAATATTGATGCTTTTCAGCAGATTACTTTTAGAACAGATCAGCTTCATATGTTTTCAGCTCCTTTTGTCGAAAATTGCCATATATATTTTTATAAAAGAAATCAGCAGTTCTCTTAACAGGGACTGTGGATTTGTGTAAAACCCTGAAATCCCCTTCGTTTTATTCTGTCTTTCGATGTGGAAAACAAAAACTTCACGTGTTAAGTTAGCCAACTTCACGTGTTAAGTTGACGAAATCTCCGTGGAGTGTGAGCCGATGCTCCGTGGAGTGTGAGCCGATGCAACGTGGAGTGTGAGCCGATGCTCCGTGGAGTGTGAGCCGATGCTCCGTGGAGTGTGAGCCGATGCTCCGTGGAGTAATAAAAGGTGAAAAAGTGAGATATTGAAAAGAGAAATCTTATAAATAGCCTACATGCCTACATAAAATCTACGGAATGCCGCATGAATAAAGGGTTTGTTGCATTTTCAAGCCTACATGAAGCCTACATAAATCCTACATAAGCCTGCATATAAAATGCGACTGAGAGGTATTTTGAATTTATTAATTTTGAATAATGTTATGTATGTAGGCTTTATGTAGGCTTTGATTTGACGTTTTCCCTTTATTCATCGGGCTTGCGACGCATTTTATGTAGGCATGTAGGCTTGAACATGATTTTTCAGAAAAATAAAATAGAAACGGATTAGAGAAAAAGACTCGAAACTTCTATTTTGGGGGCAAATAATCGCTGAATCGTTTGGTTGTATCAGAGAATAATTGTAATTTTGCCATCGGAATAGTGGCAAAATGCCGTCATAAAATAATTAATTAAGATTATGGCACAGTCTGCAGTAACAGTAAGGATAGATTCGGAGATGACGCTGGAAGAAATCAATGCAGAGATTCGTGCAGCAAGGGAAGAAAGTTAGCCAGAACGCTTCAACGCGTGTAATAACTCCGGCACAATTTCTTGAGGTTTATCAGCAAAGGGAGAATTGAGAAGTAACAAATGACAAAGATGAAGAAAATATAAACTGATGACGCTATTTTCTGCTGCTGATACCATAGCAACGCATCGGCATATTCCAATACAACTGCTTGGCTTCCTCGTATGTATTAGTGTATTCATTGGAACGATAATATCTTAAAAGAAGAAAAATAATAGTAAATTGGTTATTTTTTCTTTAGATTATTTGTTTATTCGTAGTAATATCACTACCTTTGCAGGAAAATAAGTACTCCATGAAAGTAATTAAAGCAAGGAAGATTCTGAAAGCATTGAAAGATGATGGGTGGATACTCAAGCATCAAGTAGGGAGTCACGCCCAATACGTTCACCCTACAAAGCATGGAAAAGTAACAATTAATGGCACTGGTAATGATGATGTGTACGGTGACCTCCTGAAAAGCATTGAGGAGCAATCGGGGCTAGAGTTTTAACAAACTCTTTTCCAATCTCAATATTTGATGATAGAGGTTGTTCTAGGTGGCGACAAAGATTCCAAATGGTTTATGCCACTCCCAGAAAGAAAGCTACAACAAAATTATATATTTATGACAACCGTGATTATGAACACCGCACGTACCGAAAATGGTTACAGTTGCGCTTGCGACCTTCTCCCAGGATGGGTTGTCGCATGCTCTGGTGACTTTGAGCAGTTCAAGAAAGAAGTCGAAGACAGTATTAAATTCTATGTAGATTGTGCGAAGGAGGACGGAGACAAATATCCATCTGTATTTGATGGGGATTACGAACTCATCTACAAGTTCAATGTTCAGTCACTTCTGGATTTTTACAGAGGAATATTTTCTTTTTCCTCACTGGAGACTATTACAGGTATCAACCAAAAGCAGCTTGCACACTATGCTTCTGGCATCAGCAAGCCACGACCCAAACAGGCTCAGAAGATAGCACAAGGCCTACATCGATTAGCACACGAGATGATGATTGTAACAGTATAGACAAAAAATCAGGTGGGTCTATCTTCTTGGCAGCCTCGCTGTTCGACAGGCGTTCCCAGTTCTCCATTAGTTCGTCGCGGTGTAGGTCGAGCCACTCATAGACAAGGCTTCACTTCCAGAGGCGCATGCCGACGAAGGCGCGGACTACCCATTTGTTCTGGTTGACGGTGACGGCTTTGTCGTTGAAGAGGGTGTTGCTCATCACGAGGGTGGCTCCGGCAAAGTAGCGCGGCGAGAAGTTATAGACGATGGCTGCTCGCTCGTTGAACAACATGTTGAACCGCATGCGGCCTACGTTCCGACGCTCGTCGTTGACGGTGATTTTATTGCGATTGTAAACGATAAAGGTGGGCATGGCTGAGATGTGG
This sequence comes from uncultured Bacteroidales bacterium, assembly GCA_902776455.1. GTDB lineage: Bacteria > Bacteroidota > Bacteroidia > Bacteroidales > Bacteroidaceae > Physcousia. The sequence continues at coordinate 7,081 of CACYQI010000072.1, read as the reverse complement.
AAGAGCCACTTCTTTGCCAGTACGAGATTGTAGCCGTAGCCGCCGCCGATGCCGAAATGTCCGAAGCTGATGCGAATGTCTTTTGCTTCGGGTCTTCTCTCTTTCAGTTCGTCGCTTGCCTTGATGTTTCCGCCCTGATAGCTGATGCCTGCAAGCCACGAGCCTGCCGAGCGTCGCTGGATATAGCTCTGCGTGAAGGGAGCGGCAACGGAGTAGCGGCGATGGTTGAAGATGTAGTAGGCCGTGATGTTGTACATTTTCATTCTGGCATCGTTTTTCTCCATTCTACGCAATTCTTCGCCATACTCTATGTTGCCCGACAATGAGGAGGCACGCTGATAGTTGGCATTGATACAGAAGCGGCTGCCGTAGTAGTCGATGTTCAGTTCGTAGTCTTTGTAGAAGCCGCCCAGCTTGGCCGGATTGAGGGAGTAGCTGAGGGCTATGCCCCGATAGGCTGCGGCAAGGGAGATGGTGGTCTTGTGGCTGGTGCTCAGGTCGGATTTGAAGTGGAGGTCGTTCACCGTTCCTTTCGCATGGACGGAGTTGCCCGTCTGGTTTCCTCTGATTTTCAATGTCAGTCGTCCTTCGGGCCTCGCCACATAGTTCGTATCGAATGATGTGCGAAGGTAGCGGACGGCAAGCAGGCTGTCCACTCGCTCCAGCTTCTTACGGAAGCGGCCTTCTGCGTGTAAAGGGGAAAGTTGAAAATGGAAAGTTGAAAGTTGAAAATGGAAAGTTGAGAGTGGAAAATTGGAAGTTGAAAGCTGAAAGGGCGAGAAAGGGAATAGGAAAAAGAGCAGGACAAGCAATGTCTTCTTGCTTCTATGCGTTCTATGTGTATTCTCCTGTTTCACCTTTTCAACTACCAATCCTCAACTTTCCACTCTCAACTTTCCCTTTTCAACTTTCAACTTTCAACTTTCAACTCTCAACTTTCAATTTTCAACTTTCAATTTTCAACTTTCCCTTTTTCACCTTTTATAATAAAGCTGTTTTCCTGCTGCGAGGGTGTTGAGCATGAGCATGCAGATAGTCATAGGCCCTACCCCACCGGGAACAGGCGTGATGTAGGAGCAACGGGGTGCTACGTGCTCGAAGTCAACGTCGCCTTGCAGACGGAAGCCGCTCTTCTTCGTTGCATCGGGAACGCGGGTGGTGCCTACGTCGATGACGACGGCTCCCTCCTTCACCATGTCGGCTTTGAGGAAGGCTGGCTGGCCGATGGCAGCGATGATGATGTCTGCCCGCAGGCACTCTTCCTTGAGGGTTGCGGAACGGCTGTGGCAGACGGTAACGGTGGCGTCGCCGTACTGCTTCTGCATCATAAGCTGTGCCATGGGTTTGCCCACGATGTTGCTTCGGCCGAGGATGACGCACTTCTTGCCGCTGGTGGGTATCTCGTAGCGACGAAGCAGCTCGAGGATGCCCTTCGGCGTAGCGCTGATGTAGCAGGGAAGGCCGATGGACATGCGTCCGACGTTGATGGGATGGAAGCCGTCCACGTCCTTGCGATAGTCGATGGCTTCTATGACCTTCTGCTCGCTGATGTGCTTAGGCAGAGGGAGTTGCACGATGAAACCATCGACATCGTCGTCGCTATTCAAGCGTGCCACACACTCCAGGAGTACCTCCTCGGTGATGTCGTCCTCGAAGCGGAGCAAGGTGTTCTGGAAGCCGCAAGCCTCGCAAGCAAGAACCTTGTTGCGGACATACGTCTCGCTGCCGCCGTCGTGGCCGACAAGGATGGCTGCCAAGTGCGGACGCTTGCCGCCGCGAGCCACGATGTCCTCTACTTCTTTCTTTATCTCTGCCTTGATGGTGGCAGCAGTCTGTTTGCCGTCTATCAACAACATCTTATTTATTTACGACTTGACGATTTACTATTTACTATTTTTACATCTTCGGCATTCGTCCTTTCATCATGCCTGCCATTTGCTGCATCTTGCTTTTGTCCGTCACCATCTTCATCATCTTGCGTGTCTGGTCGAACTGCTTGATGAGCTTGTTCACCTCCTGTATGTTGGTGCCGGAGCCTTTGGCGATGCGTGTTCTGCGGCTCGTGTTGAGGCATTCGGGATGGGTGCGCTCCTTTGGCGTCATGCTGAGGATGATGGCTTCGATGTTCTTGAAGGCATCGTCGTTGATGTCGAGGTCCTTGACGGCCTTGCCCACGCCGGGTATCATGCCGACCAAGTCCTTCAGGTTGCCCATCTTCTTTATCTGCTGTATCTGCTTGTAGAAGTCGTTGAAGTCGAACTGGTTCTTCTGAATGCGCTTCTCCAGCCGTCGTGCTTCCTCTTCGTCGTACTGCTCCTGGGCACGTTCCACGAGCGATACGATGTCGCCCATGCCGAGTATGCGGTCGGCCATTCGGCTGGGGTGGAAAGGGTCGAGGGCTTCCATCTTCTCGCCTGTGCCGACGAACTTGATGGGTTTGTTGACGACGCTGCGGATGCTGAGAGCTGCGCCGCCACGGGTATCGCCGTCGAGCTTGGTGAGGATGACGCCCGAGTAGTCGAGTCGGTCGTTGAAGACTTTAGCGGTGTTGACGGCATCCTGGCCCGTCATAGCATCGACGACGAAGAGTATCTCGTCGGGGTCAACGGCGTCGCGTATGTCCTGAATCTGCTGCATCAGCTCTTCGTCAACGGCCTGACGGCCAGCGGTATCGATGATGACGACGTCGAAGCCTTGTGCCTTGGCGTGCTGAATGGCGTTCTTGGCGACGAGCACGGGGTCGGTGGCTCCCTCTTCGAGATGGACAGGCACGCCCACTTGTTCGCCCAGGACGCGGAGTTGCTCCATGGCAGCCGGGCGGAAGGTGTCGCAGGCAGCCAGCAGCGGGTTCTTGCTTCGCTTCTCGTGGAGCAGTTTGGCCAGCTTGCCGCTCATGGTGGTCTTACCTGCACCGTTGAGGCCTGCCATGAGGATGATAGCGGGATGTCCCTTGAGGTTCAGGTCGGTTGTCTCGCCGCCCATGAGTTCAGCCAGTTCGTCGTGAACGATTTTCACCATCAACTGCTGTGGCTTGACGGCTGTGAGGACGTCCTGCCCCATGGCTTTCTGCTTGACGGTATCGGTGAACGACTTTGCCACCTTGTAGTTGACGTCGGCATCGAGCAGGGCACGACGCACGTCCTTCAGCGTTTCGGCAACGTTTATCTCAGTTATCTTGCCTTCGCCTTTCAGTATCTTGAACGACCGCTCGAGCCGTTCGCTTAAGTTCTCAAACATCTTTTTTATTTACGATTTGACGATCCTAATTAATTTACGATTTGACGATTTACTATTTACGATTTATGTACAATTTAATAATTTAGCTATTTACTCCTTGTATCCCCTCTCCTCGGAGAGGCAGAAGTCCGTCCCTTTAGGGGAGGATTTAGGAGAGGCTGGAGGGGTCGGGGCTGAGGCTTCTCTCTACGAGCGGCAGGACTACTTTGCTCAGCACTTTGTCGTTGAGGAAGTGCTCACCCTCAAAGAGTTGCATCTGCTCCCGTCCGTAGTGCTTGAGGAAGTCGGCCTGGCAGTTGACGAGGTTGTCTTGCGTGCCGAAGAGTCCCCAAACGAGCGCTTTTTCCTGCGCGTCGATGCCTTTGAAGCTCTCTTTCTCCACCTGTTGAAACTCCTGAATCATCTGCTTATCGACCTTGAACTCAGTAGCGCCGTCCTGCCTTTTGTTGCGGAACTCGCGTCGGCCCAAGCCTCTGAACGTCAGCGACCTTGCCATGTGGAAGGAGGGATTGACGAGAATCCTCTTGAAGCCCCTGAGTTGCTCGGCGTACATCGCGCCCATGCTGGTGGCCACAATGAGGTCGGGCTGCTCCTGCTGCACGAAGGATTTCAGGAAGGCGATGGCCTCCAAAGGGCTTACCGGCACGTCGGGACTCAGCACCTGCACTCCCTTGGGATAGAGATGGTTGCGCATCTGCGTGGCAGAGCCTGTGCTGCCTGCCGAGGCAAAGCCGTGAATGTAAACTACCTTTTTCATGCTGCAAAGGTACGAAGAAAATTTAAGAAAGAAGAAAGAACTGCAAAAAAAGTGGTTCTTTTTATTGTTGTCCGCTAAAAAAGCGCCGAGGGCGCGAAAGAACACAGACGGGGGTACCCCCCCGGAACAAAGTAGCAGAACTAGAGTAAGCCCTAAGGGGCGACAGAAAGCCGTGGTTGGTTTGGCAACAGCACATTAAAGAACTCTGTCGCCCCCGTCGGGGCTTTTTCTGTCGTTGCATCATTACCGGGGGTTTCACACCCGTCTATGGTCTTTCGTCTCTTCGAGACTTTAGCCAAGTCCTCATTAGTTGCTTTTCGACAGGAGAGCCGAACAATAGGCGCATAAGTAGAGGCGCTCTTTCCCAGGACAACAATAGTTTGTAAAGAAAGTTCGCAATCGGACGCGCTCTGACGGTTTCTTTTCGCCGTTGTGGCACTTTGGTCCACCGAAGGCGAGAAGCGGGCTTAAATCGAATGGCGTGTGATAATCAATGGGTTACAAAGGGGCTTTCGACGAAGGCGTGGTAAGATAGTGTCAGGTCGGCACATAGTGCCGACAAACGGAACAAAGAATGAAGGGGAAAATTGAAAGTTGAAAGGGGAAAGTTAACGTGGAGGAAAAGGCGATGCAACGTGGAGCATCGGCCGACGCAACGTGGAGTATTGAACGAGACGGCACGCTAAGAGCCTCCGAGACCCTGCAAGAGAGGAATTTTGCTGTAAGGATTTTTCGGAGCGATTGCCGCTGGGGGAAAACGGCCTCAAGGCCATTAGCCAATCACCCCAAAGGCCTGTGAGGCCAATGGGGCGAATGAGGCGAATGAGGCCAATGGGGCTTATGGGGCCAATGAGGCCTATGGAGCCTATGGGGCCTATGGGGCCTATGGGCTATTCGAAGAATCCGAAGCCAGCGATGGCCGTCAGCATACGCTCGATGTAATCCTGCGAGGTGGTGCTCCAGTAGAAGCCCAAGCGATGGAGAACCTCCGACGTGTAGTTGTTTTGGCGGTCCACCATGGCCGACTTCTGTCCGTGCGCCATGTCCTTGTAGGCCAGCATGCTGGAGAGCGCCTTCGCTTTCTGCGGGTCGTTCTTGGCTTCCTCCATGACCTCCTCGAACTCCTGCGGGTCAACGAAGCGGATGCCGCCTGTTATCTTGCCCAGTTGGGTGAGGATGTCGCCCATCAACTCAACGTGGTTGTTGTAGGGATGGAAGACGACGCATTCCTTCGGCGTTGATGCCAGCAGGACGATAGCACGGGCGGTCTCGTTGATGGGGGAGAACTCGGCGGGCGCATCGAAGTCGGCAAACGGACAACAGCCAAGCATGTTATAGACACGGATGCGGCCCATGTAGCTGTTCGACTGGAAGTTAACCTGGAACTCACCGTCGGTGCTTCGGGCTGCGAGGTTGCCCACGCGCATGATTTTGGCGTTGAGGCCGTGCAGGGCCACAGCGTCGAGGATGATGCGGTCGGCCATGAACTTGGAGTACGTGTACTGGTTGCCCAGGTACTGCCCGAAGTAGAGGCGCTGCTCGTTGAGCAAGACATCGGCTGCCGGATAGCCGTTGATGGAGGTTCCGCCCACGCTGGTGGTGGAGACATGGACAAGGCGTGCGCCCGTCTTCAGGCAAAGCTCTACGCAACGGCGAGCGCCTCCGATGTTCACGTCCTCTATGTCGGTGCCCTTCGAGAAGTGCTTCACGTTGGCAGCGCAGTTGATGACGGTTGAGATTGTTGCGTTGGCAACGCAACATACGGAACGGAGGTCCTCGGTGACGTCGCCAAGGATGACGTGCAACCGCTTGCCGAAGAGCGTCTTGAACGAGTCGGCGAAGTAGTAGAAGAGCAACGTGCGGAGACGGCTTTCGGCCTTCTCCACCGTCTCGCCACGCACCAGGCAATAGATGCTGGTGGCTTCGGAATCAATCAGTTCGCGCAGGACATGGATGCCCAGATAGCCTGTGGCACCGGTCAGCAAGACTGTGCCCAGCTCCTGACGCTCGCCTTGCTTGAAAGCGTTGATGTTGTTCTGCTGCAAGAGGGTGTTGATGGCTGTATAGTCGAAGCCTGTAATCTCGTCGAAGTTCTCCTCTGCCGTGTCGCCCGAGACGAAGCGTGCCAGCAGGCGTGGCGTCGGGTTGGCAAAGATGTCACCGTAGGCCACATGCAGTCCCGCCTTGTCGCATTCGATGATGACACGCGTCACCATGAGCGACGTGCCGCCAAGGTCGAAGAAGTTGTCCGTTGCCCCCACCCTCTCCATCTGCAGGATGTCTTCAAAGATTTTGGCAAACATGCGTTCCTGTTCGTTCTTCGGCTCCACGTACTCTCGGTCGGCGGCCTGGATGACGGGGGCAGGCAGCGCCTTGCGGTTCACCTTCTGGTTCTGGTTGAGCGGTATGGCGTCGATCTGCATCGTGGCAGCCGGCACCATGTATGGCGGCTTTTGGGCGAGGATGAACTGGCCCAGGGCCTTGATGTCCACCTGCTCGTCGCTGACGATGTAGGCTGCGATGTACTTGCCGCCGTTCTCGTAGTCGAAAGCCTGGACGGTAGCGTCCTTGATGCCCGGATACTGGCGGATGACGGCCTCCACCTCCTTCAGCTCGATGCGGAAGCCGCGTATCTTCACCTGTCCGTCCCTGCGACCAACGAACTGTATGTTGCCGTCGGGCAGGTAACGCACAATGTCGCCAGTACGATAGACGCGAGAATACTTCTCCTCATTGGCCATTGACCATTGACCATTGACCATTGAAGATTGATGACCTGCAGAGATGAAAGGATTCTGGATGTAGGTCTCGGCAGTCTTCTCCGGACGGTTCAGGTAGCCACGGCTCACCTGCGGTCCTGCCACCCAAAGCTCGCCGGCGGCACCAAGCGGCAAGCGGTGGAACTGCGAATCGACGATGTAGAGACGCATGTTGTCGAGCGGCTTGCCGATGGGAATGTCTGCCTCGTACTCCTTCAGCGGATAGGTTGTTGTGAAGATGGTACACTCCGTGGGACCATAGCCGTTGTGCATCACATAGTTCTTTGGCGGGTTGAGCGCCGAGAGCTTCTCGCCACCGACAGAGAAG
>CACYQI010000071.1 GCA_902776455.1 uncultured Bacteroidales bacterium | reverse complement strand
CAGAATCTTCGCGCCTTCTGGATTGGGATGCAGGGCATCGGGGAAGAGGTCGGGACGCGAGTGCAGGGGCGTGAAGAGGTCGATGAGCTGTGCTCCGGCTCCGTGTGCCACCTGCTCGATGGCCTTCTGAACCTGAGCGTGCCAGTCGCGTGTGCCGCTCTGGAAGCGTGGGTGACGGTCGAAGATGGGCGTCATCTTGCAGACGAGGATGCGTGCCTCGGGGTTCACCAGTCGGAAGGAATCAATCAGGGCGCGATAGTTCGGGATGAACTCCTCCTTCCAGTCGGGCCAGTTGCGCGGGTCTGTGTCGTTCAGCCCAAGATGGATGACCACCCAATCGGGCTTGAAGTCGAGCGCCTGATGGAACTCCGGCAGGCCGATGTACGGCCGGTGTCCCTTATATAATAAGGTAGCACCCGAGTGCCCGAAGTTCTGCACCTCGTAGCCCTCGCCAAGCATCTGCTGCAAGCGAACCGGGTAGGAATCGTGCTCGCGGTCTTGCAGGCCGTAGCCGTAGGTCACGCTATTGCCCACACAAGCCACCTTGACAGGCTTCGCTGCCTGTGCCGCGAGGGCAAGGAGGCACAGGGCAATAATTACAAGCTTTTTCTTTATCATAGGTCAAACATTTTTAATCGGTTTTAGCCCCCGTGTGCATGGCGTAAGCCTTGCACAGCCACGCTGGTCGTATGGCCGATGGCACAGACCGCCTCGGCTAGCGTGTTGAGGTAATGGAAGCGGCCGTAGTCGCTTTCGAACGAGGGCATATCTTCGGGCCACGGGGCGAGGATGAGGAGCGAACCAGCGGCACAGGCGTCGAAGCGGCTGCGCTCGGGCTTCCAGTATCTGCCGATGGGCGTGGCCTGCAGGTGTATCAATCGCAGTCTCTGCTCGAGAGCCATGTTCTTGATGCGCTTCTCGCATTCCGAGATGCCTGGCGTGACGAGCACGTCGCCACTATTGGCTGCCGCAAGGAGCCGCTGGCTCTCAGTCCTCCAGAAGTCGGAGTTTTCCGTAGGGATGCCGTCGGTACGGCGATGGAAGAACACTTGGTGCTTCTCGGGCTGTCGCAGGAGGAGCAGGTTGCCAAAGGCGCTGTAGCGCACGCCGCCGATGGTGAGGCACAGGGCGCGCTGGAACAGGTCGGGGTATTCGCGCCGCATCATGTAGCGGAGCGGGTTGTCGCGGAGGTAGCGCTTCCAGTTCTCCAGCTGGCCGTCGCGCATGAGGATGTGGTCGTTGTAGCCAGGTTCGAAGAGGGACGGGCGGGAAGAGGGGGCGGAGCCAGCGGCTGACGCCGCAGGCACGGTGGCAGAGGGACAAGCGGCGGGCGACGAAGGGGCAGGGGAGGCAGGGGCGGTGGCGGCCGTTGATTGCCACCAGGCGCGGCTGATGCCGCCCTTGAAGGCGCCGATGATGATGCCGAGGTGCTTGCCTTGGGGCAGGGGCTGGTTGATGCGGACTATCATGTGCAGATGGTCGGGCATGAGGCAGACCTGCCATACATCGACCATGGGATAGTGCTGGCGTATCTTCGGCACCTCTGTGTCGAGAACAGCCTGTCCGAGCGCGGAGGGCTTGAGGTGGGGCTTTTCGCCGTCGCCTCTCGTGGTGCCTACAACCTCGCCAAAGACGGGGCGCCGCTCGGCAACCACCATCGTCACTTCGTATGTACCGGGCACGGCATAGTCGTGGCCGAACATGCGTCGTGTCTGGCAACCTTCGCTCACGACGTGCCCTAAAACTCGTTGCAATGCTGGAAGAAGCCTATCTCGTCGAGTTCCTTCTTAAGTTGAATCTCTTCCTCAGGCGTGATGTTCTGGAAGGGCGTACGGTTAGGGCCGAGGTCGAGACCGATGAGCTTCATGATGCGCTTGCCGCCCACGATGTTGCCGCGGAAATGGCAGATGACGTTGATGACGAGCTGCGAGTAATCCTGTAGTTGACGTGCGGACTCCAAATCGCCTCGGTTCCAAGCGTCTATGATGCCGACGAGATTCTTGCCGTTGTAGTTCGTTGTGCCGCCGATGCCGCCTTTTGCTCCACCCATGGCGAGGCAGGGAAGGATGGTCTCGTCCTGTCCGTGAAGCATGTCGAACTTACCGTCGGCGTAGAGCCGGCATTGGTTGTACTCGTAGAGGCTCTCGAAGGTGTACTTGATGCCTGCAAAGTTCGGGATGCGGCCGTCAACGGCTTCGAGGAACTTCACCATCGGCAGGAAGGCGCCATTGAAGGCAGGAATGTGGTAGAAATAGAAGGGCAGATTGGGAGCGCCTGCTGCAATCTCCTCGCAGTACTTCACGAGTTCTTCGATGCGGCCAATCTTCGGGAACGGAGGCGCCATAGCTCCGATGCCCCAAGCACCAATCTTCTGGGCGTGCTCGGCAAGTTTGCGACTCTCGCGAACACAACAACTGCCCACGTGTACGATGACCTTGAAACCCTCGGGGGCTGCCGCAATCCAAGCTTCCGCAAGTTTCATTCTCTCTTCTGGCGTCAGCATATAGCCCTCGCCGCTGCTTCCGTTGATGAACACGCCCTTGAGTCCGTTCTTCTGCAGCATCTTAGCGTATGCAGGGATGGGTTCGAGGTTCACGTCTCCGTTAGCATAGAAAGGCGTAAACGGCGCGTCGATAAGTCCGATGATTTTCTCCATAAATGATGATAGGTTTAAGGTTAAGTTCTGATATTGTTAGTTTCCGATGCCCCTATGGCGTCGTCTGTTTCTGTCCTTCCCGAGCCATGCCCTTTCACACTCCACGGAGTATCGGCTCACACTCCACGGAGTATCGGCCTTTCCTCCACGGAGTATCGGCCTTTCCTCCACGGAGCGTAAAACCGCCCCCTCAGCCACCTCTGAACCTTCCCCCCAAGGGAGAGGCTTTCGCCCTTGCTTCAAGGAGGGATTGTAGGGAGGAATGCTGCTCTTATTCTTCCTCCGGTTTAGGGAAGACCCCGTTGAGTTCCCTGAAGGCATACGCGTAGTAGTCCTCCGGTGGGATGCCGGGGAAGCGGTCGCGGAAGAGGTACATGGTGGCGTCGCGGTCGCAGTAGGGAGACAGCTTGAGGTACTCGAGGAAGTTCTTCATGTCGTTCATGCGCAGGTAGCAGTTGGCGAGATGCGGTACGACGAACTTCCCTTCCTCTGTGCCAAAGATGCTCCAGACGTCGTCGAGCAGGTCTATGGCCACTTCGTTGTAGCCCGCGTTACTGTAGGTCAAGGCGATGTTGAAGAGCGTGTCGCCGGGTTCGGGACTCTTGGAGAGAGCTGTAGCGAAGCAGTTCTCAGCCAGCCTGGTCTGCCGACATTGGAGGTGGATGTCCCCTTCGGTCAGGTCGAACTTCCACTCCTCTTTGTTGTTGCCCAGTTCCCTTGCCTTCTTCATGACGGCCAGCGCCTCGGCATACCTGTCGAGCCGGCTCAGGGCGTAGGCTCGCATCTGTAGGATTTGCGGGAGGTCGGCTTCCCTGTCGGGCAGTTTCCGGGCATACATCTCCGCCTTGTCGAGCAGGGGCAGGAGTTCCTTGTGACGCTCTTCGGCCATGTAGCACATGCAGAGCGAAATCTGCACGCTGAGGTCGTCGGGCTGCAACTCGAGGTACTTCGTGAAGTGCTCGATGGCAGCTCCCGTCTGCTCGTCGTGCATGAAAGCGTTTGCCTTCATGAGCATGGCGTCGCAGTCCTGCGGATTGATGGCGAGCGAGAAGTCGGCGGCCTCCAGGGCATCGGGGTACATCTCCAGGGTCACATAGGTCTCTGCCAGCAGGTTCCATGCCTCCGAGTAGTAGGGGTCGTCCTCCAGGATTTCCTTCAGCATGGGGAGTGCGCTCTCGTAGTCGTCGAGTCCCATGCATATCTCGGCCTCCATGATGGGCAGTCGCGGGTGATTGGGGTCGGCATCCCTGAGGCGTTCCAGCCATTCGTTAGCCAGTTCCCATTGGTCGTAGTCCATGAAGATGGCGGTACAGTCGTAGAGGAAGGTGTCGAGGCTGTCCTGCATCATCTTCATCTTGTGGAGCAGGAAGCTGGAGGCCTTGTCGGCGTGTCCCTCCTTGATGAGGAGTTCGGCCCGTATGTAAATGACTTCGCTGTCCTCCTGCTCGGTAATGGCGTCGATGATGTTGCGTGCCTCGTCAAGCTGTCCGTAGAACATTTTCTGGCGGGCTATGAAGATTTGCGGATCTACGCTATCGGGGTGCATGTCGATGGCCGCCTGTATGGCCTGGTTGGCCTTGGCGTCCTGCTTGCCGGTCATGTAGTATTCGGCTATGTCCGTCAGCTCGTCGGCCTCCAGATAAGGCACATGTCCCTCTGCCACAGCCTTTTCGTAGCGGTGAAGAAGCCTGAGGAAATGCCTCGACTGATAGTATTTGTTGTTGTTTTCCACCTTCTTGTTCGACGGTTTTGCGATTTCTGATTTGACCATCCACCACGTCTTGACACTCGACCCGAAGCTATGAATCAGGCCGTCCGGCCTGTAGCGTCGGGCGATTCGGACAGATGACGGACCTATTTCTTCGTCCAGGTGTCCTTGAGTCCCACAGTCTTGTTGAAGACGAGGTGCTCGGGTGTGCTCTCCGGATCTACGTTGAAATAGCCGATGCGCTGGAACTGCAGGTAGGAGAGGGCAGGCATGGTGGCCGCGAACTCCTCGACGTAGCAGTCCTTGAGGACGGTTAGGCAGTCGGGGTTGATGATTTGCTTCATGGCCGTCACCGCATCGCAGTCCTGAGCTTCGCGTATGGCAGCCAGTTCGTCCCTGGGGTTCTCCACCTTCCAGAGACGGTCGTAGAGGCGCACTTCAGCCTTGACGGCATGCTGGCAGCTGACCCAATGGAGCGTCTTTCCCTTGATTTTGCGGTCGGCACCCGGCATTCCGCTACGGCTCTCGGGGTCGTAGGTACATTGTATCTCCGTGATGCGGCCGTCGGCATCCTTCGTGCAGCCGGTACACATTATTATATATGCGTTCTTCAGGCGCACTTCCTTTCCGGGAGCCAGACGCATGAACTTCTTCTCAGCCTCCTCCTGGAAGTCGTCGCGCTCAATCCATATCTCGCGGCAGAAGGCAACCTCGTGGGTTCCGTCGGCCTCGTTCTCGGGGTTGTTGACGGCGGTGAGCATCTCCGTCTGCCCTTCGGGGTAGTTGGTGATGACGACCTTGACTGGGTCGAGCACGGCGCTGACGCGGATGGCGCGGCTGTTGAGGTCCTCGCGGACGGCACTCTCCAGGAGCGCCATCTCGTTGAGGGCATCGAACGTGGTGTAGCCTATCTTCTTGATGAAGCCACGGATGCTTTCGGGACTATACCCGCGACGACGGAAGCCGCAGATGGTGGGCATGCGCGGGTCGTCCCAGCCGCTCACCAGCCCCTCCTTGACGAGAGCCAGCAGATTGCGCTTGCTCATGAGTGTATAGCTGAGGTTCAGCTTGTTGAACTCCGTTTGGCGCGGACCGTCGTAACTATCGAGTGAAGAGTGAAGAGTGAAGAGTGAAGAATCAGAGTTACTTTTATTCTTCGTTCTTCGTTCTTCGTTCTTCACTTCAGAAGCCCACTCCTTTATCCAACTCACAAAGAGGTCGTAGAGGGGACGATGTTCCACGAACTCCAACGTGCAGAGCGAGTGGGTGACGCCCTCCAGGTAGTCGCTCTGTCCGTGGGTGAAGTCGTACATCGGGTAGGCGTTCCATTTGTTGCCGGTACGAATGTGGGGAATGTTCATCACGCGATATAAAAGAGGATCCCTGAAGAGCATATTCGGGTGCGCCATATCGATTTTGGCACGGAGCACGAGTGTTCCGGGCACAGCCTCGCCACTATTCATGAAGCGGAAGAGGCGCAGGCTCTCTTCGGCAGGACGGTCGCGGAAGGGGCTGTTGGTGCCCGCCTTCGTCGTCGTACCCTTTTGCTGAGCGATGACCTCGGCACTTTGTTCATCGACGTAGGCACGGCCTTGCAGGATGAGCCACTCGGCAAAATCCCAAAGCTCCTGGAAGTAGTCGCTCGCATAATAGACGTTGTCCCATTGGAAACCAAGCCATTGGATGTCGTGCTCTATGCTCTCGATGTACTCGGTGTCCTCTTTCGTGGGATTCGTGTCGTCGAAGCGGAGGTTGCACTTGCCGCCATATTGCTCGGCGATGCCGAAGTCGAGGGCGATGGCCTTAGCGTGACCAATGTGCAGGTAGCCGTTGGGTTCGGGCGGGAAGCGCGTCTGGATGCGTCCGCCGTTACGTCCCTCGGCCAAATCTTTCTCTACTTTCTGCTCGATGAAATTGAGGCTTTTTTTCTCTTCTGCGATGTTGGTGGCTGTCTCTGTCATGTCTGTCATAGTTTAATAAGCGCAAATATACGGCAAAATTCCAATATAAATGCCGATAAAGGGCAAAAATGTTAATTATTTTATCAATAAGTAAAAAAAAATCGCGAAACTTCTTTCATATTCCAAAAAAAGTTTGTACCTTTGCAATGTCCTTAGGGACATAACAATCTTTTTACCTTAATTGAACTAATACCGAACAGCGGTTTGTCGTGAGACAAGCCGCTGTTATTCGTAGAGAGTGTATATCTTTTTCGGTCACATCCCGGCCATGATGATAAGGATGCTGACGAAGTCGGCTATGTCAACCTTCCCATCCTTGTTCAAGTCGCCTTGCCGCAGGCCTTCTTCCGTCTCCTCGCCTGCCATTATGGTGAGGATGAAGACACCATCGGCAATATCAACCGTTCCGTCGCCATTGAGGTCGCCTTGCAAAACGGGAGCTTTCGGTATCTCCGGCAGCACGATGCTCAGCAGACGAAGCTCTTCCGGAAGGTCGGTGGAGAAGTAGCATGAAAGGGCTGGAAGGGTCTTTACGAAAGTGACATAGTCGAAGGCTGTCCCTTCGTTGTTCAGGACGTAGCACTCCTTAACCTTAGACACAATCGGACTCCCGTGGAACTTATAGTCGGGCGACGTCACGAGCATCTTGTCGCTGCCCGTCTTGTAGAAGGTCACGCCTGTTGAGCGGAACACGACGGAGCGGCCTGCCATCTCGGCGTCGCCGGCTATGATGTAGGGCGTTCCGCCACGCAAGACGGTTGCCGGAGCAAAGATGACTTCGCCCTCGTCGCCTTGAGCGGAGAACTCGTAAACCCAGAAGTGTTCGGTTTCTTCAAGGTTGACGGGAAGGTCATCGACGAAGACAGAATCTACCGCAAAGGGCATCGTGAAGGCATGCCACCCTGTTCCGGCCTCTGTCTCCGGGAAAGTGTAGGTGAAGGAGGCACTATCGGCCTCGAAGGTAACGGGAATATAATAAGGCTGTCCGCTGACCATGTTGATGTGACTGGCAAGCTTGCCGCTCACGACATTAGAGGAAATGAGCGAGGCGGGAACTTCCATTCCGTCGGAAAAGGCATAGATGACGTTGGGATTCCTATTGGGCATCATGCGTGTTATGCTTTCGCAGTCGGCGAATGTGGCGCATACGTTGGTCGGTAATGACACGCTGGAACTGTATGCCTTCCCTTCGACCGAGCCGTCGTTCTTCCAGATCAGCACGCCTTCCTGCATGTCGCATCGGAAGTCCCAGACACCTCCGCCGCTGAGATTGCCGCTTTGGTTGCCGTACCTTGCCTTGAAGCGATAAGCGTAGCCTACGGCGAGATTGTCGAACTCGAAGTCCACGCTTACCGTCCTGCCTGCAGGGATGTCCAAATCATACGTTACCGAAGGACCGCTTACGGCACTTCCCGAGCCGCCCTTCTGATGCCATAATTCCAACTCCACGCTGCCGTGGTAGGCTTCCTCCGAATTGTTCTTGATGTTGGCCATGCCGATGAGCCGCTTGCCGTAAGCTATGTTGTTGCTGCCGTTGCTGATGGTATAGGTGATGGCAAGGTTGGCCTTCGTGGCTTCTGCTTCCGTGATGACTTCCATCGTGCCGCGTCCTATCTCTTTGCTTCCGTCCTTCTCCATGCAGAACCAGAGGTTGTAGGTGCCTGTCTCTTCGGGTGTGAAGTAGAAGGGACACGTCACCGTCTCTCCCTTGTGGGCTGCAACGCGGTACATGTAGTCCTTATAGACCTTCTGTTTTGTCTTGCTGGCAAAGAGAAAGACGTCGTGGTAGAACTCGTCGCCGTCGTTGCGGAACGTCACCATAATCTTCTGCTCTTGATTGACGATGCGTAAGGTGGAGAACACGATGGTGTCGATGCTGATGTCCTGCGCAGGACTGATGATGCGCATGGAGGGCACGCTGTCGGCACCCACCACGGCCTCGATGTACTCGTTGCGCATGTTGTATCCGGCACGCCAAACCCTGCCCGATGACAACTTGCTGGCAGGCGAGAGCTTGTACGTGCCTTCGGGAAGCTTCTTCAGCAACTGGATTGTCTTGGTCTGGGTGGCATCGTCGGCCATGCCCGTAATGGATTGAGTAGTGCCCACGGGCGAGAGGGTGCCGTCGTCGTTGAGACGGACGATGCCTATGTTGTAGTTGCCTGTCGAGCCTGTATTGTTTTCCCAAGTGGCTTTAATGCTTGTGCCGTTGATGATAACGTCGTGGACGGAAAGCGAAGCCGTAGGTTCTGCCCTGATGTTATCGGGGCGTCGCAAGTTGATAATAGCTACCTGGTTCCTGTTCCAACGGTTGAGGATGCCGACGCGGAACCAGCCGTTGCCGGAACCTCCCCAGCCCCAGTTGACGTGGAAGAGGCCGTCGCCGTCGAAACCGTCGAGCACGAAGGCATGGCCGCCGCCTATCTTGAGGGCACTAAAGGCAATAGGGTAGCCCTCTGCTATCTCGTTGTAAAGCACATCCTCCCACTCGTCGATGCCGTAGTTGTCGCGGACGATTCGCTGGGCACAGTCGTCAAAGCCGAAGTACTTCACCACGTCCTGGTATCTCCAGTTTGCGCTGGAAGAGGCTCCGTAGCTCATTTTTACCGCATAACCACAATAGCGCATCAAGTTAGCAACGGCCGTGTCCTGAGCTGTGTGGGCATGTCCCTCGCTGCAACTGTACGTGTCTCTCATGTTCTTCCAGTCAATGGGAGTGTTCTTCGGAATGGCAGCGTATGTGACAGTCTCCTTTTGGCCGTTGCCCAAAGTGTATGTCTTGCTGTAGGAAGGAATTTGCGTCTTGATTTTTTCAGGGTACTTGTGGAAGTTGATGACCTGTGCCCAAGCCGTAGCTATGCAGCCCGTGCTGGGACGTTCCTGCGAACCGTTCTCCTTGTAGTACATGGGGATGGTGAGGTTGTAGGGAAGTCCCTGGTTCCAGCGCGTCGTGAGAATCTCCGGAACACAATGCTTCGTAGCACTCACCTTGCTGCGTCTCTTGAGGGCAGGAGCCGTCGGCTGGATGTCGTTGTCGATGATGTACTTCATCTCCTCGGTGTACGACTCCAACCAGTAGCGCATGTTGTCCGGAAGGTTGTCCGCATCGAAAGAACCGTGTTCGACATAGCCCAGCACAGGCTCCACGCGGTCGTCTGCAGAGACGATGACATAGCCCTCGCCCCCTTCCGCATTGAAGACATAGTAATACGGTTGGTCTTCCTCCTGCTCCATGGTAGAGGAAAGTCGTCTGCCCCCATAGGAAGTCGGGCGCGAGGATACCATCTTTCCCTCCGCAAGCATGTACGACTGAGCCGTGTAGAGAGCAGCCTGCTTGCTGACAGACTCAGCCCATCCCAAGAGAACAAGGCAGAGAGAAAGAAGTGATAAAGTAAAGCGTTTCATATTGTTGTTAGTTTTGTAGATAGTTTATTCAGCACTTGTCGTAAGGATTAGCTCAGAAAATTCCCAATCGCCCTGCAAATTTACAAAATAAAAAGAGAAAGCAATTCATTTTTCTTAAGAAAAATTTAAAGAAACAGCATTCTGTGCTGAAATAATTGTCCCCAATCGTTATCTGCACATCATTACCAATAGTTCACAGAGCCACTCTTGCTGTAAAGGCAAGAAACTCATAGCTCCAAATCCTCGGAAAAGGACATAAGAGAATCCTCCCCATAAGAGGCTGTTTGACGCCGCGTGCTGTGTAGCCCGACGCCGCGTGCTGTGTAGCCCGACGCCGCGTGCTGTGTAGCCCGATGCCGCGTGCTGTGTAGCCCGACGCCGCGTGCTGTGTAAAACTGCCCCTTTTTCTTAGTGAAGTTCCCCGTCCCGTATGGTGTGATGCCATCGCACCCCCGCCGCCCATCAGTCCCCCCTGTCATGCTTCCCCCGTTCCGTATGGTGCGATGCCATCGCACCCCCGCCTTCCCCATTTGCCCCATCAGCCTCGTTCTTCCCCTTCCCTTCTTTCGCGCGCGTATTATATATATAATGTATATGTCCCCTTTATATCGTTTGCCTTGCAAAAAAGTGGCCGAAGTCTTTGCCGGTTTCAGGAAAAGTCGTACCTTTGCATCCGCAAATGAGACCTGACCGTCCCATGGGACGGGTAGGGACTTA
>CACYQI010000070.1 GCA_902776455.1 uncultured Bacteroidales bacterium | reverse complement strand
GCACGCCTTGCGGAGAACCGCAAGGCACAGTGGCAGCGGCGGGACAGAAGGGAAGGCGAGGCTCAAAGCTAAAGGGAAGGCGGAAAGGGAAGGCGGGGGTGCGATGACATCGCACCATACGGAACAAGGAAGGGAAAAGGAAGGGAAAGGAAGGCGGGGGCGCGATGACATCGCACCATACGGAACAAGGAAGGGAAAAGGAAAGCCGGAAGGGAAGGAGGGGAAGGAGGGAAGGGCAATGAGAAGGAAGGGAAGGAGGGAAGGGAAAGGGAGAGAAAGCGGGGGAGGGCAGTTATTTTCCTATCCAGGCTTCAGGGTTGAGTTTTATGGTTTCCTTTCGGAGCTGGAAGTGGAGGGTGCAGTTGCCGCTGCCGTCGTCTGCGATGGTGCCGAGGATGTCCTTTGTGCGCACTTTCTGCCCTTTGGTGACGATGGTGCTGGAGAGGTTGCAATAGACGGAGATGTAGCTTCCGTGGCGGACGAGGACGTTGCGTGTGCCTGCGAATTGGAAGACGCTGGTGACGACGCCGTCGAAGATGGCGCGAGCTCGGGCACCCGGTCGGCCGATGAAGTTCGTGCCTTTGTTGTCGAGTTGTACGTTCTTCATGCCTGGAACATTGTAGATTCCGAAGCGGCTGCCCAGCATGTACTGCCCTGTGATGGGTACAGGCAGGCGTCCCTTGTTCTGTTCGAAGGTGCCGTTGAGCTGGCGGTCTTCGGCTGTGAGCCAGCCTGTTGACTTCTTCGGAGTGGAGGTCGTGGTGCTTTGCTTGCTTTTGGTGTTGCTGCTGCCGGATTGTTTGCTCTTCTTCTCTGCCTCTTTCTTTTTGCGAGCTGCTTCTTCGGCGGCTTTCTTCCGGGCTGCTTCTTCGGCTTTTTTCCGAGCTTGTTCTATCTCGTAGGCAATGACTTCTTCTATCTTCTTGTCGAGGGCGGCAATCTGTTTCTGCTGCTCTTTCACCTTGTCTTTCAGTCCGCTCTCCTGTTTCTTGAGTCCTGCAACCTTCTTTTGTTCCTGCACTTGCTGGGCGCCCAGGGTTTTGCGTTGCAGCATTACTTCGTGGAGCACGTTGTTCTTCTTGCTTTTTGTTTCGAGCAAGAGGTTCTGCGCTTCGAGCAGTTCAGCCTGTTTCTGGAGAATCTGTTCGCCGAGGTTGTGCTGATAAACGACGTATTCGCGGGCATATCTTGCCCGTCGGTACATCTGGGTGAACGTCTTGGCGGAGAGGACGAAGGCGATGGGGTCGTGGCTTTCGCGCTGAGTCCGGGCATAGAGCACAGCGGCCTTGAGGCGTTTGCGGCTCATGCGGACTTCTCCGTCTATTTGGGTTATCTTCTCCTGCAGTTGCATGATTTCGGCTTCGAGGCTGTTGAGTTCCTTTTCCAGCTTGTGGATGTGCGTGAGCCGGTTGTTCAGTTGCAGCCCGAGGAAGTCCACGTTCTGCTGTCCGGTCTTTACCTGCTTCCGGGTTTTGTCGAGCTGGGTTTGCGACTTCTGCAACTCCGTCTTGAGCTTCGACTGCTGTTGCTTCAAGTCCTTCACCTTCTTGCTGTTCTGTGCCCAGGCAAGGGGCATGAAGCAAGGGGCGAGAAGCAGGAGGAGCAGGACAAGGAACTTCTTCATCATACGGGCAGGGGAGGGTTAGATGCTCAGGTTTGTGATGCGCGAGAGGAGCTTATCGACCGTTATCTCTTTATAGGAAGAGGAGACGTTGGTACGCGTCTCCCAGTCGCTGTCGTTCCTGAGGTTGGAGAGCGAGAGGGTGGCCTTGATGGGCTTGCTGCCGTTGGCTACGGTGATGAGATGCTTCGTGGGGAAGCTCTTGTTCCCAAGGTTGGCGTGCTCGGCATAGTCCCATGTCAGATAGGGCGACGCTCCTTTCGTGTGTGGTGCGACGGTGGTCTGGCGGATGATGCCTGTGGATGCATCGACGAGGAAAGTCAGGACGGCGAGGCGGCTGTCTGCGTTGGTCAGCCGGGCCTGTTCGCCTTCCAGTTCTTTCTTGAATTGCTTTTCGGTTGGTGCCGTGTTGCCGGAGGCGAGCAGGAACAGTTCGTCCCAGAAGAGAGCCTGTAGTGTGTGGAAGCTGATGCCTGCCGTCTTGAGGAACGACACGTCGTCGTAGGCTGCCTTGACGTACTGTCTGCCCATTTTGTCAACTGCCATGAAGTAGTCGGGCGTCACTTCGATGCGTGCCACTTCGAGTATGCCGAAGGTGGTGAGGGAGAGCTGTATGACGTCGTTCCGCTTCATGCGGAGGGTGCCGCTCAGTGCGATGCTTTTGTCGGCGGCAGCGAGCGTGAGGCTTGCCTTAGCGGTGGCGAAGGTCTCGTCCTGCCGGTTGGCGTTGATGTTCTGCACGATGTTCTGCACGATGTGCTGCAGAGGCGATGCGTTGCCGGCTTCGATGCCGGCTGTGTTGTCGGGCGATGTGGCATGCTTCTTTGTCCCGCACGAGGCGAGGAGCAAGGTGCAGAGGAGCAGAGCGGTGAGTTTTCGGTAGTTCATACTTCGGTCATTTAAGATATTTCTTCCTTTTTAGCTTCTTTTTCAGTTGCGGAGTGCAGGTGCCGTCGTCTTTTTCCTTGGCGAGTTTCCAGAGGCGGAGCGCTGTTTCGGTCTCGCCGAGGAGGGCGTAGATGTCGCCTGCATGTTCGATGAGGTTGCCTTGCAGCTGTTCGTCGGCAAGTAGTTCTTCGTCAGTCTTTTCGGGGTTTACCACCTTGTCCATATAGGAACGCGCATGGGCGTAGTCTTCCTTCTTGAAGAGAATCCAGGCGTAGGTGTCGAGGTAGGTGATGTTGTCCGGCTCTTGGCGTATGGTGCGGTAGCTCATTTCTTCGGCCTTGTCGAGCTGTTCGCCCTTGAGGCTGAGGTAGTAGGCATAGTTGTTGAGGCACATGATGTTGTCGTCCTTATAGACGAGTGCCGAGTCGTAGGCCGCGAAGGCCTGCTGCTCCATCTGTTGCTGATAGTAGATGTCGCCGAGCACGGCGAAGACGTTCGACACGAGGTAGGGCGAGACGAACTCTGTGCGGACGCGGAGTCCCTGCTGCAGGACTTCGGTGGCATCTGCAAGCTTCTTCTGTTCGGCCAGCGCCATGCCGAGGTAGTAGGCGTAGGCTATCTCTTCGGGATGGTAGTTGAGACCGCGTCGGCTGATGTCCTCCACGCCTTTCTCGTCGTTCTGTTCGGCGTAGTATTGCAGGAGTTGGCTGAGGGCTGTCTCGTTGCCTGGCTCCACGTCGAGCACTTGCCGCATGGTCTGGCAGACAGCTTCTTGCGGCTGCTTGCTATAAAGCTGCCAGGCGGCCTTCATGATGAGCATTTCGGAGTTCTCCTGCGGACGTGCCAGCAGGGTGTCGAAGGCGGCATCGAGTCGCGGCGCATAGGTGGAGTCGCGCTGTACGTCGGAGATGTACGACTTGAGCAGGAGCACGCGCAGCGGCGGAGGGGAGTCGGGGAGGAAGAGCACGGAGTCGCGCATCTGGTTGTAGCGTTCGATGTTTCCTATGTCGTGGTAGTAGTCTATCATGGCAACCTGCAGGTTGTTGTTGGTAGGCTCCTGCCGCCGCACATCGTCGTAGATTTCGAGGGCTTTGAGTGTGTCGCCGGCCTCTATATACAGGCTGCCCACCATGATGCGCAGGTTCATGTCGTGGGGAGCGTTGTCGCAGAGTGTCTGCAGCTGCACGAAGGCCGAGTCGAGCTGCCCCTTCTCTTTGTAAAGCCTGAACTTCTCGACGCTTATCTGAGGGTTGGTGCCTTCGAGCAGTTCTATGCGGTTCAGTGCTCCGATGGCCTTGTCCGTGTCGTCCACGGTGTTGTAGAGCTGCACGAGCTGCGAGAGGATGTCGCTGCGCCGGGGTTGCAGGGAGGCCATTCTCTCCAGTACGGGAATGGCCTGCTCGGCGTCGCGCTTGCTCAGGTAGTAGGCAGCCAGCGTTTCCAGATAGTAGGGGTTGTTGGCATCTCGCTCGCAGGCCTGGCGGATGTAGGCTGTGCCGAGGCTGTCGGAGGGCAGGAAGAGGTGGAGCACCCCTATGTTGTAGAGTGCTTCGGGGGCATTGGGGTTGATGTCGAGACAATGGCGGTAGAGGTCCATCGCCGACGAATAGTCCTCTGCAAGGCGGCATTTCGTGGCCTCCAGAAAGAAGTAGTCGAAGGTGGACTGGGCGCTTGTTCCGAGCACTCCGAGCAGTAGGGAAAGTATGATAGTTAGTCTTTTCAAAATGTAGCTTTTGGTGTTGTTGAAAATGCTCCGTGGAGTGTGGGCCGATGCTCCGTGGAGTGTGGGCCGATGCTCCGTGGAGTGTAAGCCGATGCTCCGTGGAGGAAAGGCCGATGCTCCGTGGAGCGTAAGCCGATGCTCCGTGGAGCGTTTACTTCGTCCCGCTGTGGCCGAATCCGCCGGCCCCGCGTTCGGTCTCCGAAAGCACCTCCACCGGCTCCCATTCCGCCTGCTCGTGGCGGGCGATGACCATCTGAGCGATGCGCTCTCCGTCGGCAATCACGAAGGGTTCGTCCGAGAGGTTGACGAGGATGACGCAGACCTCGCCGCGATAGTCGGCGTCGATGGTGCCGGGAGTGTTCAGCACGGTGATGCCGTGCTTGATGGCGAGTCCGCTGCGTGGACGCACCTGTGCCTCGTAGCCCGGCGGCAGGGCCATGAAGAGGCCTGTGGGAACGAGGCGTCGCTCCAAGGGTCTCAGCTCGATGGGCGACTCGATGTTGGCGCGGAGGTCAACTCCGGCTGACTGCGGTGTGGCGTATTCGGGCAGCGGATGATGGCTGCGGTTGATGATTTGGACTTTCATATTATTTCTTTTGTTTTAGTGGCGACGGGGTCTATAGAATCTATAGCATCTATAGAAACTATAGCAACTATAGCCTCTATAGCAACTATAGTTTTAGACGTCCGGCAGGCTCATGCCGTTTATCTTGCGATAGAGGTCGAGGGCATAGACGTCGGTCATGCCGGAGATGTAGTCGAGGACGGCCATGATGCGGCCGTAGAGCGTGGGCGCCAGGATGTCGTACTGCGTGCTGACGCGGTTGATGAGCAGCTGCGAGAAGGCGCGTTCGGGATGCGTGGCGGCCTGCACCATGAGGTCGGTCAGCGTCGTGATGACCTTGTAGCCCGCTATCTCGATGTCCACCACGTCCTTGCAGTGGTAGATTTTCTTGTAGGCTGTCTGCTCGCATTGCTTGTAGGCGCGACGCGGCAACTCGTCGATGTGCTCGATGAGCGTCCCTTCGAAGGTGCCGTCGAGGATGGCTTCCTCGTTCCCGATGAAAGCCTGCACACACTGTTGCTCCAGGCAGTTGATGACGCAGGAGCGCAGATAGACAATCTGCTCGTTGATGTCGTCCACGAGTTGCACCATGCGTTTCTGTATGTGCCTCTGCTCGCTTTTGTCGAAGTAGGCCAGGAAGAGCTGCCGCGTCTCCTCGGTGGTCAGCAGCTTGAGCTTGTGGGCATCCTCGATGTCCATTATTTCGTAGCAGATGTCGTCGGCAGCCTCTACGAGATAGACGAGCGGGTGGCGGGCGTAGCGCACCGTGCCCTTTGGCGAAGGCAGGCGCAGGATGCCCAGCTCGCGAGCGATGCGCTCGTAGTCGTCCACCTCGCTGCGGAAGAAGCCGAACTTGCGTTTGTCGCCCGCCAGATTAGAGGAGAAGGGGTACTTGACGATGCTTGCCAACGTGCTGTAGGTCATGCCGAAACCTCCCTTCCTGCGTCCCTTGAAGTGATGCGTCAGCAGGCGGAAGGCGTTGGCGTTGCCCTCGAAGTGTATCAGGTCGTCCCATTCGCGTGGCGAGATGCAGTCGCCGGTGTCGTGGCAGACGTAGTCCTTGAGAAACTGTCCTGCGCCCTCGCTGAAATACGTGCCGATGGCTTTCTCTCCGCTGTGGCCGAAAGGCGGGTTCCCCAGGTCGTGGGCAAGGCAGGCAGCGCTGACGATGCTGCCCAACTCGGTGAAGTGCGTGCTGTAAAGCTCTGGGTGGTGGCGAAGGATGAGGCGGCTCACGTCGTTGCCCAGACTACGGCCCACGCTGCTCACCTCCAGGCTGTGTGTGAGCCTGTTGTGTACGAAGATGCTGCCCGGCAAAGGGAACACCTGCGTCTTGTTCTGCAAGCGGCGGAAAGGAGCGGAGAAGATGAGGCGGTCGTAATCGCGCTGGAACTCGGTGCGGTCATCGCCCTTCGACTGTCTGTTCTCTTGTCCAAGGCGTTTGCTCGACAGGAGCTGTTCCCACTTCATCTTGAAGCCTCCGGCTTATAAAAGAGGCGGTTGGCCCCACTCGTTATTTTGACCAGCTCGGGATGCTCGGCGGCGAAGGTGTCGATATGCCGCATGCGCTTCTCCTGCAGTATTTCATCTACGGCGATGAGGATGCCCGTCTCTTCCACTTCTCCGAAGCCGTCGTTGATGGCCGTGCCGAAGAGTCTCATTGTGGGACTCAGTCCCATGTAGGCATTGACCAGCGGCGGGATGTTGTAGCCCAAGGCGCGCACCTCGCGGTTGAGTATGCGGTAGTCGGCTTTGAAGTCGTCTTCGGTGAAGAGCTTGCGGAGGGGTTCGGGGTCGTGCCACAGTTGGAGTGGCTTCATGGGGTAGATGAGGTTGTCGGGGTCCGGGAAGTGTTTGCCCAAGAAGTAGAGTATCATGTCGCGTGCCATGCGGTCGTAGCTGGGATACATAGTGAACTTGCCGAAGAGGTAGCGCACGGTAGGCTCTATGACGACGATGGCTCCGAGGCCGTCCCACAGGTTGTCGAGGGCGAAGATGCCTTTGCGGCCGCGCAATGTGCTCTGGTATTCCAAGGTGACGAAGCTGCGGCCCAGCTCGATGGTCCACGGGGCGTAGTCCTTCATGAAGCGCTCTGAGAAGCGGAACATGTGGCTTGTGGCGAGCACGGGCTGCCCGTCGGGGGCTATCTCCCAGTCCTTGCCGAGGATGTAGCGGTAGCCGCCGATGATTTCTTCTTCTTCCGGATTCCAGACGATAATCTGCTTGTAGCAGTTCTCGCAGGTGTCGAACTCGTCGAGGTCCATGCTTAAGCCTGTGCCGCCACCTGCCGTGCGGAAGGCTATCTCGCGCAGTCGGCCTATCTCGCGCACTACGTTTGGCGAGTCGTGCCACGTGACGACATAGACTTCGTTGTTGCTTTTGTTGGTCATGCGCAGACGCTTGTCTGGCGTAAGCTCTGACTTGAGTACTTCTACGGGGATGGGAGCTATGATTTCTTCCATTATGTTGCTTGTCGTTTGGTCTGAGTAATCGGAGTTTTCGGAGTGCTCTGAGTCTTCTGAGAATTCAGAGTATTCTGAGGGTTCCGGCGTTGTTCTCTAAATCTCGTACACTTTGTCTTGGACCCATCGGCCCCATTCTGCAGGTTTTTTCGACTTGTCGAAGGTCTGCCAGGGGATGGGTTTGCCGATGCGGACGGTGTAGTGGTTGCCGCGGCCCCGGTACATTTCGTCGGGCAAGAGCATCATGGCGAAGTTGGGCAGATGCAGCCGTTTGCACCATCGCGCCACGTTGTAGAAGCGTTCGCTGTTGTGTCCGTCGAAGTGGATGGGCACGATGTCGCGCTGGTGCTGCACGCTCTTCGTGATGAAGGCCTTGTTCCAGGGCAGGTCGCGGATGGTTCCGTCGTCCTGTTTCCTACTGCACATGCCGGCGGGGAACATGATGACGTGGCAGTCGCTGGCGAAGGTGTCCTCCACCAGGGCGGGGAAGGAGCGTGCCTGCTTGCCTATCTTGTTGATGGGGACGCAGAGGGGAGCGAGTCCCTTGAGGTTCATCAGCAGGTCGTTGACCAGGAACTTAATCTTGCCGTTGTAGTGTTCGCCGATGATCCATCCGAGCGTCACGCCGTCGATGCCCCCGAGGGGGTGGTTGCTGACGAAGGTGCAGAGGCGCCCGTCGTCGGGCAGGTTCTCGCGGCCTTCCACGGTGACGGTGTTGTCGTAGTACTCTACGCCGTGCTTGCAGAACTCGACTCCCACGTTTCCTCGCCGCAGATATTCGTTCATAAAGTCTTGATGGATGATGCGTGCCAGCAGGCCTGTCAGCCATTTCGGGATGTACTTGGCCTTCTTTCCGGCACGTTCACGGACGATTTTGTCGATGTCTATTTCGTTTGTCATGTTGTTGTTTTCCATGTCATTGCGTTTAGTTGATGGTGATGGGGCGGTTGTTGATGAAGTATCTGCCTCGTGGCAGTCCGCCCAGCCAGTTGGTGCCTTTGTTGAGGCGGGCAGTCAGGTAGAGCACGCCGGAGTTCGTGTAGATGGGCAGAATCTGGTTGTGGTCGCTCTGTATCTGCACGACGCGCCCCGTGAGCGTTATCTTCACGGGGTAGGCCGACGTGTTCATCTTCCTGCTGGAAGGCATTTCGGGGGATGGCATAGCCACGAGCATCGTGTCCGGCCCTTGGCGGACCCGCACCTTTCGCTTGCGCGCGGCGCCCTGGGCCGACCAGCAGAAGCTGGCAGCCAACAAGCACAGGCAGATTCGTCGTATTGTAGTCTTCACCATGAACCCTATTCCTCTATTCAAGCGACAAAATTACACAATTTCAAGCAAAATGACAAATAAATGCTCAAGAAATTGGCTGAATAACGCAACTTCCGCAAGTTCGGACAACGAGAAGCGCAGGAAATGCAGCACGCGGAAGGCGGTTTGGGGGGCAAAGAAGGGTGGGCCTCAGGGGCCTCATTAGTCCAATGGGCCTCATGGGCCCCATTAGCCTCATTGGCCCTATTAGCCCCATTGGCCTCATGGGCCTTATTAGCCTCATTGGCCCTATTAGCCCCATTGGCCTCATGGGCCTTATTAGCCTCATTGGCCCTATTAGCCCCATTGGCCCCAGAGGCCTCCTTGTCCTCCGAAAAATGGCGACATCATTTTGCCTTGCTGCGAGGAGGATTTGCCGATGTCGCACGGCTTGTCGGACGATACTCCGTGGAGTGTAGGCCGATACTCCACGGAGTGTCGCCTTTTCCTCCACGTTAACTTTCAACTTTCAATTCTCAACTTTCAACTCAAATCTATGTTCCGTTTGTCGGCATGCCATGCCGACCTAACACTTTCTTAACAAGGCGCCTCAAAATGCCCCTTTGTAAGTCGCTGATTATCACCCATGATTCGATTTAAGCCCATTTCTTGCCTTCGGGGTAGGAAAGTGCCGCAGAAGTGAAAAAAGGCCGTCAGAGCGCGTCGGAATGCGAAAAGTATTGACAGATTCCCAATGCGCCAAAACCGATAGCACCCTGTCCGCGACCTCTCGCTCCTGTAGCGATTTTCCCCCAGAAACGGGTTATTTAACATTATTTAATTAGTATATGCGCGGAGAATTGCATAAGTATTCGTAATTTTGCATACAGTAAACCGTTAAAATCTCTACTAATGAAAAACAGACTAACCGTATTGTTCCTGTTCTGCCTTGCTGTGGCAGCGGCCGCCTTTGCCGACCCTGTCAGCCGCGAACAGGCACAGAAAATGGCAGAAAAGTATTTGCTGGACAAGCCCGGCAGCCACCGCTTGTCGCCCGTCAGCAGCAGTCGCCGCCAAGCGCAAGGCAAGGACTCGGCCGAAGTGGGCACGAAGCTGTATTACGTCTTCGACCGAGGCGAGAACCAAGGCTACGTCATCGTGCCGGCCGACGACAGCTACGGCGACATCATCGGCTACACCGAAGAGGGCCGTTTCTCCTACGACAGCCTGCCGCCTCACATGCAGAACTGGCTGGAATGCCAAGCGCAATACATCGCGTTCCTCAGGGACAATCCCGACAAAGCCTCGCAGCAGAAAAGCAGCCGGCGGCGCGTAGCCGTCCACGCTTCCATCGAACCAATGGTGACAACAAAGTGGGGACAGGGATGGCCCTACAACAACGAATGCCCCATCTACTTCGGCGAGGGACGCTCCATCACGGGCTGCGTGGCCACGGCTATGGCTCAGCTCATGTACTACCAACGCGAGAAGGTTCTGCGGCGTAGCTCTCCGTGCCTTCGTGTCTTTGTGTTTGATTGTACTTCTGTTTTCATCGAACTCACGTTATTTACGGGTGCTCGGAACACATCCGCAGAGGTGGGGTTTCACGCTCCGTGGAGTGTAAGCCGATGCTCCGTGGAGTGTAGCCCGATGCTCCGTGGAGTGTAGCCCGATGCTCCGTGGAGCGTAAGCCGATGCTCCGTGGAGTGTAAAACACCCCCCCTTTGAAGGGTGCTTCTTGTTCACTGTTGTCCGTGAAAAAAGCGCCGAAGGTGCGACAGACCACAGACGGGGGTGTCGTCCCTTGACTTCGTCGACCTTTGGTTCGGGACTTTAGAGTAAGCCCCCATGAGCTGCTTTTCGTTAGGAAAGCCAATGATGTGTTAAGCAAACACAAAGACACGAAGGCACTAAGTAACAGCCCATGTTGGAAAGACACAAAAGACCCCCTCTAACTCCAAGACGAGGGAGAAAAGCCCTTCCCCATAGAGGGGGAAGGGTTGGGAAGAGGGTCTGTTCTGCGGCGTAGCTCTCCGTGTCTTCGTG
This sequence comes from uncultured Bacteroidales bacterium, assembly GCA_902776455.1. Classification (GTDB taxonomy): domain Bacteria; phylum Bacteroidota; class Bacteroidia; order Bacteroidales; family Bacteroidaceae; genus Physcousia. Next base: position 11,934 of record CACYQI010000070.1, on the reverse strand, counting down.
TCTTTGTGTTTGATTGTACTTCTGTTTCCATCGAACTCACGTTATTTACGGGTGCTCGGAACACATCCACGGGGATGGGGTTTCACGCTCCGTGGAGTGTAGCCCGATGCTCCGTGGAGCGTAAGCCGATGCTCCGTGGAGCGTAAGCCGATGCTCCGTGGAGTGTAAAACGCCCCCCCTTTGAAGGGTGCTTCTTGTTCACTGTTGTCCGGGAAAAAAGCGCCGAAGGCGCGACAGACCACAGACGGGGGTGTCAACCCCCGGTACAGGAGCATCAACAAAACAAAAGCCAGATAGCTCCCTCACGTTAAAGTGCAGATAATGACGCTTATTTGGCGGACTGCAATAGTTGCTTATTGCTTCAAGTGGTTCCAGCCTTGTGCCTTTAGCTGGTGCTCTCCGCCGTCGCGGGTGACGAGGGCGCAGCCTTTGTCGGCTTCGGTGATGTAGCCGATGACGTGGATGTCGTCGAGGGCCGACACAGTGTCGTTTAGGGCGAGCGGCACGGTGAAGAGCAGTTCGTAGTCCTCCCCGCCGTTGAGGGCGCAGGTGCTGACGTTCAGGTTCAGTTCCTCGGCCATCGCTGCCGTCTGGTAGTCGAGCGGCAGACGCTCTTCGTAGATGCGGCATCCCGTCTGGCTTTGCTTGCAGATGTGCATGAGTTCGCTGCTCAGGCCGTCGCTGATGTCCATCATGCTCGTTGGGTGGATGCCGGCCTGCCGCAAGGCGGCGATGATGTCGCCGCGTGCCTCGGGCTTGAGCTGACGCTCCAGGATGTACTCGCGGCCCGAGAAGTCGGGTTGCTGGTCGCGTAGCAGCTCCATCTGCTCTTTGCTTCCGCTGCGGCGGGCCTCTTCGACCTGCTCGTTGTAGATGGCTTTCTCGCGCTCCAGCAGCTGCAGGCCCATGTAGGCGGCCCCCAAGTTGCCGCTCACGCAGACGAGGTCGGTGGGCTTCGCACCGCTACGCAGCACGATGTCCTCGGGCCGTGCTTCGCCTACCACGGTGATGCTGATGGCAAGTCCCGTCACGCTGGCCGTCGTGTCGCCGCCTACGATATCGACGCCCCACTTCGCGCAAGCCATGCGCATGCCGGCATAGAGTTCCTCGATGTCCTCTACCTGGAACTTGCTGCTGATGGCAAGGCTCACCGTCAGCTGTTGCGGCTGTCCGTTCATGGCAAACACGTCGCTCAGGTTGACCATCACAGCCTTGTAGCCCAAGTGCCGCAGAGGGACGTAGGTGAGGTCGAAGTGGATGCCCTCCATCAGCAAGTCGGTGGTGACGAGCATGCGCATGCCTTCCTGAGGGGCAAGCACGGCGCAGTCGTCGCCGATACCCTTCAGCGTAGAGGCATTCTTAGTCGTGATGTCTTTCGCAAGGCGGTCTATGAGGCCGAACTCACCAAGTTCACTTATTTCCATCTCTCATTTACCATTTAGTCATTTACCATTTACCATTTAGTCATTTACCATTTACCATTTACCATTTGTTCCCCCTAAAGGGGGTTAGGGGGTCTGTTAAAGGGGGTTAGGGGATCCTCACCATTTACCATTTGTTCCCCCTAAAGGGGGTTAGGGGGTCTGTTAAAGGGGGTCAGGGGGTCTGCACCAGTTCCTCCATGATGGTAGCCATCAGAGGCTGAACGGCTTCGGCTGCCCGCAGGACTTCTTCGTGCGTAATCATCATGGGCTGTTCCAAGCCTCCGAGGTCGGTGATGATGCTCATGCCGAAGCAACGGATGCCGCATTGGTGGGCTACAATGACTTCGGGAACGGTGCTCATGCCCACGGCATCGGCTCCCCAACGCGCAAACATGCGGTACTCGGCGGGCGTCTCGTAGGTCGGGCCTTGCGTGGCAAGATAGACGCCGTGCTGCACCTCGATGCCGTGGCGGGCAGCTATTTCGTCCGCCTTGGCGATGAGTTCCTTGCTGTAGGCCTCGCCCATGTCGGGGAAGCGGGGGCCGGGAGGTACATTCGGACCGTGCAGCGGGTTCTCGGGCATGTAGTTGATGTGGTCGGTGATTATCATCAAGTCGCCTATCTTGAAGTTCGGGTTCGTTCCGCCCGCCGCATTGCTGACGAAGAGAGTCTTGATGCCAAGCTCGTACATGATGCGGACGGGGAACGTCACCTGCTGCATCGTGTAGCCTTCGTAGTAATGGAATCGGCCCTCCATCGCCATGACGTCCTTGCCGCCAAGGCGTCCGAAGATGAGTTCGCCGGCATGGCCTTCGACGGTGGAGACAGGGAAGTTGGGAATCTCGTTGTAGGGGATGGACAGCAGTCTCTCAATGTGCTGAGCCACCTGCCCAAGGCCGGTGCCAAGCACAATGGCTGTCTCGGGGGCATTTGGCATCCGTTCACGGAGCCACGCCGCTGTTGCTTGTATTTTCTTGAACATAGCTTGTAATCGTTTTGTCGAATTTGTCTTTCTCGTCCCGCATGATGCGGATTTCTATGGGCAGAACGTAGGTACACCGCTTCACCTCTTCGCTGAGGCCTTGCAGATGCAGCAGGCGCGCCGCATCCTTCTCGGTGGTGACGATGATGTGCGGTTTGGGCAGGGCAAGCAAAGCCTGGTGTATGGTGTCTGCATCGCGTTTTGTGTAGTAATGATGGTCGGGGAAGCTGAGCGGCGTGATGTGTTGCACAAAGCGCCGCATGTCCTGCTCCATTTGCCTCGGGTTGCCGATGCCGGTGAGCAAGAGCACGTGGGTGTTTTCCTTGCGCAGCGCTTCAGGGTCCAGCGAGCCGTTGCCCCAGAGCTGACGCATCGTGCCGTAGGCGAAAGTGCTGAAGAAGAGTTGCTGGTAAGGCCTGATGTGCAGAGCCGAAAGAATCACGCGGAAGCCCATCGCCGTGATGTGTCCGGGACACTTCGTGACGATGACCGTCGTGGCGCGGCGGCTCGATGAGGGCCTTTCGCGCAAGCATCCTGCCGGCAGCAGACGGTCGTCGGAGATGATGCGATGGTAGTCAACGAGCAGGATGTTGTGCCCCGGCTTGACGTAACGGTGCTGGTAGGCATCGTCGAGCAGTATGACCTCAACGTCCTTCGTTGCCTCGTCCGTCATGAGCCGCTCTATGCCGCGCCGCCTGTTGGCATCGACAGCAACATAGACATCGGGGTACTTCTGCTTTATCTGCCACGGTTCGTCGCCTATCTCCTCTATCGTCGAAGCGACGGAAGAGAGGAGGTAGCCGCTCGTCTTGCGCTTGTAGCCGCGGCTGAGCACTGCCACGCGGTAACGGCCCGAGAGGAGGCGGATGAGATACTCCACGTGGGGCGTCTTGCCCGTCCCGCCTACCGTGATGTTGCCTACGTTGATGATGGGGATGTCGTACGACACAGATGGCAACACCCCCATATCGAAGAGAGCATTGCGAATGTCCACTGCCAGCCCGTAGAACCAGCTAAGCGGAAGCAGCCAACGGCGTATCTGTGTCAAGTCACCTTCCATCAGGAAAGGTTAAAAGGTTGAAAAGTTAAAAGGTTAAAAGGTTGAAGTTGAAAGGTTAAAGGGTAGAAAAGGTGAAAAAGTAAAGAAGTAAAGGGCAGGGTTTCGCTTCCTTTCGTTCATTCCTGGCAAGGCTGTTGGCAGCCTCATAGCGGTGTGCCTTTTCACTTTTTTACCTTTTCATCTTTTCGCTTTTACCCTTTCACTTTTTCACTTTTACTTAATGTTCGGGTCGAACGGCATGCGAGCCTGCACGGGGTTCATCTTGCCAATGCGACGAATGAGGGCAAAGGCAGGATAGTACTCGCCGAGGGCGGCACGCATCTTGCCTTCCATGTAGCTGTTTTTCTCCTTGTCGAGGATGCTCATGTACCAAGGCGTGGGGCTAGGATAGCGTCCGATGGTGTACTTCTCTACTTCGGCCAGTTCGGCGGCAGCCTTGATGGCTTCGTCCAGATTGCCCAGCTTGTCCACAAGACCTATCTTGATGGCCTGTTCGCCCGTCCATACACGTCCTTCGGCTATGGTCTTGACGCTGTCCTGAGCCAAGCCGCGACCGCCTGCCACACGTCCTGTGAAGAGTTCGTAGCCGTTGTTGATGTAGTTCTGCAGCTTGGCAGCCTCGCCAGCGTTGAAGGGACGGCCCATAGCGCCGAAGTCGCTCATGGCGTTGGTCTTCACGACGTCGAAGGTGAGGCCGAGTTTCTGGGTGAGCAGTTCGCTGGCATCGGGTATCATGCCGAAGATGCCGATGCTGCCTGTAAGCGTCATCGGGTCGGCATAGATCTTGTTAGCTCCGCAGCTGATGTAGTAGCCGCCGCTGGCTGCCACGCCGCCCATGCTGACCACAACAGGCTTCTCTGCACGCAGCAGCTGCACTTCGTGCCAGATTTGCTCGCTGGCGAAGGCAGAGCCGCCCGGGCTGTTGACGCGGATGACGACAGCCTTCACGTCCTTGTCCTTGCGAAGTTTCTGGAGGTTGGTCAGCGTTTCGTCGGTGGTGATGCAATGTTCCTGATCGAAGCCCATGCTTGGGTTGTCGTTGATTTCGCCGTAGGCATAATAGACTGCAACCTCTTCGTCCACCTTGTCGCCGAGGTCGTCGCTGGCGGCTACATCGGCAAGGGTAGTGAAGTTCATGTCATCGTCCTCGCCGAGTTCGAGACGCTGTCTCAGGTTTTCCTTCACGTCGCTCAGGTAGCCCACCTTGTCGGCAAGTTTGTTCTTCACATAGACGTTGGCTTCGGAAAGGAGGGAAGTGGAGTCGGCAAAGGCGTTGAGCGTCTCGACGGAAAGCTTGCGGCTTGCTGCAACCTCCTTCTGCATGTTGTTCCACATGCTGCCCAAGTAGCTCTTCACCTGTTCGCGGTTGGCTTCGCTCATCTCTTTGTTGATGAAGGGTTCGACGGCGCTCTTGTACGTGCCCACCTTGAAGACTTGCATCTTCACGCCTACCTTCTCCATCAGTCCGGTGTAGAAGATGGGCAGACTCGCCATGCCGGTCCAGTCGATCGTGCCGCTGGGGTTGAGGAACACTTCGTCGGCAACGGAGCAAAGATAGTAGGCACCGCGCGAATAGCTGTCGCCGTAGGCAACAATCCACTTGCCGCTCTCCTTGAACTTCAGCAGGGCCTGACGTATTTCCTGCATGTCGGCGGGGTAGGCTGCCAGAGAACCTGCTTCGAGATAGATGCCCTTCACGTTGTCGTTCTTAGCTGCTTTGCTGATGGCATCGAGTGCCTGGTCGAGGCCGATGGTACTCTGTTCGCCCTGGCTGAGAATGTCCAGCGGACTGCCTTCGCCGGCGCGCTCCACTACTTCGCCGTCGAGCTTGATGCGCAGCACGCTGTTCTTCTCCACAGAACCGCTGGCTCCTTCGCTGGCCATCATGCCTGCCAGGGAGATGATGCAAATGACGGTGATGATGATGCTGGTCAGGATAATGCCTACAATCGTGGCCAGCGTGTACTTGAGAAAGTCTTTCATAATTGATATACTATTAGGTTAAATTTATAATGTATTTGGGGCAAAGGTACAACAAAATGCGTAAAGAGGAAAGCGAAAGCGTGAAAAATTTCTCCTTTACGCTCGTTTTCCTCATGGTTTCGTGCAGAAGTGATGCCTTGCGCCCCTCAGAGTTTCTGGCTGCGTTCCTCGTTATTGCCGAATCTTCGCCTCGCGGTCTGCGTCCCAATAGCCGCAGTCGAGGTTGAAGAAGGTTGAGGTGTAGGGCAGGGTGAGCGGTGTCTTGATGATGACGACGCGGCAGAGGCTGCTCACCTCCCAAGCGTAGCCGGTGCTCCAGAAGTAGTGGCCGGGCTTGTCGGTGAAGGAGATGTGCTGATCTACAGCAGAGTAGTGGAAGCCGCTCAGGGCGCTTGTCCGCGGGGGATAGGGGAGGGGAAATAGTCCGAGGAAACAGAGAAGATAAGCAAAGGCTGCAGGCCTCGGTTTTACACAACGTGGAGTGTAGCCCGATTCTCCACGGAGTGTAAGCCGATTCTCCGTGGAGTGTAAGCCGATGCTCCACGGAGTGTAAGCCGATTCTCCACGGAGTGTAAAACGACCCCCTGTGCCGAGTCTGGTTCGTCTCCCTTTTCCTGGGTGGAAAGAGACGCGATTGTCCGTGAAAAACGAGAAGCTCCCTCTCTGCTTCTCCTGTGTGGAGGGCGGCAGGGAGGGAGCATCCGATTACTCTTCCAGCAGGGCTGTGGAGAGGTAGCGCTCGCCGGTATCGGGCAGCAAAACGACGATGTTCTTGCCAGCCAGTTCGGGTCGCTGTGCCACTGTTGCGGCAGCGTAAGCTGCTGCACCAGAGGAGATGCCCACGAACAGGCCGTCTTCCTTGGCCAAGGCGCGTGCCGTGGCGAAAGCATCCTCGTTGGAGACGGGCAGAATCTCGTCGATGAGCGGACGGTCGAAGTTCTTCGGCTCGAAGCCTGCACCGATGCCCTGAATCTTGTGCGGACCGGAGGGCTGGCCGGAGAGGACAGCACTCGAGGCCGGTTCGACAGCCACGATGTGGATGTTCGGGTTGTGGCTCTTGAGGGCTTTGGCAACGCCGGAAACCGTTCCGCCTGTGCCTACGCCTGCCACGAACACATCGACCTTGCCGTCGGTGTCGCGCCATATCTCCTCGCCCGTCGTCTTGGTGTGGATGGCGGGATTGGCGGGATTCTCAAACTGCTGCAGGATGACGGCTCCGGGCGTGCTGTCGCGCAGCTCCTCAGCCTTGCGGATGGCGCCCTTCATGCCCTCGCTGCCGGGCGTCAGCACGATTTGGGTGCCGTAAGCCTGGGCCAGTTTTCGGCGCTCGATGCTCATGGTCTCGGGCATTGTCAGGATGACTTTGTAGCCACGGACTGCTCCGACAAGCGACAGTCCGACGCCCGTGTTGCCGCTCGTCGGCTCGATGATGGTGCCGCCGGCCTTCAGGATGCCTTTCTGCTCGGCATCGAGAATCATGCTCAGGGCAATGCGGTCCTTCACGCTGCCGCCCGGGTTAAAGTACTCCACCTTGGCGATGACGTTCGCCTTCAGGTTGCGATTCTTTGCGAAAGTGTTGAGTTCGACCAGCGGCGTACTGCCGATGAGGTCGGTGATTGACTTGTAGATTGACATGATGTTATTTACTATTTAAAGATTTACTATTTACTATTTTACTATTTACGATTTACTGTTTTATTGAAGTTTCAGTAGTTCTGCAGAAGACGGCCTGAAGGGCCAGCAAGCTCCCAGCCCAGAGGAGCAGATTGGTACGCAGACGTCTCGTCTGCGGCCAGAGCCATAGGCTTGACACCTACGTATCTGGGCATCGCCCTGGGTAAAAGTGATGCATAGGATAGGCCGCCATGAAAGAGCAAAAGCGCTATGGGGAAGGTAAAGCTTATGCCCTTGCAGAACGAGTTTACCCATATCCTTGTACCCAGGGCGACGCCCTGGACTAAGTGTTTTCGGGCCTTTCAGGCCGTTTCTATTTGAGGTTCTCATTACTCCCGAAACTTAAGTGCTTTTATTCCCCCTAAAGGGGGACAGGGGATCCTATAAATAACGATTTTATACCTTATTTTATTGCCTCGAAGGCTTGTTCGAGGTCGGCAATGATGTCGTCGATGTGCTCTACGCCAACGCTTAGGCGGATGGTGGAGGGCGTGATGTGCTGCTGGGCCAGCTCTTCGGGCGAGAGCTGCGAGTGGGTCGTCGTGGCGGGATGGATGACGAGGCTCTTCACGTCGGCCACGTTGGCCAGCAGGGTGAAGATCTTCAGCGCGTCGATGAACTGCCAGGCTGCCTGTTCCCCGCCCTTTATCTCGAAGGTGAAGATGCTGGCAGCGCCTTGGGGGAAGTACTTCTCGTAGAGCACATGGTCGGGATGCGACGCGAGGGACGGATGGTTCACTTTCCCGACGAGCGGGTGCTTCGAGAGGTACTCCACCACCTTCAGCGCGTTCTCTGTGTGCCGCTCGATGCGGAGGGGCAGCGACTCGACGCCTTGCAGGAGAATCCAGGCATTGAAGGGTGAGATGGCAGCACCTGTGTCGCGCAGAATCACGGCACGGATGCGGGTCACGAAGGCTGCAGCTCCGGCCACGTCGGCAAACACGGCTCCGTGGTACGAGGCATCGGGCTTGGCAATGGAAGGGTAGCGGTCGGCGTTGGCTTTCCAGTCGAACTTGCCGCCATCGACGATGACTCCGCCCAGCGACGAGCCGTGGCCCCCGATGAACTTCGTGGCTGAGTGGACCACGATGTCTGCCCCATGTTCCAAGGGCCGAATGAGGAGCGGGGCGAAGGTGTTATCGACGATGAAGACGATGCCGTGCCGATGCGCCACCTCTGCCACGCCTTCCAGGTTCAAGACGTCGCTGTTGGGGTTGCCCAGCGTCTCGGCATAGATGACTTTCGTGTTGGGACGGATGGCCGCTTCCAAAGCCTGGAGGTCGTTCACCGGCACGATGGTGTTCGCAATGCCCTGTGTGGCAAGGGTATGCGTGATGAGGTTGTACGAGCCGCCGTACAGGTTGTCGGCCGCCACGATGTGGTCGCCAGCCTGCACGATGTTCTGCAGAGCGTAGGTGATAGCCGCGGCTCCGGAGGCGACGGCAAGTGCTGCTACACCGCCTTCGAGGGCAGCGATGCGCTCCTCCAGCACGCCCTGTGTGGAGTTGGTCAGGCGTCCGTAGATGTTTCCGGCATCGCGAAGGCCGAAACGGTCCGCGGCGTGCTGCGAGTTGTGGAACACGTAGCTTGTGGTCTGATAGATAGGCACGGCACAAGCATCTGTAGTGGGGTCGGCAACTTGTCCTGCATGCAGGGCAATCGTCTCGAGGTGTTGTTTCTGTGTACTCATAGGGTCATTTACTATTTTACGATTTACGATTTACGATTTATTTACTATTTAATTATTTAATAATGTAAGGCAAAGACGTTCTTTATGTTGTTTTGACGGTGCAAAGTTACGGCAAGATGAAAAATCTTCCAAGAAGAATTGATAATTCAGAAATAATTCCTAACTTTGCACCGGTTAACGGAAAATATCATCTAACACAAGACATAAAACGACCCGAAAGCAGGTAAAACATTCTTTCTTAATTCTTAACTCTTAATTCTTAACTTTATATGAGTACTCTCGACGCAACAGACCTGCGCATCCTGAGCCTTCTTCAGGACGATTCCCGACTGACAAACAAGGAACTTGCCGCAAAGATTCACCTCTCGCCCACGCCGACCTTCGAGCGTGTGAAACGCTTGGAACGAGAGGGTTACATCAAGAAGTACATGGCGGTGCTCGATGCGGAGAAGATAAATCGCGGCTTCATCGCCTTCTGCAACCTGCGCATGAAGCAGCACAGCTACGAGAATGCACAGCGCATCATACAGGCTGTGCAGCAAATACCCGAGATTGTGGAGTGCTACAACATCAGTGGCGACTACGATTTCATGCTCAAAATCTACGTCTCCGACATGAAGGCTTACCAGGAATTCGTGCTTCGCATCCTCGGCGACCTAGATTGCATCGGCTCGCTCAACTCCTTCTTCGTGCTGGGCGAAGTGAAGAACTCGCACCAGCTTCCGTTGAGCTAATAAAAACGACTGCAGTGATGTTGCCAAACTTCACGTGTGTAATTTGCAAACTTCACGTGTGAAGTTGACCAACTTGACGTGTTACGTTTGCATTTTAACTGAGGGTCGTTTGGAATCAAATCGTAGGTAGTTTTTGCAAAACACTCGTCACTCATCACCTTTTCCCCTAACCCTTTGATTATTATTATTGTAAGAGGATGACGAGTGCCTGACGACTCATCACCCACTCATCACCTATGTGTTTCACTGTAATTCAGTATTTTAAGTGCCATAGGTGACGAGTGATGAGTGTTTTTGATTTCTTTCACAATTTTCCTATATAGATTTCCTTCATTCCTTTTTCTTTGCGTCCAAATGGTATGCGAAGCTGATGCCAATGTAGTGATGGCGGAAGTCATTCCAAGTCGTTGTCTGCTGATAGGCGGACTGCTGGCTCCTACGTCCGTCCTCGTTGTTCAAGATGTCGTCAAACTCCAGCATGAGGCGCGCTTTGTTCTTCACGATCTTCCAGCCAATGGCAGCGTTCCAGACAAGAATGTCGCGGTTCATGCTCTCCATGGTGTAGCCGCGGCTTGTGCGTTCGGTGAGGCTTGAATAGAATACAAAGTGGCGGTACGTAGCCTCGAAGGACAGCCCGAAACTGTTGTTCCAATGCGTGGTGTTCTGTTCGGGCGAGGCTGTGTAGCGCAGCTGGTCGGCGTTGATTTCGGCGAAAGCAGAGGCCTTGAGCCAATTGTAGTCGAGCGAGAAGGTGAGTCTCTCGCTTGGGTTAAGGCTACTCTGTCGGTTCACGACGCGTTCGGATTGAGAGGGAATGAGGGTGAGGAAGCCGTAACGTCTGCCGACATTCATGCGAAAGTCGTTTTGCAAGCGGAAATAGTCACCGAGACCTTGGTCGTAGTTCAGTCGGAAATTCCATGACTTACTGCCTCGGATGTTTTCGGGGCGGCTGACATAAACGGCGGTTGTAGGGTTGTAACTGAGTGCAGTTGTTGTCACCATATTGTACGTCAGCTTCACGTCGTGGGTGTGGGTGCTCCGCAGATTGGGATTTCCTTCGGTAATGAAGAGCGGGTCGGTGAGGTCGCGATAGCCAATGGCCTGGATGATTTCCGGTTGTTTTGTCTTGAAGTTGTATTCCAGTTCAAATCCCACGGTCTTGCTTAGCTTCCATGTGGCACGAAGCGAAGGTTCGATGAAGAAATGGCGGCGCACGGCGGTAGTATCAAGCAAACCACGCTGGTAGTCTTGTTTCTCGTGTTGCCATCGAGCTGAGACAGTCGGCATGAGCTGAACAGGTTGTAGGTTGATGGTCTGTGCGAGTCGTAGGCTATGCTCATTGCGTGTGTAGAGGTTGCGGTAGCTGTTGGCAGCATCGGCCACGCCGTCGGTCAGGAAGTCGCGGTCATTTCGGTTGCGGTTATAGTTAAGAGCGTATTGTGTTTGAACCATCCATATTTTCGTGAGCCAGCGGGCATGATGAGCCTCAGCATAGGTGGAGAACTGCTTTGAGGGTGATGTGTAGGTCTGGGTAAGTTGCGATGAGGAATAGGTTTGGTTGTGTGCAGTGATGGTTCGGTCTGTCGTTCCGTCTGTCTTTCCGTTTTGATAGTTTAACGTGACGCTGGCTCCGAGTGCACCATCCTTGATATAATGTTCCCATCCTGCTTTGGTGTTAAGTTTCGTTTCGCGTCCATCGGTATGAGTTTCAGTAAGCTGCGATATCGTCGGTGCATATTCCAAGCCAAATGCTTCTTCCTGTTCAGTTGTTTGATGACTTTTTGAGCGGCTATTACTATATTCTGCACTGGCACTCAACGTAAATGTGTTCAGCGAGTCTTAGTCGCGGTTCCAGTTTGTGATTGCGTTGATAGCTCTCCGACGAGGAACGTGTGGCGGCAGTGTTGGGGAGATAGGTTTCAGTCAGTTGGTTGCTGGCGCGCCAGTCATCGTCGTGCGCCAATCCGCCCGTAAAACTATAGTTGCTCTTCAGGTCGTGGGTTCCCGCCTTGCGCTGCCAGTTGTGCTGATAGCCTGTCGATGCGCCGAGTTCTTTGCCAAAGCCACTGCCCATGTAGGCAGAGCTCCTGTTCATATTACGGCGCCAATGCCTGTCGATGTTGTTTGCATTAGCAAAAGCCATCACAGGGTCAGTCTTCGACAGACGATTCGCTATTAGCTCACCATCGTAGTACTTCTTTGTCTGGTAACCAGCCTTCACGTCGCCATACCAGCGGTCAAGGAAGCCGGGTTTGATGCTGAGGTCGAGCACCATGTCCTCCTCGCCATCGTCCTTGCCCGTGCGCTCGCTTAGCTCCGACTGCTTGTTGTATGCCTTGATGTCTTGCACGGCTTCTGCGGGCAGTTGCTTCACCAAGTCATCGCCG
>CACYQI010000069.1 GCA_902776455.1 uncultured Bacteroidales bacterium | reverse complement strand
TTAAGCACTGCGTGCTGGACGATAGTTTTGGATGCTGTCTGTCTATATGGTATTGTCCTTTTATAACTTCCACGAGCGCAGCGAGTTTACTTCCACTTTTACTTCCACTTTAACTTCAGAAACTTCAGCTTTTTTATTTCCGAGTGCAGAAGATGATTGCATATTTCTTCTGCCGTATTGTTGAGTGCCACACAATCTGCACGACTGATTTTACGCTTGCCGGCATCATACGGCCAAGGGCTTAGTATCAGGACACGACCTGCTGCACATGCATCAAAAAGAGCATCGGCGGGCTTATAATAATCGCGGAAACCATTGTCGGCGAGGTAAACAAACGGCAGTTGCTCACGCAGAAGCACCTGCATCACCTGTTTCTCATGTTCAGAGATGAAAGGCGATACCATTACCGCTCCCTTACGAGCCGCCAACACACAGGAGTTCTTATAGTTTCGCAGTTGCTCAGCATCACCATTTTCCGCAGCTTTTACCATCATGCTCCTCACGTGTACCACGGCATACCTCTCGGCTGTCAGCAGCATGGTGTTCCCGACGCCATCATAATTGCGTCCGCCAATCACAATCTCCCTCTGCACACGGAAATAGCCAGGCTTCAGACGTTTGGTGGCCAACCGCTGAGGATTCATGTCCAGGTAGCGGATAGTGTTTGGAAGTTGGGTGTTGTGCCCCATTGAACGGATGAAAGGCATTTCGGTAAAGACTGGTGGCAAACGGTAGTAAGTTTCATCCCCTATTTGATTCTGTAGTCCCGCAGAGAAGACCTCCATTCGGCTCGTCTCTTCCCGTAGCCCCTGCTGTGCATTATTCCCGCTTCCTTCTTGTTTCCCTTCTTGGCAGTTTCTCCGAATATCATTCGGAACAATCGAAGAAGCTGCCGACCAGGCGCGCCCCAGTTTCTTTACGCCCTGCCAGAATCCCCGCACGACTCCCCTGATGCCTACGGGCATAGTGCGCCTGACGTACAGGACAGCATGAAGGTGGTCTGGCATGAGGCAAAAGTGCAGCACCTGCACTTCCGGATGATGCTGTGGAATGCCAATCAGACAATCCACCAGGGCATTGCCCAGCACCGTACGCTGCACTTTTGCCCTGTCCGGGTTGCCGTCAGGTATTTTGAGAACTCCCAACAAAGGCCGTCGGTCAGGGATTGTCAGCGTAATGTGATACAGGCCAATGCCCTTCCACGTCGTGCCCGGCTCCTGCCATTTCCATTTTTCTTGTTCCGCCATCAGCTGATGTCTTGTTTCGTCTGTCTACCGCATTTGGGGCAGATGCCATATAGCTGATAAATTCCTTTTGCTTTTCTGCCTACAAAGATAGGGAAAAGTTTGCTAACACAAAAGCCTTTGCCGACTTTTTTCGGTAGAAAGTCGGTAATTCTTCGGAAGCGGAAAGAAATCAAAAACACTCGTCACTCGTCACCAAGGCTGTGTAATTCGTTCTAAGACAATGATATCAAAGGGTGACGAGTGGGTGACAGTACTGTCACCTCGAAGGGATTGTCTCCTGATATTTTCTTGGGTACATACATACATGAAGGAAGAAGGCCTTGGGGCATCGTTTATCGCTCCGTGGAGTGTAGGGCGATGCTCCGTGGAGTGTGAGCCTACACAACGTGGAGTGTAGGGCGATGCTCCGTGGAGTGTGAGCCAACACAACGCGGCCTTCCTCCTTTAGCTCCCTTGGCTCTTGCTCCTTGCTCCTTGCTCCATGCCCCTTGCCCCTTGGCTCATGCCCCTTGCTCCATGCCCCTTGCCCCTTATATACTATGTCGTCCGCTAAGCAAGAAAACCCCCATCCTTTTAGCGGGGGATGGGGGAGAAGCTGGAGTTTCGCGGGGATAGCGGCTGCGGCGTGTTAGTAGAGCACTTTACGGCCGTTCTCGATGACGATGCCTCGATGTTGTTTTCCGTTGGGCCGACTGAGGTTTGCCGTCTTTCCGTTACTTTCGAGGGAGGCGGTGGGCGGTATCATCCTGCCGCTGAGGTCGTAGCATCCGCTTTTCGACGAAGGGGTGTATGCGCTCTCTCCGCTATGTGCTGAGGAAATGCCTGTCATGATGTCGGTCTGGTCTTCGATGAGGTATGCGCTCTCTTCCTTGTCGCCTGTGATGACGAGGAAGCGGTCAGAGCGTATTCCTGTCAGGTCGATGGTCTGGCGATTCCCTGACTGGTTGCTTACTGTGAGGTTGATGTACTGGTCGGGACGTGTGAGACGGAAGCTCTGGCAGTACCATTTCTCTCCGTCGATGTCTTCCCTCTTCATGATTCGCTTGCCGGGCCATTCGCCGTTCATCTTCTCTCCGATGTTGTCCCAAAGGAAGAAGGTCATCATGGCCCAAGTGACTTTGGAGCGGACGTAGAGCGTGATGTCGTGCGGCTCGAAGATTTCGTACTTCCGGCTCTGTATGCCATAGACTGTCCCGCCAGCCAGTATGCCTGCTTTGAGCACGCAGGAGGATTCTATGCTAAGAGTGGAGTTGTCGGTCAAGGTGTTGCTCTGGGCTGTCGGTTCGGTGCCGTCGAGGGTGTAAACTATCTTGGCTCCCGAGCGGTTGCTGACTGCCGTGAGCTTCACTTTGAGCGGCCCTTCGTAGGTTCCATCCGGCACGTCCATCCAAACCGTGTTGGCTCCTCGGTTCAAGAGATAACGGTAGCCTTTGCCGGAAAGGATTTGCTTGAACTCCGTACTGCTGGCGTTGTAGTAATTCGGATTGTTGCCGACGACGCAGAGCAACGTGCCGCGTTTGCCGTAAGCGGCACGTGCGTAGAAGTTGTCGTCCATCCATTTCTCTTCGCTTCCCGAGGTGTTGGTGATGCCGGCAAGGTGTCTGGCGAGTATCATCTGCTTGAGCTGATACTTGCAATTGTGCCAATGGCGATAGAAGATGCAGGGCGTGCCGGGCATAGCCAGCAGGTAGGCATTGGCGGCAAGTGTATCTCTCCAGATAGGTGTCTGAGGTTCTTTTTCGCTGCGGTACTCTGTGTCGTGGTTTTCTATGAAGGTGACGGCGTATTGCTTGTAGTAGTCGTCGAAGGCGAGCGGCTTTTCGTCCCAGCCGAGATTTCGCCAGTTGTGGGATTCGACAGCGTCGCGCATACGATAGCGGAACGGGAAGTCGAAGGCGGCGCTGGTGGGATAGTCAGCCACGTAGCCCTTTGAATAGTTTATCCATTCCTTGATTTTCGTGGCGCCGTCGAAGTATTCGCCAACGCTGAAGGCTGGCCTTGCCGACATGTTGTAGTCGCCAATGAAGCTTGCCCAAAAGCCTTTGACCATGTCGTAGCGGAACCCGACGTAGCCGACGTCCTGTAGGAGGAACTTGAGGTAATCCTTGATGATTTCCTGCACATGCGGGTTCTTGTGGTCGAGGTCACGGCAGCCCGACCAGTCGTCGCCTGTATCGTCGTTGATGGAGAGCGACAGTCCGTTCTTGCTTGCCCAGTTTGCCGTGGTTCCTCCGTCGTCGTTCCCACAGATGTCGGTAGGCGTCATTTCGTAGGTCTTGCCGTTCCACGTCTCAACGGGGAAATCGACCCACGAGCCGTCCTTGCCTATGTTCTTCCGATGGTTCAGCACAACGTCGGCTATGAAGCCTGTGCCTTTGTCGCGATAGGTGGCAATCATGCTCCGCAGTTCCCTTTCGGAGCCGAAGGCGCTCTTCTGGTTGAAGTAATAGACGGGCATGTAGCCCATCGAGTAGCCGCTGTTGCACCAGCCGCTTTGGGGAACCCAGATGAGCTGGATGTAGGGGGCTATCTCGTCGGCTTGCGCTTCGAGATTCTTCCAGGATGTCTCGGAATAGGAGTCCCAATAGAACCCTTGCATCATGACACCTTCGTAGTCGTAGGGCCATCCCTGTGCGAAGGATGACAGATGTAAACTAATTGCGATAAGTAAGAGAATGAGTTTTTTCATAATTCATGCCTCCATTCTGTATTATTGTTAATGTTGTTTCTTTTTTGCCTCCACGTGAACTTTGCCGATTTAACGTGTTAAGTTTGTCAATTTAACGTGTTAAGTTTGCGAAGTTAACGTGTATAGTTTCTTCAGTTTACTGGGGGACTTGATAGCGGGAGCTTGCCTGCTTGATGATCTCGCGCTTGAAGCTCTCGGGATACCCTGGGCGAAGCACGGGCCTCGGGTCGCCGCCGGGCGTCTTTTCGTACTGTCCGTTCTCGTCGGTCCGCTTGACGGCCATGTCGTTGTATTTGACGATGATGAGCTGTGCCAACTGGTTCCACTCGTCCATCATGGCGCTTGCCGTGCGATGACTGTAGGCCGAGAGGTACTTGACGGCCTCGTCCTTGTCCATGGCCGACGCTTTACCCTCGATTTCGGCCTGCAGGGAGTTGTAGTCGGCTTCGAGGCGGTCGCGCACCTTTTGCAGTTCGGGGAAGAGCAGATTGTAGCGCAGATAGACCATGTTGCTGACCCAGTTCTCCACCCAATACGCTGAGCGCGTCGAGAAGTGGAAGGCGTCGGCCGTATTCTTGTCGTAGCACTCGGGGGCCTGCGTCGTGTTGCAATAGATGGGAGTGAAGGTCACCATGTTCGCGTCGTCGTTGGCAAACCATGTGACACCTCCGATGTGATTGGGCATCCAGGAGCGCATCTGGCTGACATAGACGCAAGCCGACTGCTGTGTGCTGATGGGACGCTCGTTGAAGTACTTCTTCCCATCGACCTCGAAGCTGAGTGGAGTGGGGCGGTACGGCATTTCCCAGGGACCCATGCCGATGTCGTTTGTCAGCTCCATCGGCGTGCCTTCGTAGTGGTCGCGCATCATGTCCTTGAGGTCCTGAACGCTGAGCGGAGCCTTGGGCTTCACGTAGAGCGGCATCGGCTCGGCTTTCGTGTCGCCCATCGCATAGGGGAGGTAGGGGTTCATGTCCTCGGCAGCCCACTTGTTGAAATAGCTCCAGACGCGCGCCTCGCAGTAGCGAAGTCCGCCGAAATCCAAGGGGTTGTAGGCATCGGCAAACGAGAAGTCGGCATCCTTTCCGTTGAAGTAACCCTTTTCCCTTGCAAGACTGATGACGTCTTTGGCATAGAGGCAGTTGTTCTTGTCCTTGAGGGGGAACTGACGGATGCGGCTCTGGTTGGCGTGACCGCTGATGCAATCGTCGGGGATGCGCACAGCAACCCATACGGTTCCCTTGCGTCCAGGGCCTTTGCCTATCATGTCCATAATCCAAACCTCGTTGGGGTCGGCAATGGTGAAGCTCTCTCCTTCGCTCTCGTAGCCGTAGGTCTCGGTCAGTTTCGTCATTACGTCGATGGCTTCGCGGGCAGTCTTGGAGCGCTGGAGGGCAAGCACCATGAGCGAACCATAGTCGATGAGTCCGCTGACGGTATCGGTCAACTCTTCGCGTCCGCCCCAAGTCGTCTCGTGGACAGACACTTGGAACTCGTTCATCAAGCCCACAATTCCGTAAGTATGAGCGACCTCCGGAATCTCGCCAAGGTAGTTGCTTGTCTCGTAATGGTACAGAGGGTGCATCGTCCCCGCAGGGTGATCGGCCGCAGGAATTACTCGCAGAGGCTCGAACGAGCCGTAGGAGTCCTGGCTGTAGGAGATGATGATGCTGCCGTCTGCTGAGGCTTTCTTGCCCACGATGAAGTTTGTGCAGGCTTGGGCGCTATTGAACATTGACCATTGAACACAGAACATCAATGCTCCGAGAAGTATAATTGTTCTTTTCATAACGCACTATTTGATGATTAGTTTATCGCTTCCTGCTGCTTTGAAGCTCATGTCGAGGCCTTTCACGCTGTGGGTCAAGGCTCCGAAGGAAATGAAATCGACGCCAGCTTTGGCGTAGGGAATCATCGTGTCGAAGGTGATGCCGCCGCTCGATTCCGTTTCGCATCGGCCTGCAACAATCTCGACGGCCCGCTTCGTGTCCTCGGGCGTGAAGTTGTCGAACATGATGCGGTCGCAACCTTCGGCAAGAGCTTCGTCCAGTTCCTTCCAGTTCCTGACCTCGCACTCAATCTTAAGGTCCTTTCCCTTCTCCTTCAAGTACTGCTTCGCACGACTTATCGCGTTGTGAACACCTCCGCAGAAATCGATGTGATTGTCTTTGAGGAGAATCATGTCGAAGAGTCCGATGCGGTGGTTCATGCCGCCGCCTATCTTCACGGCCTCTTTCTCGAGCATGCGCATGCCGGGTGTCGTCTTGCGCGTATCGAGGACGCGTGTCTTGCAACCGGCATCGTAGATGGCTTGCTGATACTTATGCGTCATTGTGGCTATGCCGCTCATTCGCTGTAGGATGTTGAGCATGAGGCGCTCCGTCTGCAGGAGGCTCTGCACCTTTCCCTTGACGCTCATCACGATGTCGCCGGGCTTGACGTGAGCGCCATCGTTGATGTAGGCCTCAACCTCCATCGAGGGGTCGAAGCGATGGAACACTTGTTTGGCTATTTCCAAACCTGCGAAGATGCCTTCCTCCTTGATGAGCAACTTGCTTTCGCCCATTTCGGTTTCGGGGATGCAACAAAGGGTGGTGTGGTCGCCGTCGCCGATGTCTTCCGCAAAGGCAAGGTCGATGAGTCGGTCGTTAAGTTCTTCTACTGATAACATCTTAATATTTACTATTTAATCATTTACCATTTACCATTTTACCATTTGTTCCCCCTAAAGGGGGCTAGGGGGTCCTACTCATGATGGTACGGCTCACCGCTGAGAATGGTCATTGCCCTGTAGATTTGTTCTGCGAAGAACATGCGCACCATTTGGTGGGAGAGTGTCATGCGGCTGAGGCTTATCTCTTCGTTCCCACGCTTGTGAACGTTTTCCGAGAAGCCGTAAGGCCCTCCGATGATGAAGACGAGCCGCTTCGGACCTGCCGACATCTTCTTCTGCATCCAGCTGGCGAAGTCCATGCTGCTGCGTTCGCTGCCGTGTTCGTCGAGCAGAACGACGTAGTCTCCCGCTTGAAGGCTTCGCAAGATGAGTTCGCCTTCGCGTTGCTTCTGCTCGCTTTGGCTGAGTCCCTTCGTGTTCTTGAGGTCGGGAATGACCTCGATGGCGAAGGGGACATAGTGCCTGATGCGCTCCACATACTCGTTTGTGATGGCTTCGAAGCGCTTGTCGGTTGTCTTGCCTACCACGATGAGTACGCCTTTCACGGCTTTGCCTCCTCTTCTTCCTCCGGTGGGGCAACGTATTCATAGCAGCCTGCATCGGGGCCGTCGTCGGCAAGGCGGTTCACACCTTTCCTGTCAACCAGGGGCAAGTCTTCGTAGTTCTTGTCGGCAAGGGAACGTATCATGCTGCTGTCTTTCGGCGTGAAGTCGTAGATGAAGTTCTCTGTGTCGAAGAGGACGAAGTTCTTTTCGCGGACGATCTTCTCGTCTTCGTCCTTCTTCTTGTCCTGGTCGAAGATGCATTCCACGAAGTGTTCCGGGTCCTCAACGGGCGGAGTGTTAAGGAAGCAATGGCGGAAGAGGTAGTTGCAGGTGTAGCCGTTCAGGACGATGTATTCGCCCATGATGACGTCCTGCCCGTAGCCTGTGATGACGCAGTTGATGAAGTGTGCTTTGCGAAGCAACCCGTAGTCGCTGCCGTCTTCCGAGGAAGTGAGGTGCAGTCCGTCGCCTCGGTTTCCGACGAATGGATAGAACTGTGCCACCGTACAATATATAAATGTATGGGAGCCGCCGTTGATGTTGACGGTGTGGCCCAGCGTGTTGCTTATCTGTGTGTTGGTGACTTTGCTGACACAATTGTTGAGTTGCAGGCCGTCGCCTCCGATGTTGTGGAGGATGCAGCCGTCGAGGGTGACGGAAGGCTTCGTCTCGTCGGGTTTCGTCTGTTCCGTGTCTTCGCAGATGATGCCGAAGAGCGAGCTGTGGAGGTCGCATTGGGTGAGTTCGTTGCCGAAGCTTCCGCGATGGATGACGATGCCTTCCCAGCGGCTTGGCGTGTTGTCGTAGAAGAGGTTGTCGAACATGTGGTCCATCCTGTCGCCTCGAAGCACGACGGGCTTCTCGATGCTTCCCTGCACAATCAGTCTCCCATAGACGTGGAGTGCTGCTTTGTCGTGGAACATGAGCGTGGTGCCTTCTGTGAGCGTAAGCGTAGCACCGGGCATTACGGCAAGCGAGTCGTAGATGACATACGGCTTGTCGGTCAGCAAGGTGGTGTCTTTGGTGACGATGATGCCCTTCTTCTGTATGTAGGCATCGATGGAGCCGCCGGTGAGGACGACGGTTTGCTTGGCACCATTCTCCAAGAGGAAGTGCAGCTTGTCCTCGAAGTATCGCGGCTCGTTGCTGCCTGCTTCGGGAGGCGTCATCTCGATGCGAACCACGAGGCTATCGTGGCGAAGCACCTCGAAGTCATGCAGCAGTCCGCCCGGAAGGAAGCGTCCATCCACGTTGACACGGAAGTGACTCGTCTCTCCGCCTTCGAGCTGAATGGTGCGTATGCGCATTCCGTCGCCGTTGTTGTTGAAGGCGTAGAGTGTCTTTGTGCTGCTGGGAATGGTGCTGATGAGCGTGTCGAAGGCGATAGTGTCCTGCGAGAAAGCAAGTCGGAAGTCGGGATTGTCCGAGAAGCTCTCGTAGTCGGAACAGGCGGCCAGTAGAAAGAATGAGAAAATGAAAAAATGAAAGAATGAAAGTTTTGTCCTTTCATTTACCATTGCTCTTTTTCTCTTTTCAATCTTCATTATAACATCCTTTATTTTTTTCATTCTTTCATTTTTCATTCTTTCGTTTTTTCATTCTTTCATTTTTTCATTTTTTCATTCTTTCATTTCTTAGGAGCTTCCTTGAGGATGGCGAGCAGGTGGTCCCAAACCATCTGTACGGTGGGGATGAGCAGTTTCTCGTCGGGGCTATGAACGCCGCGAAGTGTGGGACCCATGCTTATCATGTCCATGCCTGCGAACTTCTCGCTGAAGAGTCCGCACTCCAGTCCTGCGTGGATGCCTCGCACTACAGGGTCTTTCCCGAAGAGCTTCTTGTACTGCTCTACGGCGATGCGGAGGATTTCGCTGTTCGGGTTCATCTTCCATCCGGGATAGCCTTCGCCGATATCGACTCTTGCGCCTGCCAGCTCGAAGACTGCGGCAAAGGTGTTGGCCATGTTGACGCGAGCGCTGTAGATGCTGCTTCGCTGGCTGCTGTTCACGTCGATGGTCTTGGTCTCAGGCACTTTGTGTATGCTGGCCAGGTTGCTGCTTGTCTCGATGAGGTCGAGGTCTTGGCAGACGGCAAAGACGCCGTTATCGACGGCTTGCAACGCTTTGATGAGCCGCTGGCTGCAATCCTTGTCGATGGCGGACCCCCCAGCCCCCTTTAGGGGGAGTTCTTCGCTTTCGAGGGAGAAAACCATTGTCTTTTCCGTCACGCTGTATTCCTCTCTGATGTCGGCTTGGAAGAGATTCCAATCGACGGTGATGCTCTCCTTGTCCTTAGCGGGAATGGCGCACAGGCACCATGCTTCGCGTGGAATGGCGTTGTGCAGACCGCCGGCCTGTATGTCGATGAGTCGGAGGTCGTACTTCTGCTGACTGAGATACAGGAATCGTGCCAGCAGCTTGTTGGCATTGGCGCGTTTCTTGTCGATGTCGTCGCCGCTGTGGCCGCCGGTCAGTCCCTTGATGGTCAGCGAGAAGGTGAAGAAGCCCGCAGGCAGCGGTTCCTCCTTGTAATCGAATTGTGCGAAGGTGCGGCAACCGCCGGCGCACGACACGAAGAGTTCTCCCTCGTCCTCGCTGTCGAGATTGACGAGCAGACGGCCTGTCATGAAGTCGTCCTTCATGCCTTCGGCTCCCGTCAAGCCCGTTTCCTCGTCGCGCGTGAAGACGCATTCCAGCGGGCCGTGCTCGATGTCGGATGCCTCGAGCAACGCCATTTCCATTGCCACTCCGATGCCGTCATCGGCTCCGAGCGTCGTGCCTTTGGCCTTCATCCATTCGCCATCGATGTAAGTCTGGATAGCGTCCTTCGAGAAGTCGAAGCAGACGTCCTTGTTCTTCTCGCATACCATATCCATGTGGCTCTGCAGGACAATCGTCTGCCGGTCCTCCATTCCGGGAGAGGCAGGCTTGCGAATGATGACATTTCCCGCTTCGTCTCTGCGAGTGTCGAGGCCGAGCTTACGACCGAAATCGAGCAGGAAGTCAATCATCTTCTCTTCGTGTTTCGACGGACGGGGTATTTGGTTCACTTGTGCAAAGCACTTAAACACACTTTGTGGTTGCAACGATGTCTTATCCATAGCTTAATTGTTTCGACCCCTTCCAAACCTCCCCGAGGGGAGGCTTCTCCCTCTCCCACGGGAGAGGGCTGGGGAGAGGCTTTTAATCTTTAATCTTTTAATCTCTAAACTCTAAACTCTAAACTCTAAACTTTTAATACATTTGCAGTACAAAAGTACAAAAAATCTCTAAACTCTAAACTCTAAACTTTTAATACATTTTCAGTACAAAAGTACAAAAAAACTCTAAACTCTAAACTCTAAACTCTAAACTTTTAATACATTTGCAGTACAAAAGTACAAAAAATCTCTAAACTCTAAACTCTAAACTCTAAACTTTTAATACATTTGCAGTACAAAAGTACAAAAAAACTCTAAACTCTAAACTCTAAACTCTAAACTTTTATCGAAAAAATGTTGAAACTCGTACTGATTACGCTTGGAATTGTAGCTCTTTCGGTTCTCTTTTTGTGTGTGAAGATGCTTCTGAAGCCTGGCAGCAAGTTTGGCAGCACGCATATTGGCGGCAGCAAAGCGATGCGTGAGCGTGGCATCCATTGCGTGCAAAGCATGGACGCCTTCGAGCGCCGTGAACGGAAGCATGCAGCCGAGAGGGTCAAGGACTAAATCCTCCCCCATCGCCTACGGCGAAGTGAAAAGTGAAAAGTGAAAAATCAAAGTTACCAGCCGCCCTGTAAATAGTTAAATTACTAAATTGTACATAAATTGCCCTAACCCCCTTTAGGGGGAACAACTCCCTCTCCCACGGGAGAGGGTTGGGGAGAGGCTGATTGCCTATGAATTCCGATTAATTATAGTTGACCCCGATACGCCAATCACGCGAGAAGAATACGAGAATCAGAAATGAACTGAACGATTGTCTTCGAATTGCTGTGTGCTTTATGAACAAGCATTTTCTGTAAGCAGGGTACATACATACATGATGGAACTGCATGCGGAAGATTTGTGGTTCATCCCCGAATTGCGTTGGCAAGTTTATATAGTAGTATAGAAAAAGCCGCCAATTCATTATCTTTGTGGTTCCCCAACCATATCAGATATGAACG
>CACYQI010000068.1 GCA_902776455.1 uncultured Bacteroidales bacterium | reverse complement strand
CAAAACTATCGTCCAGCACGCAGTGCTTAACTTCCTGCCTGCGAAGCAGGCTTAACTCCCTTTTTAACTTCATCTTATAACTCCCGAAACTTAAATTATCTATTCTTTTTACTGTCTGTTCCATCTAAAGGGAAACGCTTTTCTCTGCCACGCGAAGCTTAGCCGAGCGGCTTCGAGGATTGCTTTCCTGCTCAGCCAGGCTTGGGGTGATGACGCTCCGGTTGACGGCTTCGAGCGGCGCATGACTGCGGCCGAAGAGGTCGGTCTCTGTCTTTCCCTCCACGTTGCCTGCCTTGACGATGTTCTTCACCATGCGGTCCTCGAGGGAATGATAGGTGAGGATGCTGAGCCTTCCGCCTGGTCGGAGCAGTCCGATGGCTGCCCGAAGCATCTCGCGCAAGGCGAGCATCTCGCCGTTGACCTCGATGCGAAGTGCCTGAAAGACACGGGCCAGGTCCTTCTTCTCGCGGTCGCCTTTTGACGACTTGCTGTCGCGAGCCATCAAAGGCTTCAGCACTTCCACCAGTTCGCCTGTGGTCTCGACGGGTTTCTGCTGTCGGGCTGCGACGATGGCCTTGGCTATGCGGCGGCTGTTCTTGAGTTCGCCGTAGAGGTAGAGCACGTCGGAGAGCTGTTCTTCGCTGTATTCCTGGACGATACGCTTTGCCGTGAGGCTGGCCTGCTGGTTCATGCGCATGTCGAGGGGAGCGTCGAAGCGGAAGCTGAAGCCACGCCTCTCGTCGTCGAGGTGATGGCTGCTTACGCCCAGGTCTGCCAGTATGCCGTCCACTTGCTCGTGCCCGTAGTAGAGCATCCAGTTGCGGAGGAAGCGGAAGTTGCTGCGGACGAAGGTGAAGTTCCCTGCCGCCTCCAGCTCTCGCGCCTTGGGGAGGGCGTCCTCGTCCTGGTCGAAGCTGTAGAGATGTCCTGTGCCTTCGAGCCGACGCAGTATCTCGCGGCTGTGTCCACCACCGCCGAAAGTGAGGTCCACATAGATGCCTCCGGGCTTGATGTCCAGCCCATCGACGGTCTCCTTCAGCAGTACCGGCACGTGGTATTCCTCACTCTTCGCGTTCATTATTATTATATTTTATGGGCCTCATGGGGCTTATTGGGCTTATGGGCCTCATTGGTTCTTCATCATTTCCTCGATGACGCTTGCCACCTCTTCGGGGTTGTCCAGCAGCCCTTCTGCTGCCTGCTTGCTCCAGATCTCGATGACGTCGTCCATGCCGTTGAAGCGCACATCGCTCTTTATTCCGGCGTGCTCCAAGAAGCGTCGCGGAATGAGCATGCGTCCGCTGCTGTCCAGGGTGATGTTCTCGGCGTCGGCAGTAAAGAGGCGCAGGCCTCGCTGCTGCTGACGGTCGAAGGGGTTGGTGCGGGCACGGATGGCATCGACGCGTGCGTCCCACACGCTGCGGGGATAGAGCACAAGGCAAGGCTCGAAGAGGTCGCGACGGAGCACAAAGCCTTCCTCGCCCTCCTTCTGCAGGATTTTGCGGAAGACGCTGGGCACGAAAACACGTCCCTTCTCGTCGGTCTTGGCGTCTATGCTGCCTGTAAATCTCATCGCTTTTTATGATTTTCGGTGCAAAGTTACACATTTCCCCACAATTCCCCACACATTCTCACGTTTTTTTTTCGTTAAGCGCATTTCTTTGTTGTTAACAACTCCGGTTCACCTCGTGAGTTGCTCGTGCAAAAACACGCAATAACAGGGCTTTCAGCGCATTATAACATATCAAAAAGGTGCGTTGAAAACTTTTTTCGCCCACATGGCAAAATGGTGGGGGAAAAATAGGGAAAAACGAAAAAAAGGGTGAAAAGCGGGCTTCGGCTCAAACGTATTCGAGGGTGAGAAGACGGTCGGGAGAGAAGACGGCCCTGGCTGTAGCGAGGAGGTCGTCGGGGGTGATGGCATCGAGGCGCTCGAAGAATTGCTGGCGGGAGAGCGTCTGGCCGTAGTGAAGGAAGCGTTTGGCCATGCCGATGGCCACGTTCTCGAAGTTGTCGTAGCTGATGCCTATCTGCCCTTTGAGCTGCCGGCGGGCGGCATCGAGCGTGCGCTGTGGCATCGGGCTGTCGGTGAGGCGGGCCAGTTCGCGAAGGACAAGGCGATGGCAGCGCGAGCGGTCGGCGGCGTCGCAGCCGTAATAGACCGTCCACAGTCCTGCATCGGTGTAGGCCACATTGTTGCTTTCCACGCTATAAACCAGTCCGTTGCGCTCTCGAAGGGCGAGGTTCAGGCGGCTGCTCATGGCAGGTCCGCCCAGCAGGTTGCTGAGGAAATGCATGTGCAGATGGCGCGGGTCGTTGCCCCCGAAGGCTTGTGCCCCGATGATGACGTGCGCCTGGTGAGTGTCCCTCTTGCGGGTGATGGTTCCTACGCTCCGTGGAGCATCGGCTTTTCCTCCACGTTGCATCGGCCTTTCCTCCACGTTGCATCGGCCGATGCTCCACGGAGCGTTTTTCTCCACCTCGCGGAGCACCTTCTCGGGGTCCACGTTGCCAAGCACGTAGAGCACCATACGCTCGGGGTGGTAGAGCCGCTGCGCGAAGCGTTGCATGTCGGCGGAACGGAACGTGCGGAGCGTGTCGGCGTCGCCCAGGATGTTGCGCCCCAGGGGATGCTCCGGGAACATCAGGCTCTCGAACTCGTCGTAGATGAGTTCCGAAGGCTGGTCGAGGTAGCTCTCTATCTCGTCGATGACCACTTCGGCCTCGCGGTGCATCTCTTCGTCGGGATAGGTGCTGGCGAGGGCTATGTCGAGGAGGAGGTCGATGGCGCGCGGGACGTGCTGCTGGAGGCAAGTGCAGTAGTAGATGGTCTCCTCTTTGCCGGTGAAGGCGTTGAGGTCTCCCCCGACGCTTTCCATGCAAGTGATGACCTGCCGCGCCGTGCGCCGACGCGTCCCCTTGAACGACATGTGCTCGGTGAAGTGCGCCATCCCGCTCTCCGACGGCATTTCGTGGCGCGTGCCGGCATCAACGGCGATGCCGAGATAGACGACGTCCGTCCGCCCCGGAGCGCAGACGATGCGCAGTCCCTGGGGCAGCGTGTGGGTGGAGAAAGACGGGGGAGCAGCCTTCATCATTTGTACAAAAAGAGGCGGGATGCCTTTTTACGAGCCTCCCGCCTCTCACAAACATAGTATTAACTTTATTTTAGTTCTTGAAGAAATCCTTAACGGCCTCGTTGGGAACCATTTGCTCATCGAAAGAGTAGGAACCGGTCTGAGGGTTCTTTACCATTTTGATGACCTTGGTGTAAGAGCGGCCATCGGTTTTACCCGTCTGGAGGGTTGCGACTGTTTTCTTTGCCATAACTTAGATTTTATGATTTAATGATTTTTGATTTTAATGATTATAGGGAAGACGCGAGAGATGCGAATCCTCAAAATCCTCAAATCCTCAAATCGTTCAATTACTTGATTTCCTTGTGAACAGTCATTCTCTTCAGAATGGGGTTGTACTTCTTAAGCTCGAGACGCTCGGGAGTGTTCTTCCTGTTCTTCGTGGTGATGTAGCGGGATGTGCCGGGCAGACCGCTCTGCTTCATCTCTGTGCACTCCAGAATCACCTGGATTCTGTTGCCTTTAACTTTCTTTGCCATAACTTAGATTTTTTGATTTAATGATTTTTGATTTAATGATTATAGGGGAGACGCGAGGTGCAAATCCTCAAATCCTCAAATCCTCAAATCCTTAAATCTTTAATTGTTTAGCCTATTACACGAATGTTCTTCCAATCACAATACCCCTTTGCCACAGCGTTCTTGAGTGCGGCGTCGAGGCCAACCTTGTTGATGTAGCGCAAACCGGAAGCGCTGATGCTCAGACTGATCCAGCAGTCCTCTTCTACATAGTAGAACTTCTTGGTGAACAGGTTCACGTCAAAACTCCTCTTCGTGCGACGCTTGGAGTGCGACACGTTGTTGCCAATCATGGCCTTCTTACCGGTAATTTGACAAATCTTAGACATTTCTAATCTTTCCTTTTTAGTCTATTTCAATAGACGACTCTTTCCAAACCGGCTGCAAAGGTACGACATTTTTTCATTCCTCCAAGCATTTTTCGCCTTTTTTCTTATAAATTTATGTGTTTTTTGCACTTAGGGGTCGAAAAGTGCGGCATATCGGAGGCTTCCTTGAGTCTCGAAGAGACGACAGACCACAGACGGGAGCACAAGCCTCCGGTTATGATGCGACAACGAAAGAAGCACCGACGGAGCGACAGAGGCATAGGCTTTTTCTGTCACCCTTTCAGGGTTTTGTTTTGTTGATGTCCCAGTCCCGGGGGTTCCACCCCCGTCTGTGGTCTTTCGCACCTTCGGTGCTTCACCTCGGAACTGCAATAAATACGATGAACTCCTTGCGGGATTGCAAATCCCTCTATCCGATGCGAGCGGATTGCAAATCCGCTCGAACGGCCGCGGACAGAAGCCTTCTCCATAGGCTCCTCAGACCGAGACCCCACCCCCAACCCCTCCCCTTCAAGGGGAGGGGAAAGGAAGCTTGGCCGCGGTTCCCCTCCCATCTAAGGGGAGGGGGAAGGAAGCTTGGCCGCGGTTCCCCTCCCCTCGAAGGGGAGGGGTTAGGGGTGGGGACTGTGTTACTTGCGTTGCACTTGCCGCAAGAAGTCCTTCCCTTTAGGGGAGGATTTAGGAGAGGCTTTGGAGGAGTTAGGGGTGGGGTAAAACCCTTTGCCCTTCTCCATAGGCTCCTTGGCTCCGTAGAGATTTTTATTCTACGGAGGATATGGAGTACATGGAGCCTCTTGCCGCCTGAGCATCCCGTTCTGGCGGATTTGTAATCCGACAGGAAGGAGTATTAGCATTTGCAATGCGATATAAGAATGGTGGGATTGCAAATCCCTCTATCCGATGCGAGCGGATTGCAAATCCGCTCGCACGGCCACGGACGGAAGCCTTCTCCTTTGGCTCCTTGGCTCCGTAGAATTTTTCACTCCACGGAGAATCGTCCAACACTCCACGGAGCATCGGCTTACACTCCACGGAGAATCGGCTTACTCTCCACGGAGAATCGGCTCACACTCCACGGAGTATCGCCCGACCCTCCACGGGGCGTTTTTGCACAAAAGCTGGGGCAAAGGTTTCTTATCTCAATTATTTTTCTTAACTTTGCACGCAATAACCAACGAAAAAGCTATGTTTAAGCGTATTTTCCTACCATTTCTCCTGCTTTCTGCTACGACGATGATGGCTGCCGAAACGGTGACTGAGTACATCCTCGACACGGTGGACAGCGGCGAAGGCAGTTGGCCATGCCTCTTCTACGAACTGAATTACAACGCCGACATCGCGCTGGCCGACAAGGCCAAGTGGTATTCCCTCGACGAGGACGAGAGCTATTGGCGCGAGGGAAGAGGGCCGTTCAGCATCGACGCCAACAAGTTCCTCGTCACCCAATGGCAGAGCACGGTCCACCCCATCCTTATCCGCCGACACTTCACGCTCACGCCGGACGACTTGCTGAAGATAGAAGTCGGCACGGTCAACCTGACGTACAGCTACGACGAGAACCCGGTCTTCTGGCTCAACGGCACACGCCTCGTCTCCGCCAAAGGCTGGAACGACGAAAACTACGCCACTTTCCGCCTGCCCAACGTACGCAAGAAGCTCCTTGC
The DNA here is from genome assembly GCA_902776455.1 of uncultured Bacteroidales bacterium. Taxonomy (GTDB): domain Bacteria; phylum Bacteroidota; class Bacteroidia; order Bacteroidales; family Bacteroidaceae; genus Physcousia. The sequence continues at coordinate 34,754 of CACYQI010000068.1, read as the reverse complement.
CGAAGGCGACAATGTGCTCTGTGTCTCTTTGCAGCAAGGTGCCGGAGGCGGACACATCGACTTCGGACTCAGCGTGACCTACGACCCGCTCCACACCGACCTGAACTCCTCCGCTGCCTCCGACCCGGCCGACAACACGGTCTATAACCTGCTGGGACAGCGTCTCTCCAACCACGACAGCCATAAGGGCATCGTCATCACCAATGGCAAAAAGATTCTTCTAAAATAAACTCCTGAAGTTTCGGAAGTAAAATGGAAGTAAAATGGAAGTAAACTCGCTTTGCTCGTGGGAGTTAAAATGGACAATACCATACAGGCAGACAGCATCCAGAGCTATCGTCCAGCCTTGGCTCGATGGCTTTACTTCCTGCGCGAAGCGCATAACTCCCTATTTAACTTCATCTTATAACTCCCGAAACTTAAGTAAAATCCTAAACAACATGAACAGATTGTTTTCCTGCTTCGTAGGAGTCTTTCTCCTCAGTTTGTGCAGTCAGGCACAGACTTCTTTCAGCATCGTGGAACGCCCCGGCAGCGAGGCGACGCACGCCAACTACACCACTTTCCGCGAACCTCTGCAGCAAGTGCCGCTCCTGAAGCTGCCTGTCGGCAAGGTGCAACCCAAGGGATGGCTCCGCAAATACCTCGAACTGCAACGCGACGGCCTGAACGGACAGCTCGGAACGGTCAGCGCTTGGCTCGACAAGACTGGCAATCAGTGGCTTTCCGGGCAGGGCGACCACGGATGGGAGGAAGTGCCCTACTGGATAAGAGGCTACAGCAGTCTGGCTTTCATCCTGGACGATGCCGACATGAAGCGCGAGGTGGACACTTGGATAAAAGCGGTGCTCAACAATCAGGCCTCGAACGGACGGCTCGGCCCCGACGGATACGACGGCTCCAGCCCTGACCTCTGGGCCAAGATGCCTATGCTCTGGGCACTACAGACCTACTACGAAGCCACCGGTTCGGCACGCGTCCTGAACGCCCTCAGCCGCCACTTCAAGTGGGAGCTGGGCATCAAGGACGACATCTTCCTGAAGGGTGCATGGCAGGACAAGCGCGGCGGAGACAACCTCTGGAGCGTCATCTGGCTCTACAACCGCAACGGCGACAAGACCATCCTGCCGCTCATCGACAAGCTCCACCGTGCCACATCCGACTGGACCATGCAGGGCAACCTGCCCAACTACCACGGGGTGAACGTGGCTCAAGGCTTCCGCGAGCCTGCTACATATTATATATATACGGGCGAGGAGGACATGCTCCAGGCCACCTACCGTGCCTTCGACGAGATGCGCCGCCGCTTCGGACAGATGCCGGGCGGCATGTATGCTGCCGACGAGAACGCCCGCAACGGCTACTACGACCCGCGGAACGGGGCCGAGACCTGTGCCATCGTCGAACAGATGGCAAGCGACGAGATTCTCATGGGCATCACGGGCGACATCTTCTGGGCTGACCATTGCGAGAATGTGGCCTTCAATTCGCTCCCCGCTGCACTCATGCCCGACATGCGCTCCCTGCGCTACATCACTTCGGCCAACATGGCCATCAGCGACGAGAAGAACCATGCGCCCAGCATCGACAACAGTCTGCGAGGCATGCTCAGCATGAGTCCCTTCAGCTCCCGCTGCTGCCAGCACAACCACGGCATGGGATGGCCCTACTTTGCCGAACACCTCGTCATGGCCACCCCCGACGGCGGACTGGCCACTATGCTCTATGCGGCCAACGAGACGACAGCCCTCGTGGGCGACGGCGTCGGCATCAGGATGGACGAAACCACCGACTATCCCTTCGACGAGACCATCCGCCTCACCCTCCATCCCGAGCAGGAGGTGACGTTCCCCCTCTACCTGCGCATCCCCGCCTGGGCCGAGAACGCCACGGTCGATGTGGAGGGAACGACGCGCACCTTCAAGAACGCGGGCAGCCGCTACGTCTGCATCAGCCGGCAATGGAAGGAGGGCGACACCGTACTGCTCACCCTGCCCATGAAGGTGCGCTCAACTGTCTGGCAGCAGAACAAGTCGAGCGTCAGCGTCAGCTACGGACCGCTCACCCTCTCGCTCAAGATCGACGAGGAATACGAGCAGCACGACAGCCGCGACCCGGAGTTCGTGCAGGACGACTCCCACTGGCAGCAAGGCGTCGATGCCTCGCTCTGGCCCTGCTACGTACTGCGGGCAAAGAGCGACTGGAACTACGGACTCGTGGTCGATGAAGAGAACCTTCCCGTCGGCTTCAACGTCTGCCGCAAGGCCTGGCCTGCCAACGACCAGCCCTTCACGCTGGAGGGCAACCCCCTGGAGTTCACCGCCGTCGGCCGACAGATACCCTCTTGGGGCTTCGACGCCACGGGCATGACCGACTTCCTCCCCACCAAGTACGCCCCCCGCGCCGCCGAGACAACACCCATCACGCTCGTCCCGATGGGTGCCGCAAGGCTCCGCATCTCAGCCTTCCCCAGGGAGAAAGAATAGCAGCCCCACAGACCCCCGTTCTACACTCCGTGGAGCGTAGGCCGATGCTCCACGGAGCGTAGCCCGATGCAACGTGGAGCGTAAGCCGATGCTCCACGGAGCGTGAAACCACCCCCCTTGCAGCAAGAAAAACAACAGCACACTATGAGATACTTTTCACTCAGCATCATCGCGCTCTGCATGGCAGGCACAGGCACGATGGCACAGACTCCGAAGGACGCCTGCACCAGCATCATGGTGGGACGCGAAGCATCCACCGACGGCTCCGTCCTCACCAGCCACACCTGCGACTCATGGTACCGCACCTGGATGAGCATCGAGCCGGCCCACGACTACCCGCGCGACACCGTGACAAGCATACGCGGAGGACTGATGCACACCGAACACCAGGGCGACATGACGGGCGTGAAGGAACGCGGCACCATACCCCAGGCCAGCCACACCTACAGCTTCCTCAACACCGCCTACCCCTGTCTCAACGAGAAACAGCTGGCCATGGGCGAAACCACCATCAGCGGGCGCGACACCCTGCAGAACGAGAAGGGACTCTTCGTCATAGAGGAACTCCAACGCATCGCCCTCGAGCGTTGCACCACAGCACGGCAGGCCATACGGCTCATGGGCAGCCTCATCCGGCAGTACGGCTACGGCGACAGCGGCGAATGCCTCACCATAGCCGACCAAAGGGAAGTCTGGATATTCGAAGTCTTCGGCGAAGGACCCGACAAGATAGGCGGCGTCTGGGCTGCACAACGCATACCGGACGACGAGATAGCCGTCAGCGCAAACATCTCGCGCATAGGCCGCATCGACCTCGACGACACAGACCACTTCATGGCCTCCGACAATGTCTTCAGCGTAGCACGTAAGCTCGGACTCTGGGACGGCAAGGAACCATTCTCCTTCTGGAAAGCCTACTCCGGCGGCAACTACGCAGGCGAACCGAAGAACTACAGCGTGCGCGAACTTTTCATCATGCAGCAAGTGGCGCCCGATGCCAATTTCACCGATGAAATGGGCGAATTGCCGCTCTCCGTCAAGCCAAAAGAGAAGCTCTCCGTCCAGGCCGTCTCGAAGCTCCTCGGCTCCTACTACGAAGGCACGGAGCAGAGCCTGTCGTGCCGCATCGACTCCCTCGCCAAAGGCAACGGCGAAGTGAAAATCAAAGGAGGCAAGCCCTCGGTGAGCAACCCCTGGATGCGTCCCGACGAGATACGCCGCTATGCCGGACTGCTCAACGACTCGACGATGGCCAACATCCGCACCGTCAGCGTCTCCTGGTGCGCCTACAGCACGGTCATACAGCTGCGGTCGTGGATGCCCGACGCCATAGGCGGCGTCTGCTGGATAGCGCTCGACAACCCCGGACAGTCGCCGCGCTTCCCCATCTTCGCCGGCTGCACAGAGCTGCCCACCATGCTCGGCGTCTGCGGACAGCACCGTAAACGCGACGACGCAGCACTCTGGCACTACCGCGAAGCAAACCGGATTTCCTCGATGAAATGGGGACAAACGCGCACTTCCCTACAGGCCGCACAGCAGTACTTCCTCGACAAAGGACAGCGCGAACAGCCCTTCGTCGAGCAGACCTGGTGGAGCATCGACGAAAGCGACCGCACCGACTTCCTCAACGCCTACACCGCCGACTTCTTCCACGCCACCATCGGCCGCTGGGACGACCTTGCACGCAAGTACTGGCGCCAGTTCTGGTCGGGCTTCTGAGGCCATTCCCCTCCCCTCGAAGGGGAAAAGCCCCCTCCCATCCCCCCCGAGGAGGAGGAGCCTGTTGCAGCGAACTTCCTCCCGTTCTGGCGGATTTATAATCCGCCAGGATTGAGTATTAGCATTTGCAATGCAATATAAGAATGGCGGGATTGCAAATCCCTTTATTTCATGCGAGCGGATTGCAAATCCGCCCGAACTGCCGCGGACGGGAGTTTTCTCCTTCGGTTCCATCGGTATGAGTCCCCACCCCTAACCCCTCCCCTTCGAGGGGAGGGGAAAGGAAGTCCGCCGCGGCTCCCCTCCCCTCGAAGGGGAGGGGTTAGGGGTGGGGACTGTTTCCTGCCAACACAACGTGGAGCATGAGCCAACGCTTGCTGGAGCATAAGCCGATGCAACGTGGAGCGTAGGGCTTTGCTCCACGCGGCGTCGGCCTACACAGCACGCGGCATTTTCATCGACGTCATGGGGGAGAAAGAGCGACGGCTGGTTTTCTGCACGGAAACGGCTCAGACATAAGGACATAACACGACGAGGCCGGACATCCGAAGACATCCGGCCATACGTCCTGAGGGGTTCGCTAAGGGGACTCAACCTCAATAGGTCATCACGGGCTTGAGCGCCTTTGCCTGCTCAATCATCTTCACCAGTTCCTTCACAGAAGGCACGCGGCGAACGAGATGCTTGGCGTCGTTGGTCTCCTGCATCTTCCCGACGAGGTTCTCTGCTACGCGGTGGCGGAACTCCTTGACGGTGTCCACACCGGCTGCCTCCAGCAGTTCGGCAAACTGCGGACCTACGCCTTTGATGCGGAAGAGGTCGGCATGGTTGGTCCACTTCAGGATGAGTTTCTCGCTGATGCCTGTAGCTTCGGCCAGGGCGGCACGTCCCTTCGGCGTTGCGCCCTTTTCGAGCAACTGCTCTACCTTGCTGATGCCTGCTGCAATAAGTTTCGGAGCATAAGCCTCGCCCACGCCCTCAATGTCGATAATCTTGTAAGCCATAGTCTGTTTGTTTATAGGTTAATAATTTAAGTTTCGGGAGTTATAAGATGAAGTTTAAGCACTGCGTGCTGGACGATAGTTTTGGATGCTGTCTGTCTATATGGTATTGTCCTTTTATAACTTCCACGAGCGCAGCGAGTTTACTTCCACTTTAACTTCCATTTTAACTTCCGAAAGTTCAGTTAATAATATATCGTTACGCCTACAAAGTTACGCCTTTTTCCCTTACGTTCAAACTTTTCTGCAACTTTTTTGCTTGCAAAAGTGGAGAAAGACCTAAAAACTCCTACGAAAACCGCAGAAACATTTGGTAGATTGCGCTTTCTTGTGTAACTTTGCAAGCAGAAACAACTCTTTACTGAACTTTCGGAAGTTTAAAATGGAAGTTAAAGTGGAAGTAAACTCGCTACGTTAACTTCGTCGACCTAGCGGTTGACTTCGTTGACCTAACGGTTCGTGGAAGTTATGAAAGGACAATACCATATAGGCAGACAGCATACAAAGCTAACGTCCAGCCAGCTTGCTGGCTTAAATTCCTGCGCGAAGCGCATAACTCCCTATTTAACTTCATGCTATAACTCCCGTAACTTAAATTACTAACTACTGACAACTATGAAACGGAACACAGCTATCATTGCACTTCTGTTCGCTGCTATCGCGTGCTACGGACAGTCCAACCACTATCTGACGAAGGAACAGGCCCCGCTCGACACGACGTTCATCGGCCCTCCACCGGCTTTCGGCTCACTGCTCTTCGAACAGGATTTCCACATGTACCAGTACGGCAAGACGCTCCGCGACACGCCTCGCGGCAAGCAGGCCGTGAAGGATGCCAACACTTCGACGGACAACATCCTGGAGGTCTTCTCGGAGGCCTTCGGCATGAAGCTCTCGAAGGAGGACACGCCGGAAATCTACAAGCTCATCGCTACGATGAAGGAGGACGCGGGGAGCTATGCCACTCGCTGCACGAAGAACCTCTACAAGCGCACCCGTCCCTACGCGCTCTACAACGAGCCGACGCCTGTGCCCGAAGCCGAAGAGCACCTGCGCCACAACGGCAGCTACGTCTCCGGCCATAGTGCAACGGGGGTAGCCGTCGCGATGGTGCTCGCCTGCATCAACCCCGAGCGGCAGAACGAGCTGTACAAGCGCGGACTGGACTTCGGCGAGAGCCGATGGATAGTGGGTTTCCATCACTACAGCGACGTCAAGGCCGGCCAGATGGTGGGAGCGCTCGTGCTGCCCGCCCTGCTGAACAACGACGACTTCCTGGCGCAACTCGCCCGCGCAAAGGCCGAGTTCAAAAGCCTGAAGGAACAGGGGAAATAAGAAGGAACCCATCAGACTTAATCATTGCTGTCCGCTGAATAAGCACCAAAGGTGCGACAGAGCACAGACGGGGGTGTAAGCCCCCGGGGCAGGGCCGCAGGACAATAGTAAACCCCGAAAGGGCGACAGAACATGTAACTTGTTCGATAACAACTTGCATCTGTCTCTGTCGCTCCCTCGGGGTTTCTTTTGTTGTCGCAATCCTACTGGGTGTTAACGCCCCCATCTGGGGCCTTTCGTCTCTTCGAGACTTATGGCAAGTCGCCAGATACGAGTATAAACATTTGTAATGCGATATAAGAATGGTGGGATTGCAAATCCCTTTATCCGATGCGAGCGGATTAAAATCCGCTCGAACGGCCGCGGACAGAAGCCTTCTCCATAGGCTCCTTGGCTCCGTAGAGATTTTTATTCTACGGAGTATTTGGAGCACATGGAGCCTCTTGCCGCCTGAGCATCCCGTTCTGGCGGATTTGTAATCCGACAGGACAGAGTATTAGCATTTGCAATGCGATATAAGAATGGCGGGATTGCAAATCCCTTTATCCGATGCGAGCGGATTGTAAATCCGCTCGAACGGCCGCGGACAGAAGCCTTCTCCATAGGCTCCTTGGCTCCGTAGACTTTTTATTCTAAGGAGTTTATGGAGTACATGGAGATACCCCACCCCCTTACCCCTCCCCTTCGAGGGGAGGGGAAAAGCCGCTGAGAACCTCCCTAACTCCTACTGTTCCCATCCCCCCAAAAGGGAGGATGGAAGGGAGCGTAGGCCAACACAACGTGGGGCATGGGCCAACGCTTGCTGGAGCATAGGCCAATGCAACGTGGAGTGTGAGCCTACACAACGTGGAGCGTGAGCCTATGCAACGTGCTGTGTAAAACTATGCGGCATGGGGAGGACTTACAGACCACGTCTGCTGAACTTGCATACCCCTTTCTGAGGCCATCCGCGCAAGGTGAGGCGCGTGGCAGACATCCCTTTGATTTTCACCGTTTCATACTCCTCACCGGTGAACATATAGCCAAGCTTCAATTCGTCTTCAGTACAAGTATAACTGTACGTCTTGTCGGCTTTCGGCTCTTTCCGCTGGTATATTTGGCATCTGACAAGCTGGTATTTTGAGAATGAAAGCACGCAGAGAGAACCATCTTCGAGGTACGTCTCCCATTCTCCGACGAGTCCCTGCGGCTCAATCTTCTCGGCTTTCGCACCCTTGAGGCGGTAGAGACGGTAAACGACATGGCGGTGTTCTGGTATGTAAAGACTTCCGATGAACCCGTTCATGTAGCCCAGCGACCACAGGAACTCCAGCGGATGCAGGAGTAACTCCGTGCGGTAGGTAGCCTTAGTTTCCTGAATCAGCGTATAGTCGCGCTGAAGGTCGGGACGGAACGAGCCATAGTAGTGCTCAAAACCGTCTGTCTTCATGATGAGATACTTTGCCTTCCGAGACTCAAGAAAAGCGGTCTGCTCGCGGACGAGTTCTTCCACGTATGCATTAGGTGTGGAGAAGAACTTGATGGGCGGCAGACAGTCGGTGAGGGTATAGATGCCTGTGTCGTAGGACTTTACGGTGAGTACCTGCTTCTCCGGGTCGGTGTCGGCATTCACTGTCTCTGCCAAGGGGAGGACAGCCGTAGGGAAGTTACCGGTGAGGAGTGTCATGAGATTGAAATTGGTGCAGGCAGCAAATGCAGAGACCACTAAGGTTCCTGCGTACAAGACTGCCCGGCAACGGATGCCTCGGAAGTAGTATATTGCGAGTGGGGCAAAGACAAAGATAGTGAGGAAATAATAGAGATAGACTTTGAGCAATACGAATGTCAGCAACTCCGTAGCCAGCGGCAGGGCAACAGCCAGTTTCAAGTCGCGCGAGATGCGTCGGGTCACGACGAATCCCACCATCATCAGCCAGCCTGCCAACTTTGCGGGCCACCAAGCAGCCGATGCATCTGCCTTGCCTGCCTCGGTATAGAGACTGAGGTTGAACCAAAAGTAGGAATGGTAGAGGTCGGTCTCGTTGCCGTGCAGCACGAAGTAGAGGAGTATCAGGGACGTTAGTCCTGCCGCACCGGCCACTACCCATGTCAGACTTTGCAGCAGGAGCATCACTTGCCTACGCTGCCATGCAAGGATAAAGAGAGCAGCCAGCACGCCCACGCACATGGCAAGCACCGTGAATTTCATCCAGAATACGGCAGCCAAGCCCACACCGATGAGCACTGACTCCCAAAGCCTCGGCAGTTCTCCCAGCTTGGCATAGCGCAAGGTTCTGCTGAGGACATAAAGCAGAATGGGCAGCGACAGTTCCTCCACCGTATCGCCATACCACATGAAGTCCGACGAGTATGTCAGCACTCCCACAAGGCTGGTCGTAAGCAGGCTGATGCCTTTCCCTGCGAACATCCGCATCGTCTGGTATGAAATTGAAAGGAAGCCAAAGCAGCAAAGCACTTCGAGTAGGTAGATGCCGAAGAATGATTTCGCCGACAGCACAGCAGCCCACTCGTGCAGGAAGAAGAGCAGTGGCCCCTTCTGGTCGTGCAGGTCGGTGTAGAGCAGCTTGCCCTGGAGCATACTCTTCCCTATCGACATGTACCAATTGGCATCGTCCACGGGCTGAAGCGGATAGATCCACGAGCAGCAGCTAAACAGGGTTATCAGTGCCGCGGCCAGCAGTAGCAGCAACAGGAAAGTTCTATAGTCTTTCATCTTTTATATTGTAACGCGGACGATGTTTAACCTCCATGTATATTTTTCCCACGTATTCGCCCACAATGCCAATGCCGATGAGCACGCAGCCGCTGCAAAGCCAGACGGACAGCATGAGCGAAGCCCAGCCTGTAATCGTTTTCTGTTGCGCGATGCATACGAATACCCAAAGTGCGATGCCGAGGGCTGTCAGCAGAAAGACAATGCCCATCCACAGCACCATGTGTACGAGTTTCATAGAAAAGCTGGTGATGCCGTCGAAGGCAAAACCTACCATCTTTCCGAGCGGGTACTTGCTTTCGCCCGCCCGACGCTTTTTTCTGGCATACTCCACTTGGGATGAACGGTATCCGAGCATGGGGACTATGCCACGAAGGAAGAGGTTCCTTTCCTCGTAGCAAAGCAATGCCTGGACGGCACGACGTGACATGAGGCGGAAGTCGGCGTGGTTATAGACAGTCTTCACTCCCATCCACGCCATGAGCCGATAGAACATCTGGGCCGTAGTGCGCTTGAACCAAGTGTCGGAAGCACGGGAGCTACGCACGCCATACACAATGTCGTTGCCTTTCATAGCGAGCTGCATCATGTCCTTAATCACGGTTTCATCGTCTTGCAAGTCAGCATCTATGGTTACGATGAAGTCGGAAAAGGGCATAGCAGTCGCGAGGCCTGCCATGAGCGCGCTCTGATGTCCGCTGTTTGCGGCAAGGCTAATACCCAGGATGCGCTTGTCCTCGGCGTGCAGCCGTCCAATCAAATCCCAAGTAGCATCCTCGCTTCCGTCGTTGACATAGAGGATGCGGCCTTCGACATCTTCCATATCCCCGAGCACGGCAAGCAGCCGCTCCGTCGTCTGCCGTAGCACTTCCGCCTCGTTGTAGCAAGGCACGACGATTGCCAGAATAGGCTTGTCTTTGTCCATATTGCAGGTTTCTATGTAGTTGTAACAGTCTTCATCGGTATGTCAGGGCAGGCACATCGCCGTCCCCTTACTCGTGCCCCGAAAGACACAGCATGCCCTTCAGGTTCACGAGGCAATAGATGTCGGCCGACAAGGCAGTAGTTGTCGGCCGACGAGGCAGTGGATGTCAGAGTGCAAAGCTGATAGTGGCGAAATGGTTCTTGGTCTTGAATGCAGTCTCGTACTGCAGGGAGTAGCCGATGGAAAGCCACTTGAATGCCTGTATGCCGATGCCCCATGTGAGGCCGAAGGCGTGGTTGGCAATGTTCTCCTCGTCCTCATCATGCTTCCCTGCACGCGAATACTCATCGTCATCGTCCAGGCCGGGAAGGATTACGCAGGTGTAGCCCAGGGCGAGATTGGTGTAACAGCGCAGCTTGCCCTTGGCGAAGAAGGGCGTGAAGTAGCGGGGACCTGCCTTCGCACTGACGTAGTCCAGATTCGTGGGCGAACTGAACGGAGCGGCAAACTCCAAGAAATTGATGTCCGCCGACAAGGCTCCCCAACTGCCGCCGACGCAGCCAATCTGGTATCCCAAGCCAAGGCCGAAGCCACCCTTTTCACCGTCGGCCACGGAGCCGACCCTGGCATCGATGATGAATTTGTTCTTGGGTCTGTAGGTGGATGTACTGCTGCCATCGGAGGCAGACTGCGCATTTGCGCTCATTGCAACGGTCGCTGCCACTGCAAGGAATAGAGTTTTAAGAGTTCTCATAAGTATCTACTTTAATTAGTTGATGTTTTATTTCTTACCACGAATTGCACGAATTACGCGAATTTCCTGCCAGCATCGAGAGCATAGCCTATTCGTGCAATTTGTGTAATTAGTGGTTAAATATATTATAAGGTAATGATGTCCTAAGACTTTTCTATAAATAAATGGTTCGTTTGAATTGATTCGTTACGTTGTTTCATTCGGTTTTGTCGTCTGTTTGCCTGTGGAAAGTGCAGTCGCCTCCATGCGGCCAGCCCCTAAGGACGAGCAAGTCCTCAGACAGGCTGACCACCTTTATGCCTCTGCCTCCCCGCAGTTTTGGCATTTTCAGGATGCTCCCCTGAAAGGTGAAGTCCGAGGCCAGGCTTTGCCCATCCCCGTCGTCATAGTCTTCGCACACGGCGGTTCCCTTTGCAGAATCACCGGAGAAAGTGAGCTGGACATAGTCCTCTCCACCATAGGTGTACATCCATGTGCCGATGATACGCCTGGGAGTTCTGTTTTCGGCTATCATTCTTCAATGAGTATTATTTGGTTACAAACTGAGACAGGCACGTTGGCCGCTGGTCCGATAATCGTAGCATTCACTTCCTTCTGTGCCTGAAGAAGCTGGGGCGCATGCTCAGGGCGAACCCTTCCTTGCTCTGCGCTTCGACGGCATCTGCGCGTGTGAGGGCGTCTGCATAGGTGTAGCTGATGCTGCTGCCATTGCGGGCTTCGGATTTGAGAGTGCCGTTGCTGTTCTGCGTGAAGGTGAGCGTGTAGGTGTGTGTACGCTGCTTGCCCGGCTTCCCGTCTTCTGTAGATGATTCGATTTCCGTATAGCCTGTGGGCAGATAGTCCGGGCCATACCCGAGGAGACCTACGGCGCAGAACCCTATGTTTTCGATGACGGTGATGTCGTCGGCCATGTAGTAGGGGAGTTGCTTGCTGACATTGGGCACGTTGCCATAAGAGAAAGTGAAGTTCTGAGTATAGCTTTCGCTGAAGCTCTCACCGTCTTCCTGGCCCGACTCATTGCCTTCTATCACTGCCTGCATCAGGTTGCCGTCCTTCCATGTATAGGCTGCCTTAGCCGACTCGCCGTATGAACCGCCGTATTTGTCAGTGCCTTTGACAGAATAGTTGATGGACTTCAGTCTGCGGTCGGAGCTGTAGCTGTACTCAATGCTACCCTCGTCGGTCTCGTATGTGTCGCTTTCCACGAACTGTATCTTCGTGATAAGTCCGTCCGAGCCTAAGTACACATCGACACGCGCACTGCCGTCTTTCTTCCCGAAGGAGAACTTGTCGCCCTGCAGGGTAATGGTCTCGCCGCGATAGCTCATGCTGGCGAGTTTGCCGTTCTCGTCGTAGGTGAAGCGCTGGCTACCGACGCCTGTCACGAGCACCTTGTTGCCTCCCTTGTCGGTAATGGTCGGGGATGGGATGTAGGACTCGCCGTTGTCGTCGCTGCACGAGGAGAGGTTTCCGCCCAGGATTGCTGCCACGGCAAGCGCGGCGAAGTTCAGAATTTGTTTTTTTCTGTTCATCGTAGTAATGAATTTAATGCCGTTGCCAGACTCCATGGCAACCGATTCTTGTTTTCATTAGGGATATACAAAAAACGTGGAGTCAGTCTGCTGCCCGGTCCACGCTATAAAGGCCTTCGCATTGCCCTGCTTGTCTAAACCGAGCAACGCCGAAAGCCCCACGCCGATGTTATATAAATATCATGCAGGACTGGTGCTTGAATATAAAAGCCACAGCCCTGATGTTATTCTCTAACACCACACAGGACGTTCCTTGCTGCTTTGGTGATGACAAGCGTTCAGAGGTTGCGAAGTTCTTATAGCGTCACTCCAAAGCGTACAGATACGCCTTTTTATATATGTCCACCCTGCCTAAGCCCAAGGGCTTTCAGCGCCTATGTAAGACCGATGGACGGTGCAAAGGTAGGACTATTTACGCATTCCTGCAAGAAAAAAGGGAGAAAATCCATTCACAATAACAATTTTAGATTCAATTTTGAACCAATAGATAACAAAAACGCAGTGTACCATATAAGACAACCTCATGCTTTCTTCTTCGCCACACCCCCTGAGTCTTCTACTCAAAGGGGAGTGAAAAGGATGCAGAAAGTTCACTTGCTAAACATCCCTTTCTCGCAGGGAAGGAGAAATGCGATTCAAGAATGGCGGGATTGCAAATCCCTATATTCGATGCGAGCGGATTGCAAATCCGCTCGGACTGCCGCTGATGGAGGCTTTCTCCTTTGGCTCCTTGACTCCTTAGAGATTGTTATTCTACGGAGGACATGGAGCACATGAAGACAACACAACGTGGGGCTTGGGCCAACGCTTGCTGGAGCGTAGCCCGATGCAACGTGGAGCGTGAGCCTACACAACGTGGAGCGTAGGCCGATGCTCCGAGGAGCGTGAAACCACCCTTCGCGGAGGGAGCTTTTTCTCCCTGCGGCGCTACTTCTTCAGCACCTTTTTGCCGCCGACGATGTAGAGGCCCGGCTGCGAGGATTCGATGCTGGTCTCGCGGCCGCTCAGGTCGTAGCTGTGGGCGTCGGGGGATGATGTATCGTTCTGTACTTCAGATGCTTTGAGTTCGGGGAGGCTGTCGTAGAAGTCGGGGAGGCCTTGATAGAGCAGCTCGAAGTTGTCGAAGCAGCACCAGCAGTCGCCTCGGTAGATGTCGCACTTGAGGCCGAAGCGGATGTTTCCCCTTTCGGGGAGGGTGCAGGCCAGCTCGTTGGGATAGCATCCTTCGGCAAAGCGGATGCCGGCGGCACGCATGCTGTGGGGGTAGCCGTTGCGGTTATCGACGGAGCCGTACTGCGAGGCTTCGGGCCACGGCTCGGAGTAGAGGGACTTCACCTTCGCGGTCTGGTCGTTGACGTAGAGGTAGGCCTGAATGTCCTCAGTACCAGAGCGGTAGGCTGCTCCGCCGTCGTTGCCGCCTGTGCGGAAGAGGGCGTTGCATCGGACGGTATAGACGCCGGGCCGCATGCCGGTGAGGGTCTGATACATGTCGAAGGCCTTGTTGTACTCTTCGCCGCAGCCGTCGCGGTAGGTGGGTTCGCCCTGCCAGCCGTCCTTCGCGGAGAAGTCGTGGTTGGCAACGAAGAGCGTCATGTCGAGGTACTGGCCTTCCCTGGGCATGGCTGTGGCGGACTTCAGGTAGGCCGTGATGGCTGTCTGTAGGCTGCTCAGGGCGGTGTTGGCCAGGGACTGTGTGTTGGCTTTGGCAAGAGAGAGGTCGGCCCTCGCTATCTTGCTGAGGAAGGAGGTGAGGGCGGTGGATTCCAGACTGGCATCGACGTTCCGCTGGGCGTAGTCGCGCCAGAAGCGGTAGTCCTCGCAGACGGGAATGACTTGAGTGACAGCGTTTTGGATGTTCTTGGCCTCGGCGAGGAGCGACTTGATGTAGCTGTCGGTGAGGTCTTCCCTGGCTGCCTTTTCGAGCAGGTTCTCTATGCTCTGCCGGAGGCGGTCGGTGAGGAGAGGATTCTCCTTCATCACCTGCAGATGGCTCACCGTCTCTTCGAGCTGACGGCTGAGTATGGTGTTCTCCCCTACCCTCTCGATGGTCATGCAGTCGATGTTCGGCATCCATCCGTCGGCGTTGTACAGCTCGATGGTGCTGGAGCCGGCAGGCAGATGGAGCGTCACTTCGTAGTCCTTGAACGTAGCCCAGCCGTTGGTCATCACGGCAATGTTCCCCTTTTCCTCCCCGTTCAGCACGATGGAGAACGGACGGCTCTCGCCCGAAGCGGCGCTGAAGCGGACGATGTAGTCGGCCTCCTGGCTGACCCAGACGTCCCTCCACTCGATGGAGTTGCTCCGCTTGCCCCCCAGCCAGCCGACAGACGCGCCGCCGCTGGCCGAAGAGGGCGTCTCGTAGATGGCGCTCCCGACGGACTGATTGTTGTAAATCTCTTGATAATCATGCAGAAAGGCTGTCTCGGCCTCGTAGATGTATCGCTCCAGCCGCCGCTCGGCCTCGAGGCGGTAGATGCGAGTGCCGTGGGCAGGAACGGCTACGGAGAGGCTCCCCTCCATCTCCCCCAAGTCCTTGTGCTCGAAGAGGTCGCGCACCTTCACCCGTCCGCCCAGATCGACTTCGCTGAAGCTCAGGCACATCAGCTCCTCACGGTCGCTCGGATTGTAGAGCGCTACAGCCCGCGTCGAGCCGTGGAGCGAGAGGATGTCTTTCGCCAGCACGTAGGTGTCGCCGATATGCTGTACGACATAGGCCTGCAGTCCCAGCGGGTCCTGGTTCAAGGCAATAAGTTCGGTGTTCTTCAGCAAGGCCAGCGGACGCTCCTTGATGGTGGCCATGTTGCACCCGATGAGCAAGGGACTCGACATGATGCACCACATGCCGAAGTGCGTTTTGTCCTCCTCCTCCGTCATCGAGCGGCCCACTTCGAGCATGTCCATGTCGTTGTAGCAGCCCCCATAGCAGTAGGCCGAGAGATACAGGTTTTCGGCGATGATGCCCTTCACGGAAGCCCAGCCGTCGTAGATGTCGCCTGTGGTGCGCCAGGACGTGGAGATGTCGTGGCACCAGGTGCCCGGATAGGCCCATCGACACAGGTTGTAGCGCACGTCCTTGCCGGTGGCCACGATGGCATCGTGTATGGCCGTGTACTGCTCCCGCTCGTTCAGTCCGGCATGGTTGCCGCCGCAGTAATCGACCTTGATGAAGTCGAACTCCAACTCCTTGAAGTAGTAGTCGGCATCCAGCTGTTCGTAGCCGTAGAAGCCCACATTGGTGTTGCGCGTGTCGCCGTTGCTGATGCTGCCGCAAGTGCAGTCGCCCGCGTCGCTGTAGATGCCCGCCTTCAAGCCCTTGGAGTGGATGTAATCGCTCACCACCTTCAGCCCGTGCGGGAAGCGCTGCGGGTGGATGCGCACCTTGCCGTTCGCGAGGCGTCCGTACTGGAAGCCGTCGTCGATGTTGATGTACAGGTAGCCGACGTCCTTCAGCCCCTGCTCCACCATCGCATCCGCTTGGCCCTTGATGATGTCCTCCGAGATGTTCACCGAGAACGTGTTCCAGGAGCTCCACCCCATCGTGGGAGTCTCCACCTGAGCCTTTGCCCCGAGCCAATAGCCCGCCAGCAGGCCCGCTACAAAAAGTTTGCTTTTCATTGTCGTATCGTGTTAATTTCAATTATCTTTCGCGTGAAGGAAGGCAGAAAGCAGCTCGTTGGCTGAGTTGCTTCCGCACGTCGGCTGGGTTACTTCGCTTCCTTTCCCCTCCCCTCGAAGGGGAGGGGTTAGGGGTGGGGACTCATTCTTTCAAAGATGATAGTTCCCAGACTGTATATTACCCCACCCCTAACCCCTCCCCTTCGAAGGGAGGGGAATGGCCGCAGAGAACCTCCCTAACTTCTACTGTTCCCTTCCCCCAAAGGAGGACGATAGGAGGGGGGTGGAGTCTATCTCCTGCCGCTACAAGCCCCTCCCCCATGGGGGACGATGGGAAGGGGCTGTGGGGTTAGGGGTGGGGACTATTTCCTGCCCCTCCAAGCCCCTCGGAACGAAACGTCCGCCTTCCAGTTCCTCCGATGCCGCAAGCATGTCGTTTGCTTCGCCTTCGCCCTCCGGCAAATCCTCCTCCACGTGATTTCCATGCTTATTGCCTTGCAAAGTTACAAATTCTCTGCGAGATATACAAATTTATCACCCCATATTTCTTCCCGCACCAAACGTTTCGCTGTCCTTCACTCCCCGTATGTTCCAAAAGTCCGCACCTCATGGCATCTTCCCGAAGTCCGCACCTCGCCATGCTTCTTCTCGCATAGCACCTGCCCTCCAGTTCGGGCGGATTTGTAATCAGCCCGCAGAGAGTATAGGGATTTGCAATCCCGGAACAGTTATCGCTCTTCGGGAGTTATAAGATGAAGTTAAATAGGGAGTTAAGCCTGCTTTGCAGGCTGGAAGTTAAGCACTGCGTGCTGGACGATAGCTTTGGATGCTGACAGCCTACATGGTATTGTCCATTTTAACTCCCACGAGCGGAGCGAGTTTACTTCCATTTTAACTTCCATTTTAACTTCCGAAACTTCAGTAAATATGTATAGCCCAAGTTGACCCTTCGTGCGGACTTCGGGAAGATTTCCGCTGCAGTTGCTCGTCGGGTTCGATACTGAGTGGCGCAAGAAATCTTCCCAAAGTCCGCACTTCGACCTATTCCCAGCAATAAAGCGGCTCTTGCCATTCATCTTTAGGTGCGGACTTCGGGAACTATCCTTCAATAAGTGCGGACTTCGGGAAGATTTACCGCAGACTGAGACTTCATCTCCCTTACCTCTCCCCCTCGAAGGGAACAAGCCCCCGCCCATTCTTCCCCTTTGGGAGGAGGGACTTCCTTTCCTTTCCGCCTCGAAGGGAACAAGCCCCCGCCCATCCTCCCCCTGTGGGGGAGGAGCTTGTTGCAGCGGACAATAGTCTCCACCCCTGCCCAATCTCCTTCGGCTCCTTTGCTCCGCGGAAAATTCTTTCCTGTCCAAGCCCTACCCTACCCTTGTGGTGCGGACTTCGGGAAGAGTGCTCTCAAGGAATCATTTCACGCGATTAAAAGTTCTCAAAGTCCGCACCTTGTTCTGTCTTCACGGGGCTGTTGGTGCGAACTTCAGGAACTTTTTCGCGTAAAACGAGGCTTTCTAAATTGAAAATTGTGGTAGAAAAGGCAGGGGTGAATGTTTACAAATTGCCTTAATCACAAAAAATGTTGACATTTCGAGCAGAAAAATGCGTTACTCAACGGGGTATTCTGCAATGTACTGATAATCAACCAATGCGATACTTACTGGAGAATGAGCCAACTCTTAGTGCAGTGTCGGCCTTTTCTCCACGTTGTTTCGGGCGATGCTCCACGTTGTGTGAGCTTACACAACAGCAAGTGTCGGCTGAGACTCTGGTCGGGGTGCTGAAATGCTACAGAAAGGGAAGTAAATTGTTCCGAAAAATTTTGACAAGATTTTTTAGTTGTTTGAATAACTTGCCCATTTTTCCCCTTTTTCCCTACCATTTCGGGGGAATTTGGAATGCGAGCGGATCGCCTATAGCACGACCGTTGCAGACTCGTCCGCGCACCTGAGGTTGCTTCCAAATCCAGTCGTAGGTGGCGAGGCTGGGTGGAGACTGAGAACTAAAGAAAGTCGTCAGTCAATTCACCCCACCCCTACCCCCTCCCCTTAAAAGGGAGGGGAAAGGATCCTCAGCCAAACGGACGTCTCGGCCAGAATCGCGCTGTCGGCATGACCTCAGCTGCTTGGAGCCGGTCAGACCCACTGATAGACGCTGTCCTCGTACTGCTCGATGATGTGCATGGACTCGGCATCGAGGCCCTGCCCCTCCTTGTAGTGCTGGCGCAGGAACTGATGGAGCGCAGCACGAACAACGTTCTGCTTCTCCAGCTTCTGGCGGAAGGCGATGTAGTCGAGGGCGTTGCGGTCATCCTCCGT
The DNA here is from genome assembly GCA_902776455.1 of uncultured Bacteroidales bacterium. GTDB lineage: Bacteria > Bacteroidota > Bacteroidia > Bacteroidales > Bacteroidaceae > Physcousia. The sequence goes on along the minus strand of CACYQI010000068.1, from coordinate 16,350 downwards.
CGTGAAGAAGGTGAAGCCGCCCACCTTCTGTATGGTGCAGACGCGGCGCAAGGGCTTCGGCGCAGGCGTCTCCTGCACAATCTGCGTGCGCACAGCCTCGTTGGTGGCAAGGGGCTTGGGAGCTACATAGTTCCGCGTGGCATCCTCGGCCACACGGCTGATATTCAGGGATTTCTTCTTGATTGCCATAGTATGAAAAGATGTGTTGTTGAATGGTTGAAAAGGTGAAGTGTTTGGATATTCAGCTGTTTCAATATCTGAATGTTTCAGTATTTAGGTATTCAGATATTTACATACTCCGTTCGCGAATGAAGCGTTGGTAGGCGGCATTCGCTATCTGTCCCCAGCGGGCTGGCGTCCAGCTCTTGGGACGAGTCTTGCGACCAATCATGAACTCGGCCACGCGCATGTGGTCGTCAGCCACGGGGCTGTTGCTTGCATACTCAAAGAGCGACATCTCGTAAGCAACGGATTCCGTGCATCTTACGCTTTCGCGTATGCTGACTGGGAACAGCGGTGCCTTCACTTCATCGCGGTTGCTGTAGTACTCCTTCACTTCGCGGCTGATGCTGCGGTTTTTCGTCCAGCGAACAAGCAGGTAGCCCATGATGCTGACAGGACAGCGGAGTTGCGTGCGTACCTTATCTATATAGTCCAGGAGGCGCGGCAGACCTTGCAGACTGTAAATGCCGGCTTCGGTGGGAACGATAACGAAATCACTGGCTACCAGTGCGTTGGTGTTCATCAGCGTCTCGCCGCCCGGAGCACAGTCGATGAAGATGTAATCGTACATGTCGCGGATGCGGAGGCCGCTGTCTGGGTCGGTAAGTTCCAGGAAATCAGCCAGTCGGCGTTCACGGTTGTACATCAGTTGCAGTTCCGCATTGATGTTGCTCATGCTGTGACTGCCCGGCACATAGTCCAGGCCGTCGTAACGTGTGTAGATGGGCAAGGAGAGTTCCTGGTCGGGCTTGACGTCGTGCAGCCATTCGTAGATGGTACATTCGGCCTCCAGATGGACGGTCTTGTCAACCGTGTCTGTCAGGTTACACTGCGGATCGGTGTCGATGAGCAGCACCTTCTTGCCGAGGAGCCAGAGAGCAAAGCCCAAATTGACGCACGTTGTGGTCTTTGCGCAACCACCCTTGTCGTGGAGAAGAGAAATAACTTGTGACATAATCTTTGTGATGTTACGTTCTGAAATCTGCTGCAAAGGTATGAAGAAAGTTTGGAACCGCAAAGCAAATACTTAGATATTTTGAGATATTCGCGTATTTTTATGTTTGGAAGTATTCAAATATGTAGCTAAAAAGTCCATTTCATCGCTTGAAAATAGGGAAGATAGCTACAGATACCTAAATATCTGCAAATATGTAGGCATCTATATACGTCGAAATATATAACTACACACATAGGGGAATACATGACTACATACATAGCAGAATATATTACTATTTGAATATGCTAATACGCGAATACACTAATGTGTAGGTATGCAGATATGGAGGTATTTGGATATACGGGTAGTGGGATGTACAGGAATAACAGTATCTGAATATACAGATATGTGGGTATGGAAATAGCGAAATAGGAGAGAAGAGAGAGACAAACGTGTGTTCGTGAAGTTCGCACCAAAGGGGTGGAAGTCCACACCTTATGTTCCAAAGATTCGCACCAAGTGTTCCGCATCTTCGCACATTAGGAAGGAAGATAGGGTGATAATCAGAGAATTAGGAGACAGTATATATAATAATAGATATTCAATTATTATAAAATAGATTTTTTTCTCTTGAATATCGTTTATGACTTTATCGGAATATATTATTTATGGAGTGGAGGAAGTAGTTAAAAATCAGTGGGGTAGGGTAGAAAAGGTGCGAACTTACGGAAGATTTGGTGTGGCGAAGGGGATGATAAGATGTGGTAAAGAGGGACATTTGGTGCGGATTTCGGGAAGATACTCGATTTTTTTGTGACTGGGGGTTAAAAAATGGCGGGGGTCGTCGTATATATAAGTAGAGTACCCTCGCATCGTCCGCTGCGATGGAAAAAGCCCCCTCCCATCCTCACCTTTTGGAGGAGGAGCTTGTAGCAGCGGGAAATAGAAACCACCTAAAAGTCCGGCCCCCTCCCATCCTCCCCCTTTGGAGGAGGGGCTTGTAGCAGCAGGTAATAGAAACCATCCCTAAGTCCAGCCCCTTCCATCCTCCCCCTTTGGAGGAGAAGCTTGTGGCAGCAGGAAAATGACCCCACCCCTAACCCCTCCCCTCGAAGGGGAGGGGAAAGGATGCTGGTGCAAGGTTGTGGGGTGACTGAGGTGCCAGAGAGGTGACTGAGCTTGGTGCAAGGTTGTGGGGTGACTAAGGTGCCAGTGAGGTGACTGAGCGAGGTGCAAGGTTGTGGGGTGACTAAGGTGCCAGAGAGTTGACTGAGCGAGGTGCAAGCTTGCTGGAGCATTTAGGTAAGCTTGCTGGAGCATTCAGGTAAGCTTGCTGGAGCATTCAGGTAAGCTTGCTGGAGCATTTAGGTAGGCTTGCTGGAGCATTTAGGTAGGCTTGCTGGAGCATTTAGGTAGGCTTGCTGGAGCATTTAGGTAAACTTGCTGGAGCAATTTTGTGAGCAGGTTGGGGAAAATGGCGGTGCGAAGTGCTTAATATAATAATGTGCGAAGTGGAGATAACAACAAAGTGCGATACTTTGGAACATTTTATTCAACAAAAATTTGTTTTTTATGATGGAATGGCCTAATTTTGCAGACGAATTCTTAGACGAAGACGAAATGGCGAAGAAAAAAGGACCGGCTATTGTCAGCAGGACGAATGAGCTGGTGCAACAGTTCTCGGGCAGCCGCGATTTGGATTTTATCCTGAACCCGGTGAGCTATACGCAGATTCGCGGCAACTTCTCGTTGGTGCAGACGAACCTGATGATTGCAATCATAGCGCAGTTGCAGGACCGCATCCGCGAGCAGCTGAGCATGGGCGAGGGCACTTTCCTGTTCAAGCCGGAGGACCTCTCGGGCAACTTGCTCCACTTCGAGATACCGCTGAAGGAGCTTGGCATCAGTCCGAAGAAGTACGGCGAGCTGGAGGCGGCCTGCGAGGCTTTGCTCCATGTCGATATGTCGTACAAGCGCTACGATGAGTACGAGCGCCAGTGGTACGACGTGAAGCAGAACATTTTCCACAAGATAGAGTTCCCGACGGCTGAACTGAATGCCGAGGGCGAGCGTGTGGCCTACAAGAGCGGTCAGCGCAGGAAGGGTGTCATCAAGATAGACATGGTGGACGAGAGTGCGCGCGAGATTCTGAACCTTCGCAAGGGCTACACGCGCCACCTGAAAGGCATCACGCAGCTGTGCCGCAGTCCGCGCACGCCGCGTCTGTACATCTACCTGAGTGCCTGGCGCAAGATAGGGAGCTGCACGGTGAACTACATCGACCTGAAGGAGTTCTTCGGCGTGCTCACTTTCAGCAAGGACCGCAAGCGCATCACGGAGAACCGCTACGTGAAGTACGGTGCTTTCCATCGCGACGTGCTCGACCCTGTGCTGAAGGAGATGAAGAAGCTCTCGGACGAGGGCAAGGTGGAGTTCTGCTTCGAGTACGAGCCGGTCTATCCTCATGGTGTGAGCCGTGGCGACCCGGACAGCATCCGCTTCACGCTCATCGAGGGCAAGATGGGTCAGGCTCAGCTTCACGAGAGCTATCTGGGGAAGATGCGTGCCACGCTCATCACGCGCTACCATCTTCAGCCGATGGAGTGGGCGAAGCTGGAGGATCTCATCTACGACGGTCTCGACCTGAAGCCTCAGTTGGCTCGCATCGACAAGCTCGTGGAGGAGAAGCAGCCCGACAACGTTCATGCCTACGTCACCGAGGTGCTCTACCGTTGGCTCCTGGAGCAGCAGAAGTCCAAGCAGCCGGAGTTTGTGGAGGCCGTCGAGGTGAAGGAGGAGGAGCCGGAACGTCCCTATGTGCAGCCGGTGTATGTGGAGAAGTGGAACATGTGGATGGAGAAGGCGAAGGAGCGTCTGGGCGAACAGTTCTTTGCTCAGTACATGACGTGCGCCAGCCTCTGGGCCGTCCGCGACAAGGTGGTGTTCGTGGAGGTACCGAACAAGTTCGTCTCCGAGCAGTGGGAGGAACATCTGAGCGAGATCATCAGCTACTTCTACAGCGCCTTCGGTGCCGACAAACGGCTGACGTATATCTTCCAGGAAAGCTGAATTTAATTCATAATTCATAATTCATAATTCGTAATTCACAATTCATAATTAAGGCTACGCCCTGAGACACGAAAGAATATAAATAATAAATAATTAAACAACGGATTGAACGGATTAGACGGATTGTTTTTCTGTGATTTCCGTTTGAAATACTCCACCCAATAGAAAACCCCACCCCTAACCCCTCCCCTGCGAGGGGAGGGGAACCGCGGCAGAGCACAGTAACTTTGATTTTTCACTCTTCACTCTTCACTTCGCCGAAGGCGACCTTTCCGTGTGAAATACTCCACCCAATAGAAAACCCCACCCCTAACCCCTCCCCTTCGAGGGGAGGGGAACCGCGGCAGAGCATAGTAACTTTGATTTTTCACTCTTCACTCTTCACTCTTCACTTCGCCGAAGGCGACCTTAAACTACATATTCAATCCGTTCAATCCGTTCAATCCGTTGTTTAGAATAATTCGCAGTATAATATAAATATAATGGTATGGCAGAACAGTTAATCATTGGTGGCGGTACGAAGCAGGAGCGTTACGAGGCCCTGCTGCCGCAGATAGAGAGTGTAGTGGAGGACGAAAAGGACCTCATAGCCAACATGGCGAACGTGGCGGCGATGTTGCACGAGACGTTCGGTTTCTGGTGGACGGGCTTCTATCGCGTCGATGGCGACGAGCTGGTGCTCGGTCCGTTCCAAGGGCCTATGGCTTGCACCCGCATTCGGAAGGGTAGGGGAGTGTGCGGTACGGCTTGGGCAGAGGCAGCGACGCAGGTCGTGCCCGACGTCGAGCTGTTCCCCGGACACATCGCCTGCTCGTCGGCCTCGCGGAGCGAAATAGTCGTCCCCGTCTTCCGTGAGGGTCAGGTTATCGCCGTCCTCGACATCGACAGCGACCGCCTTTCGACCTTCGACGAGACCGACCGCCACTACCTCGAACAGATCACTTTTATCCTTGCAAACGCTTGCAGTTTCAAAAAAACTTCGTAACTTTGCGACACAAAACTAACATTTAACTATACGATTGAACGAAGAAGTACTAACAACGGATTGAACTATTAAACAACGGATTGAACTATTAAACAACGGATAGATATTTAAACCACGGATTAAGCGGATTGAACGGATTGGTTTCTGATTTCTGTGCTTTCCGTGCGAGATATTTAAACAACGGATTAGACGGATTTTATTTCTGTGCTTTCCGTGCTTTTCGGTGAGATAAATTCGGATAGATACTGCCGCCCCGAGGATTATGAATTATGAATTAAAAAAAGCGGATTAAACGGATTGATTTTTCTGTGCTTTCCGTGGTTTCTGTGTGAGATATTTAACCACGGATTGAACGGATTGAACGGATTGGTTTTTCTGTGCTTTCCGCTTTCTGTGTGAGATATTTAACCACGGATTGAACGGATTAAACGGATTGATTTTTCTGTGCTTTCCGTGGTTTCCGTGTGAGATACTCCACCCAATAGAGGACCCCACCCCTTGACCCCTCCCCTTCGAGGGGAGGGGAAAGGCCGCTGAAGGCTTCACTCAGAGGAAGTTGCTTTTTCCCTTGCTAATGCTTGTGGTTTTGAATTATTTTCGTATCTTTGCATGCAGAAAGATACTTTGTGCTATGAAGAGACTGACAACTATCCTTATTGTGTGCCTGAGCGCGATGATGGCTCTGGCACAGGCTGAGAAGCCGTTGCCGCCGATTCATGTCGAGGGGCGATGGCTGGTGGACGACAGCGGCAATCGCGTCGTGCTGCATGGCGTGATGGATACGCCCAATGCCTGGTTCAACGGCGGCAGGTGGGGCTGGAGCTACGACGACGAAGGTCTCACTCGCTGCCTCGATTACTTCGAGAAGATGCTGACAAGCCTCGAGATAGCCAACTGCGACATCTTCCGCCTGCACCTCGACCCGGCTTGGACCAACGACAAGGACTTCTTTTATCCGGGAGCAAGGGGCGAGGGGCAAGGTGCAAGAGGCGAGGCCGACATCAGCCACTTCAACCCCGACCGCCTCAGGCTCTACATGCAGCGGCTCTATGTTCCGATTGCCAAAAAAGCCCTCGCCCACGGGCAGTACGTCGTCGTGCGGCCGCCGGGCGTCTGTCCGCCTTTCCTCAAGGTGGGCGACTACTACCAGAAGTACCTCATGGAAGTCTGGGACATCGTCTCCCGCAACGAATTCGTCCGCTCGAATCCCGGGCTGGTGAGCATCGAACTTGCCAACGAGCCGATAAACATAAGGGGCAAAGACCCCTCCCAACCTCCCCTTAAAGGGGAGGAGAACAGTGCCTTGCACGACTACTTCCAGCCAATCGTTGACCTTATCCGCAAGAACGGCTTCAAGGGCATCATCTGGGTGCCGGGTACGGGCTTCCAGTCGAGCTATGCCGACTACGCCGTCCATCCCATCGAGGGCGACAACATCGGCTATGCCGTGCACGTCTATCCCGGCTGGTACGGCTGCGACGACCGCAAGGTGGACCGCGATGCCGACATCGAGAAGAGCAAGCGTGAGTTCATCGCCCAGTTCAAGAAGCAAGTGCCTGTCGTCGAGACCAATCCCATCTTCGTCTCCGAGGTCGATTGGAGTCCCGTCAAGGAGCCTCGCGAGTTTGATAAGGTCAACGAATGGGGTGACTCTATCTATAGGAACCTGGGCACCTGGGCGACGGCCAGCACCTCGAAGTGGGGCGTCTGCTACAAGGCTGTGCTCGACCACTTCGGCAACATCTCGATGACCCTGACCCACCCGCACGACTACCTCGACCTCGACAAGATGGTCAAGGACCCTCTGCACCCCGTTCCGGCCTTCGACGGCAACCCCGAAGCCTGCTCCGGAGCCTGCTGGAAATGGTACGAAACGTGGAAAGGTGAAAAGGTGAAAAGGTTAAAAATTGAAAAGGTGAAAGGGTTAAAAGGGGAAAAGGTGAAAAGTTTAAAAAGTGAAAAGGTAAAAAGGTTAAATGGTGAAAAAGAAGAGGGGACGTTCACGAATCCGATTGTGCGGGCTGACTTCCCGGACCCCGACGTGATACGCGTCGGCAGCACGTACTACATGGTCAGCACAACGATGTACCACTTCCCCGGAGCCACCATACTGAAGTCCCCGGACCTCGTCCATTGGGAGTACTGTGCGCAGCCGCTCACGCAGTTGACCGACGAGGACCAGTACTACCTTCGCGACGGCAAGAATGCCTACGCCAGAGGCATGTGGGCATCGTCCATCAAGTGGCACAACGGACGGTTCTACCTCCTCATCAACGGCAACGACCACAGGGCTTGGCTCCTCACAACCACCGACCCCGAAGGGGAGTGGACGGTGCGTCGCCTCTCGCGCAACTACTACGACCCGGGCCTCCTCTTCTACGGCAACCGCGTCTATATCGTCTGCGGCATCAACCACTTGCAGATGTGCGAGTTGGACGAGAACTTCAACCTCCTCCGCGAGCAAGAGGTTGTGGTGCGCGAAGGCAGTGGCCTCGAGGGCTGCCACCTCTACAGGATAGGCGACTACTACTATATTTATGCCACCTACGGCGGTTGGCCGAGCGGTCAGACCGTGTTCCGCTCGAAGGACATCTTCGGCCCATACGAGGAGCGGGTGCTCGTGGAGAAGTGGTACGACCAGAAGCCCAACACCATCCATCAGGGCGCACTCGTCGATGACACCTCCGGCCAGTGGTGGACCGTGATGCAGGAAGACCTCGGCGCCTTAGGTCGCTTCCCCAACCTGCTGCCCGTCACGTGGCAGGACGGCTGGCCGATAGTGGGAGCAAGGGGCAAGGAGCAGGGGGCGAGGCCCTACGCCTCCTTCCAGGATTGCATACCTTGTCCGGCAAAGCTGTCAAATGGTAAATGGATAAATGGTAAATGTCTCAATGGTTCTGACGACTTCAGCCAGCCGACCTTGGGCATGCAGTGGCAATGGAACCACTATCCCGCCGAAGGTGCCTGGAGCCTCACGGAGCGTCCCGGCTGGCTGCGGCTCAGGACGACAGGCATCACAGAGAACCTTCATCAGGCCCGTGGCATGCTCACCCAACGCATCTTTGCCGACCCAGACCGTGCTTCTACAGCCACCATTCGCCTCGACGTCAGCCATCTCCAGGAAGGCGACCGCGCCGGCATCTGCATCTTCCAGGACCCCTACGCCATGATTTGCGTGGAGAAAGACTCTCCCCAACCCTCCCTTGAAGGAAGGGAGACAGGGTCTCCCTATCGGCTTGTCTGGCGACAGGACAAGGTGCGCAATGCCGGCCGAGACTTCCAGGCAGCCGAGAAGACGCAACCCATCGAGCCAAAAGAGGGCATCGTATATCTTCGTGCTGCTATTAAGTATGGCGAAAATAAAGCGTATTTCTTCTATTCCCTCGACGGCACGACCTGGGAACCCTTCGGCAGCGAGACCCAGCAGTCCTTCAACCTCTCTGTCTTCGTCGGCTCCCGCTTCGGCATCTTCTGCTACGCCACCAAGCACCTCGGCGGCTATGCCGACTTCGACTGGATTTCGACGGAGCCTTAGCCTTCAGGAAGCGACTGACCATGAGATGTACACCACTCGGTGTAACACCACTTGGTGTACATCAATAGGCATCGCTTTGTGTGCTCATGTTCAATAGGTTGGTTAATTAATGTTAATGTTTACCACTTGGTGTACAACTTATTTGTTTACATCCTAAAATCCGCAACTAATAGTTTTGGATGCTAAATTTTTCTATCAGCCCCTCCATTTAGCGATTATTTTGCCATTAGCGGTGATGATTTGTGATGTTTGTGACCAATTTCCCCTTACCCCAATAAGCATTGCAGGGGCTTTATGCTGTCGATAACCCTCGAAGCAAAAGGTTTCTGATATGAGTGGTTGTGAGTATAGATGTTCAGTTCATAGTGTCTGGCCGTCCTTATCCATTTGGCAGGCACGCTGATGAACTTGAAAACGAAGGCCTTGATCCTGCTGCACTTTTTCAGTCCGAAGGCTTTCGTGTCAAGCCTGCCCATGAGGAACTTGTAGAAGTTGTGTATGATTGCTGTCAGCAGCAGGAACACGGTGTTCTCTGCCATAAAGGACTTGGGTAGCCTTGCCCATCCGAAGCCATTGTTCATGTCGTCAAAGATCCGGGGGCCGATGTAACGCGAAAAAAGCTCTCTTACATAATAAATTCCTCCAAAAGGAGTGATTTTCTCAGATTTTATTTGTACCTTTGCCATGTCATTGAAGATTTTTGCTTGTCTTGAATTGCAGCACTAAGGTAAGTGAAAAATATGACATGGCAAAATCCTGGGCAATTTTTTATTGCCCAGGGACTTATAAATATAGTTAAACTAAAGTGCTGCGGAATTTAGGTTGTAATGAGAAAAATGAAAAAATGTATGCTTGCCGCCACACTCGTCTGCGGCACAACAATGGTGCTCACTTCATGCAGTGACAAAGAGGACAACCCAGTGGAACCTGAGACGGAGAAGGCAATCGACTATTCCCAAAAGGCCAATTGGTACAAGCTTCCGACTATCACAAAGGAGTTCGACACGTTCTACATCTATTCGACAGTGTTTATGGGTGCGAACGAAGGCGATCCAGACTACGCAACGTTGGACAACGCCGAGATGTTGGATGGTATAAAAGTCGAGCACGCCATCAAGTCGAGCGTGTTCCAGGAATCCACGAACCTGTTTATTCCGTTATACCGCCAGTCCAGCTTGAAACATGCTGCGGTAGCCTTTGAGAAGGACGGGCACATCGACGCGGCACTCATCGGCAGACCTTACGGAGACATTACCTCGGCACTCGACTACTACTTCGAGCACTACAACCAGGGACGTCCGTTTGTCATCGCAGGCCACAGCCAGGGTGCAGCCATTCTCCGCCTCATACTGAAGAAATACTTCAAGGAGCATCCCGACCGCTACGAGCGCATGGTGGCCGCCTACGCCATCGGCTACTCCATTACGAAGGAAGACCTCGAGACTAACCCACACATGAAGTTTGCTACTGGCGAGACCGACACGGGCGTCATCATCAGCTGGCATGCAGAGGGTCCTAAGAACGTGGAGGCGAACCTCCCGCTTCCGAACCTCATTATAGGGAAGAATGGCATCAGCATCAACCCGTTGAACTGGAAGCGGGACGAGACCTACGCTCCCGCCAGCATGAACAAGGGTTCAATAGTGATGGACGAGAAGACTGGTGCGACTGAGATTCGCGACATCGATGGTGACGCTCAGGTGTGTCTGGCTCGTGGCACTGTCGTGACGAACGCCAAAGCCGTACCCAATGCAATGACAGACCTCGCCGGACCTCAGTGCTACCATCAGGACGACTACTCTATCTTCTATAACAACATCAAGGAGAATGTGGCTAAGCGTATTGCAACTTATAAAGCCAACCAATAGCGTTGATTGAGAAAGAACCTATTTCCTGCACCAGTTGAGGGTGTGCCCATTGCGACACACCTGGAAAAGCCGAGCGTGTTTGACCCCCGAGGGCAAGCGATGTTGACCCTCACGGGCAAAATATGAATGCCCCTCTGCGGCAAAATAAAATTGACCCCTGAATGCGATTGCTATTCAGGGGCTTTTTTGTAGTTTTGTGTTACGTCCTGACCAGCGGATTAACCCAAAACTTACAATTCACATGACAAAATTAAAGTGTTTATATCTTTAACATATAATTGCCATGTAATTGACCATTAACACTCTTAAAATTATTCGTTTCTCCCCTTTTCCACGAGGGAAGCACTTTTTCTTGCCTTAGGGGTTAAAAAATCGGGGGATAATGCGTATATATATAATAACAAGGTATAGCAGAAGAAAGCCTGCTACTTAACCTTTTTCGATAATGAAGGTGACGTTGTAGCCGCGCTGGGGACTGTCTGCGAGGCTGAGCGTCATGCCCTGCTTCATCAGAATCTGGCGCGAGAGGGAGAGGCCGATGCCCGTGCCCTTCTTCTTTGTCGTGAAGAAGGGGATGAAGATTTCCTGCTGGACGTCGAGCGGGATGACGTGGCCGTCGTTGGAGAAGAAGACAGCCTCACCCCCGACCCCTCTCCCACGGGAGAGGGTTTGGGAGAGGCTGATTGTCTTCGCCTCTGCCTCGATGGCGTTCTTCACCAAGTTGATGAAGACTTGCCGCAAGAGGTTCTCGTCGGCTTGGAGCGTCATGTCGTCGGGGATGTCGATGTTCCAATGAAGGTCGGGATAGAGGGCGGCGATGCTTTGGGCAAACGTCAGCATGTTCACCTCAGTCATCACCGGCTCTTGCAGTTGCGTCAGCTTGCGGTAGCTCTCTACGAAGGCCAGCAGCCCTGTGCTCGTGTCGTTGATGGCACGAATGCCTTCCTCGAAGGGCGAGCCTTTGATGTCGGGTAAGTTCAGGTAGGCTTGGCTGATGCTCTGTATGGGTGCCGTGGCGTTCATGATTTCGTGCGTCAGCACTCGCGTCAGCTTCTGCCACGACTCCACCTCGCCCTTCGCCACAAGCTTCTGTATCTCCTGCCCCATGTCGTTGAGTGCCTCCTGCAAAGCCTTCTCGCCAAAGAACAATCCACGCGTCGGCAACCGGAACGAGAAGTCGCGGTGACGGATGGCATCACGCATGATCTGTGCCCGCTCCCTGAGCAGACGTTGGTGTCGATAGAAGTAAACTAATGCCAAGCAGGCAAGGACAACAACGATGATGAGGACGTGAATCATTGCACTGATTATTCCCCCTAAAGGGGGTTAGGGGGTCTTTAGTTTATTATATAATGTCTGTCGGCTGATGCCGAGGAGGTCGGCGGCGCGCTTCATGTTGCCGTCGCATTTGTTCAATACCTTGCGGACGTGCTCGCTCTCCAGTTGCTCCAGCGGAATCACCTCGCCAGCCTTGTCGATAGCATCCTTCAGGACGCGGATGAGTTCGTCGTTGTCCCACGGCTTCGTCACAAAGTCCGCGGCGCCGTTCTTCAAGGCACGCACAGCAAGCTTGACGTCGGCGTAGGCTGTGATGAGGACGATAGGGATGTCGGGGAAGCGTCGATGTATGGCCGTGAGCCACATCATGCCTTCCTGTCCCGAGTTCACGCCGAGGCTGAAGTTCATGTCGAGCAAGACGACCGACGGATGCTCCTGAGCAATAGTGGCCAGCGCCTTGTCGGGAGAGTTCAAGGTGAGAACTCGCTCGAAGGTGCCGCCAAGGCATATCTTCACTGCCGTCAGGATGGCAGGGTTGTCGTCAATGACGAGTAGCGTTCCGTAGTTCATGGTGCAAAGATAGTTCTTTTAATTCATAATTCGCAATTCATAATTCATAATTATTTCCTTTCGGCTGATGTTTTTGCCCGAAGTGTCTAAGAATTGGACACAAGTGTGCCTAAAGTTTGGACATCCGGCAACTAAGGACTATGGACAACAGACAACAGACAACGGATTGTCGTACCTTTGCAGCAGAAAAAGGGAATGGACCCCCTAACCCCCTTTAGGGGGAATAAAGAATGTAATACTAATACATAATTAATTATATGAATATGGAAAAACAAGCATCCACGACAACATCCTCTCTCCCCCTAAAGGGGGGTGGGGGGTCTCTTAGAATGATTCTTCCAACAGTCAGGATTGCGTGGCGCGACCTGATGAAGTACAAGGTGCAGAACCTCATCTCCGTCTTCTGCCTTGCCGTAGGCATGGTGTGCTTCTGCGTGATGCTCCTCTTCCTGCACTCCGCCTGGAGAGTCGGGACGCGGTGGTTCACGGGAGGCGAAGCGTCGCTTGCCTGGATGACCCTTCATGAGAAGGAGGACTCCACGGTGAACGGCTTCGTCTATTTCACTCCCGAAATGCTGAAGCAAGTCAGCGACAGCCATCTCTCGAGCATCCGCTTCATCGAACCCAACCAGAGCATCTACACCGGACATACGGTCATCAAGGACAAGAAAGGGAAGGAGAATGCCGTCTGGTCGGTGAACGATTGGGTCAGCCCCGAGTGGCTCAACTATCAAGGGCTTAGGTCGGCCATAACGGGCAAGCCGATTCCTGTGCTGAAGCCCGGCGACATCCTCATGACAAGGCTCATGTGGGAACGCATCTTCGGCAGGGATGTTGACCCGCGAGGCTTCACGACAACGTCCTTCGACTACCTTCTCAAGACGCCGGGCAAGGGCTTCAACAAGATTGTCGATGTGGTCGATACGGGCGACCTCTTCCTCTCGGAGGACAAGTTGTACGTCGTGACCAACCTGCTGCAGGAGACGAACTACAACGGCAGTTCGGGCTATCTCCTGCCATACAACTTGAGGATCATTCTTGCAGAGGGAAAGACGTATCACGACTTGGACAGGGAGATGAAGGAACTCTTTCCGCAGTACCGTGTTGAAGTCCATGGGAACAAGAAAGGCCACCGCACCATCGCGATGATAATGTCTGTGGTCCTCTTCGTCGTTGGCAGCTTGGTGCTATTGGTTGGGTTGCTCGGTTTCCTGAAGATGCAGACACAGCTCTTCCGCCTGCGGCAGAGGGAGATGGGCCTTCGCCGTTGCATGGGAGCGACGGGCAGTCAGCTGCTTTGGCTCTTGGTGTGCGAGGTGGGCATCGTCTTCATCTTCGTCACAGCCCTGACGCTCCTGTTCACTTCCCTCCTGGCCGACTATGGCATCCCCCTCATCCGGCAGTTCTACAAAGTCTTCTCGATGGACATGCCCCGGGCTTTCAGCATAGAGCTGTGCATCTGTCTGCTGGTGTTCCTGCTGACGGCAGCGCTCGCCGTCCTGTCGGCTCGAAGGGTAGTCAAGGCAGACCTGAGCACGATAGTAGGCAAGAGCCACAAGGTCTCCACCCGAGGCCGCAGCCTGCTCATCGTCTTGCAGATGGCGCTCAGCCAGATCTTCGTTTGCATCAGCCTCAGCATATTGGCCGTCACTGCTGAATTCACGGAGAGGAACAGCATCTACAACATGCCCAAGAATGCCGATGCCTTCCGCGACTGCATAGCTGTGGACCATAAGATGGTGTGGCCCTCCTTTGTGGAGAAGCTGAAGGCGCTGGACGATGTGGAGGACGTCGCGCTGACAGCCTACTACAGCTCCCAGAGGACCATGCAGGTGGACACACACTTCCTGCCCATGCTTGGCATCACTCCAGCCCCAGCCCCCCAAGGGGGAGCGGGGAGGGGGCTTCTTCCCGTCTATACCAGCCGTGAGGCGGAAGATTCGTTGCTGCTTGGCTATGTGCAGGCAGACCTTTTTCCCGAGGACAACAATTACGGACAGAAGATATTGAAGCTGTACGTGAGCGAGAGAGACTGCATGATTGGCGACAGATGGGTATACAATGACTACGTCATCGTGAAGGCGAAGCCGCATAAATATGACAAGGTCTGGAAGGAAGTCGAGGCACTCTTTCTTGAGGAGGGAGGATACAACGGAGGACACTACTGGCAGGTGAAGGCACCGATGCAGAACTACTTCGACCTCATGTTCCGCAAGGCACTCTGGATGGAACTGATACAGATGATAGTGCTGACGCTGACCTTCGTCACCCTGCTCAGCATCGTGCTCACCACCTTCTCGTCTGCCTCGCTCGACACGCGCCTCCGCTGGCGTGAAGTGTCGATACGCCGAGCCTGTGGTGCCAGCCGATGGCAGATAGTGTGGCTCTTCGGCAGATGGTACCTGCTGATGCTCCTCGTCAGCATCCTCATCACGCTGCCCATCTACTGGCTCGTCGTCTACATCACCGTTTCGGAGAAAGTCGTTGGGCCAAATGGCTGGGGGCTGTACGTCCCGTATGTCGTCAGCGTCATCATCGTGGTCCTCGTCACATTGCTTGCCGTAAGAGCCCCTCTCCTGACCTCCCCCAAAGGGGGAGGAACAAAGGCCCCCTAATCCAAGACCCCCTAACTCCCTTTAGGGGGAATTAAGAAAGTAATACTCATACATAATTAAGGAACATGGAAAAACAAACATCCACAACAACATCCTCTCTCCCCCTAAAGGGGGGTGGGGGGTCTCTTATCTCTTTACAAACCCTCAAGAAAGTCTTCCGCACGAAAGAGATTGACACCTGGGCTTTGCGCGAAGTGAGCCTGGAAGTGAAGGAAGGAGAGTTCGTCGCCATTATGGGGCCTTCGGGCTGCGGCAAGAGTACATTATTAAATATAATGGGGCTGCTTGACGTGCCGACAGGCGGAACCTATATGCTCGGCGGACGGGACGTGAGCCAGCTCAGCGACACGGAGCGCACCAAGCTGCGCCGAGGCACCATCGGCTTCGTCTTCCAGAGCTTCAACCTCATCGACGAGCTCAGCGTCTATGAGAACGTCGAGCTGCCGCTTCTCTACATGGGGCTGCCGGCACGGGAAAGGAAGGAGCGCGTGATGCAGGTGCTCGACCGCCTGGCCATGTCGCACCGCCGCAAGCACTTCCCCGCCCAGCTCTCCGGCGGACAGCAGCAGCGCGTTGCCATCGCGAGGGCTGTCGTCTCGAACCCCAAGCTCATCCTTGCCGACGAACCGACGGGAAACCTCGACTCCACGAACAGCAAGGAGGTGATGGACCTGCTCTGCCAGATGCACGAACAAGGCACGACCATCGTCATGGTGACGCACTCGCAGCACGATGCCAGCTTTGCCGACCGCATCGTGGAGCTTTACGACGGACAGATTGTCCAGCACGCAGAGCTGTAAAAAAGCAAAGCTCCACAGCCAGACCCTCCCCCAGCCCCTCCCTCGTAGGGAGGGGAGAAGATACTTTAGGAAGACCACTATATACTCCTCTCCCTGCAAGGGAGAGGAGGGGAGAGGGTCCAGGGGGAGCGGGGAGGGGGCTTTTCCTTAATAATCCTTAACTCTTTGCCCTAATGTGTAACATTTCGTATGCGTAATACGTTATATATAATAAAAGACCCCTCTATATCTCCCCTTAAAGGGGAGACTTTCTCCCTTCCTTTAAGGGAGGGTTGGGTGAGTCTTTCTCCCCCTTTAAGGGGGAGTTAGAGAGGGTCTGATAAATGAATTACAATGAAACAGACACTCATCGCGTGCCTTCTGTTCATAGCAGCAGGGGCGGCACAGGGAAAGCAAATCGTGTGGGAGCAGCCCACTACGGAGTTCAGTACAAGCTACGGCGACGGCTTCTTCAATTTGGCTCTCGACATC
>CACYQI010000067.1 GCA_902776455.1 uncultured Bacteroidales bacterium | reverse complement strand
GCGGAAAGAGGCGGGAAGAGCTGGAAGAGCGGGCAGCAGGCGGGAAGAGGCGGAAAGCGCGGGCAGGTTGCGATGGAATCGCAACATACGGGACGGGAAGGAAAGAGAAACGGACGGAGAAAGGTAAGAAACAAGGCGGCGCCACAAGGCGGGAAACAAGACGGGAAACAGACGGACGGAGCGAGAATGCGCGGGAAGAGCGGGCAACAGGCGGGAAGCGGACGAAAAGCGCGGGCAGGTTGCGATGACATCGCAACATACGGGACGGGAGGGACTGTAGGGGCGCGAGGGGCCTTCTACTCGAGGGGGAAACATGGACTTGGAATAGGGAGGATTTATGCAACGTGAAGCGTGAGGCGATGCTGCGTGGAGCATGAGGCGATGCTGCGTGGAGCGTGGGGCGATGCTGCGTGCTGGGTGGATTGATGCAATTTGCTGGGTGGGTCTGAACGGTGTGCCGGGTGAATTGGGGGCGGTGTGTGGCGGAGGGTACTTTTGCTTGAAGGTGGGGGCGGGAGACTTTGTGTGGAGCTGGGATGAATGGGGTGGGGAAATACGCGACGGAATGGGGGGCTGAAGGTGCTTTGAATGGCGATTGGTGATTGTTTTGCTTTGTTTTTTATGTGAAATGTTATCAATTTGCTGGAAATGTTTGGTGCTTTGAGATAATAATCGTAATTTTGTGACAGGAACTTTATAATTTTTGTGGTTATGAAAGCAAGAAGATTGTTGTCTGTCATGTTGCTTTTGGTGACTGGCTTTTATCAGATGTTGGCGCAGGAAGCCTATGCTGAGTTCACGGAGATTGATGCTTCGTTGACTTTCTACTATGATACTCATCGCAGTTCGCGTCAAGGCAAGACTTACGACTTGAACGTTGGTTCTGCCGATCCCGCTTGGTATAGCGACGGGACTAGTCTTAAGGTGAGGAGTGTCTATTTCAATCCTTCTTTCGATGCTGTCCGGCCAACGACCACTTCTGCTTGGTTCTACAACATGAAAAGCTTGACTACTATTAACCTTCGGCATCTCAATACGAGTGAGGTCACTAATATGCAGAGCATGTTCCAGGACTGCCAAAGCCTTACTGCTCTTGACCTTAGCCTCCTTAATACGGCGAAAGTGGAGAATTTCGACTTCATGTTCAGCCAATGCCTTGAGTTGCGAAGCCTGGATTTGCGAGGCTTCGATACCAGGTCGGCCTACAGCATGGATCGGATGTTCTATCGTTGCGAAGGGTTGACTGAGGTTAATCTGATCAGTTTCAGCACAGGCAATGTTCGCAAAATGCGTCAGATGTTCTACGGATGTAAGGCGTTGAAATCTATTTATGTAGGCAGCGGATGGGTTACTTCGCTGGTTGCTAATTCGGATGGGATGTTCGGTGGCTGCACAAGCCTTGTTGGTGGTGCAGGAACGAGGTATGATGCAAACCATTTGGATGCCAGCTATGCCCATATCGACGGCGGTTCGGGCAATCCCGGCTACTTCTCTTCGAAGCCTTATGACTTTGTGAAGAATGGTATTTATTATATGGACTATGGACATGGTGACTTGTATGTGACATTCAAGGACAACAGCTATGGTACCTACAGCGGCCATGTGGTCGTACCGGAATCTGTGACGACGGATGAGTGGACTTACGTGGTGTCCGGCATCGGCGAGAAGGCTTTCTACCGCTGTCCGTACTTGGAGAGCGTGACGATTCCCGCTACGGTTGACATTATTGAGAGTGATGCGTTTGTCGATGCCTTCCAAGATCCGAGCCATGCCTCTATAACTTGCCTGGCAACAACGCCTCCGAATGTTTCTCCCTATGCCTTCGATTCCGGCATTCAGTACATGACGCTGAATGTTCCGGCCGGCTGCAAGTCGGCTTACCAGTCGGCAGCTGTATGGAAGGGCTTCGGTACGATTCAGGAGATACCCCTCTTTGTCGATGGCATTTATTATAACATTACGGGCGACAATACCGTAGAGGTGACATACAAGGACAAGAACTACAACTGCTATAGCGGCGACGTTGTTGTCCCGCAGTCGATAACATACAAAGGCAAGAACTACACCGTGACGAAGATTGGCAATGTGGCTTTCCTGCTATGCTCCGACCTGACCAGCGTGACGCTGCCATCCACGCTGACCGCCATCGGCAACACAACGTTCAGGAAGTGTACATCGTTAACGAGCGTCACTATCCCCGATGGCGTGACTACTATCGGCGTGAATGCCTTCGATGGCTGCTCGTCGCTGAAGGAGGTAGTCATCGGTAGCGGCATCCAGTCGATAGGCGCCAACGCCTTCACCGGCACGGCGCTGAACGGTGGCAACATCACATGCCTGGCTACTACGCCCCCTGCCATCTCCTCTGCCACTTTCGATGCGGACTGCTATCAGGGTGCCAACGTCTATGTGCCTCATGGCTGCAAAGGTGCCTACACTTCTGCTTCCTACTGGAAGAACTTCTCCAAAATCCACGAACTTGGAGGAGGAGATGAGCTGAAGACGTTCAACCTATGGATAGCAGGCAGGCAGGTGACATCGAAGAACTGTCGAAACATCCTCGAAGACGGTACCGTCTCGTTCGATATGGACACCAACACGCTGAAACTCCGTTATGCAAGCATCTATACGCAAGCAGACAATGCCATCGAAGCGACATTCCCTATCGTGATAGAACTGGAAGGTCTGAACATCATAGGCGGCAAGATAGCAGGCATTTTTACAGCAACCCCAGGAGTGGAAACCCGCATAGTCGGAACAGGTTCGCTCTCGCTGACGGGCGGTCAAGTTGCCCTTTACGCCATGGATCTCATTATAGAAAGTGAGGTGCATGCAGGTACTCAAGGCTACTATGGCATCACGGCATCCAATTTCACCGTCCGTGGCGAGGATACCGTGGTCAAGATGAAAGGCGGTACGTCTGCCGCTGCCATCCTCACATCCTTGAATTTGGAGGACGGACTCATCATCGGTCAGCCTGTCGGGGCGAGTTACGTAGGCAACTTCATCGTGGATGCCAATGGCAACCCCGTCGCCAACGATTGGGTCGTGATAGGCAGTCAAGACTACATCACAGGCTTGCAGAGCCTCTCCGATTCTCCCTCAAAGGACGGGAGCACATACAACCTCGCCGGACAGAAAGTGGGAGAAGACTACAAGGGCATCGTTGTCAGGGATGGCAAGAAGGTGTTGAGAAGGTAAGGAATGAGGTCTTGTTGTACGAAACACGATTGAGGATATGGCAGAGCATAACATTCTGGGACGCAAAGGGGAAGACATGGCAGCGGAGTACTTGCAGGAGCAAGGCTACTGCATCCTTGAGCGCAACTGGACGAACAAAGGCCGGAAGGAGCTGGACATCATAGCGACAAAGGACGACGTCTGTGTCTTCGTAGAGGTGAAGACACGTCGTCAAGGCTCTGCCACCACGCCGATAGAGGCTGTTGATGCACGCAAGCAGCATCGCATCTGCCTGGCTGCCGATTCCTACTTGAAGAATTACCGCATCGATTGCCGTTGCAGGTTCGATGTCGTCTGCATCGTCTATAACGACGAAGCAAGCCGGATAGAGCATGTGGAGGATGCCTTTCGTGCCCGCCCGAAGTATTATTAGCGGTTTCCGACAGAGGCCTTTGGGCCGTTTAGGAACAATTTTTCCCCTTTTCCCTTGTGTATCTTGTGGAAAAGTGCTACCTTTGTCTGATAATTTGACTACAAAGCCCCTTAAGAAATGACAGATATTGTAAATCCGACCGACGGCATCACGCATCACTTGAACCAGATGTATCAGAACTGGTTCCTTGACTATGCTTCGTATGTAATCTTGGAACGTGCCGTGCCGCACATCACCGATGGTTTCAAGCCCGTGCAGCGACGCATCATGCACTCCATGAAGCGCATGGACGACGGCAAGTACAACAAGGTGGCCAACATTGTGGGCCACACCATGCAGTTCCATCCTCATGGCGACGCAAGCATCAAAGACGCCCTCGTTCAGCTTGGGCAGAAGGACTTGCTCATCGACTGCCAGGGCAACTGGGGCAACATCATCACGGGCGACGACGCAGCTGCCGGACGTTACATCGAGGCACGGCTTTCGAAGTTTGCCCTCGATGTTGTGTTCAATCCCAAGACGACGGAATGGAAGTGGAGCTACGACGGCCGCAACAAGGAGCCTGTGGCTTTGCCTGTCAAGTTTCCCCTTCTGCTTGCACAAGGCGCAGAGGGTATTGCTGTCGGCCTAAATTGCAAGATACTTCCCCACAACCTCGTTGAGATTTGCGACGCAGCCATCAGCTACCTGCACGGCGAGGAGTTCCATCTCTATCCCGACTTCCCGACAGGCGGCAGCATAGACGTTTCGAAGTACAACGACGGACAACGAGGCGGCAGCGTGCGTGTTCGTGCAAAGATTGAGAAGCGTGATAACAAAACGCTGGCTATTACCGAGATACCTTTTGGCAAGACAACGGGCACGGCTTCCAAGCCCAGTACCTTCATCGACAGCATCCTGAAGGCCAACGAGCGCGGCAAGATAAAGATAAGGAACGTGGAGGATCTGACGGCCGCTTCTGCCGAGATACTCATCCATCTCACTCCCGGCGCATCGAGCGACAAGACCATCGACGCCCTCTATGCCTGCACCGACTGCGAGATAAGCATATCGCCGAACTGCTGCGTCATCAAGGACAGGAAGCCATGCTTCCTTTCGGTCAGCGACGTGCTTCGTGCCAGCGTTGACAACACCCTCGGCTTGTTGCGGCAGGAACGTCTCATCCGCAGGGGCGAACTGCTGGAAAGCCTGCACTTCGCCACGCTCGAACAGATCTTCATCGAAGAGCGCATCTACAAGGACAAAGAGTTCGAGCAGGCCAAGACGATGGATGCCGCCTGCGAATGGATTGACGAGCGCTTGACGCCCTGGTACCCCAAGATGGTCCGCGAGGTGACGAAGGACGACATCCTCCACCTGATGGACATCAAGATGGCACGTATCCTGAAGTTCAACAAGGACAAGGCCGAAGAGAACATCGCTGCTATCAAGAGCGAGATAAAGCAGATAGACCGCGAACTGAAGAACATGGTCGAGGTGACGTGCGACTGGTTCCGCTTCATCAAGGAGAAGTACGGCAAGGACCATCCGCGCTTGACCGAGATACGCAACTTCGACACCATCACAGCCGCCAAAGTCGTAGAGGCCAACGAGAAACTCTACATCAACCGCGAGGAAGGCTTCATCGGTACGTCGCTCAAGAAGGACGAGTTCGTCTCCAACTGCTCCGACATCGACGACGTCATCATCTTCTACCGTGACGGCACCTACAAGATAGTCCGCATCGCCGACAAGCTCTTCATCGGCGAGACCGAGCGAAGCAAGAAGGAGAAGAAGAAGGTGGAGGTCATCCACGTTGCCGTCTTCCGCAAGAACGACGAGCGTACCATCTATAATGCCGTCTATCGCGACGGAAAGAGCGGCATCAGCTACATCAAGCGCTTCAACGTCACCTCCATGACACGCGACAGGGAATACGACTTGACACAAGGCACTCCAGGTTCGCGTGTGCTCTACTTTACAGCCAACCCCAACGGCGAGGCGGAAGTCGTGAAGGTCATCCTCAAGCCTAATCCCAAGTTGAAGAAAGTGTTCTTCGATGAAGATTTCAGCCTGATAGCCATCAAGGGACGCGGCAGCAGAGGCAACATCCTGACCAAACTCGACGTCAGCAAGGTAACACTCAAGAGCCACGGCAGCAGCACTTTGGGCGGCCGGAAGGTATGGTTCGACAGCGACATCAAGCGCCTCAACTACGACGGGCAGGGCAAGTACCTCGGCGAGTTCGACGGAAGCGACCAGGTGCTCGTCATGCTCAACGACGGACGCTACTACCTGACAAACTTCGACATCAACAACCACTACGAGGACAACATCTTCCGCATCGAGAAGTACGAATCGGGCAAGGTGTGGACCTGCGTCTATTACAACAGCGCGCAGTCGGGCTTCCTCTATATCAAACGCTTCGTGCTGGAGGCAACCGTGCGCATTCAAAGCTTCATGGGAGAGATGCCGGTCGAGAACATCGTGCTCGTCACCGATACCGCCTATCCCCGTCTGCTTGTCACGATGGGCGGCTCCGACGACTTCCGCGAACCCATCGAAGTCGATGCTGAGTCGTTCATAGGCGTAAAGGGCTACAAGGCTATCGGCAAGCGCATCACGACTCTCCACATCGGAAAGGTGGAGGAACTGGAGCCTACACGCTTCCCCGAAATAAAAGAGGAGCCGGAGGATGACGAAGGAAACGAAGGTGGAGCAGAGGCTGCAGGCACAGAAGACGAGGCAGACCCCTTCGACGGCAAGAGCCAGCAGGACGTCGCCGACGAGATGAACGGGCAGCTAAGACTTGACTTCTGACGCACTAATAACATGTTCAACCTCCACAAACTCAGCTTCAAAGGTTGGTTAAAAGGGTCAGGTGTGTTGACGTCGTATAAGTAATCATGTTTTCTCACACGTGAGAAATTAATTTATCACCTGTGAGAAATCGATTTATCACACGTGAGAAAAAAGGTCGCAACGTGGCGTATGTGTCGAGACGTCTGCCGCCTTCCCTTTAGAGAGAGTGAGAAAAGAGCCATTAGAAGAGTCATTATTATGAAATATCTGACATTAGCTATCTTCTTGTGTCTTGCCGCCAGTCAGGCTTCGGCACGACGCATGTATGTCAGCACGGCGGGAACTCCCTTTGCCGATGGCACTTCGTGGGACACTTCGACAAGCGACCTGAATGCAGCTTTGGCGCAGAGTTCGACGGGCGACACCGTTTGGGTGGCAGTCGGAACATACTATGGCGGCTTTCTCATGCCGGAAGGCGTGACGGTGATGGGCGGCTTTCTCGGAAACGAAACAGACGCGTCGCAACGCTCTCTGCCTTTGTTCAGCGCCGAGCAGACCGTCTTGAGCGGCAAGCAACAGTATCGTGTCCTGGAGCAGCCGAAGGACTATCAGACGGCAACGACTTGGGACGGCTTCGTCATCACTCAAGGCATCGGTCGGCAAGGGGCAGGCGTCTTGCTCCGCCGAAACGGTATTCTGCGCAACTGCATCGTCCGAGAGAATACGGCGGGCCTGCCTGCTGTCGGCGAGTATCTGAAGGATGAAGCCGGCATACTGCTGTTTGTCAACGCTTCGACGAAGAAAGGTGCCGTGATGAGTCTCACAGACTTTGGCCGTCACTATCAGCAAGCTCGTGCCAAAGAGGCCGTGAAGTCTTGCAACGACGGCGGCAAGAGCGACTGGCGGCTGCCTACGAACAGCGAGATGCTCTACTTGACTTCTGCTGCCAATGAAGGCCTGTATGCCTTTACCTCTACATTTTATATTATAGAGAATGCTTTGAGCCAAAATGCGGGCGAGACGTTGAAAGGCAAGCACTACTGGACATCGAACACGGCGACAGAGAGCGGTAATCCCGTTGCTTATTGTCTCCACACCACAAATGCACAAGTGGGTCGCATGAGTGTATGGGGCTACCAACGCATTCGTCCCGTCAGAAGTGTGACGCTGGCCGCAGCTGAAGGCGGCGGAGGCATAGGCGGCGGAGTCTATGCTACCGATGGAAGCCGGCTGAGCGGATGCCTCGTGAACGGCAATGTGGCAGGCGACGACGAAGACATCCACGTCGAAGGCGATGTGCAGATTCAAGATACAGACGAAGAGACGAAAGGCCGTTTCCTTGCTCAAACAGAACCCTAAAACCTTTCAGATAATGTTCCGTAGAATCCTTCTTTCCCTCTTCTTCCTGCTCGGCCTGCTTTCTTCCGTAAGTGCCGGGCAAGGTGTCGTCTTGTCCGATAGCGAAGGATGGACGCTCGAGAACGATGTCGTCCGCCTGAAGTTAACGTTTCAGCCGGGGAATGGAATCGCTCTGACGGAACTATATAATAAGGTAGCAGACTGTGCCCTCACGCGAAGCGGCAGCCTGCTCTTCACCTATTCCGGTCGTATGCTTGCCCGTTCCGGAGCCTTTCCCTCGTCGTCGTTCACCTTTCGTGCCAGCGATGCCGATTGGCAGCTGAACGGCAGCGAAGTGACAGACGTTGTCCTTTCGGAAGCCCTCGACAGCATCCGCCTCGGAAAGCAGCTCGACGTCGTGCTCCTTCGCGATGAGATGCAAGTCAGGTTGCGTTTCCAAATCTTCGACGAAGGCTCAGGCATTTACTATCAGACGTTCCTGAAGAACCTGACAGCCACGCACGACATCATCATCGAGAACAGCGAAGTCATTCGCCTCGACTTTCCTAACCAGACACATCACTTGCACTACTTCGAAGAAGGAGCGTGGAAGAGTACGCAAGGAACCATAGAAGAACCAGCCACGGGAAATCGAGGAAAAGGTGTGGCACGATGCCTCATCTGTCTTTATGGCGAGGGCTACGGCTGGTACCTTGCTCCCGAGACGAACTGGAAGACGCAATACGGTCCCGAAGTAAGCGGTAGCCGCGAGTCGCCTTCCTACGAGTACATGCTCCGGCCAGTTGCCGTCACGACTGCTTGGAGCTCGTCGAACCGACGTTATGTGACTGTGAAGACGTGCCCCGAATCCTTGCAACTCACCTTGCGTCCCGATGAAGAGTTTGCCTATATCGGCGTGAACCTTACTGCCTTCAAAGGCGACATCGTCGATGGTAAGATGGCTGTCGAGGAACACTTGCGCCGCCGCTTCCGCTATCACCACACGTCCACATCCTTCATGATAAACGATTGGGATTGGTTCACAAGCGGCAACAGGACAACTAACTACTTCACCCGAACCGTCTTCCCTCTGGCTAAACAAGCCGGATACGACATGCTTCTCATCGATGACGGCTGGAACAACAGCACTTCGGACGGCAAGGGACTCAACAACGAAGGTCTTTCGCGCGACCCGATTATCTCAAACACTCCCGGCATTCCCAACATGCAGGCCTTTGCCCGCCAAGTGAAGAATGCTGGTTTGCGACTGGGCTTGTGGTACAGCAACAGCGGAGGCAACCATAATGCCGGCAACGACTTGGCCGATCCTGCTGTGCTTGAGGCGAAACGTCAGAAGATAGAGACGATGATAAGCCGTTATGAATTAAGCCATCAGGCCGTTGACTTGACGCAATACTGGCAGAACCTCGACGAGACAGACTACAGCATGCCCGGCGACAACGTCTATCGAAAGCTTGTTTGCAGCCGCGACATGATGAACGGGATTGTCAGCCGCCATCCCGAATACGAAGTGAAGGTGACCAGCGAAGTCGATGTCTATCCCACTCAAGGCGACCGCAATACGGAGCTTCTTCACCTTGTCGATAACGGCTGGCTCACTATTACGGGAGTCGATAAAAGCATCGATGGCCTTGGACTTCATTTCGGGCATCTGCCCCTTTCGGCAGTTTACGTCGGAGGCGAACCGACGACGCGGATGGATCTCCTCTATGCGATGTTGAGCGCTCGCAATATCAAGTCGAAGACGTTCCCTTCGGATTGGGACAAGGAAGGCGTGAAGCGCATGGGGCAACTCAATGCCTGGCGACACAGTCCTCGCATCCGTCGGCTCACAGACGGCATGGTGCGTCCCGTTTGGTGGGGCGAAGGTTTCGACTCTGCCGATGCGTCTCTGTGGAAGACAGACCGCGGTCCATACATCTGGATGTACACCTCCGAAGCAAAAGACTGTGCCCTTGTCTATGCCACCCTTGGCGGACGTAACCTTCTCGATGCTACGACACAACGCTATCCTTTGTGTTGGCTCGACGATGCCAAACGCTATGCCGTGGAAGACGTCACGCTCGACGATACTGGCATCTTCACCTATGCTTTCGTCGGAACCTTCAGCGGAGAGGAACTCAACCGGCAAGGATTGCCCGTCAACATGGCGCAGAACTCTTCGCCGGCCAAAGCTTTCTGGATTCAAGAATGCAGCGAAGCGCCTCTTCAGGTTCTCTTTGCCGACCACGTCATCAGCCACTACAGCGAGACGATGCTCACAGACGGTTCTTTGCACATCGAGGCTGAAGGCAAACAAGGCGAGGAAGCCACCATCATCGTCTATGACAAGCAGGCAGACGATGCGATGCGGTTACAGGCAGTTGCCGGAGAGGATGGCAGCATAGTCCTCGACGTGAGCGAAATAGAAAACAACGACGTGCCTTATCCAGGAGCCAACATCACCTCGTTGCGATTCGAGCCGGAGGACTATCACGACAGCGCTGAGAAGTCGAACAGCCAGATAACGCTTGCGTCCTTCTTCAACGGAAATCCCGACAGCGAAGGCGGTTACAGCAGCGTTGCAACGATGAAGGCTGTGGGTGACTATGTCACCTACTCCTTCCCGATGCCTGTAGGCGGAACATGGAACTTCAAGTTGAACTACAAGCTGTCCAAGTCGAGCCGAGGCACAGCACGTTTCAGCATCGTTCGTGCCGATGGTTCGGAAGAAGTGCTGGGTGCAGACATCGACGAATCGACCACCGGCACAGAGAAGATGCTGACGGCCGACCTTGGAAATCATGCTGTAGAAGCAGGAACCTTGCGCTTCCGTATGCGACTCACAGGCGGCGGAAAACTCATCGGATTCAACTACCTGCAGCTCACGAAAAGGTGAAGATCGAACTCACATCCTTAAGAGAAAAAGCACCTGCGGCTAAGACAACAGCTTGATGCAAAGCAACTAAGAACTCAAAACGATGAATGCAAAACTATTATATTTCCTTTTGCTCCTTCCTGCAATCGTTTGGGCGGAAGATGTCGCTCTGGAGCCTGTCCAGAAGAGGAGCCCTTCGGCCAGGTCTGTGCTCCTTGGCTTTGGCAAAACCAATCAGCTCGACACCTATCTCTCCCCCATGGAATATACGGGTTGGCAGGTCAGCTTCCTCCTCCAAAGCGAGCGTATGACGCATCTTGCCGACCGTCACATCTCCTTCCAAAGCACCTTCCACGGCGCATTTTCTTCTGCCGACAATCCCGCAGGAACGGCAAATTACTTAGGAGGCAGGCTTGCCTACGATGCTGCTTGGCACTACCACTACTCGCCCCTTCCTCGTCTCGACCTGAAAGGCGGCGCGATGGTGGGTGCCGACATCGGCTTCCTCTATAACGACCGAAACGGCAACAACCCTGCTCAAGGGCGCTTTGCCCTCGATGTCTCTCTCTCGGCAGGAGCCAGCTACTCTTTTAGCATCAAGAAGCTTCCCATCGGGGTGGGCTATCAGGCAGACTTGCCGATGGTAGGCATGATGTTCTGTCCCGATTTCGGCGAGAGCTATTACGAAATATCCAAGCGTGGGGTGGGGCACAACCTCCTCTGTGCTCATCCCGGTAATGCCCTTAGCCTTCGCCAATTGCTGACGCTCGACTTCCGTCTGCGACGCATCACCCTTCGCATCGGCTACCTTTGCGACATCCGCCAGCAGAACGCCAACAACCTGAAATACCACGACGTGAGCCACTCCTTCATGTTTGGTTTTGTAAGGCACTTCCAGCTGATGAAAAGAACTCCCTAACCCCCTTTGGTGGGAATAATCAATAGAAGAATTATGAATACATTTATAAAAAAGGCAGCCTCATGGATCGGGGGTAGGGGAGCTGTTCTATTCTTTCCCCTTTTCCTTCTTCTTGTGTCCTGCCAGAAGAGCGATTACGACTTCGACGAGACGCCTCAGGGCAACCTCGATGCTCTCTGGACGATTATCGACCAGCGCTACTGCTTCCTCTCCTACAAGGAGGAGCAACTGGGCTTCAAGTGGGCTGACCTCAAGACAAAGTACCGTGCGAAACTCAATCCAGACATGTCCCGGCTGCAGCTCTTCGAAGTGCTCTGCCAGATGCTCTCCGAGCTGAAAGACGGTCACGTCAACCTCTCCACGAGCCTCGACCTGGGCAGGAACTGGTCGTGGAAAGAAGACTATCCCGAGAACCTCGACACGGAACTTCGCCAGCACTATCTTGGCACAGACTACCACATCGGCAGCGGCCTCAAATATACCATTCTGCCCGATAACATCGCCTACGTTGTCTATGAGAGTTTCTCCAATGGCATCGGCGACGGCAACCTGAGCGACATGCTCGCTTTCCTTCGGCTTTGTAACGGCATGATATTCGATATCCGAGGCAACGGCGGAGGCGAACTTACCAATTCCGAGCGGTTGTTGCGTCGCTTCACAAACGAGAAAGTCCTGGTGGGCTACCGTTGCCACAAGACCGGTAAAGGGCACGACGACTTCTCGGAACCTCGGGCGGAATACGTCGAACCCTTTGACGGCATTCGCTGGCAGAAGCCTGTCGTGCTGCTCGTCAACCGCTCGTGCTATAGCGCAGCCAACACCTTCACCTGCGGTATGAAGGAGATGCCGCTTGTCACCATCATGGGCGACAAGACAGGTGGCGGCTCCGGACTGCCCTTCACCAGCGAGTTGCCCATCGGTTGGAGCGTCCGTTTCAGCGCAAGTCCCCATTATGATGCCCGCATGCAGCACATCGAGTTCGGCATCGACCCCGACATCGTCGTTTCCCTCGACGAGGCCCTTGCAGCACAAGGAAAAGACTCAATGATAGAGGCGGCAAGACGTCAGCTCTCCCAAAGCAAGGACAATTGATGGAAATTACAGGTTAAAGATTTCTGTTTTATTGGTGTCCGGGGAAAAGCACCGGAGGTGCGAGAGACCACAGACGGGGGTGTAAACCCCCGGGACAAGGGTATAGAACAATAGTAAGCCCTAAAGGGGCGACAGAATATCTAACTTGTTTAATAACAACTTGCTTAGTTCTCTGTCGCCCCCTCGGGGCTTCTTTTGTTGTCGCACTATTACCGGGGGCTTGCGCCCCCGTCTGTGGTCTCTCGTCCCTTGACTTCGTCGACCTTTGGTTCGGGACTTTAGAGTAAGCCCCCATGAGCTGCTTTTCGTC
>CACYQI010000066.1 GCA_902776455.1 uncultured Bacteroidales bacterium | reverse complement strand
CATTTTCATTCTGTTAGGGCAAAAAGTGACGGGTGACGGTAGAAATCTTCATGGAAAGTTGAAAATGGAAAGTTGAAAATGGAAAGTTGAAAATGGAAAGTGGAAACAGGTGGCTAAAGTTGAGGCGCGTGCTGTGTCGGGCGATGCTGCTGGGAGGAAGTCCATGGATAACACGGGATGCCGGCTTTGTCTAAGCACGGACTACTGATATATGGCTATCGCTCCTATATTACAAATTCATAATTATTTTGGTCTTCCGTTTCTTTAGATGTGGAAAAAATCTTTCTGTGCTTTCTGTGCTTTCCGTGGGAGATTGATACCCCACCCCCTAACCCCTCCCCTTAAGGGGAGGGGAGCGCTGGCGAAGTCTTCCGTTTCTTTGGATGTGGAAAAAATCTTTCTGTGCTTTCTATGCTTTCCGTGTGAGATTGATACCCCACCCCCTAACCCCTCCAAAGCCTCTCCTAAATCCTCCCCTAAAGGGAACCGACAGGTCGACGGCCAAAGGGAAAGTCAAGGACTTCTCCCTTTCCTGGAGTGGTTTTTCTGTGCTTTCTGTGCTTTCTGTGCTTTCCGTGTGAGATTGATACCCCACCCCCTAACCCCTCCCCTTAAGGGGAGGGGAGCGCGGGCGAAGTCTTTCGTTTCTTTAAATGTCAGAACTCCCCGCGGGGGGCTGTTGTCATTCGCTTTTCTCATCGTTATCAAAAAAAGATAGTCGTTTTCTTTGTTCGTATTGCATAAATAACTATCTTTGTGGGAGCATTTCGTAAAAATCTATGAGTATAGTCCTGCTTATTGCTGTTCTTGCACTACTGCTACCAAACACGCTCTTGGCAAACGACCAGGGCGACAGGTTGGTGGAGCAGGCGGACAGTCTGTATGCTGTCCAGCAGTATCAGGAAGCGCTCAAGGCTGCGAGTGAGGCGCTGCCGCTGACGAAGGGTACTGACTCCTATGCCGACTGTCTGAATCTGTTGGCGGTTATCAATATCCGGCTGTCGGAGTACGAGGAGGCTGCCCGCTATGCGAAGGAATGCTATGCCTTGGACCAGAAAACCGGAGACCCCGACGTGATATCGTCGAGCCTGAACACGCTGGCAGCCATCTACATGGGTGCCAACCAGCCGAAGGAGGCAGAACATTATGTGCTGAAGGGCATCGAGATGGCTGAGAAGGCCCACAACCCCAGCCGTATGGCCGTACTGTTGGCGATGGCCTCGGAGGTGTATCATGCTCAGGGCGACGACAAGAAGGCGTTGCCCTACATAGAGCGTGCCTACGAGATAGACAAGGAATTGGGCAACGAGCCGCGTTCGATGGTGCGCCTGGCTCAGAAAGCCTCTGTGCTCATCGGGCAGCATGAGTACGAGGATGCCGAGGCGACGTTGCGGCAGGTTATTCCCTATCTTCGCCAGACTTCCGACCGCCATTCGCTCGGTATTGCGCTCAACAAGATGGGTATGGCGGTGCTCTCGCAGGATCGTGAGAAGGAAGCCACCCTCTACTATCAGGAAGCGGCCGACATCTTCCAGCAGATGGGCGACCCCTACAACGAGGTGCCAGCCCTCCGCGGCCTCTACGAGTGTCTGTGGAAGCACGACCCCAGCAGGGCGCGTCGCTGCCTGAAACGTTTCGAGACCCTGAAAGACTCATTATATAATAATGTATCGGCAGAGAAACTGGCAAAGTACAATGCCGAGTTTGGTAACGACTGGCTGCAGATAGACAACCACGAGCAACGGCGAGCCAAGCTGTGGGCCATAGCTGTAGCTGTTTTCGTGGCCGTTCTGGCTGCATGCATCTGGTGGATGATGCGTCGCCGGCAGAAACGCCAGCAGCTCATCAACGAGGAGCTGAGCGCTCACATTAAGGAGTTGAGCGAGAAGTACGATGTGCTGAGTGAACACTACGATAATGCTCTTGCTTTGTCGGGCAATCGTGACGATACGACGGAGCTGAATGTCAGCGACCGCGAGTTCCTGGAGCGAACCATCAACAGCATCACGTTGCTCATCCGCAAGGGTCAGCCCGATGCCAACCGGCTGGCAGAGCACATGGGCCTGAGTCTTTACCAGTTGCGCCAACGGCTGGACAGCGTTGTCGGCGAAAAGCCGCAGGACTTCATCGCGGCCATCCGTATGCGTCGGGCACGTCATCTGCTGGACACTCACCCGGAAATGAATATCTCAGAGGTTGCTACGCTTTGTGCCTACAACGACACGCCCAACTTCACGCGTGCCTTCAAGAAGACATTCGGCATTACGCCTACGCAGTACCTTGAACTCAGGAAAGGAACGAAAGCAGGATAGGGGAATTCAACTATCGGAAGTTTGCACTTCCTCAGTTTCTCAGGGGCAAGGGGCAGGGAGCAAGGGGCAAGAGGAATGACAAGAAGGGTAAATAGGAAACAAAGAGACTCTGGGGAGACAGGCGTTAATGCTATCCTCTTGCCCCTTGCCCCCTGCTCCTTGCCCCTTGCTCCTTGCCCCTTAAAGGAAGCAAAGCTTCCGAAACCTCAGTAAAGGAAATTCATGGATAATTACATGGAAATTACATGTTAAGAACACGCTCCGTTTGCGCCTGAGGCTTGCCGAAGAAATCACGTTAACTATATGTTTTTTGTCCTCTTTGCAGTAGTATCAGACGCTTGCATAAGGAGCAGACGCTTCATACAATCATAGCAAAAGGCCCCAAAATGCTGTTTTTAAGGCTTTTTTTTGTTATACTGCACGAAATGATAAGATAATTTGACGAAATGATAACGAAAAAAGTGCCATTACATCGTAACTTTGCACCATGATTTTCAATTTTTGCAAGGACTATGGCAAAGACAGCATATCAAAAAGCGGCTACAGAATATGCCCGTGAATACCTCGACGAGTTGCTCAAGATAGAGGACATGTTGGGTGAGGGTCTCAATAGCCGCATCGATGAAGCCGTAGCGAAGTATATGAAAGAAAGGTCTGAAAGGAACGGTGAATGAGAAATGAAAAGATGAAATAATAAGAAAAAATAATTTTTATTAACCTAATTATAAATTTAAAATTTTAAAGCTATGAAAAGGATTTACTTGTTTTTATTGACACTATGTCTGGTGTCTATCTATTCATTGCCAACCAGGGCTGGTGTTTTCGATCAAGATGAGGAGTATGCCCTGACACTGTGGGGCTGGGATAATGGTATCTATTATGATAGTGGCACCTTCAATGAAGTTTATGTCAGCAATACGACAGGCAACTGGTCTTGGGCTACTATTTGGATTGATCAAGAGGACAACTATCCGAATCTCTCGGGCAACATCACCATCCCAGCGGAGGTATATCTTGGTGGCCCCGTATTTAAACAAAAAGTTGTAGGAATCAGGCGTAATGCTTTTAGGAACATGCGTCCGGCTGTCTCTATACAATTACCTTCTACAGTAAAAGCAATTGGTGATCAAGCTTTTTATAATGCAACCGGGCTTGAGAAGCTTTACATGAGAACGAGTGTGGACACAATTGGATATGAGGTCTTTTACGGCTGCACCAATTTGAGACATATCTCACTCTCGCCGAGACTGAGAAATATTCCTTATTCTACTTTCATGGGTTGTACTTCGTTAAGGTTGTTGAATTTGCCCAATGTGGATTGTATCGGGGACAAAGCCTTTGATGGATGTTCTTCCCTACAGCGTATTTATTTTGACAATTATGACTTCATCACCGCAAAGAAGATAGGAAAATATGCTTTTGCTTCCTGCACAGATTTGAGAATGATGAAGTTCCCATATGTAACTACTATTGGAGATTATGCTTTTATTAATTGCAAGAAGTTAAAAGAGATTGTACTTCCTACGACTTTAACCAGTATCGGTAGATATGCTTTTGCAAATACGGGTCTGCAGGTAGTAACCAATAGGAGCTTATCGCCGCAACTCATCGAGGCAAATGTGTTCGATGATCTGAATTTGTCGAAATGCATACTCTTTGTACAAAAGGGATACAAGGAAGTATATCAGAATGCCCCAATATGGAAGAATTTCGGCCAGATACTGGAAGAGGGCGATAGGCCTGCTATTGCTGAAACACAGAAGATAGGCGATTTATATTATGAACTGCACGAAGACATGACAGCCACTGTGCTCAAGCACGATGAAAACGACAACATCAGCGGAGCACTCGTAATTCCTTCTACTGTAAGTATCAATAAATATGGCTTTAAATATACCTATACGGTGAACAAGATGGAGGATGAGGCGTTTAGATATTGCACCAATCTGACCTCTGTTGAATTGCCAATGACTTTTGATGAAATTCCGACATCTGCGTTTTTAGGGTGTTCAGGGCTGACGAAAGTCACAATTCCATCTTCAATAAGCAAAATCGGAAACACAGCCTTCTATAGCTGTTCTGCACTGGAAAGCCTCCCCCTGCCATACGCTTTGGAAGAGATAGGAGCATCGGCTTTCGGTGGATGCAAATCGCTGACATCCGTTACCATTCCGGCTGGGGTTGAAATACTGCCAGAAGGCTGCTTTACGCAGTGTACCAACCTCAGTAGCGTAACGCTGCCCGAAGGATTGACAGAGATACAAAGAATGGCATTTAACTATTGTCCTGCTCTTACATCCATCACCCTTCCCGAGAGCGTAACCACGTTAGGCGAATATGCAGTTGCCACCAATGGCTTGACTACCCTCAGAAGCTTGAACCCGACTCCTCCGACGGCAACGGATGCCACATTCGGCTCTGTGCCAAGTTCTGGCTGCGTCCTCTATGTGCCTGTAGGCAGTAAGGAAGCATACCAAACGGCACCCGGCTGGAAACTCTTCACCGACATCCGCGAGAAAGGCGAGAATAAGAGAATCAAATACGGCGACCTGTACTACTATCTGAAGGAAGACTTTACGGCGATAGTTTCGTCTGAAGAGTCTGAAGGTCGGAACAACTACCCGTACCTCGAAGGTGAAGTAACCGTAGCAGACAAGGTGCTTTATGAAGGTAGGGAATACAAGGTCAATAGCGTTGGAGAGGATGCTTTCATGAACGCATCCAAAGTGACTAAAGTGAACCTGCCCAGTACGATTGAGAAAATTTGGTCAGGTGCTTTCTGGGGATCGGGATTGACCGAAATCAACATCCCCTCCACGGTGACCCTCTTGGCCAGCTCTGCCTTCCAGAACACACCGCTCTATGATGCCAACAAGGATGCCGACGGTTCTGTCTATTACGATGGCTGCCTGCTCAATGTTCCGAACAACTTCTACGGCCATTACGAAGTGAAGGAAGGCACACGCATCATCGCTTCCTATGTATTCGTGCAAATGCCTGATTTGACGGGTATCACTTTGCCCGAAGGCCTGATGCGTATCTGCAATGGTGCAATAGACAACCTGTCTCTCGTGCAGGCAATCAATCTGCCCGCCACGATCAATTACATCGGCGAGGGCTTCCTCAGCTCTACCTGCCCCTATCTCTACAGAATTGACAGCGACCTCGAGCGGCCTTACCAGTTCCCGAGCGACAATTACTTCAAGGGCTGGACGAAGGAACAGCTGGCACAGATAACGCTCTATGTGCCTTTCGGTTCACGCTCAGCATACGCACAAGCAGAGATATGGAAGGACTTCAACATCGTTGAGAGGGATCCCATCTATACCGTTACCTTCGTGGACTACGACGGCGCTGAACTCGACGTGCAGCGCGTGAAGAGAGGCGAGGATGCGGCAGAACGCGTTCAGCCCGGACGCGAGGGCTACGACTTCACCGGTTGGGACAAGGACTTCACCAACGTGCAGAGTGACCTCACCGTTACGGCACAATATAGCTTGGCATGCTATACAGTCCAGTTCCGTGACGGCGTAACGGACGATGTGATTGACACGCAGGAGGTTTACTATGGCTACTCTGCCCGCGCTCCGGAGGCTCCGAAACACGATGGCTTCATCTTCATCGGCTGGGATAAGCCCTACACAGCCATCTCCGCAAATACGGTTGTTTACGCCCAGTATCTGCATGCCGACGGCGTAGTTGTCACCAAATATTCTCCCCAAAATCGCGAGCTGACATACTACTATTTGTCGTATTTTGATGAATCGGCTTGGACCATCAACGAACTCTATATTCCTGGTTCTGTCGAACCTCGCTTCGAAGGCTATCACAGCCAGGTAGAAAGAATCACCATCGATGGGTCGATGAAGAATGCGCCCATCACCTCGATGTCGAATCTGTTCTTCGGCGGAATGGTGCCTTCTGATGACGGTTTCGAGATGCTGGCACTCGATCATGTAACAAGCATCTATGGACTGGATAACCTCAACACATCCATCGTGACGGACATGACCACCATGTTCTTTGGGTTAGCATCGATGAAGGAACTCGACCTCACTTCCTTCGACACCAGAAACGTGACAGACATGAGCTACATGTTCAGCTACTGTGTCAATCTCCAAAAGGTGGATGTCAGCTCATTCGACATCAGTAATGTGACACACATGGAAAGAATGTTCGGCGACTGCGTATCGCTGACCACCATCGTATGCCCCAACGACTGGAGTACCACGGAAGCATTATCCACGGGTATGTTCTACAATTGCACGAACCTGGTAGGCGACAAGGGAACGACATTCGACCGTGAAGTGGATGATGCAACCTACGCTCGTCCCGACGGAGGCACAGACGCTCCCGGCTACTTCACAGAGAGGATAAATAAGGTTTATACCGAATTTGTTGAAGCCACCGGCACTCTGACCTATTACTACGACGACAAGATGGATACCCGTCCTGGCGTAACCGAAGCTTACATCATAGGAGCTACCCGCTTCCTCGACTACTACGATAAGGTTCGCAAGGTTGTCATCGACCCGTCGATGAAGAAATCTCACATGACCACTATGCAGGATTTCTTCGATGGTGGTTTTGATGCCGAATCTTTCACACTTCTTTACTTGAAGAACGTGACAAGCATCGAAGGGCTGGAGAACCTCAACACGTCTATCGTAACGAATATGAACAGTATGTTCTCGGGGTTGGAGTCGCTGACAGAGCTTGACCTCTCGTCCTTCGACACCAGGAACGTCACGAACACGGCTTACATGTTCGCATTCAGCACTGGACTCAAGTATGTCGATCTCAACTCATTCGACATCAGCAACGTGACGACGATGAACTTGATGTTTGCCGGTTGCACGGAGCTGACCACCATCTGCTGCTCTAACGATTGGAGTACCACCGAAGCAAGTAACACAATGATGTTCTTTAATTGCAAGAAGTTGGTAGGCGGTCAGGGAACTGTTTTGGACGATAATGTGACAGACAAGACCTATGCCCGTCCTGACGGCGGTGCGAGCGCACCGGGCTACTTCACAGCCGACACGATGACAGGCATCAAGGGTCTGAACGGCTCAGAGGCTAAGGGCGACATCTACAACCTCGCCGGCCAGCGCCTGAACAAACCCGCGAAGGGCATCAACATCATCGGCGGACAAAAGGTACTCGTGAAGTAAACATCACTTGACTGACTATAACAAGGCCCCCCTTCAACTGCGAAGAGGGGCCTTGTTTATTTACGATTTTACTATTTACAATTTACTATTTATTTACAATTTAATAATTTAGCTATTTACTCCCCCTCTCAGACCCCCTCTAACTCCCCCGTAAGTGGGAGAACCCCCTCTCCCACGGGAGAGGGCAGGGGAGAGGCTCTTCTCCCTCTCCTTAGGAGAGGATAATTTCTTTTATTTCTTTTCGAATTTTCGAAACAGCCTACATGCCTACATAAAATCGCCTGAAACCACGATAAACAAAGGGAAACACACAAACCTCAGCCTACATAAAGCCTACATAAAGCCTACATATAGCCTACATAAGCCTACATACATAACATAATTCAAAATTTATAAATTCAAAATTCAAAATGCCTTTCAGCTGCATTTTCTATGTAGGATAATGTAGGCTTATGTAGGCTTTATGTAGGCTTGAAAATTCGACTTTCCCTTTATTCATGCGGGTTTTGGAATAATTTATGTAGGCATGTAGGCTTTGACGCAATTCTCCACGTTAATTCAATCAACTCTCCACGTTAATTTAATCAACTTTCCACGTTAAGTCACCCAACTTCACTCGCTAAAACGCTCCACGTTGTGTAGGCTCACGCTCCACGTTGCATCGGCCCACACTCCACGTTGCATCGGCCTACGCTCCACGGAGCATCGGCCCACACTCCACGTTGTATTGGCCTACAGACATCTTTCGTGTATGTATGTACCCTGTTCTGGTGGATTTATAATCCGACAGGACTGAATGAAAGCATTTGTAATGCTGAAAACGAATGATAGGATTTCAAATCCTTATACTCCATACGAGCGGATTACAAATCCGCTCGAACCGCAAGTGATAAATTCTTGTTTTAGAAGTTAGCATTCACAGCAGGCGAGTTCTACTTCTTGAACGGGTCGCCGCTGGGGGCTTTGCTCACTATCCAACGGAATGCATTTACGAAGAGAAGGTTCTGGGTGGCATCGATGAAAGCTTCGTCGCCGTGACCCATGTTGAGATAAATCATGCGGTACTTCGTGTTCGTCCACACAATCGGGAAGTCGCCCCAGCGGACTACGTCCTTCAAGCCAAAGGGGTACATCTTGGGCGAGATGGAGAGGAGCACCTCCACGTCGGGGTTCTTCCTTGGGCTGGGCTGCCACTGGTAGAACTCGCTGGCTGGTGCTACAAACGTTTGCGGCAGGCTGATGGTGACGGGATGCTCCTGCACGTCGCACTCCACCAGAGCAGGCTGCGGAGGCCAGTTGTTGCAGTAGAACATGCCGCAACCCAGAAACTCGTTGAACCACGGCCAGTTGGTGTTCCTGTCGTTATAGGCAGAGGCATGGAAGCCCATCCATCCGCCGCCGCTCTCCATGTACTTCTGGAAAGCCTCGCGTTGCTCCTTGCCTCCGGGCATCGCGTTCAGGCTGATGATGATGTTGTAGTCTTTGAGCTTCTCGTAGGGGTAGTCGGCGAGGGAAGTTGTGACATCCATAAGCCAACCCTCGCCGTAGGTCAGCTTATGGAAGAAGTCGATGGCCTGCTTGTCGAACTGCACATGGGCTTCCTCAGCTCCAGGCTCGTAGTGCAGCAAGGCACGGAAGCGCGGCTGGCGGGCATAGTTGGCAGCATAACCTTCGTGCTCCTCGGCAGCACGCTCATCGTGTAGCGTCCAAAGGATGGCATTCTCAAACATCTGGACGAAGGCAGGGTTCTGGAACAGCGACTTGCTGTGCCCGAACTGGAAATAGACGTTGCGTGCCTTCTTCTCGGGGTTCGTCCAGATGACCGGATGGTCGCCCATCTTGATGTCCGTCTGGATGGAATAGCTGTCCTCGTCCACTCTGGCAAGTACGCGGACATTGGGGCGCGGATTGGTCTCGTAGGTGTACCACTCGTCTTCAGCCACGATGAAAGAGCTGGGCACATCCCTCATCACCGGATGCTCTTTGTCCTCCACTCGGACAAGGGCGTCGCACTTCTCGGCGATGTAGCCCTGGTAGCGTATCTTGCCCATGAAGTCGGAGAACCAGTCCCACATGCTGTAGCCATCGAACTCGCCCAGAAGAGTGGCGTGATGGAAGCCGATGTAGCCTCCCACGCCCTCATCGATGTAGCGCTCCAAGTCCTTCCGGGCAGCATCGCTCCAAGCGTATGGCGGGTAGTTCAGTTGCAGCACCAGTTGGTACTTCTGCAGTTCTCCTTCGGGAATCTCCTTTGCCGAGTTCAGTACGGTCAGCTCCAAGTGGAGGCGTTCCTTCTGCTCCTCGAGCCATTCAAGTCCGGTGGCAGTAAAGCCCTCATGCAAGCCACCACGCTCAGCCAGCACCAGCACCTTGCGAGGTGCGCTGGCATCCCTGCTGTCCGCTTTTGCCTCGCATAGCGTGGCGGACAGACACATGATGGCCGTGAGCAGCAGATACAACATTCAGACCATTGCTTCTGCCAGTTTCTCCAACTGCTCCTCGTCGGCAGGCTTCATACGGGAGCGAATCGTGACCATCGGCTCTACGATAGTGCAGTCCTTCATCGCCTCAATCATTTCGCGCATGACGCGGCCTGCTGAGGGTGCCCAGCTACCGTTCTCGACGATGCCAAAGCGCCGCTTCTGGTAGTTCTTTATCTGAAGGTGATAGAGGAAGTCGTGCATGACGGGGAAGACACCACCGTCGTAGCTGGCTGCACAGACCACGATGTTAGGATAGCGGAAAGCATCTTCTATGACTTCTGCCATGTCGTCGCGGCTCAAGTCACTTACTACCACTTTCTTAGCACCTTTTTCCTTGAGCAGTTCGCCCAGTCTCTCAGCTGCCTTAGCCGTTCCACCATGAATGCTGGCGTAGGCCACAAGCACTCCCTCGCTCTCTGGTTCGTAGCGACTCCAGATGTCGTAGAGCCTGAAGGCTTCTTTCATAGCCTCGCCTGTGAGGACAGGACCATGCAGCGGGCAGATGGCTTGGATGTCGAGACCCGCAGCCTTCTTCAACACGTTCTGCACCTGTACGCCATACTTTCCGCAGATGTTGAAGTAGTAGCGGCGAGCTTCGCAAGGCCAAGAAGAGCCATTATCAGGGGCAAGGGGCAAGGGGCAGGGGGCAGGAGGACAGCTCTGGGAGTTGGTATTCTCTTGCTCCTTGCTCCTTGCTCCTTGCTCCTTTGAGAGTGCTCCGAACTTCCCGAAACCGTCAGCCGCAAAGAGGACCTTCTCTGTGCTTTCGTAGCTCATAATGACCTCGGGCCAATGCACCATGGGGGCAGCGATGAAGTGGAGTGTGTGGCTGCCCAGGGAGAGTGTGTCGCCCTCCTTCACGGTGATGACGCGACTGTCAGACCCCCCGTCCCCCTTTAGGGGGAGAGAGGGGAAGAAGTTGGGCAGCATCTTCAGAGCCTGAGCGCTGCATACAAGCTTTAGCTCTGGATAAGCTTCGAGCACTTCTGCTATGAGCGAAGCATGGTCAGGCTCCATGTGGTGTGCAACAAGGTAATCGGGCTTGCGGCCTGCAAGGGCTTCCTTCAGGTTCGCTTTCCATTCCTCACCTTTGCGGCGGTCTGCTGTATCCATGATGGCTATCTTCTCATCTTCAATAAGATAGGAGTTGTAGCTCATGCCTTCCGGCACAATGTATTGGCTCTCGAAGAGGTCGATGTCGAGGTCATCGACACCAATGTACTTAATAGACCCCCAAGCCCCCTTTAGGGGGATGTCTTGAGCGGCAGTAAAGTTTTCTTCTATCATTATATATTATTTATTTAAGTTTCGGAAGTTATAAGATGAAGTTAAAAAGGAAGTTAAGCCAACAAGTTGGCTGGACGATAGCTTCGGGTCCTCATTCCCCCTAAAGGGGGTTAGGGGGTCCTATTCCAGATAGGTATATCCGTACAGTCCTGCCCTGTAATTGCTGATGAACTCCTTGCCTTCGCTCTGGGTTATCTTGCCGTCCTTGATGGCTTTGCTTACCCAAATCTCGAGGCGGCGCACAAGCTTCTTCGGGTCGTACTGCACATATTCAAGCACATCGGCCACAGTCTCACCGTCGATGAACTGCTCAATGGTGTATTCGTCCTTATCAACGCTGATGTGTACGGCATT
This sequence comes from uncultured Bacteroidales bacterium, assembly GCA_902776455.1. Taxonomy (GTDB): domain Bacteria; phylum Bacteroidota; class Bacteroidia; order Bacteroidales; family Bacteroidaceae; genus Physcousia. The sequence goes on along the minus strand of CACYQI010000066.1, from coordinate 1,788 downwards.
GGTGTCGCCAAAGAGATTGTGCATGTTGCCCAGTATCTCCTGGTATGCACCGACGAGGAAGACGCCTATATAATAGTGTTCTCCTGGGCGAATGGGGTGCAGCGGGATGTAGTTCGTCTGCTGTCCTCCATTGACGTAGGCCGAAATCTTGCCATCGCTGTCACAGGTGATGTCCTGCAACGTGGCACTTCTGGTGGGCTGTTCTTCCAGTCGAGCAATGGGCATGATGGGGAAGAGCTGGTCGATGCCCCACGAGTCGGGCATGCTCTGGAAGAGCGAAAAGTTGCAGAAGTACTTGTCGGCCATCTGCTTGTCGAGCTTTCTCAGTTCGTCGGGTACATGCTTCTGGTGGTGAGCCAACTCTGCCACTTCGTGACTGATGGCCCAATAGAGGGATTCGATTTGTGCACGTGTCTTGAGGTCGATGATGCCATGGCGGAAGAGGTCGAGAGCCTCCTCGCGAATGTCCTCTGCATCGTGCCAGTCCTCAAGCAGGGAGCGCGAAGAGAGCTTGTCCCAGATTTCCGTCAGGTCGTGTACAAGCTTGTGGTCCTCTGGTCCTGGTTCGAAGTCTTCTGGCATTTGGGGAGCAGAGACGCTCTCCAGCACATCGATGATGAGCACGCTGTGGTGAGCTGTCAGCGAGCGTCCGCCCTCTGTGATGATGTTGGGGTGGGGGATGTCGGCCTTGTTGGATGCTTCGACGAAGGTATAGACACAGTCGTTGACGTACTCCTGAATGCTGTAGTTCACGCTGCTTTCGCTGTTGCTGCTTCGTGTGCCGTCATAATCTACACCCAAGCCACCACCACAATCAACAAACTCAATGCCGAAGCCCATCGAATGGAGTTGCACATAGTACTGTGCTGCCTCGCGCAGAGCTGTGCTGATGCGGCGTATCTTGTTGATTTGGCTGCCGATGTGGAAGTGAATGAGGCGCAGGCAGTCGCGCAGACCAAGTTCATCGAGCATCTGCAAGGCCATGAGCAGCTCTGAGGAGTTCAGTCCGAACTTTGAAGCATCTCCGCCACTCTCACTCCATTTGCCGCTGCCACCTGATGCCAGCTTGATGCGGATGCCCAAGTTGGGGTGTACGCCAAGCTTCTTGGCTGTCTCGGCAATGATGGCCAGTTCAGGCAACTTCTCGATGACGAGGAACACGCGTTTTCCCATCTTCTGTGCCAGCAGAGCCAGCTCGATGAAGTTCTGGTCCTTGTGTCCGTTGCAAATGATGAGGCTGTCGCTGTCCATGTTGGTGGCAAGGACGGCATGCAGTTCAGGCTTGGAGCCAGCTTCGAGGCCCAGGTTATAGCGTTTGCCGTGGCTGATAATCTCTTCCACGACGGGGCGCATCTGGTTCACCTTGATGGGGAAGATGATGAAGTGCTCCCCCTTGTATTCGTACTCTTTGCCAGCCTTGCGGAAGCATTCATCGGTCTTCTCAATGCGATTGTCGAGGATGTCGGGGAAGCGGAGCAGCACAGGAGCCGTCACATGGCGTGTGGCAAGCTGGTCAACAACCTCTTTGAGGTCCACCTGTACGCTGTTCTTCTTGGGCGTGACATAGACATGTCCCTTCTCATTGATGCCAAAGTAATTGACTCCCCAGCCCTTGATGTTGTAGAGTTCCTCGGAGTCCTCAATACGCCACTTTTTCATTTACGATTTAATGATTTACGATTTACTATTTTATTCCCCCTAAAGGGGGTTAGGGGGTCCTTATTCCCCCTAAAGGGGGTTAGGGGGTCCTTATTCCCCCTAAAGGGGGTTAGGGGGTCCTTATTCCCC
>CACYQI010000065.1 GCA_902776455.1 uncultured Bacteroidales bacterium | reverse complement strand
CATGAAGTCCTGAGCGCTGCGGAGGTGCTGGCTCCAAGACATTTCGCTGACGTGAATGAGACCTTCTACGCCAGGAGCAATCTCGATGAATGCACCATAGTCGGCCATAACGACAACCTTGCCTTTCACGTGGTCGCCTACCTTCAGGTTCGGGTCGAGAGCATCCCAAGGATGAGGAGTGAGCTGCTTCAGGCCGAGAGCGATACGCTTCTTCTCGTCGTCGAAGTCGAGAATGACGACATTGATCTTCTGGTCGAGTTCGACAATCTCCCTCGGGTCGCTTACGCGGCCCCAGCTCAGGTCGGTGATGTGGATGAGACCATCTACGCCGCCCAGGTCGATGAACACACCGTAGTTGGTGATGTTCTTGACAGTGCCTTCGAGCACCTGACCCTTTTCGAGCTTGCCGATGATTTCCTTCTTCTGAGCTTCAAGCTCAGCTTCGATGAGAGCCTTGTGGCTGACAACGACGTTGCGGTAGTCCTGATTGATTTTGACAACCTTGAACTCCATCGTCTTGCCCACGAAGATATCGTAGTCGCGGATGGGCTTCACGTCAATCTGGCTGCCGGGCAGGAATGCCTCGATGCCGAAGACGTCAACAATCATACCGCCCTTGGTGCGGCACTTCACGAAGCCCTTGATGACTTCCTGATTGTTGAGAGCCTCGTTCACGCGGTCCCAAGAGCGGGAAGCGCGAGCCTTCTTGTGCGAAAGGATGAGCTGTCCCTTCTTGTCTTCCTGGTTCTCGATGTAAACCTCTACTGTGTCGCCCACCTTGAGGTCGGGATTGTAGCGGAATTCACTCATAGGTATGATACCATCGCTCTTGAAGCCGATGTTGACCACCACCTCGCGCTTGTTCATCGAGATGACGGTGCCGTCAACTACATCGTGGTCACTTACCTTGTTCAGAGAGCCTTCGTAGGCCTCTGTCTGAGCCTCGCGGCTCACGTTTGCATTGCTGTCGCCCTGTTCGTAGGCTTCCCAGTCGAAGTCTGCCAGAGGAGCAACGTTTTTCAAATCTGCCATACAGATTAATTAAAATGTTAATGAAATAGGTTATTTATCGCTTGCAAAGTAATTTTGCGTGGCAAAGATACAAAAACTTTCCGAAACGTACATTATTTATATTATACTTCAGCCTCTCTTTTACGATTATTTAACAAACAAGATGATTTACGTAACTATTCAGCGATAGCCATATATCAGTAGCCCGTGCTTAGACAAAGCAGAATGAAAATGAGCTAATAACAGGGTGACAGTACCGTCACCCTACTGTCACCCTGCCGTCACCTCGCATCCCGTTGAATCACAATGCAATAAGCGGAATGGTGACGGAGTGACGGTAATTAATCAACATTCACACACTCCTCCTACCCCCTCTCGGAGACCGTACGTCCGTCTGCCTTCTCCTTCGAGAACGTCTTTAAGAGCCTTCAGATATATGGTAATCGCTGAATAGTTACATGATTTACAATTTGACAATCCTAAATAATTTACAATTTAACTATTTACAATTTACTATTTATTTACAATTTAGTAATTTAGTCATTTATATCTCTATCTCGCGGTCTTCCCATCCCTTTTAAGGGGAGGGGTTAGGGGTGGGGTGTAGAGGCTGACTCCCTAGGGGGGGAGGGGGCTTTTTATTACGATTTATTCAAGTTTTCAGTAGTTCAGCTGATTGCGCACCAAAGGGTAGGGCGTTTTTACGTACTAGCGAAGGTTGAATTAGTTTACTTTTTAAAGTAGAGGTTGCTTGTTATTAATCCATCTGAGTATTTGTCTTTTACGAGCATTGTCCAGATAATAAATTTATCTTTTGGATAGTACTTTGCTCCTATTTTTTCGCCGTTTTCGGCTGTCAAGCTCAAGTCGTTGCCATGGATGGTATATACGAATTTCTCCTCTGTACCCCAGTACATTGTTTGATTATTTTCGTCATCGTTCCAGCCCTTAACAACTACTGTACCGTTTGAAGAAAATGTGGCTTCCATATAAAAAGCGGCATTTTCTCCGTTTTGAGTGACGTCAACTGTTTTTTTGAAATTTGCGGCTGATATGGTAGCTTTGTAGGAATGCCACTTTCCAACAATTACGTTTTCAAGCGGTTCTTCATCGTCATCGCCGCCACAAGATACTAGTAAAGGCATAGCCATAGCAAGCATGAGCATGCTCAAAAATTTGATTACTTTCATATTTATACTTTTTTATACATTGTTACTAATTAAAGAGTCAATTTGAGAAATCTGTTTATGCTTTTGCCCTTTTCAGGGCGAATGTTGGCATCTGCCAGTACCCAGGGCGATGCCCTGGACTATGTGCTTGTTGGCCTTGCAGGCCATTTCTGCTAAGCGGATTCATTACTTACGAAACATAACTAACGTCCTCTATCTCCCTTTATCTTCCTTTATCTTCTTCTATCTACATAATTTACTTTTCCGTAGGCGTTTCTTCTCCTGTTGACTCCTGGATGGTATATGTCAGGGTTTCAGTCTCTTTGGAGTTGGCAAAGGAGGCGTATTCGTACTCAACCGTTTTGTTTGCGATTCGTGCTATGCAGATGCTTCCGTTGTTCTTCCGTCATCGGGGGCGGTGATGGTCATCTTTGCCGTAAAGCCGGCATAGACGGGGCCGACAAGCACTTCCTGACTCCCGATGGCATAACTCACCTCGTTTCCGTTCTCGTCGGTTATAGTCATGGTGCAGGTCTCGTCGAAGTCCTCTTCGGTCGAATGGTAGCCATTGTATCTGACATAGAAGAAGGGTTTCTTCGGACCTTCTTCCTCTTCCAAAGACGAATCTCCCTTGCAGCCCGAGAACAAAACCAAAAGCAGTAGTATCGGATACAGTTTCTTCATAGTTTATATACTTTTGCTTTGCAAATTTACTAAAAAACGCTTCACGCTCCAAAGTTTTTCCTTAATTTCATTGTTTTTGTGGCATAATACTTTGTTTTCCGATGAGTTTAGAGTCAGTTTTAGAAGTTTAGAGTTTAGAGTCAGTTTTGAAGTGTAGAGTTCTGAGTCTTATAAACTCTCAACTTTGCGCGAAGCGCTACTGACTCTAAACTTTCAATTTTCAACTTTCAACCTGTTGGCGGAATTAAATTAGTCGAGAAAATATATAGGAAAAAGTTTCACATTTCGATGATTTTTAGTAACTTAGTGTCGTTATTCATTAAGTTATACAATCTCGTTATGTGCAACTTGTACACAAAGTTCGTCAAATTTCTGGAGATATGCAAGCATTTCTCCGAAGATTTAGTTACAGAGGCAGGAAATTTACGCCGTCCGGGTCCAGTTCCTCGTTTTTCTGATTTGGAGGTCATTGCATTGAGCATGGCCGCCGAGGCAGAGGAAATAGACAGCGAGAACTGGCTTTTTGAGGCGAAGTTGAAGGAGTGCCGTTCTTCTATCCCCAATCTCATTTCCCGCCGTCAGTTCAATGACCGCCGAAAGTCGGTGAGTCCCCTCATGGAGCAGATACGCAGCCGCATTGCCAATCATATCGATGGCGGCGAAGATTACTTCTGCATAGACTCCAAACCGATAGAGGTGTGCCGTGTGGCCCGTGGGAAACGCTGCAAGATGGGGAGGACGGGAGAGTTTGCCAAAGCCCCCGACTTCGGCTATTGTGCCTCACAGGGCAATTACTTCTTCGGGTACAAACTTCATGCCCTCTGCGGATTAAGCGGTGTCATACATTCCTACGACCTTTCAAAGGCAAGCGTTCATGACATCAACTACCTGAACGACATCAAGCCCTTGTATCACGATTGCAGCATATTTGGCGACAAGGGATATATCGGAGCCGAGGTGCAGCTTGACCTCTTCGAGACCGCCAACATCAGGCTTGAGTGTCCGTACAGGCTCAACCAGAAGAACTGGAAACCGACATTCGTGCCTTTCGTCAAGGCGAGGAAGAGAATCGAAACCTTGTTCTCACAACTCACCGACCAATTCCTCGTCATCAGAAACTATGCCAAAGAAACATGCGGTCTGTTTGCCAGAAAAATTGGCAAAGTCAGTGCGCTGACCGCATTGCAATACATCAACTACATTAACAATAAACCCATAGGCAGAATCAAATACGCACTAATTTAATTCCGCCAACGGGTAACTTTCAATTTTCAACTTTTTCAAGGCATCTGCCTGTCAGGTCATAGACGTGTCCCGCCCGTTGGATGTACAACACGCCGTTCTTCAGGAGTTTCCTTGCCTTGTCGTTGGTTTGCAGTCCTTCACGGCTGTTCAGTCCGACGGGTATTACTTCTTCTCCCGTGTACCAGATGCCTGCATGTTCGCGGTTAGCCCAGGCGCACTTCCATTCCTGTCCGTCGGGCGAGGGTTCCATCGGAGCGTCTGTCGGCACGCAATCGTAACCGAGTTTTAGGAACAGATAGCCCTTCGTACCCTTAATCATGGCGGTATAGAAGTTGCTGCCTTCGCCGCCGTTTCCTGCCCATTCCTTGACGATTTCCGACTCGCTGTGTACGCCAGCGGCCTTGCGGGCCATGATGAAGGCCATACACTCTTCCTTGTGGTTGTTCCAATAGGGATAGACCACGCACGGCACACCGGGCATGCTAAGCAGGAAAGCCAGTGCCATGCGTGCTTGGCGGTCGTCCATCATGTTGGGCGTGCCGTAGAGGTTGCTTCCCTCGCGGAAAGAGTCGTGGTTGTCGATGAAGGTTACGGTGTGCTTCGGGTCGTGGTGGATGAGCGAGTAGCGGTCGGTTGCCAGTGCCTTCAGGTTGTACGTCCTGATAGCGTCGTTGTAGTAGTGGAACTTGCCGGGGAAGTCGAAGACGTAGGTTTCGTAGTTGGTATCTTTGAGGAAGCCCAGCTGCTTGTCGATATTGCCGTCGAACACTTCCGCCACGCTGAAACAGGGTGCGCTTGCGCGGTTGTAGTCGAAGAGGGTGGCACCGGAAATTCCCTTCATGAAGTCGAAGCGGAAGCCGTCGTAGCCGATGCTGTCGCGCATCCAAGTGAGGTAGGCGCGGCTCATTTCCCGCACTTCGCGTTTGGCGTGAGCGAGGTCGCGCGAGTAGATGCTGTTGTACTCCTGATAGTCCCAAGCGTAGGTTCCAGAATGGTAGGAGACGCTCTTCTCGTCGGGCATCAGTTCTGCTGTGCTGTGGTTGCCGCAATCGCCGGTGACGCTTCGGTCGATGCGCCCTTGCATGTAATCGTCTGCAAACATCTCGTCTTCTGCGGTAAGCCAAGTCCAGTCGGGCTTGAAGGAGCCGTAGCGACCGAAATCGTTGACGGTCCAGTTGCACCAGTTCTTGTCTTCGCCGTCATATTCGTCCACATGGCCTGCGCTGGTGTGGTTCAGCACAATGTCGGCCACGACCTTTGCACCGCCCTGATGCAGTCGGGAAATGAGTTGCTGCAACTCGGTTTCCGTCCCCCAAGGGCTGTGTCCGTGGTGTCCGAGCTCATCTATATAGGACCCCTGCTTGCTATAGTTCATGGGCAGATAGCCGGTGAAGTCGGCAGTCTCCCCAGATGGAGCCAACCAAACAAGGTCGAAGAACGAAGCCAGTTCGTCTGCTTCTTGGGCCAAGCTTTTCCACGTCACATCGCCGTATTCCGTATAAGGAGTGGGCGTGTTGCCTTCATGTGCCCAATAGAATGCCTGCAGCATGACGTCGGGGTTCTGCGATGGCACAGCCGTTTCGTAGAGCTTGGCCTGCTTCGGGTTGTAGGGATAAACGACGCTCAGCCGCTTGCTTGCGGTGTTGAAGGCAAACTCGTATTCGCCGTTGATGGTAGTGGCAATACGGCAGTTGGCTGCAACGTCTGCCGACATCAGCCAGTTGGTGCAATGAGCCTGCGTCATAGTGCCTCCGTTGCCGTACCAGTCGTCGTTGCGGTTTATCTTGAACTCATATTCCTTACCCGCTTCGAGCGTCAGAGAGGCATAGAGCGTGTTCTCAGCACCCTCGGGTTTGGTTTCCAGTGGCGTCGGATTGCTCCAGTCTGCTGCGCTGAAGTTTCCTTTCAGCATCCAGTCGCCCGCTTCTTCTTCGCCGCCTCCTTCTTCACCGGCGGAATAGGTGGACCATGTGCCCGAGCTGACTTGTGTTCCATAGTTCCATTCGGTAATAGTGAACAGGTCCTTTCCGTCGGTCAGAGTTTGGTCGGCCGTCTTGTTCCACATGTTGTCCCAATTGATGGCAGTAGCTCCCGAACCCATTCGCACGAAGAGCAGACTCGTCTGTGCGTCATTGATGTCGGCCGAATAGATGTCGCCTGAGACGAGGGACATCTGTACATCCTGGTCTCCGTCTCCCCAGGCATGGATGAAGAACGTGGCACCGGCTTGGTTCCACTTACTGCTACCTCCTGTGTCGAGGTAGATTTTTTTTGCACTAAGCGTCAGCGCACATAGCGCTGTAATCGCAAATAAGAATACTTTTTTCACGGCTAAGATACTTATATATAAGCGGTTATGGATATGTGGTTAGTGGTTGGGGGGTAGAGGTTGGAGGAATGTTTCTGGCAGCTTGTTAGGAACCAAAGGTATCCTCTAACCACTGACCTCTAACTACTAACTTCTTAGATTATTCATTAGTTTTTTTTTTTGCACCTTGTTTTGTTTGAAGTTTATAGCTTGTTGCAGTTTTGTGGATTGCTTGAAATTCATCTACGACAAGGCAAAGGTAAGTAAAAATACTGAGATAATCACTAGCTTTGTCGGATTATTTTTCGTTTGAGCATGATTTTGGCTATGAATTATGAATTATTCAACTTTAGCATGTGGGCTGGCATAGCGTCTGCCATGTGATAATCAAACACAAAGACTCAAAGTCACAAAGTTATTTCCCTGCCGAAGAAGACACAAAAAGACCCCCTCCAACTCCCCCGTAAAGGGGGAGAGGCTTCCCTCGCTCCTTGCCCTCGACCTCCAAGTATTCCTCCGGAGAGTCTACGTTGATTTCCACATCCACATCAGACACCTCGGCTCCAGGGCTTTCGACAGCGAAGAAAGCCTTCATGGCATGCAAGCAGCTGTCGGCAGCCATAGACCTCCGCACCGTCAAAGGCATGTCGTGGCAGCCCTTGAAAGAGACAGACGCATAGCTTGGCTGGAACGTAACGAGACCGTCGCTGCTGGTATCCTCGACCAATAAGCTATCGAAGAAAGTCATATCCTCGAAAGTCGGGTTCGGGAGGTTTTCGCCCCTGTTCCAGCTCACCAGATAGGGTTTGCCCGCTTCAATCTCGTAGGCATTGTCGAAGGTGAGGTTCAGGAGTCCTGTTGCGGCGTTGAACGAAGAGAATTGGGGGGAGAACTCGCAGATAGTGGCATTCTTGAGCGGGGAGTGCTTGATGTCCCTTCCGAGGATATTGAAAGGCAACGTCACCACATTCCATCGGCCGTCCTTGTAGAAAGTGCGTCCTCCCAGCGTGACACGTCGGGCGTGGCGTCCCTTCCATTGCTCGATAGTATCGCTGTTATCTCCGTCGGCGAAGAGAATCACCTCGTCCACCACCGGCGGCACGTCGGCGGCGTTGATGTAGTAGGCCAAGAGGTCCTTCGTCCCGTTGTGGTAGAAATAGACATTCCCTTCGGCAATAGGGTCGCCGATGGCCGCCATGAAGAAGCCATAGACCCCGTCGCGGACGCCGAAGACGTAGTGGTGCTTCGTGCCGATGACCGAGCCGTCAGATACTTGTAGGATGCTTTGTCCCGCGATGTAGGAGTCGTCGGCTCGCGTCAGCGGGATGTTGTAGAGGCCACCCGGAACGTCGCTCTTGAGCAGCATCACGTTGCCCATAGGACATTCCTCGAGGGCCGTCATCGTCACCAGCTGCTTGTCCTCGTCGGCATGCACCACCTCGTAGGCGTCGATGGTGACGAGGCCGATGCCATCGAAGTCGAAGGGACTCGTGATGAGCCGCGGCACGTAGGTATGTCCCTCGGGGAACCATATCGTTTGGCACAGTTCGCCCCCGATAGTGATGGAGTCGCCCAAGCGGTAGTTGCCCTCGGTGCCATAGACGTAGATGCGGAGTTAAATCTTTCCGTAGAGACACAGTTCCTCGGCCTTCGACGGAGCTTTAGGCTTCAGCGTGTCGAGCTTCATCACATTCTGAGCCACGTTTTGGAAGATAGTGTCGGCCTTGTTGCCGAACTCGTCGATGAGCATGAGGCGGACATTCGCCTTGGTGCCGGTATTGACGGGCATCGTAAAGAGATTCGTCGTCTTCGGCTTGAAGGACCAAGTGATTTCCTTACTCAACTTTAGCATTTAGATTGACTCTCTTTGTTTCTGGTGTTTACATGAGTAATACAAGTACTGTGAATCAATATAAGCTGGAAATTTTCCTGCAAAATTTTCCTGCATGTAAATCAGATTTCTTGATTCGAAGATGCAAATAACTCATAGAACATATTGATTTGCTGTAATTATCCAAATGCTAAAGTTGAGTTTCCTTACGTCTTGAGTGTTCAATCTGTGCGATATTCTTGAGTTCGTCGTTGACACTTTCGATGATTGCTCTCTTACGCAGCAGCACTCTGTCCGAGACTGTCATCAGAGCGCCTTTCATATTGCTCTTTAGCTTTGTGATGAGCTGAATGCCGTCCACAAAGAGCTTCTGGAAGAGGTTTCTGCTGATATACCCCTTGTCTGCCACAAGCTTGTCGAATATCATCTCGATGAATCTCTTGTTCTCCAGAGGTTTCCTGTCATCCACGTCGCCAGGCGTAACCATGAAGTTCAGCAATTCGCCTCTTTCGTTACAGATCAGGTGTAGCTTGAAACCGAAAAACCACCCCATCGAGCACTTGCCTCTTGCAGCAAAGCCCTTGAAAGTCTTATGGATATGGATGCGCTGGTTCTTGCACACACGCAGAGGCGTGGAGTCAACGAAACTGATGCCGGTGCATTTCCCCAAGAGTACCTTCTTGATAAAGATGGTGAGCGGTATGACCGCCTCCTTCTCCAGTTCCACGAAACGATTGTAAGAGACGACCTGCGGGAACAGGTGGCGGAGGTTTACGCAGACCTCATTCAGATAGAAATGCTTCAGGCAACGGTAGCCAGAATTGTGGAACAGTATCATAATGGTCATAATCTCGGGAACAGAGAGCTTTCCTGCCCTATGGTAAGGCCTCTTTCCTGTCATTTTGGGGGTATTGAGACTATATTTGTCTAACATACGGCAAAAAACTTTGTGAAATTCGTCTGCCATAAAGAAAATTTCTGTAACTTTGTCTTCGGTGAACATAGCGATTATTGTTTGTACTACTTTGTAATTGAGCACTATAAAGGTACAACAATTTTCGCTAATCACCAAATTTATAGACAATTATATTTCATCGAACTCACGTAATTATTAAATAAATTTAATGGAAATTAATGGGCAATTACATGGCAATTATATGTTACAGAAAAAAACACTCAAAGGGGCTTGCCGAAGAACTTTGTGTTTGGCAGAATATAGGGGTTTTGCATAAGATAAACTGCTGAAGTGTTTTGTTTCTCAATTATTTTTTGTAAATTTGCAGCGTGAAAGTGTCGTTTGGCGACTATCCGAAACATAACTATATTATTAACTAAAACTTATTAAACTATGAAAAAGAGTTACTTAATCCTGGCAATGCTCCTCTGCGGCTTCTGCCTTACAGCAACGGCTCATGAGGACAAGATCGTAACTGAGAAGCTCGAAAGCACATCGGCTACCTACGAGTTTGACATGCGTTCGCTGACGGGCAGCGAAGTGCTTCCCAGCGGGCAACGAAAGGCAAGGCAGGCCGTCGGTCCGGAGATTGCGAAGAACTACAGGGAACGCATCACCAACATGCCCGACTTCATCAGCGACTTCATCGACAAGTACGTCGAGGCCGTCAACGGCGTGCTCGGCGGCGGGAAGAACTGGCTGAGCGACCCTTCGAAGGGCGAAATCATCAACCAATCTTATGCCTACCGCCTCAACAAGGTGACGAAGAAGGCCGACTTCACCTTCCCCCCCTCCACCTCCGACCTCACGACCATCCGCGAGAAGGCCTTGGCTGCTGCCAAGCCATACGTCGATGCCGAGTACGACATCCTGGAGTCGTTCATGCCCTATGCTTTCCTCGTCATCAACCACGAACACCCCGAAGCCTTCTGGATTGGCAACAAGTACCAGTTCGGCTACGAGGTGGAGTACAGTATGAGCTACAACATGTCGAAGGGAACAGGTACGGTCAATGCCGACATCACTTCCGCCTTCTATCTTCACAGCTCGGACTTCGACATCCGTGGCCTCGGCATCTCGGGCTACAACTTCACGAATCCCGATAACATAGCAGCACGCGTAGAGACCTTCAAGACGGCCAAGCAGACCATTCTGGCCCAGTGCCCCAGCGACGGCTCGCGCCACGACAAGCTGCTTGCAGCACACGATTGGCTCACGATGCACAACTGCTACAACAACTACTACTCGCAGGGCTACGGCCAGAGTTCGTTGGGCGACACGCCGTGGAGTTCGCTCAGCGCGCTGGAGGGTATCACGGGGCAGGCCGCTCCCGTCTGCGAAGGCTACTGCCGCGCCATGAAGGTGCTGTGCGACGCTATGGACATTCCCTGCATTCTCCTTTCGGGTCTGGCCCGCAAGACGGCGTCCGCCCTGCTCGAGGCACACATGTGGCTCTACGTTGAGATGGAGGACGGCAAGTGGTACGCCATCGACCCCACCTGGGACGACCCCGTCATTTCGGGCGTGAATACAGTTGTCTCAGGCTCCGAGACGCACACCTGGTTCCTTGTAGGCAGCTCGACGGACATCGGCGGAGGCTACACCTTCATCGAGTCTCATCCCGAGCTGTGGTTCCACGGCTTCGACAACAAAGGCACCATAGCGTGGGACGTGCTGAATGGGCCGCAACTCGCCACCTCTGCCTGGGCACCCGAAGAGGAGGAAGGCATCCTCTCGACAGCAGATTGGTATGGCTATGCCCTTAAGACCTTTGGCGACGATGAAAGCTTGGAGGGCAAGTTCATCCGCTTCAAGGCGAATACGCCGGGCGATGTGACTCCAGCATCGGATGACTACTCCGCGTATCCCAACGGTACTTATTATAATGGCAATGTGTTTTTCATAGATTATCAATATACATATGACTTCTGCTCAGCTCAATTCGACTCTGAAGAAAAGACCGTCCGATTACCTAAGGTCTTGGAGGAATCATATGCTGTTTTGGAGTGCATGGCATTCAACTATATCGATGGCATGATGTATGGCATGTGGAATAAAACACTGTATAGATTCGACCCCTACAATCCCGACGATTTCGAAAAGGTAGCAGTATTCCCATCGTACGACTACTTACATCCATTTGCCATCAACAACCAGAACGAGGCATACACGGTTGATAGAAATACGAGCGACCTCTACAAGATAAATCTTTCGGACTACACAATCACCCAAGTGGGCAATACGGGCGTTACCATGGGAATTTATTATGAGTCCATGGCCTTCGACATGGATACTGACGAACTCTTCTGGGCACAAGTGACCGACGATACCGAACATGGCTTCTACAAGGTGAATACCACTACGGGCGAAGCAACCCGCATCGGCGACATCGGCCCCGACGGAGCATATGTTTACAGCCTCTTCATGGTGCCGGGCACTTCGAAGACGGGCAAGACGCTCTATCTGTATGAATACGGTGACAACGATGATAAATTCATGGCCAATGCTGGCAGAAAGGGCGACGTAGCCCTGATAGGGCGCAACTTCCGCAAGGACGGCACCTGGCAGTCCCTCTGGCTGCCCTTCGACCTCACCATAGAGGGCAGCGTGCTCGACGGAGCCGACGTCCGCACGGCAGAGTCGGCTTACATGATGGACAAGACCCTCATCATCGACTGCTCCACACCCGTAACGAAGATAGAGGCAGGCAAACCCTATCTCATCAAATGGGACAGCGGAGAGGACATCCTCAACCCCGTATTCAAAGATGTTACCATTAAAGAAATTGTTTTAACTACTAATATTAATGTATATAAAGATAAAGTTTTTTTTCGCCCAAACAAAGGTGGCTATGATGAATATCTCCCCAATGATTTTGAATTTGACACCTATTACTATGTAGATGGAGGTTCCGTGCTTGCAAACGTAAATACAGGCTACAAAAGACTTTCCTTCAATGCAGACTTCCTCGTGTATGACGATGAATTCAACGCACAAATTGATGGTATAGCTCTGTTCTTCGGCAACCTCGGAGAACTGATGACCGACATTCGGGAGGTTAAGGCTCAGAATGGCTCCGACGACGTTATCAGCGAGCAAGGCTCGACGATAGTCAACCTGGCAGGCCAACGCTTGCAGAAGTTGCAGAAAGGCATCAACATCGTAGGCAGCAAGAAGATTCTTGTGAGGTAAAGCAGCCAGCCTCTCCTAAATCCTCCCCTAAGGGGAAGTACTTTAAGTCCCCACCCCCTAACCCCTCCCCTTCGAGGGGAGGGGAGTTGGGACGCTAAGCCGAAAAATCGCGACATCATTTTGCCCTTCAACGTGGAGGATTGGACGAGGCTGAACGGGGCTTCGTCCGATGCTCCGTGTTGTGTCGGCCTACACTCCACGTTGTGTTGACTTTCGCCCCGTGTAGTCTTCCCCGCTCCTTCATGCCGATTTCCACATGATTTTATGCGAATCTTACCTCGATTGTGCGGAGGAATGATACTTATATTACTTTCGACGAAAAATTGCTGCCTTGTAAAGCGTTGATTGTCAGCACGGATTGCAAATGAGCCACTTTTCCGGTTCGAGTGGAAGAAAGTGCCACAGAAGCAAAATAAGGCTGTCAGAACGCGCCTCAATGCGAAAAATGTTTACTTTCCTAAGCCGTTGCCCGGCTTTCGATAGTGACAAACAAACACAAAGACACTAAGACACTAAGTAACACCCCATGGCGAGAAGACACAAAGGTCGTTGCAACATTACCGGGGGCTTGCACCCCCGTCTGTGTTCTTTCGCGCCTTCAGCGCTTATTTAGCATAGCATTCGTCGAAGAGCTTGCGGAGCAACGTCTCGTCGTCCATGATGTTTCGCAGTTTCTCAAGCTGGCGTGCATTTTCCGAGTCGTCGAACCACAGTTTGAGATAGCCCTGTCGGCCGTACTTCTCTTGCAGGTGTTGCAGCATCCGGCGGTAGTGGAATGCCTTAACTTCTTCTGCTCCAACGGCGTAAGACGGGGCTTTTTCGTGTTCGAGTCCGTACTGAACAGTTCTGCGGATGATGGTGACGGGTTCGATGTTGCGGTCAGCTTCGGCCACGATGCGGCCGTAGATGGTGCGTGGCTCGTGGTCGGCTGAGGCGCGATGGTCCTCGGCAGCATCGGCCATGACCGCTATCTGCTCCTCCGTGAACCACTTGCGCAAGTTCTTGTCGTTGACGATGATACGTGCTGAAACCTCGTGGTGATGCTCGCGCCCTTCGCACAATCCCGTGTCGTGGTAAGCGGCGATGGCATACACCATGTTGAGGTCCACGTCGAGCTTTTCGGCCAGCAGCAGACTTTGGTCGATGACGGTACGCGCATGGTCCTGCCGGTGCGCCTTGTCGAAAGCGTTGTAGCGAGGCAGGATTTCCTCCTCGATGTAGGCCCGAAGGTCGGAAGACAATTTAGAGTTCATAGTTCAGAGTTAGATTCCCACGGCCTCAAAAGAGGAATGGGGAGAGGCATTTCTGTTTGTTCGCGTTATTTTCTTGCAAATCTACAAAGAAATTCTGAATTTTGACTCATAAGTACGGATTATTTTATATATTTGCAGTCGAAAAAGAAGTTGGAATAGAGGAGGCTGCACCCCACCCCTAACCCCTCCCCTTCGAGGGGAGGGGAAAAGACCCCTCCCGTCCTCCCCCTAGAGGAGGGATTTGGAGGTTTGCAGTGAAGCATGCACGCGGCTCCCCTCCCCTCGAAGGGGAGGGGTAGGGGGTGGGGACTAAAGTCCTTCCCTTTAGGGGAGGATTTAGAAGAGGCTTTAGGATAGGCTTTTCGAGAGTCTTGATGAAGCCCGCCAAGCCTTAGCGAAGGGAAATTATGAATTATGAATTAAGAATTATGAATTAATAAATTGAATTATGAATTAATAATTATGAATTAACAAAATGAGTAGTATAAAGCTTTGGTTTCGCATCATCCGTCCGCAGACGCTGTTTGCATCGCTTTGTCCTGTGCTGGTGGGGCTGATAGTGACGCATATGCTCATCGGGCCGACGGGTTCGTTGGCTCGTCTGACAGCTGTGCTGACGGCAGTTAGTGCCCTCGCCCTTCAAGTGCTGAGCAACCTCATCAACGACTATTACGACTACAAGCGCGGCACAGACAAGCAGGGCAGGGTAGGCTTCAAGCGTGCTCTGGCAGAGGGGACTGTGCGCGAAAAGTCGATGCTGACGGCATGCTGTGTCGCCCTGATTGTGGCCGTCGCTTCAGGTGCATTCCTCTGCTATATAGGAGGTTGGCCGATAGTGGCGATAGGTGCTACGGCTCTTCTGTTCGCTTGGCTCTATACCGCTACGCCTTATTCGCTTTCCTATCTGGGCATAGCCGACGTGTTTGTGTTCCTTTACTATGGAGTCGTCGCTTCATGGGGAACGGCTTGGTTGCAATATCAGGCAGATGGTCTGACGCTCGACTTAGGGAAAATAAAGCCCATCTATGCCGGTGCCGTCTGCGGACTTATCTCCATGTGTGTGCTGGCTATCAACAACATCCGCGACATGGAGGACGACCGTTTGGCGGGCAAACGCACCATTCCCGTCAGGGTAGGGAAGAAGAGGGCACTCGGCCTGCTGGGAGTCGTTGTGCTGCTCATGCCCGTGTTTGCTTGGCTGGCATTCGGACATGGCTGGACAGAAGCCGTAATCATTCCGGCCGGTATATTATTTTATAATGTATGTAAGGCAGAAGGAAAGCAATACAACCTGTGCCTGCTGCAGGCGGGCATCTTGAATGTTATCTATGTAGGACTCATATTGCTTGATTGTATATGATGAAGATAGAAATAGACCAGGAATCGGGTTTCTGCTTCGGCGTGACGCGTGCCATCGGCAAAGCAGAGGAGGAATTGGCAAAAGAGGAGCACCTCTATTGTCTGGGCGACATCGTCCACAACGGCAAGGAGTGCAACCGCTTGCAGCAGTTGGGACTTGTGACCATCAACCATGAGCAGATGCGCGAAATACACGACACGAAGGTCCTGCTGCGTGCTCATGGCGAGCCTCCCTCCACCTACGACTTGGCCCGCGAACGCTCCATCAACTTGATTGACGCCACTTGTCCCGTCGTACTGCACCTTCAGGAACGCATCAAGAAGGAATACGACGAAAAGGTGAAAGGTTTAAAAGGAGAAGAACGAAGGGTGAAGAGTAATAGTAACAAACCAGACGAATGTAACTCTGATTCTTCACTCTTCACTCTTCACTCTTCACTTGACAAACAGATAGTTATCTTCGGTAAGGCAGGCCATGCTGAAGTCATCGGTCTGGTGGGTCAGACAGAGGATACAGCCATCGTCATCGAGTCGGCAGACGATGCAAAGAAGCTCGACTTCAACCGCGACATCAGCCTTTATTCGCAGACGACGATGCCGCTTGGCGAGTTCCGCAAGATAGTCGATTACGTCCGTCGGCACATCAGCCCCGAAGCCACTTTCACCTACTACGATACCATTTGCCGACAAGTGGCCAACCGCATGCCCAACATCCGCAACTTTGCCCTCAAGCACGACGCCGTGCTCTTCGTCTGCGGCAAGAAGAGCAGCAACGGCCGTGTGCTCTTCAATGAGTGTCGCGAAGCCAATCCGCGTTCCTACATGATAGACACAGCCAGCGAGATAGACATCCGCTGGCTGCAAGGTTGTGAGTCGATAGGCATTTGCGGCGCTACAAGCACCCCAAAATGGCTAATGGAGGAGTGCAAAGTACGCATCGAGGAGCTGCTTGGCTGCCACGAATGAGGTTCTTTCGCCTCGGAGCACACCTTGTTCTGCTGCTTGAAGCATGTCGGCAATCGTTGGATTGTGGTAGAAGTTGCCCATCAGCTGCTCGTTGATGCTCTCGTACATCCAATACTTTGCTTGCTCGGCACGCCGATAATCGAAGTAGCCGCTCTTCTTGACGAAGTCGAAGTAGCTGTAAACCATGTCCCAGACTTCCTTGATGCCGTAGCCGTAGAAGCCGCTATAGGTAAGCACCTGCGGCTCCCATCCGCTTTCGGGCAACGGGAAGAGTTGCAGGGCATTGCGGAAGTGAGTGGCTGCAAGCTGGCACTTATCGACGTTGTTGCCGTCGCATTTGTTGATGATGATGCCGTCGGCCATTTCCATGATGCCGCGCTTGATGCCTTGTAGCTCGTCGCCTGTGCCGGCAAGCTGGATGAGCAGGAAGAAATCGACCATCGAATGACAGGCCGTCTCGCTCTGTCCTACGCCCACGGTCTCGACGAATATCTTGTCGAAACCTGCTGCTTCGCAGAGGATGATGGTCTCGCGTGTCTTGCGAGCCACACCTCCCAAGCTGCCTGCCGAGGGGCTGGGGCGAATGAAGGAATCGGGGTGGACGCTCAGCTTCTCCATGCGCGTCTTGTCGCCCAGGATGCTGCCCTTCGAGCGTTCGCTGCTCGGGTCGATGGCAAGCACGGCGAGTCGTCCGCCATATTCCTTGAGGACGTGAATACCGAACTCGTCGATGCTGGTGCTCTTGCCTGCTCCCGGAACACCGCTAATGCCGATGCGTACGCTGTTTCCCGAATGCGGCAAGCACTTCTCGATGACTTCTTGCGCGATGACTTGATGCTCGGGAATCGTGCTTTCGACGAGCGTCACGGCTTGTCCGAGGATAGTGATGTCGCCCTTCAGGATGCCTTCCACATAGTCGCTTGCTGAGAAGCGATGCCGCTTGAAGCGCTGGCGGTTGAGGTGCGGGTTGACAATAGAGACAGGTCCTACGCCGCTGTTGACGGTCAAGCCTGCATATTCGGGATTGTTCTCTGGATGCTCCATTTTTTAATTCCTAATTTATATTTCTTAATTCATAATTCAAGTTTCGCATAACGTTTCGCGCGCACACGTTCCTACGAGTTTTTCCCTGAAAAATCTGCCAATCTGCCACAAATGTGCATTATCGTTGTGATATACAGGTGGATATATGCGTTGCAGATTTGTTGCAGATTGCAGGAAATGTGGCAGATTCGTGGCAGATTTCGGGTAAAGTCTCTGGAATTTGGCCTGTGCTTAAGCAGAGTTCCTTCAAACAGCTACACGTCGCTTCCTCTTTTCTCACCTGTGATAAATTGATTTCTCACTGGTGATAAATTGATTTCTCACCTGTGAGAAAACATGGTTCGAAGTAAAGCATGCGAAACTTGAATTCATAATCGAATAGTCTTCAGTGTCCAATCCTTAATTATTTTTCTTTTTTTCTTAATTCTTAACTCTTAATTCTTAACTCTGAATTCTTAACTCTGCACACCCTCTACATTGATGTATTGTTTTGCTTGCTTGGGCGCGTCGGTGATGAGCATGACACGCATGCGGCCTTTGCTTTTGTTGAGATAGCGGGCTGTGACGCTTATCTTCAGCTTCGTGTTCTTGCCCGGTCGTATCGTGCTGTCGTCTATTCTGACGCTAATAGCTCGGTTGAAGACCTGTACCTGCTGAATGTGCAGGTCGCTTTTCCCAGTATTGGTGAGCGTGATAGTGCGGCTGACAACCTTCTTGCCGCTCTTCATGTCCATCTCGACCGACGACTCGCTGACCGTCAGTTCGGGGGCTTTGGCAAGTGCCTCGTCGCTCAGCCCCTGAAAGCTTGGCAGGAGGATAGCCGAGACGAGAATCTCGTTTGTCTCGCCTATCTTGTCGCCCATGTAGCGGGAGAGGTAGATGCTGGTCTGATTAAGTCCCAACCCGCTCAGTTTCTCGCTGTTGAGCGTAAGGCGGATGGTGCCCGTCTTACCCGCGGGAATGTTTTCCGGAACATATTCGGCTGAAAGGTAGGGAGGCAGGTGCATCAGTTCTGGGCGGAAGGCGGAACGGTCCGTATTGAGGATGCGGAGTTCGGTGGTCGGCTTGTCGCCTCGGTTAACGTCCTCAAATTCCACCGTGTTTGTCATCAGCCGGACGTTTCCCAAGTCAATGGGGAACTCGTCGCTGTAGTCTTGCACTTCTGTCACCACGGTTCCCTGAATGGCGATGTAGGCAGGAGCGTCGGAGGCATTGGTCAGCACCTCCACCTCTTTATAGAAGGAGCCAAGCAGTTTGGCATCGAAGGTGAGTACTATCTCTCCGCGCGAGCCGGCAGCGATGGGAGTCTTCGGGAACGAGACATCGAGGCAGCCGCATGATGCCTTCACCTCCTTGATGAGAAGAGGCCCCGAGCCTTTGTTTGTGAAGCCGAGGCTGAACTGCCGCGGCATTTGGAAAGCCACCTCGCCCACCTTCTTGATGTCCGTATCGGGCACGAAGCGGGGCTGAGCCTTGGCAAAGCATGTTGCCAAGAGTAGAATAACGAGTAATGTGAGATGCTTTTTCATACCTAAATCCATGCAAAGGTACGAAATAATTCTCATTTTCGTTAGCCCTTTACCATAATTATTATTAAGATTGCAAAATTTTCACTCATTCATTCTTCTGTTTTTTCAATTTTATTGTATCTTTGTCCGAAAATATAATGAGATTTAAGAGATTTAAGTTTCGGGAGTTATAAGATGAAGTTAAAATGGAAGTTATGCGCTTCGCGCAGGAAGTTAAGCCAGCAAGCTGGCTGGACGATAGCTTTGGATGCTGTCTGCCTATATGGTATTGTCCTTTTATAACTTCCACGAACCGCCAGGTCGACGAAGTCAACCGTTAGGTCAACGAAGTTAACGCAGCGAGTTTACTTCCACTTTAACTTCCACTTTAACTTCAAAAACTTCAGTAATGAGATTTAAGAGATTTAAGTTTGGCGAGTTATAAGATGAAGTTAAAATTGTTCCTCTTTGCCGTGCTTCTCGTGACGTTGTTCAGCACATGTTCGTTCATCTATCCCTTCAACCCGTGGGATGACCCCTGCGTCTATATGACCATCGGCAACGCCATGCTTCAGGGCAAGGAACTCTATGTCGATATCTTCGACCACAAGGGTCCCGTGCTATTCTTCATGCACGAAGCGGCAGCCCTCCTCTCGCGCCACAGCTTCGTAGGCATCTACCTCATCGAGATAGTCTGCTGCTACTTCTATCTGCTCTATTCGTGGAAGACGATGAGGCTCCTCGACCCCACGACCCCCCTCCATCTCCCCCGAGGGGGAGAGCTTTCGCGGCAGGAAGCCTCCCCTCGGGGAGGTTTGGAAGGGGTCGAGGTCTGCCTCTTTCTTCTCGGCATCATAACCTACTCCTCCGACTTCTTCTCCTATGGCGACAGCGTGGAAGAGTTCTCCCTGCCCATCCTGGCTCATTGCCTCTACTACATGTTGCGCTTCGCGGGGGACAGGAAGACGCCTCCCCCCTTGCAGTCCGTCGTCATGGGCGTATGCTTCGGCCTCCTCTTCTGGACCAAGTTCAACCTCATGTTCTTCTACCTCGGAGGCATCCTGTCGCTTGCCTTCATAGCATGGAAGAACGACCAGATGAAGGAGTTGAGGAGTGTAGTACGAAAGGTGACGCTTGGATTCGCCCTCGTCACCGTGCTCGTACTGGCCTACTTCGCCATTCATGGCACACTCGAAGCCCTTTGGGAATCGTACTTCGTGGTCAACATCTTCCACTATCACGGCACAGGCACCAACGGCGAACCCGACTTCTGGTGGTTCCCCCTCGTCAAACTTGCAATATGGGGCCTCCTCATGCTCCCGCTCGTCTTCCTTCCTGCCCGATGGGAAGTGAAGTTGCTCACCTTCGGCACCTACGGCCTCCTGCTCTTCTCCTATGCCACCATGACAGTCCAGTTCTACTACTTCCTCACCATCTTCACCTTCTTCCCCCTGCTCATCTGCTACAAGACGACCCCACGACCCCTCTCCACCTCCCCCGAGGGGGAGAGCTTTCGCGGCAGGAAGCCTCCCCTCGGGGAGGTTTGGAAGGGGTCGAGGTTGTGGGGGGGCTTCCTCGTCTCCCTCCTTGCCGCCAGCACCAACTGGAACCTCGTCTCCCTGCTCAACGGCACATTCCCCCATTCCGTCTTCGAAATGGCGGAGATAGTCAATGCAAACAAGACGGAGGACAGCGAAGTGCTTACCTTCAGTTCCTACGACACAGGTATCTACCTCTTCACCAACCATCTGCCTCCCAACCGCAACTACTTCCTCTCCAGCATCCTCGACCCCGCCATCCGCGAAGAACAGGCAGCACTCGTAGCTTCAGGCAAGATAAAGTACCTGGTACGCGAGATAGGAGCCGTCAACACCTGCCACGAGTACTACGACGCACCCATCCCCTCCAACTACCATCTCATCTACGACAACGAAGAGCTGTTCCGCTACCGCTTCATCACCACACCCCACAAGTACCTGTGGAACCTCATCTGGACGCGCCCCCTGCTCAAGTACGTCATGGACCCCGTCACAGAAGGCCAACACATGCAAGTCTATGAAAGACGACCATGAAGCCACCAGACCCAAGCCTCTCCCCATCCCTCCCCTAAAGGGAAAAGCCCCCTCCCGTCCTCCCCCTAGGGGGAGGGGAACCGCTGGTGTAGCTTTTCTGTGCTTTCTGTGCTTTCCGTGTGAGATAATATTGTTTTTGTCAGAAGTTTTCGCATTGGGATGCGTTCTGGCGGCGTTTTTTTTGCTCCAGTGGCACTTTGGGTCGGAAAGGACAGGAAATGGGCTTATTTTGAACTACTGCTGGAAACCAACGAGTTGGAAAGGGGAGTTTTGATGAGGAAAGTAAAGAAAGTATCATGTCAGCATGGCATGCTGACAAACGGAACAAAGGATTAAGTTGAAAATTGAAAATAGAGAATTGAAAGTTAACGTGGAGGAAAAGGCGACACAACGTGGAGTGTCGGCTTACACAACGTGGAGCGTTGAAAAAGACAGCGTGCAAGGTAGGGGATTTCCCTACGGAGAGGAATAAAAAAGTGTCTTGAATTTTCGGAAGAAAAGTTGCCGTCGGCAAAATGAAAAGGGCTATGCGTTGCTCAAGGAATGTAGGATTCCAAGGTAGCTCAAGGTTGATGACGGTGGCAGCAGACTGGAGGTTCGCGCTCGTAGAACCAGCATCCGATACAGCACGCAGAGTATTACATTTCTACAGTCCCCCGTCACTCTTAGCCCTAACAGAGCGAAAAAAACAGGGTAACGGGGTGACAGTACTGTCACCCTACCGTCACTCTCTCGTCACCACGCATCAAGTTTAATCACAATGCAATAAACGAAAAGGGTGACGGAGTGACGGTGATTATGCAACTTCCTTGCAAACTCCTCCTCCAATACCTCCCGAAGACCGCGCGTCTGCCTGCCTTCGCATTCGAGAACGTTTTTATGAGCTTCCTGATATATGGCTTTCGCTGAATAGTTACCTAAGCAACGCTGTTCGTTAATAAAACCCTAAACACGATTATTGAGTTTAGTATTTTCAGTTTATAGGTTCATGTATTATACATGGGTAAACGTAAACCTAAACTTGTCCGGCATGAGCTTCCTGGATCAGTATTTCTCTTTTTACTGAGGAAGTAGCAATCCCCATTGCTCCATCCCCTCTCGTTCACCCTATTCACGATCTCCTCGTGGAAGAAATAGTTCACCACCACCGGCGGCTGGCCATGACGGGAGCGCACGGAGTCGTCGTTGCGAACGTAAGGCAGTCCCTCAGCCTCGCAGAAGGCGCGCATCTGCATGTCGAGCTCCATCCAATAGGAGCGGTCTTTCTTCGTATAGATGTCATGGTATAGCGTGTCCAGTTCAGGATGGTACTCATGAATCCACGCGAGAATCTTGCCCTTGTAGTCGCCACGCAGGTTCAGGTTCTCCATCCAGACGAGGTTGCAGCAGTCCTTGGCCTTGCGGATAATTGCCTCAACATCGGTGATGCCAGGGAAAATCGGCGAGATGAAACAGGTGGTTTCAACACCTGCCTTGTAGAACTGACGCATGGCCTCCAGCCGGCGCTCGATACTCACGCCGCGATCCATCTCGCGGCGGAACGACTCGTCGAGCGTGTTGATGCTCCACGACACGCGGGCATGGGGGAAGGTCTTGATGAGGTCAAGGTCACGCAATACGAGGTCTGACTTCGTGGCGATGCTCACGCTGATGCCACTACCCTGCAACTGCTCCAACAGAGTACGGGTTCGCTTGTACTTGGCCTCATAAGGCTGATAGCAGTCGGTCACAGAGCCGAAGAAAGCCTCTTTGCCTGCATACTTCTTAGCATTCTTAATCTCCGGCCAGTACTTCACGTCGATGAACTCGCCCCACGGCTCTGAGTGGTTTGTAAAACGCTTCATGAATGAGGCATAGCAATATTTGCAGGCATGGGTGCAGCCTACGTAGGGGTTTACACTGAAGTCGGCCACAGGAAGATTCGACTTTGTCATCACTGACTTTACTTCGATGTCTTGTATCTTTATCATAGTGCTTTTATTTGAGAACGTCTTTCTTCCATATCTCTTGCAGACGGGGAATGCTTTCCATGTCAAATGCGTTACGCAGCGACAGGTGTCCATGTGTCAACAACCAACTACCGTCGGTCTTACGGAAAATGAGCGACATGTTCCACGACAGGAACAGCACCTCCTCATCCTTGTCGTCTTTCTTATAAGTAGTGAAGTTGAATATCAGGAGAACCTCGTCCTCGCTGAGTGCGCGGGCAGTCTCTTTGTGATACTCCTGTCTGACAATACCAGTAGGTGCGCCGCCTGGCATAATGCGCTTGAAGTGTTCACTCACGGCCTCGCGTCCATGTAGGAACTGGTTTGCGAGTGGATCGACGTATGTGACATCTTCCGCTAATGCGTCCATGTAGCCGTTAGGGTCACCGCAGCTCCATCGCCACTGGATCTGCTGTTCAAAATCAATGAGGGTTTCAATTTCTTTCTGTGTCATAATCATTTTACTTTTTTATTTGTTAGATAATATATGATCTTTTTGAATTCTTGAAATGCACCACGCAAAGCCCTTGGCGGTGCGGCGGGCTCCATCCACGAAATGATTACCCGTGTTCCATTCCAGCATTGTGTGGCTGGAACCGAGTGTCTGCTTCAAGTGCTCGTGCTCCCAACGGATGTTATTGCCAACCTGCGCAATGGCCTTGTTGCGGGTATGCTCCTCGCGGTCGCCAAGGCTGAGATAGACGTAGTGAGTTTTGACGGGATGCTGGCGGGCATAGTCTTGCCATCCGGCAATCCATACCGAGGGTGACATGGCGGCAATGGCGGTAAAACAATCGGACTCAGAGCCTGCCCATAGGGAAAAGAGACCGCCAAGGCTGTAGCCGCCTAAGACAATAGGAAGCTTGCCGTATTCCTGATGCAAATAAGGGATCAACTCATCTGTGACATAACGGAGCGTCTCTCCCGCATGTTCGCCCACAGCCTGACGCTTCGAAACGGCAGGGTCGTGCCACGGAGTGAGCTCCACTTCCCAGTCGCCGATAGCAAAGGCAGCCATGACGAACGATGTATCCGTAGCCTCGCTGATCATGTCCACTTCACTGTCAATGCTGCCACGCTCCTGTGCGCCCAGCGTCTGGATGAGTAACACTTTCGGCTCCTCACCTTCGTTATACAGCAGGCACTCGCGTCCGCCGATTTCTAAAATTTGTTTCATATTCGTTGCAAAATTACGATTTCATTCTGAAAATGACAAATGCATCATGTCCTTCATGTCGCTGAAGCCAAGAACCGAGTAGAGCAGACGGCCAGCTTCGGAGGTTTCGAGATAGATCTTCTTGATGCCACGGGAGAGTGCTGCGCCTACCAGCCAGCGGACAATGCGTTTTCCTGTGCCGTGTCCCTGATGCTCAGGTCGCACGTAGATGTTCATCAAATAAGCACAATGACCTGTGGGATTGTCAGGCGAGGGCATCTCATCGTAGAGGCACAATCCGCCACAGCCCACGACCGCCTCGTCTTCTACGGCGAAGCAGGCGATATGACTGTCATTGGACAATGCCTTGCGATAGTAGTCAATGTTCTGCTTACGGAGTTCGGCGGTGTCAGCATCGGCGGGGATGGAGAATACGCAATGCAGCACCTCCATGCGCCACTGAATCAAAAGGTCAAGGTCATCGAGCGATGCCTGACGGATGGTGATGTCGTTAAGCATAGAGCCGCCCCTCCTTTCTCACAATGGGCAGAGCCCGACG
>CACYQI010000064.1 GCA_902776455.1 uncultured Bacteroidales bacterium | reverse complement strand
GGGACTTTAGAGTAAGCCCCCATGAGCTGCTTTTCATCAGGAAAGCCGATGAAT
This sequence comes from uncultured Bacteroidales bacterium, assembly GCA_902776455.1. Classification (GTDB taxonomy): domain Bacteria; phylum Bacteroidota; class Bacteroidia; order Bacteroidales; family Bacteroidaceae; genus Physcousia. The sequence goes on along the minus strand of CACYQI010000064.1, from coordinate 16,852 downwards.
AGGAGCATCAATTGGGGTGCGCATGCTTTTCCCCGGACAGCAATAGAAACTTTTCCCTATTCCTGCATCAGAAAGTCTGCCAAATCGTAGTACTTTTTATAGGTCTTTCCGTTGACGGGGGCGTCTTCCTCGCGCCACTGCGAAAAGGGCTTGTGGAAGCAATCGACGTTGAGCTTGGAGAGGTCTTTCGAGTCGAGTTCGAGGTCGGGGAAATGTTCCTGCAGCATGCTGACAGCGGTGCGGAAATCACCCTCCTCGACATAGCCTTTCCACATCAGCCACTTGCAGGGGACGAACCAAAGGCGCTTCGACGTGATATGTGTTTTCCTTGCTTCCGTCAGCCTGTTCCAGAAGGCAGCCAGCGAACCGGCATGACCGGTAGCCTCCAGCTTTTCGAGCAGCAGGAGGACGCTGTAGAGGTCGTAGAGTTCGCGACGCGAGAGTCTGAGGTAGTTCACCTTCTTTGCCATAGCCTTCGTGTCGGTCGGGTCTCTCAGCTCGGGCCACTTCAAAGCCTTCAGCCAGCCCAGCAGTCTGTCGTGTTCGGAGATTATCAGTTCCTTGTCTGCCTCGCAGAACGTCTTTCCTCCGAGACATGACTTGCAGTATTGCTGGAAGAGGAAGCCATTCGAGGCTGTGTCTCTGCGAAGCCTGTTGAGGTGCTTGTCGAAGATGCACTCGATGTGCCCCTCGCTTGTGCAATGCACGTCGCCCACAGCCTCGTGTACATTATTATATATGCACCTCATCGCCTCAGCCTCCTTCTCCTTCAGCCCAAGCTCTTCGGGGCGGGAGCAGATGCCGTGGAGCTTCTTGTCTATCTCGTCCATCCACACATTCTCTTCGTAGCAAATCGACATTTTCATCAGCGGCACATAGTTGGCAGCTAAATCCGCTATCTCCTTGATGTTGTCCTTGCTGACCTCTATGCTTGCCAGGCGGCTTGCAATGAAGCACAGCCTCCTTTCTTCCTCGTTGAATGGCATCCTGACTTGCTCTTCGAAGGGAAGGGCGGGCAAGGTGCGAGGACGAGGCTTCACAGGGCGCTTAGGCTCTCCCTGAATGACGACCCAAAGCGTCACGTGGTCCGTCCGCTTCACGGTTGCCTTGCATTGCTGGTTCTCGTCGAAGTAGGCTGCCACCGCTGCTGTGTTCTCCTTGTTGCAGTAACCGATTTTCCTATAATTGAAGTATGCAGCTATGGCCTCCGCATCGTAGATATTGTCCGTCTCTGCGACAAAAAACACTGTCTCTCCCTCGGAAAGTGTGCTCAAAAACGCCTCGCAAACGCGATTTTGCTCCTCTTTTGGCTTGCCTGGAGCTAAAGTATGGCGAATAGCAGTCACCGTAAATTCACGTTCATTATCCATATAAAGTGCTATCTAGTTCAACGGCACAAAGTTACGAAATTATTTTCAAACAACCATCATGTAGCCCAAAAGATTTTGTCCCACTGTCCCACTGTCCCACGTCCCATTAAGGTCGGTTTTGGGTATGTCAAGGCTGGGGAGGGAGGCTATAGTTTTCTATAGTATTCTATAGTTTCTATAGTATCTATAGTTTTCTATAGTATCTATAATATCTATAGTTTCTATAGTATTCTATAGTTTCTATAGTATCTATAGTATCTATAGTATTCTATAGTTTCTATAGTTTCTATAGAGTCTATAGCATCTATAGCTTTCTACACCTTCTATCCTCCCTTGCATCAAAAGCGCCCTTAATGGGACGTGGGACGCGGGACAATGGAACAGCACATTCCCTTAGCCTCTGAGAGACAGCCACTTGCCTACAGGCAAAGGACCATCCTGTCAAATCTGCACGTTAATTTTGCCCAATCTGCACGTTAAAATGGCCAAATAGGCACGTTAAAATCGCAAAGAGAGCACATTAAAATCGCAAAGAGAGCGCATTAAAATCGCCTGCGAAGCACGTTGGGCGGTTAAATAGCAAGAAGGTGCGAAAGAGCACAGACAGGGTATGTTCCGCCTATGGTCTCTCGCACCTCCGGTGCTTTGCTCTGCCTGCAAAATTACTTTATCATCTCCACGCTGCGCTTGACGAAGCGGGTGAGGGCTTCGCCCTTCAGAAGGCCGTTCTGCAAGAGAGCCAAGTCGATGAGCTGGTGTACGCGGTCGTTCTTCTCGGCATAGCCCTTCAGCACGTCGTCGCGCTTCTGCTGCTCGGCACGGATGTCCTCGCCGCACTTCTTCAGGTCGTCCTTCTCCTCCTGCGTAATCTCCTCGGGCTTCTTCTTGTCCTGTTCCTGACGGAGCACAGCCTGACGGGCATTCAGTCCGCGCAGTTCTGCCTCGATGGGCTTCAAGGCTTCATCGGTCTGCTTCTCGCAGTCCTCGAGTACCTCGCGGATGAGGGGCGAGTCGGTGTTGAGGATGATGTTATACATGTCGGGCATCTCGCCGTAGAAAGCCATTCCGGGCTGCAAGCGTGCCATCTCTTTCATCCTTCGCATGTACTCGCTTTGTGTCATCATCACGGGCAACTGGTCTTCGCCAAGAGCCTGAGCCTCGACGTTGAAGTCGGCAGACCCCCCGGCCCCCTTTAGGGGGAGTGCTTGCGAACGGAAGACGATGGAGAGCTTGTCTGCTCTCTCTGCTTCGAGCTTGTTGCGCTGGGTTTCTTCTTTCTGAATGAGGCGGTCTATGACGTCGGCATCAACGCGGGTGAATGTTGTCTTCTCCAGCTTCCTCTCGAGCATTCCGACCAGCGGAGCATCGAGCTGACCGTCCATGAGCAGCACGTTGTAGCCCTTCTGCTTGGCTGCGTCGATGTAGGTGTACTGCGCATCAGGGTCGTTGGCATAGAGATAGACGAGCTGGCCGTCCTTGTTCGTCTGCTGGTCCTTGATGAGGGCTTGGTACTCGTCGAGCGTGTAGTGCTTGCCCTCGGTGTCCTTCAGCAGGAAGTAAGCCTTCGCTTTGTCGAAGTAGTCCTCTTCGGTCAGCAGTCCGTAGTGAATGAATATCTTGATGTCGTCCCACTTCTTCTCGAAGTCCTCGCGCTCGTTCTTGAAGATGGAGGCGAGGCGGTCGTTCACCTTCTTCGTGATGTAGGAGCTAATCTTCTTGACGTTGGCATCGCTCTGCAGGTAGCTTCTCGAGACGTTCAGAGGGATGTCGGGCGAGTCGATGACACCATGCAGCTCCACAGCGTCGGTCACGAAGACTTGGTTGCAATAGAGTTGTATCTTGTTGCGCTGGATGTCGAGGTTGTTCTTTATCTTCGGGAAGTAGAGGATGCCGGTGAGGTTGAAGGGGTAATCGACGTTGAGGTGAATCCAGAACAGCGGCTCGTCGGCCATCGGGAAGAGGTGGCGATAGAACTCCTTGTAGTCCTCGTCCTTCAGGTCGGCAGGCTTCTTTGCCCAGAGCGGCTCTACATTATTGATAATGTTGTCCTCGTCGGTATCAACTTGCTTGCCGTCCTTCCATTCTGTCTTCTTGCCAAAAGCGATGGGAACGGGCAGGAAGTGGCAGTACTTGCGGAGCAGACCTTCCATCTTGTCCTTCTCGAGGAACTCGAGGCAGTCGTCGTCGAGGTGCATCACGATGTCCGTTCCGCGCTCAGCCTTCTCAGTCTCTTCGAGGGTGAAGCTTGGGCTTCCGTCGCACGTCCACTTCACGGCAGGAGCGTCCTGATAGCTTTTCGTGATGATATCGACCTGCTTGCTTACCATGAACGACGAGTAGAAGCCCAGTCCGAAGTGGCCGATGATGGCGTTGGCGTCGTCCTTGTACTTGTCGAGGAAGTCGTTGGCTCCCGAGAAGGCAATCTGGTTGATGTACTTCTCGATTTCGTCGGCTGTCATACCGATGCCGTTGTCGCTAACAGTAATGGTCTTAGCGTCCTTGTCGATGCTGACGCGAATCTTCAGGTCGCCCATCTCGCCTTTGAAGTCGCCCTTGCCTGCAAGAGTCTTGAGCTTCTGCGTGGCATCGACGGCGTTGCTGACGATTTCGCGAATGAAGATTTCGTGGTCGCTATAGAGAAACTTTTTGATGACGGGGAAGATGTTCTCAGTTGTAACCCCAATGTTACCGCTTTTCATAATTCATAATTATTAATTCATAATTCATAATTATTATTCAATTATCACTTTTCCGCCCTCATCTACGATGGCTTTTAGCTGTAGCGAGGACTTTGTTTGCTCTTCCATCAGCAGTTCGCAAAGCGGGTCTTCGATGAGGTCTTGGATGGCGCGTTTCAATGGACGGGCACCGAATTGCACGTCGTAACCCTTGCGGCCGAGCAGTTCGCGGGCTTCGGGGCTGACTTCGAGCGTGTGGCCAAGCTCCTTGATGCGGTCGAGCAAAGGACGAAGTTCGATGTCAACAATGCGTTGCAAGTCCTCTTGCGAAAGGTGGTCGAAATAGACGATGTTGTCCAGACGGTTCATAAACTCGGGCGCAAACTGCTTGTCGAGGGCTTTCTTCACGATGTCGCGGTTCTGCTTCTTGCCCGTCGTAACGTCTGTCTCGCTTTGGAAACCTACGCCACGACCGAAGTCGCGAATCTGCTTCGAGCCGCAGTTGCTGGTCATGATGATGACCGTGTTGCGGAAGTCTATCGTGTTGCCGTTGCCGTCGGTCAAGCGACCTTCGTCCATGACTTGCAGCAGGAGGTTGAAGACATCGCTATGTGCCTTCTCTATCTCGTCGAGAAGTACGATGGAATAAGGTTTCCGCCGCACTTGTTCCGTGAGCTGACCGCCCTCATCGTAGCCTACGTAGCCCGGAGGTGCACCAACCATTCGGCTGACGGTATGCTTCTCCATGTATTCGCTCATGTCGATGCGGATGATGGCATCGGCTTTCCCAAACAATTCTTCTGCAAGGCACTTGGCGAGGTACGTCTTGCCCACACCTGTCGGACCGACAAAGAGGAAGGTTCCGATAGGTCTCTGCGGGTCTTTCAGACCAACGCGACTGCGCTGGATGGCTCTCGAGACCATTGCGACGGCTTCGTCCTGACCGATGACTTTCTGCTGGAGCGTGTCCTTGAGGTTGCGCAGTCTTTCGTTCTCTTCCTGCCCGATTTTTTGGACGGGAATGCCTGTCATCGTGCTGATGACCTCAGCCACAACTTGCTCATCCACAAGGCTCTTCTCGCTTTCGCTGATGCTCCTCTCCCAAGTTTGCTGAGCTTGTTCGAGCTGTTCCTGCACCTGCTTGCATTGGTCGCGCAGGTCGGCAGCCATCTCGAAGTCTTGTCTTTCGGCAGCATCGAGCTTCTTGTCTTCGAGTTCTGCGATGCGTTTCTCGAGCTTGATGAGTTCCTCGGGAATCGGATAGTTCTGTATGCGCATGCGGCTTCCCGCTTCGTCGAGGGCGTCGATTGCCTTGTCGGGGAAGCTGCGTTCCGTGATGTAGCGCCCCGTCAGCTTGACGCAAGCCTGCAGGGCATCGTCCGTGTAGCGCACATTATGGTGCTTCTCGTATCTGTCTTTCAGGTTTTGAAGGATTTGCAGGGTCTCTTCGGCAGTCGTAGGAGCCACCTGAACCTTTTGGAAACGGCGTTCCAGAGCACCGTCTTTCTCAATCGTCTTGCGGAACTCGTCGAGTGTCGTCGAGCCGATACATTGGAACTCGCCGCGGCTCAGGGCAGGCTTCAGCATGTTGGCCGCGTCCATCGAACCGGCAGCATTACCGGCTCCAACGAGCGTGTGAATCTCGTCGATGAAGACGATGACATCGGGGTTCTGCTGCAGTTCCTTGATGATGCAGCGCAGACGTTCCTCGAACTGACCGCGATACTTCGTTCCTGCCACCACGCTTGCAAGGTCGAGCACCACGATTCGCTTGTTCCAAAGGGTACGGCTAACGCGATGAGCTACAATGCGTTGAGCAAGTCCTTCCACGATAGCACTCTTGCCGACACCCGGTTCGCCTATGAGAATCGGGTTGTTCTTCTTCCTGCGGTTCAGTATTTGGGCAACTCGCTCGATTTCCTTCTCGCGTCCCACAACCGGGTCGAGCAAGTCGTTTGCGGCCATATAAGTAAGGTCCGTGCCGAAGCTGTCGAGGGCTGGCGTCTTGCTCTCCTGCTTCTTCTGCTGGCGGATGGAAATCACGTTGCCCTCCAGTCCAGCCGAAACGGGTTCCAAGTCCTCGTCGTCGTCGTCCATTCCATCGCCCGACCACTGGTTGTTGTCTGTGGTCTGCTGGCTGTTGACCTTCTCATAGGTGATGTCGAGGCGTTGTAGGATGTCGCTTGCCTCGTTGTCGTTGGCCTTCAAGATGGCAAGCAAGACGTGAATCGGCTCGATTGTATCGGACTTCATCAGGCTTGCTTCGAGCTTGCAGAGACGCATGATGCGGTTTGCCTGCGTGTCGAAATTCATGTCGGCAGGAGTGGGAGAGATGAGCACCTGATGCTGACGGGCTGTCATTTCGAGCTGACTCTTGAGCTGCGACACCCCTTCTGGCAGGTAATATGCCAAGAGCTGACTGGCTTTGTTGTCAGTATGTCGGATGATGCCGAGCAGGAGATGTAGCGGAGAAACGCTGCCACAATGCAGTCGGCTCGCCTCTTCCTTGCTGAAATTCAGGATGCTGAACGTATCGGGTGAAAAGTTTGTTGTCATCTACTTTATTTACTATTTGTCCATTTACAATTTACTATTCGTCCTTGTTCTACAAATGTCGTGCCAAAAGCAGAACTGCCTGCAAAGTTACAATTTAGTGGGAGAAAAACAAAAGAAAAACGAGTTTTTCTTTCACATCATTAATTAAAGCAGAAAACTTGGCACGTCATCTTCGCTAACGAAGCACGTTAACTTCGTAAAATTAACACGTTTACTTCGTCAACTTGGCACGTTAAGTTCGCCAACTAAGCACGTTAACTTCGTCAACTAAGCACGTTAACTTCGTCAACTAAGCACGCATAGTTTTCCAAACACCTTAACCTATTTATTCTAAGAGTTATACCTCTTTTGGGGAGAAGACTATCGTAAGCTTGTGATTTTGATGTGTCGTGCAAGTTCTTTTTCCTTGTAGAAGCCGCCAATATGCATGATGATATAGGCGCATCCGTCGAACTCAATCACCATATCCTTATAGCCGTTTTCACTTTCCCAAACGCGGATGTCAAACAATTTGTTTAGGAGGAATTTTTTAAATAGATTTCCTTTGATTTTCAGAACCTTAGTTGCCTTTAGTTTCTTGAATCCTTTAATCTGCTCGTACTCGCTGAAAAACGGCTGGATGAGGCTGGTTGCTTCGCCAAAATCCAAAGTCTCGAGTACCTTGATACCCGTTTCGCTTGGAATGGAATCCTTGCTGTTTTGGTATTCTACGGCTGGGTTGTTTCTGTATTTGAAAAGCAATAAATCCAGGTCTTTGTTCTGCGCCCAAGTTGATGTGAAAGCCCAAAACGCTAATATAAATAATGTATAGCGCCTCATTTTGTGTTCTCTTCTTTCGGAGTTCCGCTGTAGAGTATCTGTCCGCCGTTGCGTCCGCCACCTGGTCCCATCTCGATAATCCAGTCGGCCGAGCGGATAATGTCGGGATTGTGCTCTATGACGATAATCGTGTTGCCCTTATCTACGAGTTTGCGGAGCACTTCGAGCAGGACGCGGATGTCCTCGAAATGCAGTCCGGTAGTGGGTTCGTCGAGGATGTAGAGCGTGCGCCCCGTATCTCTGCGAGCCAATTCGGATGCCAATTTGACGCGTTGGCTCTCGCCTCCCGAAAGCGTGTTGCTGGGCTGTCCGAGCTTGATGTAACCCAATCCGACTTCCTGCAAGACCTTAATCTTGCTAAGTATCGTGGGCTGATTCTGGAAGAACTCAACGGCCTGATTGATAGTCATGTCGAGCACATCGGCGATACTCTTGCCGCGGAACCTGACTTCAAGCGTCTCTCTGTTGTAGCGCTTTCCCCGACACTCCTCGCAAGGCACGAAGACATCGGGCAGGAAGTTCATCTCGATGGTGCGGTAACCGTTTCCGCCACAAGTTTCGCAACGACCGCCTTTCACGTTGAAGGAGAAGCGACCGGGCTTGTAACCTCGGATGCGTGCTTCGGGCAATTCGACGAAGAGCTTGCGGATGTCGGTAAAGACGTCGGTATAAGTGGCTGGATTGGAGCGTGGTGTGCGTCCGAGAGGGCTTTGGTCCACGTCGATAACCTTGTCGATGTTTTCCAGTCCTTCGATGGTTTTGTAGGGTAGGGGGTCAGCAAGGGCGCGGTAGAAGTGCTTGGCGAGGAGAGGGTAGAGCGTCTGTCCGATGAGCGTGCTCTTGCCGCTTCCGCTTACACCCGTGATGCAGATGAGCTTGCCAAGCGGTATCTCAAGGTCGATGTTCTTGAGGTTGTGGCCGGTGCAGCCGCGAAGGGTTAGGGTGGTGAGAGGTGAGTGGTTAGGGGTGAGAGGATTGTTTTTGATGCTGGAGCTGTTGGTATTCTCTAATCTCTTACCTCTTACCTCTAACTTCTTCTTCAAGTAACGTGCTGTCAGCGTGTCAGTCTTCAGCATGTCCTTGTAGGTTCCCTGGAAGACGACTTCGCCTCCTCGGCGGCCTGCAAGGGGACCGATATCGACGATGTAGTCGGCATTCTCCATCATGTCGCGGTCGTGCTCCACGACAATCACGGTGTTGCCAGCGTCGCGAAGTGCCTTGAGCGAGCGGATGAGCTTGATGTTGTCCCTCTGATGAAGGCCGATGCTGGGTTCGTCGAGTATGTAGAGTACGCCTACGAGCTGGCTGCCAATCTGTGTGGCAAGACGAATGCGCTGGCTTTCTCCGCCCGAAAGACTCATCGAGGGGCGTGAGAGGGAAAGGTAGTCGAGGCCAACGTCGAGGAGGAACTTCAGTCGTGTCTTTATCTCCTTAATGATTTCTGTGGCGATGGTGCGTTGTCTTTCGTTCAGTTTGTTGTCGAGCTGTTCCAGCCATTCGTAGAGTTGGCCCAGTTCGAGGGCAGAGACTTCGGCTATGTTCTTGCCGTCGAGCAGGAAGTGGAGGCTCTCTTTCGTCAGCCGTTGTCCCTTGCAGTCGGGACATTCGCAGATGCCGCTGAACTGTTCGGCCCATCGCTGAGCGGCAGCTCCTACTTCAGCGTCCTTCATCTGCTCGATGTACTTCACCAATCCGTCGAATGTAGTAAAGACGTCGTTTGTGGTTCGGGCTTTGTCGGCAGGAATGCGGAGGCGTTCGGGACTGCCTTCCAGTATCTCGTCGATAGCCTCATCGGGCACTTCGCCAAGCGGCGTGTCGATGGTGCATCCGTACCGCTCGAGCACGGCTTCCACTTGCCAGAAAATCATGGCTTGCTTGGCTTTGCCCAATGGTGCGAAACCGCCTTCGCGTAGCGATAGGGCAGGGTCGGGGATGACTTTTGCGCGGTCGATGATGTGTACGAAGCCCAGTCCCTTGCATCGCGGACAGGCTCCTTGCGGACTGTTGAACGAGAAGTCGTGCGGAGCGGGGTCGCGATAGGAGATGCCGCTTGTGGGGCACATCAGGTGCTTGCTGTAGTGGCGTACCTTATTGGAGTCCATCTCGCAGACGAGCATCTCGCCTTCGCCTTGCTTCATGGCAATGGCAACGCTTTGCACCAATCGCTTGTCGTCCTTGTCCTGCACGCGCAGTCGGTCGATGACCACTTCGATGGTGTGGTTGCGGTAGCGGTCGAGCTTCATGTCGGGCACTATCTCCTGCATCTCTCCGTCGATGCGTGCATAGAGATACCCCTTGCGGCGAATGGTCTCGAAGAGTTCCTTGTAGTGGCCTTTGCGGTTCTTGACGAGCGGCGAAAGCAGGATGATGCGCTTGTCGTGGTAGTCGTTCAGGAGCAGGTCGATAATCTGTTCTTCCGTATAGCGCACCATCTTCTCTCCGCTGACATAAGAGAAGGCTTCGGCAGCACGGGCATAAAGGAGTCGGAGGAAGTCGTAGATCTCGGTCGTAGTGCCGACGGTACTTCGCGGATTCTTGTTGGTAGTCTTCTGCTCGATGCTGATGACGGGGCTGAGTCCTGTAATCTTATCGACATCAGGGCGTTCCATGCCGCCGAGGAAGTTGCGAGCATAAGCGCTGAACGTCTCGATGTAGCGACGTTGTCCCTCGGCATAGATGGTGTCGAAAGCCAGCGAGGACTTGCCGCTGCCGCTCAGTCCGGTGATGACAGTCAGGCTGCCGCGCGGAATCTCAACGTCGATGTTCTTCAGGTTGTGGACGCGGGCACCCTCTACTTTTAGTGAAGAGTGAAGTTCTTCGTTCTTCACACTTTGTTCTTCACTCTTCTGTTGCTTCGCCGCCTTCGTTTTCACCATTGTTGTAGCCAGAAATGACGTTGATAGCCTTCTTTATGTTGTAGTTGATGCCGTCGCTTCCTTTTGCCGAAACCACAAGGAAATAGACGCCGTCGCGCACCACCTTGCCGTGGTACTTGCCATCCCAGCTCCCATGCACGTCGTCCCACGAGTAGAGCTTCTTTCCCCAGCGGTTGAAGACGGCCGCATGGAAGGAGACGATGCCCTTGAACCCGTCCTTCGGCTTGAGTTCGTCGTTCCTTTGATCGTCGTTTGGCGAAATGCCGTTGGGGAACTCCAACTTGCTCTCGCTCATAGAGAAGGTGATTTGCTTCGGACTCTCGTCGCAGTCCTCGTCCTCTGTGATTTTGTAGAGGATGTTGTCTTCGCCCATTCCCTTCTCGTCGTAGAAGATGGCAGAGAGCTGAACCACATAGCTGCCGCTTTCGCTGAACTCATATTCGAAACGCTCGTCGTTCCTGCGGACAAGGATGTTGTTCGGCTCGTCGGCCTTCCAGAGCTTCCATTCGTACCAAACCTGACTGCTGTAGCCCTCTTCGGGAATGGTGGGGTTGGCCGCGAACTCAACACGAAACGGGGAACTGAATATCTTTCCGCTCACATCGCCTGTTTCTTCCTCTCCGTTATCGTCGATAGTGTAGTACGTACCGATAGGGTCGATGGCAGGCACCTGTCCCCAAGCAAAGAGGGACATAAAAGGAAGGAAAAAGAATAAAATACGCTTCATCTTGTTTATATTTTCTGCAAAATTACAAATAATTTTTCATTTTTCACTTTTCATTTTTCACTTTTTTCGTACCTTTGCATAGATGAAACGTATTTTAATACTTCTTTATTGTCTTTTACCCATACTTTTGTATGGGCAAAGCACTCTTTCGGCTCTTGACAACATGCATCAAGTGGCGAGGGGCGAAACGTGGGAGATTATAGCTTACGACCACGGGGTTAGCGTCGCCGAACTGCAAGCAGCCAACCCCGATGTGTTTGGTAAGAAACTCAAGAAGGGCAGTTGGCTGATTATCCCCAAGGCATCGCAACCCGCCAATTCGCAGGACTCCCTGCCGTCATCCTCTTCCCCAAAGCCAACCCCCAATCTCTCTCCAGCACGCACTTCCATTCCCAACCTGAAGGTAGGCATCTTGCTCCCCTTTGCCGACGGAAAGATGGTGGAGTTCTACCGCGGTTTGCTGATGGCAGCCGACAGCATCCGGAAGGACGCGAAAGTCAATCTCGACATTCATGCCTGGGATTGCGGCACATCGGTATCGCAGATAGAGGCTTTGCTGTCTCAACTGAGCGGCCTCGACATCATCTTCGGTCCGGCTTCTTCCTCGCAGATGCCCATCGTGGCAGAGAATTGCAGAGAACAGGGAACACGCCTTGTCCTGCCCTTCTGGAACGGACAGGCATCGCTCGACTATCCCCTTGTCTATAGTGCTACAGCCCCCATTGGCGTATTCTTCGATACAGCGGTGAAGAAGATGCTGAGCTTCTTCTCCAACAGGAACTATGTCATCGTCCACACCGGCAACAGCGACGACCGTGCCGCTACACTCTGCGAATCACTTTCGAAGGAACTGTCGCTGCGTTCTGTTCTTCCCCGAAAGCTCGAACTCGAAGGCGACGAGTTTGCCTACGAAACAGCATTCAATCAGTTCCGCGAAAACATGATTGTCCTCGACGACAGCAACATACGCTCGCTCAACATCCTTCTGTCCCACCTGAAGGACTTCCGCCAGAAGCATCCCGAATACCGTCTTTCGCTGATAGGCTTTCCCGAATGGCAGAACGAGACGCAATGGCTTCTTCCTGACTTGTATGCCTTCGATTCCTACATCATCAGCCCCTATTACTATAATGTGCTGGACGAAAGGACAAAGTCCTTCCAACGTGCCTACGAGAAGTGCTTTCACACTCCCATCGGCCATAACAATCCGCGTCAAGCCGCCTATGGTTTCGACTTGGGTTGCTACTTCCTTAGCGGCATCAGTAGCCTGGGCGACACCTTCGAACAGAATCAAGGCAACGTCCCTCAGGAACCTTATCAAAGCCCTTTCCGCTTCGAGCGTAGCGCTACAGGCATGAGCTTCACCAACCGCTTCGTTCAGTTCATCCATTATACCCCCGAAGGAAGCATAGAACTGATAAGATGAAAATTGAAAGTTGAAAGTTGAAAGTTGAAAAAAGACCCCCTAACCCCCTTTAGGGGGAATAACTCCCTCTCCCACGGGAGAGGGTTGGGGAGAGGCTGATAATTGAAAGATGAATAACATAATAAGAAATAAGAAATGTTGGAAAGCGGAAGGCAGGAAGGGGAGTCTCTTTGTGTCTGATTTTCTGATTCTCCTTGCTTCGCTTTTTCTGTTTTCCTTCTGCCCCCAGCATGTAGCGGCACAAGTCGGTCTGCATCGTAGCGACCTTGCTATCGGCGTCAACGGTGGCTTCATCATGAACCGTGTCTCCTTCAATCCTCCCATCAAGCAATCATTCAAGAATGGTGCTACGGCGGGATTGACGGTCAGATATACCTGCGAGAAGTATTTCAGTCTGATTTGCGCTTTTCAGGCCGAACTTAACTACACCGGAGCAGGATGGAAAGAGAAGGTAAACACGAGCGACGACCCTTATCGGCGCACTATTCACTACCTTCACATGCCTCTGCTTGCCAATCTTGGCTTGGGGCGTGAACGTGGTGGACTGAAAGGCTTTCTCGTCATCGGTCCTCAGCTGGGCTACTGTGTTGGCGAGAGCGAGCATGTCGGTAGCGGAGAGTCGGAATACACCCCTGTGCAGCTCGTAGGCGGCGTTACGCAGCACGACCTCTTCGTGCAGAAGAAGTTTGAATACGGCATCACCGGTGGCTTGGGCGTTGATTTCAGTACCAAGAGCGGGCATCATTTCCTTCTCGAAGGACGTTACTATTTCGGTTTGAGCGACATCTTCTCAAACACCAAGAAAGACCCCTTCGGCCGTAGTGCCAACAGTACCATCGTCATCAAAGCATCCTATCTCTTCGACATCCTGAGAACTAAGAAAAGTTGAACCCCCCCCTCCAAACCTCCCCGAGGGGAGGCTTCCTGCCGCGAAAACACTCCCCCTCGGGGGAGATGGAGGGGGCTTGTCTCCCCTCGGGGAGATTTAGAGGGGGTCTTTCAACTTTCAATTTCTACCAGATATCCTCTGGCGTTTCGGGATTATCATAGACTTCCTTCGGGCAGAACTCCAAGTAGTCCATGTAGAACTCCTTCTCTTCGGAGTCGAGGACGGACTTCACTCTCATGTAGTACGTCTTGTCGGGTTCGAGCGTCTGCCGGATGATGATGTATCGCAGGTTGGAGTTTCTGTTTCGCTCTATGTCGCTTGAGCTGCCGTTGGCTGTGACGCTTTTTGCTCCCTTCATCACGCCGTTGTTGCGGAGTCGCTTATCTACCTCGATGTTGTAGTCCTCGTCCTTGCCGTCCGGTTCATAGCCGACGTTCATGCTGCCTATGCCGCGAGTCAGATCTACAGGAATGCCGGCTGCAGGCATACGGTTAGGGTCGCTACCGAAGTAGAACTGCTGGATGCCGCGGTCGCCATTGGGCAGCACTTTGTAGCGCAATTCGTAGGTTGTCTTTCGAGGCACCGGCGGAAGCTTGAAGGTAATCTCGAAGCGTCCCTTTGCCTTCATCTCGTCGCTGTGGAGGTTGCACCACTGGTAGTTGTATGCGTTCAAGTAGATGAAGGTCGTTTGGTCGTTCATCTGCATGTTTTCGAAGTAGTTGTAAATCTTGGTGACGGGGATATAGACATCCTGGTTCTTCACGTCGCCCGAAAGCTTGAGGCGTATTTCGTTGTTCATGGCTTCGGGGAAGAGCGTCATGCCGTCGAAGCGCAGTCGTTGGCGGGAGAGAGCGTCGCGCACGTCGTCGTTATAGGAGAGAGGCGATTCGATGGGGTAGATGCAGCAGTTGACGATGTCGTTCAGTATGGCGTGTTCGGGGTCTCTGTCAACGTAGCACCCTGTCCTTTCCGGTGCGCAGGAGAGTTCGTGCAGGATGCCCGCCCTGTCGTGGTCGAGCACAGGGAAACGGTTCAGATAGATGCCGTTCGACTCGTTGCTCTCGTAGATTTTGAGCAGACGCGGTTTGCCCATCGTCGTATAGAGTTCGTACATGGGGATGCTGTAACGATAGGGGGCGGAAGTGCTGTAGCCGAACTCGTTGCGGTGGAACACCAGCCTGTCTGCCGGAGCACGGAAGGGCAGGATGTGATACGTGGTCCACTGGTAGAGGAGGTTCCTTTCGTTCCTATAGTTCTCGTCTGTTGTAAACTGGTCGCCGTCGGCATACTGGTGGTTGCGCACAATCCAGTTCATCAGTTCGGGCAGGAGCGTCGAAGAGGGAGCTTCGGGGTTGAGACCCTGTCCGCGCCAGAACTCGTCGGTCTCGGCAAAGATGGTGTAGCCGTAGAGACGGTGCCTTGGCGTCCAGTTCTCCCCGTTGGGGAAGTGGCCGTCGATGAAGAGGTGGACAGTCTCCGGTATCAGTCCGCGCTGGTAGAGGTCCTCATAGACCTCGTCCCTGATTTTCGAGAGCGTGTCCATCAGTCCGCATGCCTGAATAGCTTTCGCCATGACGAGGAAGCCCTCCTTCTCCCCGTCGATGATTTCCTGCAGGTAGAGGGATGCCGTCACGTCCTTAGGGGCAATGACGCGTTTCATCTGGTGAATCACGCCGTTGCTGACAATGATGTCCCTCTGAATGAGGTCGATGGGGCAGGTGTTGTTGATGAAGATAGTGTCAACGCCCTGATAGCGTACCGACAGCTTGCGGTCGTTCATGTTGCCGAGCGGGAACTCCGTGCCTGTGCGCTGTGGGAAGCTGTTTATCATGTACGCCTCCTCGTGGTCGCCCGAGTCGATGATGGAGTTGCAGACAATCACCCTTCGGATGGAGTCGCGTTTCTGTTCGGAGCGGAACGCGTCCCATGACGGAGCGCTCAGCAGGTCGGGTTCCTCCTCGCAGAGCTGTTGCAGATAGGCTTCCACCGCTTCGTTTGTAGGGGCAAACACCGTGTAGTGCCCTCTGGCAGCCAGCAGCTGGGCTACCGTGCTCTTGCTTCGCATCGAAATGGGTACTTGCCCCAGCAGTTCCACATACTGGCTGTAGGCCTCGTGCTTTTCCAGATAGCTCATGGCCTGGTCAACAGTGAAGACGTATCGAGCCGACGTGTCAATCTTCTCTTTGCAGCCCCAGCAAAGGGCGGCGAGGGCAAGGGCTTGAAGTCCCCGAAGAAATATGTTTTTCATGAAAGTATGGTCCGTTATAGGCTGATTGTTAGTTTTCTGTATGCAAAATTATAAAAAAGAAAGAATACTGCAAAGAGAAACCACAAGTTTTTTTACTATTAGTGTCAGGTTAACTCTGCCTGTAAGGCTAGAAAGCAGTCAGACCAAGGCAGCGTCCTGGGTTTATGACGCAAAAGTAGATAGCGTCCTAAAGGGTCAAAAGCGTTGTGAATAAAGTCAAACCACCAAAGAAAAACATGAAATAGCGTATATTGCATGTTTCCTTGCAGAATGCGTCTGCCGCATGAACGGCATAAGCCTCCACGGAAAGGCATAGGTTGCGAGTCCGAAAATCCACGACACAATTTTCGTCCTCTCCATAGGGCAATCTCTTCCTCCGCACGCCTTCTCATTCGATGCTCCACGTTGTGTAAGCCGATACTCCACGTTGAATCGCCTTTTCCTCCACGTTAACTTTCCCCTTTCTCCTTTCAATTTTTAGCCTCATTCTTTGTTTCGTTTGTTGGCATGCTATGCTTATCTTACACTTTCTTAACTCCTATCGGCAAAATGCTCCTTTCCAACCATTTGATTTCCAGTAGCCATTCGATTTAAGCCAATTTCCCGCCTTTGGTGGCTCAAAGTACCACAGAAGCAAAAAAACGCCGTCAGAACGCGACCGACTACGAAAACTTCTGACAAAACCAAAGTTATCTCATGCGGAAAGCACGGAACAGTTTAGAGTTTAGTGTTTAGAGTCAGTTGAGAGTTTTTATGTCTCGTAGAAAAGGAGAAATCAGAAATTATTCCACATCGAAAGGCACGAAAGACACGAATGCCTTCGCCGCGTTTCCCCTCCCTTCTAAGGGGAGGGGTTAGGGGTGGGGTATCTACCTCACATAGAAAGCGGAAATCACGGAAAGAAATATTCCACATCTAAAAGTTCGAAAGACACGAATAGCTACGCCCTTGGTTCCACTACCCTCGCAGGGGAGGGGTCTGTCACACGGAAATCACGGAAATCACAGAAATACATCTCCCTAAAGTCCTTGACTTTCCCTTTGGCCGTCGACCTATCGGTTCCCTTTAGGGGAGGATTTAAGAGAGGCTTTAGAGGGGTTATGGGCGGGAGCATAGTAACTTTGATTCTTCACTTTTCACTCTTCACTTTCATGGTTTGGACTATTCCAAACCATGAATTGTTTCCTCGTTCTTGATTTCCTCGACTGCATCAGCCTGGGCCTTGCGGGTGGGAACAAGGTTGAAGGTGGCTTCGGCGCGGAG
>CACYQI010000063.1 GCA_902776455.1 uncultured Bacteroidales bacterium | reverse complement strand
TTACTCTCTGCAAGTGAAAGCTACATGCTTGAACACAAAGAAGCATCAGAAATTATTGAGGAGGTGCGTACTGCCATCAAAGACTGGCGCAAAACCGCTATTGAACAGCAAATTCCCCTCAAACTGCTTGAATCATACTCAATGCGTTGGGATGAACTATAAAAAAGTAGCACATTCTGCACGTTTTCCGTGAAAAATGTGTAACTTTGCAGCGCAATTGAAACATGTCTCTCAAATCGAGCAAAAAGGCGCGGTACAAGTCAAAATGGCAAAGTGATAATTATCAAGCATTTACACTTTCGCTTACTTTCGAAAAACTTTCGAAAAATAGCCATGTACCGATTAAATTCACTGAACGCTGATATTCAATTGATTGTCGATGGTGCGTGGGAAAGTGACCCCCTCTGAACAACTCTGAACATTTCGAAATAACTTATAATTAACGTGAGTTCGATGATAACAATTGTAAAATAACACCCTTTTGTACCGACATTAATGTCTCTACCAAAACTCCAAGTAAAATGGACAATTATGAAGATTTTTCATACAAGTGACTGGCATTTAGGTCACACGCTTTACAACTACGACAGAACGGTAGAGCAGATGGCAATGCTGCTCCAGATGGTAAATATCGTGAAAGAGCAGAAGCCTGATGTGTTCCTGCTTTGCGGAGACGTATACCATACTCCTCAACCATCTACAGCCGTACAGACGATGTTCACTAATGCCTTAGTGGATATTCATGATGCCAATCCTGACATGACAATTGTTATTACAGCCGGTAATCATGACAGTGGAACAAAGCATGATATTTTCCGCACACCATGGAAATCCCTAAAGGTATATACTATTGGCAGCATAGATGCCAACCTGAAAGAAGACATGATCATAGAGGTGCCTGGGAAGGGATATGTTATTGCTGTTCCATATGTCAACGAGAGAAATATGCCCAAGAGATTGTTCCAAGAGCTGATTGACATTGTCGAAGAAAAAAACACAGATAATCTACCTGTGGTGATGACTGCCCATACTACTGTAAGAGGGTGTGACTTCGCAGGTCATGAAAATGCTTCTGAATATGCAGTAGGTGGCATTGACTCATACGACCTTGATGAAATGGGAAAAGGATATGATTATCTGGCACTCGGTCATATACATCATGGGCAATTTATACATTCTGGCAAACACAATGTTCGATATTGCGGAACTCCTATACCAGTATCATTCGATGAGAACTATAAGCATTCTGTGTCCATTGTAGAGATCGATTGCCATGGTGAGAAGCCTACTGTTAAGGAGATTGAGATAAATCCATATCGTCCGTTGGTTACTCTGCCTACAGAAGGGGTTGCAACATGGGAGGATGCCAAGGAACTGCTGGAGAATTACCCAGACGACATAGAAGCATACATCCGACTGAATGTGGAGGTGGACGATTTCCTTCCTGTAGAGGCAAATGCGGAAGCGCACATGATTTGCGAAGATAAGAAATGCAGGTTTTGCGTCATCAACTCACGAAGGCTGAAAAAGGACAGAAGAGAGGCAAAGGTAATGTCTGTGCAGGAGTTTAAGACAGAGGAACCTATCGGAATAGCTGAACGGTATGCCGAAGATTTGGGCATAGAGTTCGATAACGACATGAAGGAACTGTTCAATGAGACGCTTGCAGCACTCAAAGACGAGGAAAGAATGTAGAATCTGAAAACTTAAAGTACGATGAAATTCCAGAAGCTCACCATACACAATATAGCATCTATTGAAGATGCTGTCATCGACTTTGAGGCACAGCCGCTGGCTGATAGCGAGGTATTCCTGATTACCGGTAAGACAGGTGCAGGCAAATCAACCATTCTTGATGCTATCTGTCTGGCTCTCTATGCTGATACACCACGTCTGTACAGCACAAAGATGCAGGGTGTAACGATGGATGCCGAGAAAGAGATAAAGATTGACGATCCACGTCAGCTGATGCGTCGCAATACCACGGAGGCGTACGTATCGCTCACATTCATTGGCAGCAATGGAGTGAGCTATGAAGCTACATGGGCTGTAGCTCGTGCCTACAAGAAAGTCTGTGGTTCCATCAAAACAAAGACTTGGGAACTGAAGAACCTTGAAACGGATGTCACCTTGACCAAAGACGCAGAGATTAAGAATGAGATACGAGCTGCTGTAGGCTTGGATTTCAATCAGTTCTGCCGTACAACCATGCTTGCACAAGGCGAGTTTACCCGATTCCTGAACAGTAAAGATGACGATAAGGCGGAGATTCTGGAAAAGATTACGGGTGTGGACATCTATTCAAAGATTGGCGCAAAGGTTTATGAACTGACCGATCAGAAGAAAAAAGAATGGGAAGATGCCAAGCGTATCGTTGACGGAACTCGAACTCTAACTGAAACAGAAATTGCCGAGAAGCAGGAAGCGTTAACGGCTCTTGATAGCCAATACAAAGAAATAAAGGCAAAGAATGACAAAGATGTAGCAAAACGCGACTGGATGTCTAAAGATGCCGAACTGACGAAAGGTAAGAATGATGCATCTGACGCATTACGTTTAGCCAACGAAGCCGTTGATAGTGAAGACTTCAAGCAGAAGGAGCAAACTGTAAAGGATTGGAATGCGACTATTGATGCACGTCTGTGGATGTCGGAGGTGAAGAAGGCTTCAAGCACTCAGGAGGCGCAGAAGAAGGTTCTTGAAGAGTTATCTGAAACTTACTCTGCGTTGTCAGGTGGACAGAAATATGCAGAGAATGAGGTTGATAAGATTGAGGATGAAATAAAAGAGATTGAGACATTTATCTCTGCCGAAGCTGACAAGGTCAGCGTATATGAGAATGCTCAGACAATCGTTGGTCATCTGAATACCATCGATAAGGGACGTGAAACAATCAAGAAGAGCCAGACAGATATTGAGTCGGAGAACAAGAAACTGACAGAAGAGCTCACGCCTGTGTTTGAGAAAGCAAAGGAGGATGCCAAGAACGCTAAGGATGCTTTTGAGCAAAAGGAAGCAGAGGTAAAGGCTAAGGAAGATGCTGTTATGGCTCTTAACCTTCCCGAGCTGCGTGAAAAGCGTGATGCTGCGAAAGAATTGTTGGGGAAGATTACAACTGCCAAAGAGCGCATCGAAACGCTGGAATCTGCTAAGTCTCAACATGAAGCAACACGCAAGAATCTCGCTGAGCAAAAGCTGACGCTTGACGAGAAGATTGCAAAGTCAGCTGCTATGGATGCCCCTATCCATGATGCAAAGATCAAGATGGACGTTCGCAAGGAGGATTTGGACAAACAAAGCGATACTGCCAACAAGTTTGCTTCGACCCTAAGAACTAAGCTTCAGGTAGGTGACATCTGTCCTGTATGCCGTCAAGAAATCAAGTCAGCACTCCCTCAAGAAGAGGAACTGGCTGCTCTCGTTGGTGGATTGAAAGAAGCATACGAAGAAGCAGAAAAGGAGCATAAGAATTTGGTTGATACAAAGGTGAAACTTGAAGCAGAAATCAAATCAGATTCAAATACATACGAGCGAGACCTTAAAGCATTCTATGAAGATAAGTCTGTTGCCAATGCAACGCAGAAAGCATTGGAAGCTTGCAAGGCTTGTGACATAGAAGAGTTGGATAGTATGGTTGGTGAGCTCGTCGAATCCACTACCCTATCTGTACTTGCTTCACTTGAAGAATCGGCAAACAAATCTTTTGGCGAGTTGAAAGCCAAAATCAAAGATGGCGAGGCACAGGAAACTGAGGTTAAGAACTTACGTAAAGTACTCGAATCAAAACGCAAGAATGTAGAGACCTTAGCCGCTAAAATTCCTGAAGCAGAGAAAGCGATGACTGAGTGCAAAGGTAGAATCATTACAGCCGAAACGCTTGTGGCATCAAAGAAAACCGAAGTCGAAAACGCCATGCAGAAAGTATCTGAGTTAATCGCTGGTGACTGGCAAATGGATTGGAAAGAATCTCCAAAGGAATTTGCCACTACTCTCACCTCTTCTGCCAAAGCATACAATGACAAGGTTCAAAAGAAGCAAACACTTGCTGGCAATCTCGATACAGAAAAGGCAAAAGTGGAGAATGTCCAGAATGTGATGATGACCATCCTTTCGGCTATGCCTTCATGGAATGACATTGAACCAAGTGATGTTGTCAAGGTTGAGAATCTGCTCACAAAAGCCAATACTCTCAATACCTCTGTGGCTACAGCTCTCAGCAAGTTGAAGACGGCTGAGGAAAGTCAGAACGTTAACCAAACGAATCTCAACGGATTCCTTGCAGAACACCCAGAGCTCAACATGGAACGTCTGGAGCTTCTGAACGCCTATACATCTAATGATATTACGCGCGAGAATGAATCACAGAAGACTGCTCGTGAGGCTGTCGTAGCCAAGAAAACCCTCTTTGACAATGCAGAGAAACTTATTGCAGAGCATCAGACGAAGAAGCCAGAATTGACTGAAGAAGACTCTCTCGAAGCACTCTCCGAACGCTTAGAAGGCATTGAGAAACAGCTTGCGGAGATTGGAGAGAAGAAGGGAGCCTTCAACCAGGAACTCAAGACGGACAAGGCGAACAAAGAGCATCTTGGTGCACTCATCAAGGAAGCTGACGAGAAGAAGGCTGTCTATCAAAAGTGGTCAAAACTTAATCAGTTGATTGGTAACTCTACCGGTAGCACCTTCCGTAAGATTGCCCAGAGCTACGTCCTGACAAGTCTCATACATTCTGCCAACAGCTACATGAAGACGCTGACAGATCGTTACACCTTGAAGGTGACTCCTGGCACCTTCGTCATCTCGTTGGAAGATGCATACCAAGGATTTGTAAGTCGTGCAGCCAGCACCATCTCAGGTGGTGAGAGTTTCCTCGTTTCACTCTCGTTGGCATTAGCATTGAGTGACATCGGTCAGCAGCTGCAAGTTGACACCCTCTTCATCGATGAGGGTTTCGGCACACTCAGCGGTGAACCACTCCAAAAAGCAGTAGAAACCCTCCGTTCACTCCATACTAAAGCAGGTCGTCATGTAGGTATCATCAGCCATGTAGAGGAACTACAAGAACGCATTCCTGTTCAGATACAAGTGAATCAGGAGGGCAACAATTCAAGCAGTAAAATCAAAATTATTCCAGAAAATAGCACCTTTGCTTAGATTTGGGACTACATCCAGTTACCTTTTCCCAAAATTTTCGAAAATTCAATCAAGACTAAGGCAAAATCATATAAAGAGCAACTTAGTGAACACGCCTGAAACTACCTTCAAAAGAATATGTCACGCCAGGACTTCACATCTGCGATATTGCTACAGGTGGAGGAAAGTCTAATACGATTGGAAACTGACATGTGAATACCATCCCCAACATTTTGACCGTATAGTGATTCTATGTGTTCAAAACTTGAATTATCTTTGTTTGCTCTTGCTTCTTTTCGGCATCTTTGCCTCCAATCCCTTGAAACGTAGCTCGCTACGCTTCGGCGGGCTTGAAGTCAAATCTACTCGAAAATAGCCTAAGAGCAATTCAAAGCTAATTTATAGAACCCACCATAATAGAATAGAGTTCAACTGAGTTTCAAGTAACGTAAGCCAGTGAGTTAAAGGGGCATCTCCTAACCGCAGGCAACAGGGACGTTTGTCAGAAGTTTTCGCATTTGGACGCGCTCTGACGGCTTTTTTTGCTTCTGTGGCACCTTGGACCGGAAAGGGCGAGGAATGGGCTTATTTTTAATTATTGCTGTCCGGGGAAAAGCATGCGCATCCCAATTGATGCTCCTATCCATCGGCTTTCCTGATGAAAAGCAGCTCATGGGGGCTTACTCTAAAGTCCCGAAGGGACGAGAGACCACAGACGGGGGTGTCCTCCGCCTGCGCCTGACCGAAGGGAAGACCCCCCGGAAGTAGTGCGACAACCAAAGAAGCCCCAACGGGGCGACAGAGACCTAAACATGTTGCTATTAAGCACGTTATATGTTCCGTCGCCCCTTCGGGGCTTAGTTTTGTTAATGCAATTGGCCCGGGGGTTCTTCCCTTCGGTCAGGCGCAGGCGGAGGACACCCGTCTGTAGTCTGTCGCGCCTTCGGCGCTTTTCCCCGGACACCAATAATTTTTAATCACAGGTGGGAATCAACGGGTTAGAATAGGGAGTTTTGACGAGGGAAGTTAAGAAAGAGTCATATTAGCATGGAATGCCGACAAACGGGAGTATCGGCTTACACAACGTGGAGCATCGAACGAGAAGGTGTGCGGAGGAAGGGATAAATAATGCCACCATCAAGAACCTGCACGTCACACGTGAAGTAACGGTGGCAGAACCCTATGCAGGAGGTATCGTTTTTGGACGTCTGGAGCGCATACGAGTGCAATACCATCGAGAATTGCCGTGTCAGCACCAAGAACGGCTGCAGGCGCCAGCACCTCTGATGAAAGTTGGATTGGCGGCTTCGTCGGCAGGAACGATACCTATACCTACGGGCACGTCAATATCAAATGATTGTGTATTCGCACCCGCTATTGCGACGGTGCAGAGAGGAAAGACATTCGTCCGTTCACAGCAATACGGAGGCCATGTGACGATTTCCAACTGCTTCTACACCACGCCCCCCCGCGATGTTCAGGGCAAGGCACCTCATACCATAACCGGCAATGAGGGCGTAACCGTAGCAATGGCAGGCGAGCCTACAGAATATAACATGAGCGGAATTACGGCCTACAGCGGAAGCGCAGGCTTAAAGTACAACGACATTATCTATGGCGGTAACATCACGGCAAAGGGCGGCGACTCTCCCGGCGGTGCCGGCATCGGCGGTGGCAGATACAACTCGTGGGGCACTCTTAACATTTATGGCGGAAGCATCAATGCCACTGGCGGCCATGAGGCGGCAGGTATCGGTTGCGGTCAGTATTTCATAGATGACCCCAGGACAAGGGCTAAAGTCACCATTAATGGCGGTACGGTTATCGCTCATGGTGATAGCTACGCAGCCGGCATCGGCGGCGGAGACGGCATATATGGAGCCGACATAACCATCAATGGCGGCCACGTGGAAGCCTACGGCGGCGTTGACGGAGCCGGCATCGGCGGCGGAGAAGATGCTCCAAGCGGCCCTGTTACCATTAACGGCGGCTATGTCTATGCCGTAGGAGACGGAAATGCAGCCGGCATCGGCGGTGGCGAGGATGGTGGTTTCCTGGATATCATCATCACGGGCGGCCACGTCCAGGCAAAAGGTTCCGGAATCGGTTCAGGTATAAGCAGTGGAGGAGCCGGTGGTGACGACGACACTATTATCGAAATTAGCGGTGATGCTATTGTGGAGGCTTGGGCCGGTGAAGATGCTGCGGAAGAAGAAGGCCGGGCATTTGGCACAGACAGTGACGATCAGCCTTACAAACGTGAAGATTTTGATGATGACTTCCCCGGTCTTCCCCACCGTGCACGGCGTCGTCTCTGGGGTGGAGGCTCAAAGGGCACCATCATGTTCCGCGACCATGCTGTATGCGTCTTCGCAGGCAAAGACAAGAATTCTGCAACCATCATCAACGAGGATCAGCGACTACTGACCTGCTGGTTCAATGCCTATGCTCGACTTGAGCCTTGCAAACATGAAGGCCATACTTACACCTATTCTGGCACTACGGCAAAAGACACGCATAGCATGAAGTGCAAATACTGCAGATATGCTCCAACAGAGTTGCACAACTTCGAGGACAAAGTCTGCACCGTTTGTGGTGTGGAGCAGACCTTCAGTGGAGAAACAGGAATCGAAGCGATGTCTGATGGAACAGGTAAGATGTCAGGTGACTGGTACGACCTGCAGGGTCGCAAGCTCAGCAGCAAGCCCGCCACAAAGGGTGTATTTATGAATAATGGACGTAAAACCATTATAGAATAACCTATAATTGATTATCCGCCATCGTACCAGCAAAAGGAGGTCGCCAAACAGAGAGAAATTTGGCGATGCATGGGGGTGAAAAATGCTGCACGCGGCGTCGGCTAACGCTCCACGGAGCGAAGGCCGATGCTCCACGGAGCGAAGGCCGATGCTCCACGTTGCGTTGGCCGATGCTCCACGTTGCGTGAGACGACACAGCACGTGACGTTTTAGACAGCCCCTAAAAGCAGTACCCGATAATGCTGATACGGTAGCGGATAATCCTAACCTATCACTCTACAATTATGAGTAGTAAACTATCCACTTTGCTCGTAGCGCTACTATGCTCCGCTACAACCTTTTCGCAGACCTCCGTCTCAACCGACCAAGAGCTGCGCAATGCCATCGCCGACAAGGCGGACATCAAACTTATGGCCGACATCGACCTCACTGGCAGCACGCTGAATATCGCGGAAGGCATAATCGTGACCATCGACCTCAACGGTCATACGCTCAACCGCGGACTCAAGGCACGCGAATGGAACACCGGCGGTCAGGTCATCACGGTTCGTAAAGGCGCAACACTCAACCTCACTGGCGGCACCCTGAAAGGCGGCTGGGGCGGCGACGGCGGCGGCATCAACAACGAAGAGGGGACCGCGAACCTGACAGATGTCAACATTACCGGCTGCACGGGCGACGACCGCGGCGGCGGCTTTACCTTCTCCAACACCCTTGGCAAGAACTTTACGAAGATAGAAGTTTAAATAGCCTCTCCCCAGCCCTCTACAGCCTCTCCCCAACCCTCTCCCGTGGGAGAGGGGGAAGGGAGGAAAGGGGAAGTAAATGGCTAAATTACTAAATTGTACATCAATTGTACATTGTACATTGTTAAATTGTAAATTAACAGCCTCTCCCCAACCCTCTCCCGTGGGAGAGGGAGAAGCCTCCCCTCGGGGAGGTTTGGAAGGGGTCTACATAAAGCGTTTGGCAAGGGTGAATATGCGTGCACGGATGCGGCGTTTCAAGGGAAAACGCTGCCGAAAGACTTCGGGCGTGAGCAGGGTGCAATGGTTTGCTACGTCGTCGTCGAACACTTGTTGCAAGGCAGCAGTCGTGGCGGGGTCGAAGATGAAGGCGTTCACTTCGTAGTCGAAGCAGAGGGAACGTGCATCGAGGTTTGTGGTGCCTACGGTACAGAACTGACTGTCTATCATCATTACCTTGCTGTGATGGAAGCCGTCGTTGTAGTACCAGACTTCCGCTCCGCGCTTCATCAGCTTACGCATCTCCAGTCCGATAACATCGTCGTTGGCCAAGCCGTCGCTCTTGGTCGATACCATGAACTGCACCTTGACGCCACGCTCCAATGCTCGTCGGAGCGAAGCCCTAACCTCGCCGAATATCATGGCATAGGGGTTGACAATCTGCACCAGATGCTCGGCGTTGTCGATGGCTGCGCAATAAGTCTGCCGCATGATGCGGGGCGTCTCGCGCGGCCAGCGGGAAGCAAAAGCAACAGACCCACCCCAGCCCTCCCTTAAAGGGAGGGAGTTAGCTTTCCCTTCGGTCGCTGACCTTTGGTTCTCCCCCTTTAAGGGGGAGTTAGAGGGGGTCTTTCTCCACATCTTCCAGAACAGCTCTTCGTAAGCCATTACGATGGAGCCGCTCATGCGGATGTGCATGTCGCGCCATTTGCCCACTTTCGGTTTGCCGTGCAGGTAATAGTCGGCCACGTTCATGCCGCCGGTATAGACCACTTCGCCGTCGATGACTGCAATCTTGTGGTGGTCGCGGTGCATGAGGTGGTTTATCCAGGGGAAACGCAAGGGGTCGAAGGCCGCTATCTCTACGCCCGAGCGCCGGATGCTTGCCTGCAAGGTGTCGGAGAGCGGATAGTCGCTGTCGTGATTACCAAAGCTGTCGAAGAGGATGTACACCTTCACGCCCTCGCGGGCTTTGCGACGAAGAATGTCGAGAAGGGCGCCGCAGATGCTGTCCTGCTGGAACTTGAAGTAATCCATGAGGATGTACTTCCGCGCCTGCTCGACCGTCTGGAAGAGGTCGCGGAACTTTATCTCGCCTGTTGGCAGAATGCGCACATCGTGACATTCGTAGAACGACAAGCCCAGCCGCTGGAAGTCGCGCTTCGTGCGCTCTGCGGCATTCTCGCCCATCGCAAGCAGGCAATTCAGCAGGATGAGGACGAAAAGAAGGTGCCTTTTGCAAATCATGGCTGCAAAAGTACAAAGAAATTGGGAATTAAGGATGATGAATTGAAAATAATTTTGTACTTTTGTACCGAATTTCATTAATCAACCGACTTTAGATATGAGTAAAGTTATCATCAATTCCTACGAGGACTTCCAACAGTACGAGGGGAAAGAGCTGGGAGTAAGTGACTACGTAGAGCTTAGCCAGGAGCGCATCAACATGTTTGCCGATGCTACGCTCGACCATCAATGGATACACGTCGATACCGAGAAGGCCAAGAAGGAAAGTCCCTTCGGGCAGACCATAGCGCACGGCTATCTGACCCTGAGCATGCTGCCTCATCTTTGGGACCAGATTATCGAAGTACACAACTTGGAGCGCATGATGAACTACGGCATGGACCGCATGAAGTTCGCACAGCCCGTGCTGAGCGGCCAGCACATCTGCATGAAGACCAAGCTGGAGGAACTGCTGAACCTGCGCGGTGCCATCAAGACGACCATCAAGTTCACCATCGAAGTACAGGAAACAGGCAAGAAGGCACTCGAAGGACTGGCTACATTCATCTACTACTTCAAGCAGAATAGCTGATTGTCTTTTTTAGGGGCAAGGAGCAGGGAGCAAGGAGCAGGGAGCAAGGAGCAGGGAGCAAGAGAGGAAACTTTAATCCCTTCCCTTTAGGGGAGGGGAAGGGGAGAGGCTCGCTCTTTACAGGTTGAGTTCCAGCTGAACGTGATGAGGATTGGGCACGGGCTTTGCCTGCTCGTTGTGTGCATCGCTACGGGGCGACATGTCCAAGAAGAGGTCGAGCTGGATGGCAAAGTCAGCCTTGATGGCATAGGTGCCATAACGTGTACGACAGAAGGGCGACTCGGGACGCTTGCTCTGTATCCACAGATAATGACCGATGCTGTTGCGTATCTCATTGTAGTCAACGTCAGAGACAAAGAGGTCAACGTGCCTGTTGTAGATGCGGCGCGCCACGTTCTTGATGCGGTAGCCATCCCTGCCGCATTCAAGCAGAATCTCGATGATGTCCCTATGGTAGATATTCTTCACACCGCAAATTTACACATTTTCTTTCTAATAAAGAAACTTCTGCCAAAAAGATTTTGCAGAATGTGACTTTTTGGCTAACTTTGCCCTTGCAATTAAAGGATAAAAGAAACAGAATGAAGACTTACAAACTGATTTTGCCGCTTGCATGCGGGATGCTTTCGCTCGTGACATCCTGTTCGGGCGACCCCGACCTGCATGAACTGACTCCCGTACCTCAGTCCATCATACTCTATGCCGACCAAACCATCGATTCTCTGCTCTTCTTCACCTACGACAGCTGGTCCGTGACGCCACAAGCAGATTGGATTGCCGTTGAAGGAGATAACCATCTGGACATCAGCTACGACTACAGGAAACGCTACCTCTGTCGCGTCATCCTGTCGGTCAAACCGAATGATACAGGACAGACGCGCAAAGGACTCGTGCTTGTCCAGTCGCACGACTATTCCTATTCCGCTCCTATCGTCCAGCTCGGCATGCTCGACATCAGGCATCCCGCTTATACTGCCGACTCCTATCTCGAAGGATACAGCCAAGTCGTTCCTGAAAACGTACATTTCGAACTGACAGACAGCGCAAACTGGACCAGCGACTCCATCTGCTTCAACGTGCAGAACAACTGGAATCTCGAGTTCACCGGAGGCACTCCCGACTGGCTTTCTATCGACATACCAGACTTGCTGGGCAGGCATCCGGGCAAACATAAGGTGAACATCACGCTCGAAAAGAACACCGACCCGAAGAACGGACGCGAAGCAGAACTGCGACTCACCAGCGACAAGGTCTCCAACATCATCAAGGTTCGCCAACTCGCTGCCAAAGATGAAGGCGAAGAGTAAGAGATAATAGCACCACAGATTCAACACTATGCAGTACGAACTCTTTGGCGACAGCGACTTCCAGCAGGAAACGCCCTTCACGCATCGCTCTGTCTGCCTGCTTGGCACTTTTCGCACCCCCACCAAGAACTTGCAGAAACGACTGCAGGCACTTGGAGCAGAAGTCAAGACGGGACTGAGCCGCAACCTTCATTATGCCGTTTTGGGTGAGAATGTTCCTGCCGAAGCACGCGAGCGTCTCGAAGGACTTGCTTTTCATGGCTACCAGCCAAGAGTGCTGACCGAAAGCGAGATGGAGGACATCTTCGGAGGACACTACAGCCCATACTTCGTTCCCGAACAGACGGCAAAGGACCTTCACTTGACGCTCCGTCACTACCAAAACGCCCGCTTGTCCTATGAAGGCAGCATGAATCCGCTCTACACGAAGGAACTCTATCTGGTTCCCGACACACAGACGCCTCAGCCGAAGCTCTACCAGATGCTCGGCAACCGAGGCATCTACGCAAATGCCTACATCGACGACACAACAGACGTCCTCGTTATCAGCGACAACTCCCTGCAGCACCTGCACGACGGACAGACCGACGAATCGCTACGATACATCGAACAGCAATACAACCAAAGCCGCGCCCAAACCTTCCGTTTCCGCATGACAAGCGAAGGCGAACTGCTCAGCTGGCTAAGAGGGGAAGAACCTCCGCAGCCCTCAAGCCTCTCCCCATCCCTCTCCCGCGGGAGAGGGTGTCCTCCGAGTTAGAGGGGGTCTGAAGTCCTTGACCTTCCCTTCGGCCGTCGACCGTTGGTTCCCTTTAGGTGAGGATTTAGGAGAGGCTTTTCAATTTTCAACTTTCAATTTTCAACTTTCAATTTCCAACTGATGCTCGGAACTATCGTCAACACCTGCACCATTATCCTCGGCAGCACCTTCGGAGCCTTGGTTCGCTCCGGCATCGGGGAGAAGTACAAGAAGACACTCTTCGATGGGCTGGGTCTTTGCTGTCTCGTGCTTGGCATGAACGCATCGCTTCCCAACATGGCGAAAAGCGAATTTCCCGTTCTCTTCATCCTGAGCCTCGCCATTGGCGGACTTATCGGAACAAAACTCAACTTGGCAGGACGCATCGAACGACAGACAACCTCCAGCTCCAAGAATCCTTCAGCAGGCAAGGAGGTCAGTTCTGGTCTCGTCACGGGCTGTCTGCTCTACTGCATCGGCACTTTCTCCATCGTTGGCCCCGTGCTTTCGGCACTCTCCCCTACTGCCGGCTGGTCATGGGGCGAGTCGGCTAACACCTTTCTCTATACAAATGCCACGCTCGACTTCGTTTCCTCAGCCGTACTTGCCGCTTCCTATGGATGGATTATGCTACTTGCCGCTCCCGTTCTCTTCTGCTGGCAAACCATGTTCTACCTCATCGGATACTTCTGTGCAGGCGGTATGCCAGAGCCTATGCGCGTGGAACTCAGCATCGTAGGTGGCGTACTCATCATCAGCTCAGGACTCAGCATCCTCGGCATCAAAGACTGCAAGACAGTCAATCTCCTGCCAAGCCTCCTCGTGCCCATAGTGTTCTATCTGCTGAAGATGTTCCTCAACTTTTAAGGTGGGTTCTTTAAATTAGCTTATCTCCCAAACGGTATTCGACCAGCGAGAGCACGTCCCAGCGTAACTTCATCGGTGTACTGCAGTTCGTCGTTTTGGGCGATGCCTCGGGCTATGACGGTCACTTTGACGCCTGTATCCTCCAACTTTCGGAAGATGTAGTAGTTGGTGGTGTCGCCTTCCATGGTTGGGCTGAGGGCAAGTATGACCTCTTCTACCCCACCCTTCCGGACGCGCTCTACGAGGCTTTCTATCTGCAAGTCGCTCGGACCGATGCCGTCAATGGGGCTGATGACGCCGCCTAGCACATGGTAGAGACCGCGGTACTGCATGGTGTTCTCGATAGCCATCACGTCCTGAACGTTCTCAACAACGCAGACTATGCTGCTGTCCCTCTGCGGGTTGCTACAGATTTCGCATTGCTCATCGTCGCAGATGTTGTAGCAAACCTTGCAGTAATGCACGCCTCGACGCATCTCGACAAGACTCTCGGCCAATGCCTCCACCCGCTCCGTGTCTTGCTTGAGGAGATGGAGAGCAAGCCTCAAAGCCGTCTTGCTGCCTATTCCAGGCAGACGATTGATTTCCATTACGGCTTTCTCAAGAAGCGAAGAACTGTATTTGTTATTGAACATCAAAGTTATTTACGATTTGACGATTTACTATTTACTTACAATTTAGTATTTTCGCTATTTACAACGCGTTAGGAAATTCAAGGATACTCTATCACCTTGACGTGCTTTTAATGAGCGGAGTTCTATTTATCATGGAATATCCTTTGGGGAGTTAGAGAGGGACTACAGCGTTCCTTTGCTTGAAGGCAGTTGGAAATGAGCCACATCTCTGCGGACAGCCATTCGCAAGCTTCGGGCAAAGGCTTTGAAGATGCCTTCTATCTTGTGGTGCTCGTTCTGCCCTTCTGCCTTGACGTTGAGATTCATGGCTGCGCTGTCGCTGAGGCTCTTGAAGAAGTGGAGGAACATCTCTGTAGGCATCTCGCCCACCTTTTCCCGATGGAACTCGGCATCCCACACGAGCCACGGCCTTCCGCCGAAGTCGAGTGCCACTTGGCAAAGGCAATCGTCCATGGGCAGACAGTAGCCGTAGCGCTCTATGCCACGCTTGTCGCCGAGCGACTTGCGGATGCACTCGCCCAGAGCCAATGCCACATCCTCGATGGTATGGTGCTCATCGACGTGGAGGTCGCCGTTGCAACGGATGTAGAGGTCGGTCATGCCGTGCTTGGCTATCTGTTCGAGCATGTGGTCGAAGAAGCCAAGTCCTGTCTGGATGTCTGCTTTTCCGTTGCCGTCCAGGTTGATGCGCACCTCGATGTCCGTTTCCTTTGTAGTACGTTTCACGCTCTGTATGCGCTCTCCTGCAAAGACAAGCTCGACAATCTTCTGCCAGTTCATGTCGTCGCCCAAGATGAGACTACGACATCCAAGGTTCTCAGCCAACTGGGCATCGGTGGGTCTGTCGCCGATGACGAAGCTTCCCTGCAGGTCGTAAGCGTCTGTCATGTAGTCGGTAAGCATGGCTGTTCCGGGCTTACGAGTGGGAAGATGTTCTTCGGGAAAACTGCGGTCGATGTGGATAGCGTCGAAGGTGATGCCCTCGCCCTTCAAGATGTCGAGCATCAGGTTCTGCGTCGGCCAGAAGGTATCCTCGGGATAGCTGTCGGTGCCCAATCCGTCCTGATTGCTCACCATGACGAAGAGGAAGTCGGTATGCTGTCGGAGGAAACGCAAGGCGCTGATGGCTCCGGGCACAAAGCTGAACTTCTCGAAGCTATCAATCTGTTCGTCAGATGGTTCGCGAAGTATTGTGCCGTCGCGGTCGATGAATAAAATCCTTTTCATCTCTCATTTACCATTTAATCATTTAACCATTTACCATTTATTCCCCCTAAAGGGGGTAAGGGGGTCCTTACCATTTACCATTTATTCCCCCTAAAGGGGGTAAGGGGGTCCTTACCATTTACCATTTATTCCCCCTAAAGGGGGTAAGGGGGTCCTTACCATTTATTCCCACTCTCCTTTAGGAGAGGGATGGGGAGAGGCTTTCCCCCTAAAGGGGGTAAGGGGGTCCTTACTTATAGAAGCGCAAGGCTCCGAGCAGTTCGTTGTTCTCCTGCCTTGTGCCGATGGTGATGCGAAGGCAGTCTTTGCAAAGCTGGACACGCGTTCTGTTGCGCACAACTATACCTTGCTCAATGAGATAGCGGTAGATGCGGTCGGCTTCTGTCACCTTGACGAGCACGAAGTTGGCGTCCGTGGGGAAGACTTTCAACACGATGGGCAGTTCGGCCAAAGCAGGCAGGACGTGGTCACGCTCGCGACGGATTTGTGCTTGCCACCTGTCGATAGAGGCGAAATCGGCTATCAAGGCCATAGCCCGCTCTTGTGTCAGCAGGTTGACGTTATAGGGGTACTTTACCTTGTTGAAAAGCCCGATGATTTCCTCGCTGGCAAACGCCATGCCGAGCCGTATGGCAGCCGAAGCCCAAGCCTTGCTGAACGTGTTCAGCACGATGAGGTTGGGATAATTAGCCAGCATGCTGCGGAAGGGGATCTGCGACGAGAAGTCGGAATAGGCTTCGTCGATGACCACGATTCCCTCGAAGTTTGTGAGCACTTCGTGTATCGTTTCGCGAGGAAAATCGTTGCCCGTAGGATTGTTGGGCGAGCATATCCAGATGACTTTGGTATGCGCGTCAGTAGCTCCAAGCAGAGCTTTAGCGTCGAGCTGCCAATCTGCTGACAATGCAACGCTTCTGTATTCCACATCGTTGATGTCGGCACACACCTTGTACATGCCGTAGGTCGGAGCGATAGCCACTACGTTGTCTTTCCCCGGATTGCAGAAGATGCGATAGACGAGGTCGATGGCTTCGTCGCTTCCGTTGCCCAGGAATATCTGCGAGGGAGAGACATCCTTGAGGGGAGCAAGACAAGCCTTGAGCTTTTCCTGCAAGGGGTCTGGGTAACGATTGATGGGGTCGTTGTA
The DNA here is from genome assembly GCA_902776455.1 of uncultured Bacteroidales bacterium. Taxonomy (GTDB): domain Bacteria; phylum Bacteroidota; class Bacteroidia; order Bacteroidales; family Bacteroidaceae; genus Physcousia. The sequence continues at coordinate 3,332 of CACYQI010000063.1, read as the reverse complement.
CGGGTTCTCGTTGGCATCGAGGAAGACGTGTGCCTCCATGCCCTTGAACTCGTCACGAGCACAACTATAAGGCTCGAGTGCCCAGATGTTGGGACGTACCAGTTTGCTTAATTCAAAGTTCATAATTCACTATTTTAGTGGTAAGGGATAAGCGGTTAGGAGTAAGAGGATTCTCCAACCTCTAACTTCTAACCTCTTACCTCTTACTTACTTCTTTCATTCGAAGGCTCATCGCATTCTTGTGTGCATCAAGCCCTTCCGCCTCTGCCATCAGCTCTACGGCACGTCCGATGGCAGCGATGCCTTCGGGCTGAATGTGCTGGAAGGTCACTTTGCGGCAGAAGCTGTCGAGGTTCACGCCACTATAAGCGACTGCATAGCCGTTGGTGGGAAGCGTATGGTTCGTGCCGCTGGCATAGTCGCCTGCACTTTCGGGCGTGAGAGGTCCGAGGAAGACGCTACCCGCATTCACCACTTTCTCTGAGAGTTCCATGTAGTTGGACGTCTCGATGATGAGGTGTTCGGGCGCATAGCGGTTGGTTATCTCCATCATCTCGCCGTCGTCGCCTACCACTATCGCCTTGCTGTGCTCGAGAGCCTTCGCGGCAATCTCCTTTCTGGGCAAGAGAGCAAGCTGACGCTCCACTTCTGCTTCCACCTGTTTTGCCGTGTCGATGCTCTTGCAGACGAGCAGTACCTGACTGTCCACGCCGTGTTCTGCCTGCGAAAGGAGGTCGGCGGCTACGAAGCTGGCGTTGCTTGTCTCGTCGGCAAGCACCTCCACTTCGCTCGGACCGGCCGGCATGTCGATGGCGACATCGTGCAGGCTGACCTGCTGCTTGGCACACATCACGAACTGATTGCCCGGACCGAATATCTTATAGACCTTAGGCACGCTCTCCGTTCCGTAAGCCATAGCGCCGATGGCCTGCACCCCACCTATCTTGTAGATGCGACTTACGCCAGCCGTGCGGGCTGCAACGAGGATGGCGGGATTGACACTACCGTCGCGAGCGGGAGGCGTGCAGAGCACAATCTCCTTGCACCCTGCTATCTTGGCAGGCGTGGCAAGCATGAGCACGGTGCTGAACAAAGGAGCTGTTCCGCCGGGGATGTAAAGCCCGACACGCTCGATGGCAACAGACTTCTGCCAGCACTCCACGCCATTCGTCACCTCGATGTGCTCACCTTCGAACCGCTGTGCCTCGTGGAAACGACGTATGTTCGTGTGTGCAAGGTTGATGGCTTGCTTCAACTCGTTGCTGACAAGTTCCTCGGCAGCAAGCATTTCTGCTTCCGAGACAGCGAGGTCATCGAGCTGAACCTTGTCGAACTTCTCTTCGTATTCGCGGACAGCAACATCGCCCTTCATCCGTACCTCCTGAAGCACAGCCGCAACGGTGGCATTCAGCTCCGAAGCATCGCGGACAGGCCGTCGAAGCAAAGCATCGAGTTCATCTTTTGAAGGATAAGTATAGATTTTCATTGAAAATTGAACATTGAAAATTGAAAATTGTTCTCCCCTTTTGGGGGAGTTAGAGGGGGGGCTTTTACGGTATCATCTTCTCTATGGGCACGACGAGGATGCCTTCCGCTCCGAGACTCTTCAGTTCGCGGATGATTTCCCAGAAGCGTTTCTCCTCGATGACCGTGTGGACGCTGCTCCATCCCTCTGTGGCAAGGGGCATGACGGTAGGGCTTTTCACGCCCGGCAGCACGGCCACGATGTCATTCAGACGAGCCGTCGGCACGTTCATCAGCACGTATTTCTTGTCCTCAGCCGCCTTGACGGCCTCGATGCGGAACAGCAACTCGTCGAGCACCTTGCGCTTCGCCTCGTCCAGGTCCTTGTTGGCAATCAGGAGGGCTTCGCTCTGCATCACGGTCTCCACCTCGATGAGGTTGTTGCTCACCAGCGTTGAACCGCTGCTGACGATGTCGAAGATGGCATCTGCCAGCCCGATGCCCGGACTTATCTCCACGCTGCCCGTGATGACATGGATGTCGGCAGCGATGTGTTTCTCCTGCATGAAGCGGCGCAGGATGGCAGGATAGCTGGTGGCTATCTTCTTGCCGTCGAACCACTTCAAGCCGTCATAGCCGCACCCCTTCGGCACAGCCAACGAGAGACGGCACTTCGAGAAGCCGAGCGGACGCACCACTTCGGCATCCTCGGCCTTCTCCTCAAACTCGTTCTGTCCCACTATGCCGATGTCGGCCACACCGCTTGCCACGCTCTGCGGAATGTCGTCGTCGCGCAGGTAGAGCACCTCGATAGGGAAATTGCTGCTCTGCACGAGCAAAGTACGCTTGCTACTGCTCACCTTGATGCCCGCTTCGGCAAGCAAGGCCATCGTGTCCTCGAAGAGACGACCCTTCGACTGTACTGCTATTCTCAACACCATATTATTTATAATTTAAGGATTAAGGATTAAAGATTACGGATTAAGGCTGATAGTGATGGCTGCGGCAAAACAACCAATCTTTAATCTTTATTCTTTAATCTTTAATCTTCGTTTCATTACTCCCGAAAGTTGAATTTATAATTTATAGCGGGCGCAAAGTTACGACATATAATCCGAAATTCAAAATTTATAAATTCAAAATTCACTTCGCCGCAAATGAAAAGTCTGTGAAGGTGGGATCTATTAAGTAGGTTTGAATTGCTCTTAGGTTATTTTCGAGCATATTTGGCTTCAAGTCCGTCAAAGCTATCGTCCAGCCAACTCGTTGGCATTAATTCCTGAACGAAGCGAAGAACCGCCTGCGCCGGGGAAAAGCACCATAGGTGCTTATTAAGCCGACACTAATAAAATAATAGTAAATTTCGAATCCCCTGAGGGGGTAGGTTAACGCTCCGTGGAGCGTAAGCCGATGCTACGTGGAGCGTGAGCCGATGCTACGTGGAGTGTGAGCCGATGCTACGTGGAGCGTGAGCCGATGCTACGTGGAGCGTTTTTGCATGTGAAGTTGCTTGACTTAACGTGTAGAGTTGCTTGACTTAACGTGTGTAGTTGGATGATGTCGGAAGGAAAGTGTACCTTCTCCTAAAAAGAATCGCCACAATCTGCCACAATCTGCCACATTTTCAACAATCTGCCACAAATCTGCCACACGCATATCCGTTTGTACTTCAATGCGATAAAGCCCCTCTGTGGCAGATTGGCAGATTTTCTCGGGAAAAAACCTTATGTACGCGCGTGCGCGTAACATTATTATATATGCCTCCTTTTACTCCTTGGCTCCGTAGAGTTTATTAATGTCTAAGGAGTATAGGAGTATAGGAGTTTTGGATGCTGGGAGGGGGCTTCACTTCTCCTTTGACTCCTTGA
>CACYQI010000062.1 GCA_902776455.1 uncultured Bacteroidales bacterium | reverse complement strand
TCGGACGGGAGTCGGGATTTAGCTGTGCCTCGTTGGTGATTTAGGCGTGCCTAATTGCGCACTTAGGTTAACCTAATCGGCTGCCGTGGCTGGCCTCTTCCCTTCCTCTCATTCACGCTACAAAGGTACGAAAAAATCCCGAATTACGCAAGCAAATCGGCAATTATTTTCACCCGAAAAGGAAGTTTTTTTTGGGGGAGCGTTTTTAGCGTTTCTCATATTGCAGTATTGCAATATTGCATATTGCATTAAGAAATTTAGTGTGTGAAGTGAGAAGAGAGTAATTTATAGTATAAATTAATATAAATAATTATATATCAATATATTATATAATATATTAACATATTTTTAACACTTCTACTTTTCTACCTCTAAAAAACTAAATGCAATATGCAATATTGCAATATGACATATGTCCCGCTCATGGTGGAGTGCAAGGAAATCAGACAGCCGCGGGCGATGGTACGCAGGCGTCTCGCCTGCGGGATAATAGTCTGCCGTCAGCCGCGGGCGAGACGCCCGCGTACCAACGGAAAAGCAGCCAGCCAACTGCCGCGGGCGAGATAAATGGTACGCAGGCGTCTCGCCTGCGGGATAGCAGTCAGCCAACTGCCGCGGGCGAGACGCCCGCGTACCAACGGGAAATCAGCCTGCCAACTGCCGCGGGCGAGATAAATGGTACGCAGGCGTCTCGCCTGCGGAATAGCAGCCATCCGTCTGCCGCGGGCGAGACGCCCGCGTACCAACGGGAAAGCAGCCAGCCGACAGCCGCGGGCGAGAACCTTCATTGCGAATTGCTTGCTTTCACCAACAACATGGGCATCAAGCTTGTCCGCCACGACCTGCCCGACGGCTGCAAGGACTTTGCCGACTATTGGGTGAAGCAAAGCGTCCACCGTACCCCCGTACCCTGCTAAAAACAGATAGTTCCTGCCTTCATGGCTTCGTATTCCGTTTGAGGATAAGGTAATAAAAGGTTAAAAAGTTAAAGGATAATAGGATTAAAATGTTAAGGAGTTCATTTTTTACCTCTACAACGCTTTAACTTTTCAACTTTTTGTCGTACCTTTGCAAATCAGAACTATGTTATAGCGCTTGAAGGCAAAGTTTATACTCATAATGGCAGCGTGCTACGTCCTGCTTTCGCTGGCAGCACAACCTGCAGGAAGAGCCGTCTTCCTGTGGGACGATGGCGATACGCTCCTTGCGGACAAGCCCGCTGTGGCCGACAGTCCTGCCCTTGCCGGAAAACGCGCGATTGCTTATGGCCGCGCCCTTGCCGACAGCCTGCTGCCCATCGATAGCCTGCTGCCCATTGACAGCCTTCTGCCCATCGATAGCCTTCGCGACTCGGCCCGAGTTCCCTCGCTTCCGCTGAAGGCCTACACCATTATGCCCGACACGACTCAGCGCGACACGGTGCCCGTCGATACCACTCCGAGAAGCAAGAACGCCCTCGACCTCCCCGTCAACTATTCTGCCGAGGATTCCATCACCTTCGACTACGTCCACTCGCGTGCCAACCTCTATGGCAAAGGAAAAGTCAATTATCAGAACCTTGAACTTGAGGCCGACATCATCAACATCGCCATCGACAGCAGCCTTGTCCACGCCACCGGACGCACAGACTCTACGGGCAACGTCGTCGGCAAGCCGCTCTTCAAACAAGGCTCGGACGAGTACGAACCCGACAGCATCAGCTACAACTTCAGGTCGCGCAAGGCTTTCATCTCCAATGTCTATACGCAGCAGGGCGAAGGCTACATGAAGAGTCTCGACGGCAAGCGCGACAGCAGCGGCACGATGTACGTGAGGAAGGCTTTCTACTCTACCTGCGATGCCGAACACCCGCACTTCTACCTCAACATGACGCGCGCCAAGATGCGTCCCGGAAAGGACGTCGTGTTCGGTCCCACCTACCTTGTGGTCGAGGATGTGCCTTTGCCTTTGGCCATTCCCTATGGCTTCTTCCCCTTCAAGAGCAAATACAGCAGCGGCTTCATCATGCCGAGCTACGGCGACGAAACGTCGCGCGGCTTCTACTTGCGCGAAGGCGGTTACTACTTTGCCCTTAGCGATTATGTCGATGCCAAAGTGCTGGGCGACATCTACACCAAAGGCTCGTGGATGCTCTCCGGACAGTCCAACTACAAGAAGCGCTACCGCTTCAGCGGAAACCTCTACATCAGCTACCAGCATACCCAAACGGGAGAGAAGAACATGCCCGACTACAACGCCTCGAACAGCTTCAAGGTGACGTGGACGCACCGGCAGGACCCGAAGTCAAATCCCACGCAGTCCTTCACCGCCAGCGTCAACTTCGCCACGAGCAGCTACGAGCGAAACAACCTCACAAGCATGTACAACCCTGAGAGTTACACGCAGAGCACACGAACCAGCAGCGTTTCCTACAGCAAGACGTTCCCTGGCATCGGACTGACCCTGAGCGGCAGCTTCAACCTCACCCAACAGGTGCGCGACAGCAGCATCGCCATCACCCTCCCCAACCTCAACATACAGCTCAACCGCTTCTACCCGTTCCGCCGGAAGAAGATGGCAGGCAAAGAGCGCTGGTACGAGAAGATCTCCATGAGCTACTCCGGCTCTATCACCAACAGCATCAACACGAAGGAGAACAAACTCTTCAAGAGCAACCTTCTCAAGGACTGGCGGAACGGCATGCGCCACCAGATTCCCATCAACGCCACCTTCCCCGTCTTCAAGTACATCAACATTACGCCCAACTTCACCTTCACCGACCGCATGTACACAAACAAAGTAATGCAGTCGTGGGACGAAGAGCGGCAACAAGTCAAGCGCGACACCGTGTACGGCTTCTACAACGTCTATAACTTCAGTATGAGCATCGGGGCCAACACCAAGCTCTACGGCATGTTCACCCCCCTGCCCTGGTTCTTCGGCAAGAAGATACAGAAGATTCGCCACATGGTCACGCCCAACATCTCCTTCAACTTCACCCCCGACTTCAGCACACCCTTCTGGGGATTATACGACACCTACGTCCGCACCGACGCCAACGGCAACGTCTCCACCGTCACCTACTCTCCCTGGAGCGGCGGAGTCTATGGCACTGCCGGCAGCCAGATGTCAGGGAGCGTCACGCTCGACGTTTCCAACAACCTCGAAATGAAGCTGCGCACCAGCCGCGACTCAACAGGCGAAAAGAAAATAAGCCTCATCGACGACCTCGGACTCTCCATGAGCTACAACCTCGCTGCCAAGAAGAAGCCCTGGAGCGACCTCAACATGCGACTCCGACTCAAGCTCACCAAGACCTACACCTTCTCCATGTCGGCCGTCTTTGCCACTTACGCCTACGAATTCGACCAGAACGGCCGCGTCATCGTCGGCGACCACACCGAATGGGGAAGAGGGCGCTTCGGACGCTTCCAAGGCATGAGCCAGAACCTCTCCTACACGTTCAACAACCAGACGCTCAAAAAGTTGCTGGGCATGCGCGACAAGCTCACGAACCGCTTCTCCGGCAGTAGCAGAGACAGAGACGACGAAGAGGACGACGAGGAGGACGAGTTCGACGAAGCCGACCCCAGCATGCAGAACGTTGACCCCGAGCGAAGACGCGGCATGACGGGAGCAAAAGAGGTCGCCTCGGCCGAGACGGACGACGACGGATACCTCAAGTTCAACATTCCTTGGAGCCTCTCCGTCAGCTACGGCATCACGATGCGCGAGAACACCAGTGCCGACATCAACCCACGCACCATGCGCTATCCCTACAAGTTCACGCAGACGCTCAACTTCTCGGGCAACGTCCGCATAGCCGAAGGCTGGAACATTAACTTCTCCTCCGGTTATGACTTCAACTACAAGAAAATGAGTATGACGACCGTCTCCCTCTCGCGCGACCTCCACTGCTTCTCGATGTCGTGCAGCATGGTCGTGTCGCCCTACACCAGCTTCAACTTCCTCTTCGCCTGCAAAGCCGCTACGCTGGCCGACGCCCTCCGATGGAAGAAGCAAAGCTCCTACAGCAGCAACGTCGAGTGGTACTAAAAGCCCCACAATAATTTCCCCCTTCAACTTTCAATTTCGACCCCCTCCAAACCTCCCCGAGGGGAGGCTTTCTGCCGCGAAAAACGCTCGCCCTCGAAGGAGATGGAGAGGGGGCTTTTGTTATGCTGATGCTCCTGTACCGGGGGTTAGCACCCCCATCTGTGTTCTTTCGCACCTTCGGTGCTTTCCCCCGAACAGCAATGTTTGTCAAGACTTTTCTCATTCCGTCGCGTTCTGACGGCCTTTTTTCGTCTCTGTGGCACTCGAGGCCACCGAAAGCAAGAAATGGCCTTATTTTAAATCGCACCTGACAATCAACGACTTAGAAAGAGGCTTTTTCCTTCGAGTAATAAAGAAAGTACCACCGAAGCATTCTCCGCCGATAAAATCAGCATAGAAAATCATCTTTTTCGGCATAGAGATTCGGTAGAAACAACGTGGAGTTTCAGCCGACACAACACGTTGCATTGGCCGACACAGCACGTTGCATCAGTCAAAGCCCCCAGCAGCAACGGCTTTCACCCCGTGCTGAACAGGAAAATCATGTCGTGATTTTTCAGGGACAAAGGGAAGGGGGGAAGCCCCCTCCTAGCCTCCCCGAGGGGAGGAGCTTTCGCGGCGGTTCCCCTCCCCTCGAAGGGGAGGGGTTAGGGGTAGGGTAAGATGAACGTCCAACCAGACAGGGAAGAGTCCCCACCCCCTTACCCCTCCCCTTCGAGGGGAGGGGAGTTTAGGATGCTGAGCCTTTCGCCGCGATTCCCCTCCCCTCAAGGGGAGGGGTTAGGGGTGGGGTAAGATAACATCTGCATAAACAGGGAAGAGTCCCCACCCCCTACCCCTCCCCTTCGAGGGGAGGGGAGTTTAGGATGCTAAGCCTTTCGACGAGGTTCCCCTCCCCTCTAAGGGGAGGGGTTAGGGGTGGGGTAAGATAACATCTGCATAAACAGGGAAGAGTCCCCACCCCCTACCCTTCCCCTTCGAGGGGAGGGGAGTTTAGGATGCTAAGCCTTTCGACGAGGTTCCCTCCCCTCGAAGGGGAGGGGTTAGGGGTGGGGTAAACACACACATTAATAACTGAATAAATAGCACTACTGGCCCGATAGAATACAAACAGCAACATAGTCCGCCTGCGCCTTTAGCTTAGCCAAAGAAGCATCCATGAGGCTGGATGAGCGGCCTTACTGGTCGGGATTCTCCACCAAGCCTTGCCTGCTCAGCGGCAGGTCGTGCATGATGATGTTGAAACTCTCTTCGAGGGTGTGATGCACGGCTTCGCTACCTGTGCCTTGAGGAGGGATGGGGGCATGGATGACGAGGCGGAGAGGATGCCACGTGACAAAGCCGAACCCTCGCTGACGCGGCAGCACATCGAAGCTGCCGTCGATGGTGACAGGCACTACGGGCAGCCGCAGCTCGTCGGCCAGCTGGAAGGCTCCGCGACGGAAGTAGGCCATGTGACCGGTAAAAGTGCGTGCCCCTTCGGGAAAGACCATGAGGGAAACGCCGTCCCTAAGGACTTTTCGACCCTGTTCGTAGGTGTGATGGATGGCCTTCGGTCCCCTCTTATCGACGAAGATGTGCCCCGCACTCTCGCAGGCCTTGCCAACGAGAGGGATGTTGCGCAGCGATTTCTTCATCATCCAACGGAAGCTGTGCCTCAGGTATCCATAGACGAGAAAGACATCGAATGCCCCTTGATGATTGGCAACGAAGACATACGACTGGTTCTCGTCGAGCAGATGCTTTCCTTCCACTCGGACGGGCAGCAGCAGGACGAAGCACACGAAGCGGCTCCACATCATGGCCGGGTAGTACCCCCACGTCCTGGCCTTGAAGAAAGTGCAGCCAATGATGGTGACGAGGGCTGTCAGCGTCGTTGCCAGAAGGACGAAGGGCAGGGCTATGAAAAGCTGGTAAAGACAATAGAGAAAAGTCCAGAGAGCCTTTCCCCTCGGCAGGTTAGCAAATTCCTCATTCTTCATACTTCATTCTTCATTTACATCGGACGCTTCCCTGGCTTTCTTGATGTACTGTCTGACGTATGGATGTCCGAGGAAGTAAGGCGGAGCATTCAGGATGATTTCCTCTATCTGGGGAGTTAGGACAGGCTGGGGCAAGCCGTTGGTCAGCAGCATGAAGATGCCCGGGCCTAATACATTATTATAATTCGCGCGTATGAAGTGAGTGATGAGCTGGTCGTTCTCGATGGCAATCTCCCGCGACTGCTTTCGCAGTTCGTGCATGATTTCGTCGTCGTCGTTGCCGTCCATGATCATCTTTGCTTCCAGGTGCGGCAACTCGGCCATGCGTGCATCGAGCTGCGTCTTGCGCAGTATGAAGCACGCCAGCGAGTCGTTGAGCGGAGTGCCGGTAGCAGTTTGCTTCGTGTCCTCGATGTTGAGGCGCACCTCTCCTTCCTCCAAGACGATGGGCATGAGGCTCATACCATCGAGGAATACGCCACCGAGCATCGTCGAGTCCATGCCGCCACCGAAGCTGAAACGGCCATGAACGACCCGCGTGGAATCGATGCTCTTCATCTCGCCATCGGCATAGACCTTGAGTGTCAGCACACGGCCTTCCAGCTCGTCAACGCTGGACGAACCTTTCACCATGTACTGGCTCTTGCAGGAAAGCAAGATGAGAAGGCAAAGAAGCAGACTCCCTCCCACTCCACCTCTGAGGGGAGAATGTATTGAAGAATGCCTATGAATGCTGAATCTCATCACTATTTAGCTCGTTTAGCAGGGCAAAGATACAAATAAAAGTTCATAGTTCATAGTCCATAGTGCATAGCAGCGAAAGAATTAAGAATTTTTATGATGAGCAGGCACACAACAGGCCAACTCAGACCAGATAACCACGAACTAAGAACTATAAACTATGAACTCTAAACTCTAAACCATGAACTCTAAACTCTAAACCATGAACTCTAAACTATGAACCACATCACATCTTCGCCATCGCCTGCTCGAGGTCGGCGATGATGTCATCGACGTTCTCGATGCCAACGCTGAGGCGGACGAGGTCGGGAGCAACACCAGCCTCGCGCAACTGCTCTTCGCTAAGCTGCCGGTGGGTGTGGCTGGCAGGGTGAAGCACACAGGTGCGGGCATCGGCCACATGCGTCACGATGCTGATGAATTCCAAGCTGTCCATGAAGCGGATAGCTTCCTCCTTCGTGCCCTTCAGCCCGAAAGCAATCACGCCACAAGTGCCATTCGGCATATACTTCTGTGCCAAAGCATGATACTTATTGGAGGGTAGGTCGGCATAGTTCACCCAACCTACTTTCGGGTTCTTCTCCAGCCACTCGGCCACCTTTCTGGCATTCTCGCAATGACGTGCCATTCGCAAGTGGAGCGTCTCGAGGCCAAGGTTGAGGAGGAAGGAATTTTGTGGCGAAGGGATGCTGCCGAGGTCGCGCATCAGCTGTGCCACAAGCTTGGTGCAGTAGGCCTTCTTGCCGAAAGCCTTTGTGTAGGTAAGTCCGTGGTACGACTCGTCGGGCGTGCAGAGACCAGGGAACTTGTCGGCATAATCGTCCCAAGGGAAGTTGCCGCTATCGACCACAACGCCGCCCACCTGAGTGGCATGGCCGTCCATGTACTTCGTAGTGGAGTGCGTCACGATGTCGCAACCCCATTCGAAGGGGCGACAATTGATAGGCGTAGCAAAGGTGTTATCGACAATAAGCGGCACGCCATGCCTGTGAGCCATCTTAGCAAAGCGCTCGATGTCGAACACATTGCCGCCTGGATTAGAGATAGTTTCGCCGAAGAAGCACTTCGTGTTAGGCCGGAAGGCAGCCTCGATGCGTTCGTCGTCCCAATCGGGGTCGATGAAGGTACACTCGATGCCCAACTTCTTGAGCGTCACGCCGAAGAGGTTGAACGTGCCGCCATAGATGGTGTTGGAAGTAATGAAGTGGTCGCCGGCCTGACAGATGTTGAAGATGGCGTAGAAGTTGGCAGCCTGTCCGCTGCTGGTGAGCACAGCACCCACACCGCCCTCGAGGGCAGCAATCTTCTGTGCCACAGCATCATTCGTAGGGTTGGCAAGGCGGGTATAGAAGTAGCCGCTGTCCTTGAGGTCGAAGAGACGGGCCATCTGGTCGCTCGTCTCGTAGCGGAAGGTCGTGCTCTGATAGATGGGAAGCTGTTGCGGTTCGCCCTTATTGGGCTTCCATCCGCCATGAATGCAAATGGTTTCGAGATTTTTCATGTTCGTAAGATTGTTTCGATAACTGTAATTCGACCACAAAGATACGACTTTTTCCCGACACGCGCAACTATCCCAACAAAAAAGCACACTTAGCCCTGTCGCGCCGAAGCCTTCGCTTGCATATATCATCGGCCATAAGTTCAACGCTCAGCCCCCGTTTTGCGCGTAAAATAATAAGGAAAGGGGGCCAAAGAATAAAAAATTAGACAAAGAGCAAATAATTTTTCGCATTTGTCTTTTCACTTTACGCTTTTTGTTGTATCTTTGCACCGCATTTGGGAATAATGCCTTTTCGGAGAGATGGTAGAGTGGTCGATTACACCGGTCTTGAAAACCGGCGTGCTGAGAGGCACCGGGGGTTCGAATCCCTCTCTCTCCGCTGAGAAGGCTGAAGAGCCTTTAGCAGGAAGCTGACTCTTCATGTTTTAGCACCAAAGGAGAACCCCAAAGAGGTTCTTCTTTTTGTTTTATGGGCACTTGAAAGGAACGGCGCATGAGGGTGGACACTATGGTTCGTCTTGGCGCGGCACTTGGGTCTCCAATGGCATGCAAAAGTTGACACGGAATGCTCGAATTGACGACTTTTCGGACTTTTTCTGCTTTTTTCCTGCATGAAAATGCCGACAAATGGAAACAGAATCAGGAAAAAGTGTTAACTTTACGGCCGAAACAGACGTAATCAACAATCAACTTCTGCTTTCTCAGCTTTCGGTTCCGCCTGCTCCCGAAGCGACAACCGAAGAGGACATGAAGCAAAGCCAAATGGGAAACTGTTCTGCGCCCGAGCACATGCAGAGCGAAAGAACTCCCTTCCCGACTTCAACTTTGATTTCAGAAACAGCAATAAATATAAGTATTATGAAAGCCATTCAGTTTAAGTATGCAGGCGAGGCTTTGATTCTCGCCATCGGGCTTTTCCTTGCCGGAGGAGCCATCAAGCAAGGTATCGTGCAGTTCAAGGAGATGGACCGTACCGTAACGGCCAAGGGTCTCTCGGAGAAGGAGGTGAAGGCGGACAAGGTGACGTGGCCGCTTAAGTTCAAGGAGTTGGGCAACGACCCGGCTGAAATCTACGACATTATTGCGAAAGACACGCGCATCATCGTGGACTTCCTGAAGGCCAACGGCATAAGCGAAGACGAGATAACGCAGACGCCGCCGCAGATGGTTGACCAGCAGGCCAACATGAGCTACTCGAGCGAGCAGGTGCGCTACCGCTACAAGGCCAACTGCGTTGTGACCGTGGTGAGCAGGAACGTGGATCTCGTGCGCAAACTCGTCACGAAGCAAGCCGACCTGATGCGTCAGGGCGTCACCATCATCGGAAACGAGTACGACGACAACGGCGACGTGAGCTACGAATTCACAGGCCTCAACGACATAAAGCCCGAGATGATAGCCGAAGCTACGAAGAACGCGCGAAAGACTGCGGAGCAGTTTGCCAAGGACTCCGACAGCAAGTTGGGCAAGATACGTACTGCCGACCAAGGGCAGTTCAGCATCGACGACCGCGACCAGAACACGCCGTGGCTCAAGAATGTCCGCGTCGTGACTACGGTCATCTATTACCTGAAAGATTAAGCGAGGAGCGAGAGAAGAGACCCCCTCTAACTCCCCCTTTAGGGGGAGAACTCCCTCTCCTTTAGGAGAGGGTTGGGGAGAGGCTGCTCCTTGCCCCTCTTTTAATCCTCAGCGGCTCATCTGTCGGACAAAGAAAGCCACCGAGAGCTTCACGGCCACATCGGGTTGCGGACCGAAGCCGTGGTCGAAGTGGTCGAGCAGATGCCACTCGCTCTTCTTCCATTGCTGATGGAAGCGGAGGCCGTAGGTGTAGGGAACGGTGCGGTCGGATGTGCCGTGGACGATGCAGGCAGGGCCTTTGTAACCGGCTGCCGTCTCGTAGATGGGGAGCCAGAAGGCCGTAGTGATGTAGTCGCGGCCAAGGTGATGCCCCCACACTTCGACGTATTCTGGCGGGTTTTGCGGGTCGTCGAGACTGCCTTGCTGCCCGCCCGTTTGGCCGCGGATGGCATCGTCGCGGATTACTCCAGCAGGGGCTAACAGCACTACCCCACCCTGAAAAGCCTTCTTTCCCAACAGGCCTGCGAGCATGGCTGTAACGACTCCGCCTTGCGAATGGCCTGCTATGCCGATGCTTCCGAAGCGTCCGTCGGCCTTCACCCACTCATAGACGCGGCGTGCGTCCTCTATCTCGTTGGGGACGGTCATCTGCTGGAAGTCGCCTTCGCTCTCGCCGTGTCCGTTGAAGTCGAAGCGGATGCTGGCTATGCCATGCGCTTCGAGTTCGTGGGCGATGCCTGTTTCCAAGCCTCCGTTCCTGTTGCCCGTGAAGCCGTGGCAAAGGATGACGACGGGGCATTTCCCTTTCATCACGTCGGGCAGCTGCAGGTCGGCCACCAGTTTGCCATGGTCGCCTTGAATAGTTACACGCTCTGTGCGAGCGTTTACGATACCTGCCATGAGCAGACAGGCAATAAAAGTCAATTGTTTCATCATAGTTTCGTTCCTTTTCGTCCTTTTGGCAGAGTCCTTGTTTCCTACTGCATTTTAGTTTCGGGAGTTATTAAATGAAGTTAAATAGGTAGTTACGCCAGCGTTGCTGGCTGGAAGTAAAGCACTTCGTGCTGGACAATAGCCTTGGATGCTGGCAGCTTCGTTAACTATTGTCCATTTTAACTTCCACGAGCGCAGCGAGTTAACTTCCACTTTAACTTCCATTTTTACTTCAGAAACTTCAACTATATATTTACGAAGATGGTTTGAAGCGGAAGGACATCGTTCAGGCCATCTTTCCCGACACAACGTGGAGCGTCGCCAGTCCCACCGTGGGAGGACTGCAGTACTACCACGGGAAAACTCCAGTACTACCACGGTGGTACTGGAGCCGACCCATGTCGTGTCAGAAAACAAACTGTGGCGAAGTGCTTCTTTACAGGTTCTTCACCAGCTCCTGCACCTTTTGCTTCGTGGCTTCGGTCTTCTGCTCGTCAATCTTGGCCGTGACGATGCCGGTGCTTTCTACGCCCCAGTAGCCACAGATGTCGTTGTACTCGCTGATGGCACCCGTATAGACACCGGGCGAATAGGACGAGACGAGCAGGGCCATCTTCTTCACCTTGGCGGGCTTATTCACGCAGTACATGCGCTGGATGGGTGCCTGAATCTGGGCGTTGAGCGTGAAGTAATAGATAGGGGCAGCCAGCACGAGCACCTCGGCCTCTGCCATCAGGGGATAGAGTTCCTGCATGTCGTCCTTCTGAATGCAAGCGCCGTTGCCCTTGCCATGGCAATACTCGCAAGCCAGACAGCCTGCAATCTTCTTCTTCGAGACGTTGACCAGCGTCACTTTATGGCCGGCAGCTTCAGCTGCGTTCTTATACTCTTCCGCCATCCAAGCGGTGTTGCCGTTCGCACGAGGCGAGGCTTGTAGAATCAGAATGTTCATAATGGTATTCGTTTGTTAGTTATGGTATTTGTTTAGGATATGTTTTGTCTTCTGCCGTCCGATGTTTATCAGCTTCTCCGACTTGTCGTAGTCGAACCCTCCGTAGCGGCTTATCTGAATATCGACAAGCACATCGGGTTTTACGAGCTTTGCCATGAGGAGGGAGTTCTGGCGAATCATCATCGTGCTGACACGTGAGAGCACGGTATAGTAGTTGAAGTCGAGATTGTCGGGAATCAGTTTGTTTATTATCTGTCGCGACAGCGATCTGCTTTGCTTGCGCTTCTCGGCTAACTCGTCCTGAATGTCTGCCTGCGTCTCATAGTCGCGTCCGCTCACGTCGATGCCCACCAGAATGTCGCCTGCATGCCGCACAACTCGGTTCATGGGGATGGGGTTAGTCACACCGCCGTCGATGAGAATCATGCCGTCGCGTCGAACAGGCTCGAAGAAGGAAGGCAGGGAGATGGAGGCTCGTATGGCTCCGAAAAGGCTGCCTTTGCGGAAGACCACCTCGCGCCCCGTGTTCCAGTCAGTCGCTACGGCACAATAGGGAATGGGCAGTTCCTCTATCGGGACGTCGGGAACAAACTCCATGATGGCCTCGATGATGCGGTTGCCTTTTACCAGATGATTGATGCTGAGCGAGAAGTCTGTCAGTTCCAGCATCTTCTTCTTGTTCACAGTCTTCATCCACTCGCGGAAAGTATCCAGCTTCCCCGTGGCATACACGCCAGCTATCAGGGCACCCATGGAGCATCCTGCTATCGACGTAATGCGATAGCCTTGTGCCTCAAGCTCTTGAATGGCACCAATGTGGGCAAGTCCCCTTGCTCCACCGCTCGACAATACGAGTGCTACATCCTTCGACATAGACTAAGACATCCGTTGATTCAGCATTTTATTCAGTAAAGTTCAACACACTCTACCTGATGAAGTGCATCGGTTGCCAAGGCTCGCGTTCGGGATAGGCAGGGTCGCCATCGGCATGGATTTTCTTCAGGAGCCAAGCCATGTTGTCGGCCAGGGTACGCATGGTCTGCATGCCCTCTGTATCCAGAGCTGCCTGACCTGGCTCGCGACCGTAGGCAATGTTCCAGTACTGCGAGGTGACAAGCGGCATGTTCATCATCTCGAACATCATGTTCATGGTCTGGAAGGCAGCCGTTGCACCGCCTCGACGACAGATGGCCACGCTTGCCGCGGGCTTGTTCTCCACCTTGCTCGAAGCAGAGAAGAAGACGCGCTGCATCACGGCCAGCACCGCGCCGTTGGGTTGCCCGTAATAGACAGGCGTTCCAACAATGAGTGCATCGGCTCCATCGAGCTTCTCCACGATGCGGTTGCAGACATCATCATCAAACGTGCAGCGACCCAAAGCCTTTGTCCTGCATTGTCCACAAGCGATGCAACCGCGCACGGGCTTGTTGCCAAGTTGCACTATCTCTGCCTCCACGCCTTGCTTCTCCAGCTGGCGGGCTATCTCGGAAAGTGCCGTGAAAGTATTGCCCTCCTTGTGGGCACTACCGTTTATCAGTAAAACTTTCATCTTGCAATTACCATTTACAACTTCATCACGCTTTTCTGTTCGAGGTTCTCGTAGCCTTCGGGGCAATGGGTGGAGAGATAGACGGTGGGATTCTGCATGATGAACTCGCGGACGCGGTCGAGCGTCTGGCGGGCTGCATCCTTGTCCTCGAAGACGATGCTCAACTTGTTGGCTTTGAGGGCAGCGTCGCAATAGGTCACGTCGCCGTGGAACATGTAGAAGAGACCGTCGTCCTCGGCAATGACGATACTGTTGCCCTTGGTGTGGCCCTTAGCCTCGATGAACCAGACGCCTTCTGCCACTTGCTGGGCGTTGGGGAAGTTCTTGTATGCCTTACCGTACTGAGCGCGGACGATGTTCTCGCCCTCCAGCTTCATGGCATCAGCATCTTCGGGCGCGATGTAAATCTTGGCATTAGGGAAGTAGCCGATGCAATCGGTGTGGTCGGGGTGCTTGTGAGTGATGAGAATCTTCGTCACCTGCTCGGGCTTATAGCCTGTCTGTGCGAAGGCTTCCATGTAGTCGGCCACCTTCTCGCCCATATAGAGCGGCGCCCCAAGCTTCTTGGCTGGAACAGGGAACTCTGGCTTGAAGCCCGTGTCAACGAGGATGACTTCCTTCCCTGTATCGATGAGGAAGTTCTGCAGCGAACTGCGATAGATGATTTGTTCGTCGAAGGCATCTTTGCCTTCCTCACCGCCAAAAGCGAACGGTTGGTTCATGAACCCGCCGTCGAACATTCGGATAGCTTTGATTGTCATAGTAATACTGTTTTCATTTATCGTTATCGTTTCCGTTATCGCAGGTATCATCAGCGAAACCTACAGACTGGCCGCCGCCAGCATGACGGCAGGGGGCGAAACCCAGCAACGTCTTTTGCATTCAGCCAGGCATCTCGTCCTTCAAGAAGAGGAGGAATGCCGAGCCGAACAACGTGCCCAGTAAAGGGGTGATTAACCCGATTGCAATTGGTTCCACGAACACAAAGGTACGAAGTTTTTTCCAATATCCGCACCCATTCCCCTAAATAATTTACTTTGCTACTTGAATTTCTTGCTTCCGCAGCCGCAACTCAACAGATTTCAAGCTCCCTTTGCCCTCTCCAGAGCCTCCGTTTTTAAATCTTCAGCGAGACTTCGGAGGAACTCCTTTTGACAGCTCTCCTTAGAGAGGAAGAGTGAGCCATTTCGTGGTCAGACGATTTCAAGCCCGTCTCCTTACAACTGAGAAGCCTCTGATACACAATGCCTTCACCCTCTCCTCATGGGCGAAGAACAAGATGCCGCGAGAGGAGGGGTTTTACGCTCCACGGAGCATCGGCTCACGCTCCACGGAGCATCGGCTCACACTCCACGGAGCATCGGCCCACACTCCACGGAGCATTTTAGCATTACTACTGTAGGCTTGTTTCCCCCTCTGTGGTCCGTCGTCTTTTCGAGGCTGTCGGTAAGCCCCTCTTGAGCTACATTTCGTTGGAAACATCAAAGGGAATGGGCCTAAAAGGAAGAGGGGAAAAAACATGAATTATGAATTAATAACTATGAATTATCAATTATTGGTGTCCGGGGAAAAGCATGCGCACCCCAATTGATGCTCCTATTCATCGGCTTTCCTGATGAAAAGCAGCTCATGGGGGCTTACTCTAAAGTCCCGAAGGG
>CACYQI010000061.1 GCA_902776455.1 uncultured Bacteroidales bacterium | reverse complement strand
CTCCAACATCAAGGAAGTGAACACCCGCTGGTGCCCCGGCAAGGACTTCAAGAACCTCCGCGCCGAAGCCACCTTCAACCTTGTTCCCACCCGCAAGGCGCAGGCTGATGCAGTCGAGGAAATCAAGAACGAGGAAACAATTCATGGGCTTGAGTAAAGCCCCCTCCCCGCTCCCCCTTTCATGGGCTTGAGTAAAGCCCCCTCCCCGCTCCCCCTTTGGGGGAGTGCTTTTATGCGGCGGGATCTCAGCTTCCTTCCCCTCCCCTCTAAGGGGAGGGGTTAGGGGTGGGGTATCAATCTCACACGGAAAACACGGAAATCACAGAAATCTCGCCGAAGGCGAAGTGAAGAGTAGGCCTCTCCCCAACCCTCTACAGCCTCTCCCCATCCCTCTCCCGTGGGAGAGGGGGAAGGGAGGAAAGGGGAAGTAAATAGCTAAATTACTAAATAGTACATAAATTGTAAATTGTAAATCGTCAAATCGTAAATTATTTAGGATTGTAAATAATAAGACAGCCCCCCCATTATGGGAAGAGGCTGTCCTTTGTGTTTTGATGTGGAAAATTATTTCCGTGTAGAACGAGGAAGCCGCTTACTCCTCGGGCTTCATGTTGGTATAGACGGTCTGCACGTCGTCGAACTCCTCGAGCTTCTCCACCATCTTGTTGATGGTTTCGCGCTGCTCGGGTGTTACGTCCTTGAGGTCGTTGGGGATGTAGGTGAATTCGCCGCCCACGTCTTCGAAGCCGTCTGCTTCGAGCTTCTTCTGTATGGCGTTGAAGCTGGTGGGTTCGCCGTAGATGGTGATGGTAGTCACGTCCTTCTCCTCGTCGTATTCCTCGTCGTATTCCTCTTCCACGCCGCAGTCAATCATCTCCAGGATGAAGTCGTCCATGTCCATGCCGTCTTTCTTCTTGAAGGTGAAGACGCATTTGTGGTCGAAGAGGAAGGAGAGTGAGCCGGTGGTTCCCATGTTGCCGGAGAACTTGTTGAAGATGCTGCGCACGTCGGCCACGGTGCGCGTGGTGTTGTCGGTCAGTGTATCGACGAAGATGGCGATGCCGTGAGGACCGTATCCTTCGTAGGTGACAGACTTATAGTCGCTTTGGTCCTTGCCCATCGCGTTCTTGATGGCACGCTCGATGTTGTCCTTCGGCATGTTCTCGCGCTTGCAGACAGCGATGACGCTGCGCAGTGCTGGGTTGTTCTCTGGCTCGGGACCTGCGGCCTTCACGGCAATGGCAATCTGCTTGCCCAGGCGGGTGAATGTCTTGGCCATGTGGCCCCATCTCTTCAGTTTGGTCGCTTTGCGGTATTCAAATGCTCTTCCCATTGTTTGGATAAAATTAAAAATTAAGAATTAAAAAAGAAGAATTAAGAAGTAAAATGTAAGAATTAAAATCTCTTGTATCCTTCCTTCTCATTCCATATTAATATAGTGTTACATATTTTGTACGATTCTCAATTCTTCTTTCTTAATTCTTAATTATATTAGTTTATATATTATTATTTATGTTCTCTTTCGTTGTTTTAATGATACTTGCTATTATATGATCCAACTCTTCGCAATCGGAATAAAGAGAAATGAATGAATCGTGAGTAATCAGTTCTGTCCTGTTCAAGACCCTTAGCCAATACTTCGTTTCGCCTAACTCTTTGTACGCAATGTACATCTTGTTCAAGAAGTCTTTTTTGCTTGCGCCATACAGAGCCTCGCAGACGTTGGCTCCGACGCTTGTGCCAGAACGTTTTACTTGACGGCTAATGTCGTACTCTTGATGTTTAAGAAGATACTTCCATAGGTTAACTATGCGTACAGCCAACGCTTCGCTCTTCTCTTGAACAGCATTTGCCATTGGTATCAATTCTTAATTCTTCTCTCTTAATTCTTAATTCTTCTCTCTTAATTCTTAATTCTTCTCTCTTAATTCTTAATTCTCATGTTACCTGAGCTCTGCATTAAGCTGAGTTTTGAGGTTGTTGATGAGTTTCTGCATGACGGCTTCGATGGCTTTGTCGCTCATCGTCTTTGTCTCGTCCTGAAGGATGAAGTTCACGGCATACGACTTCTTGCCTTCGGGAAGGTTTTTCCCTTCATAGACGTCGAAGAGCTTGACTGCCTTCAGCAGCTTCTTCTCGGTCTGATAGGCGATGCGTTCCACTTCGGCGAAGGGTACGCTGGAGTCGAGCAGCAGGGCAAGGTCGCGGCTGACGGCTGGGAACTTGCTTATCTCGGTGTAGGTGACGTTCTGCTTCTGTATGATGCGCATGAGTTGGTTCCAGCGGATGTCGGCGAAATAAACGGGCGCGTCGATGCTGAAAGCTTTGGTGAGCTTGCCTGAGACGATGCCCATCTCTGCCAGCACCTTGCCGCCGCGGTTCTCGATGCAAAGGCTTTGGCTGTAGATGTCGCTCTTGCCTTCAGCAAAGACGAGCATTCCGAAGGGTACGCCAAGGCGGGTGAAGATGTTCAGGACGTAGGCCTTCAACTGAGCGAAGGAGCTGTCCTCATCGGGATGTGCCCAGCTGCCGCGTACGCGTTTGCCTGTGAGCCAAAGGCCGAGGTGATAGTCCTCGCTGTAGGCATCGAGCACGTGCTTGATGACTTCCGGGTCACGACTACTGCTTACGCCGGGGATGATGTCGGCACACTTCTTCTCCGCCTGGAAGCGATAGCAGTTGCCGTACTCGAAGAAGCGCAGGTCGGTGTTGCGATAGCTGATGTTGCGAGCAATGCTCTCCAGTCCGCCGAAGAGCAAAGTCTGTCGCAGGACGTTGAGGTCTTGGCTAAGCGGATTGAGGAGCTTCACCGATTCCTCGCTCTTGTAGCTCTCCAGTCCGTCGTAGTAGGCACCACGCTGCAGGCTGTTGTTCAGTATCTCGCGGAAGCCGCCGCCCACGAGCTGCTCGCCGATGATGTTCTGCAGCTTGTGGCTCATGTCGTGGATGGTCTTCACGGTTAGGCTGTTCTTGAGCGTCGAAGGTATCTCCACATTATTATATCCGTAGATGCGTAGGATGTCTTCCACCACGTCGCAGGGGCGCTGCACATCCACGCGGTAGGCGGGAACTGTGAGTTCGAGGCCTTCGCTTGTCTCGCTGTCTATCTTCATCTCGAGGCTTGTGACGATGCTCTTCACGGTCTCCTCGGGAATGTGCTTGCCAATGAGTTTATCTACATAATCATACTTCAACGATACCTTGAAGTCGGGCATCGGCTTTGCCTGGACGTCAACTACTTGCATGCTTACCTTTGCGCCAGCGAGTTCCTTGGCGAGGATGGCAGCCTGCTTCAGGGCATAGAGTTGTCCGTGGGGGTCGATGCCACGCTCGAAGCGGAAGCTTGCATCGGTGCTCAGTCCGTGGCGGCGAGCGCTCTTGCGGATGCTGGTGGGGTTGAAGTAGGCACTCTCGAGGAGGACGTTTGTCGTCGTGTCGTATGTGCCACTACCCTTTCCACCGAAGACGCCTGCGATGCACATCGGCTCCTTGGCGTTGCAGATGGCAAGGTCTTGGCTGGAGAGCTTGTGCTCTACGCCATCGAGGGTGACGAAGGGTGTGCCTTCGGGCAGGGTCTTGACGATGACTTGCCTGCCTTCTATCATGTCGGCGTCAAAGCAATGCAGGGGCTGACCGTAGGCCATCATGATGTAGTTCGTGATGTCCACGATGTTGTTGATAGGGCGAAGTCCGATGGTACGCAACTTGTTCTGGAGCCAATCGGGACTTTCCTTGACCTCGCAGCCTGTCAGCGTGACGGCTGCATAGCGGGGGCAGAGGTCCGGATTGTCGATGGTGACGCTGATGGGCAATGCCTCGTCGTCCACCTTGAAGCTTTCGCAGTCGGGACGATGAAGGCTTGTCTTGTAGCCGTTCTGCACGAGCCATGCGTAGAGGTCGCGTGCCACGCCGTAGTGACTGCAAGCATCTGCACGGTTGGGAGTAATGTCGACTTCTATGAGCCAGTCGCTTTCGATGTGGAAGTATTCGGCGGCGGGGGTGCCGACCTTTGCTTCTTCGGGGAGGACGATGATGCCGTTGTGGTCGCCTCCGATGCCGATTTCGTCCTCGGCACACAGCATGCCGAAGCTCTCCACGCCGCGCAGTTTGCTTCGCTTGATGGTGAAGGCCTCGTCGCCGTCATAGAGTTTGGTGCCGACGACGGCGGCTATCACCTTCTGCCCGGCAGCCACGTTGGGTGCGCCGCATACTATCTGCAAGGGTTCGCCCTGTCCCACATTCACGGAGCAAACGTGCATGTGGTCGCTATTGGGGTGCGGTTCGCAGGTCAGCACTTCGGCTACCCAAAGTCCTTCCAAGCCGCCTTTGATGGTTTGTACCTCTTCCACGCTATCGACTTCGAGGCCTGCGCTGGTCAGGGCAGCTGCAACTTCCTGCGCACTCAGCGTCGTTTCGACATATTCTTTAAGCCATTTGTATGAAATGTTCATCTTTGTAATTTACGATTTGACGATCCTAAATAATTTACGATTTGACTATTTACTATTTACTATTTATGTACTATTTAGTAATTTAGCTATTTACTTTCTCCCTCAGACCCCCTACCCCCCTTTAGGGGGAACAACTCCCTCTCTCACGGGAGAGGGTTGGGGAGAGGCCTACTCTTCACTTCGCCGAAGGCGATGGGGAGAGGTTCGGGAAGAAGTTCTTTCCCCCTAAGGGGATTTTTGGGGGCTTCTTTTCCTAAATTCGCGTGCAAAGGTACAAAATAATTAAGAATAAAGAAAGAAGAATGAAGAATTATTGGCAAAAGAAAGAAAATAATGAACGAAGAAAGTTGGAAATTAGTGGAAAAGCCTCCTCTAAATCTCCCCCTAAAGGGAGAGACTTACCCCCCTCTCCCACACACAGCTTGTAGTTCACATTCGCCTCGTCGAGCAAGGCCAGGAGTTCTCTGAGTTCTTCCTTGTCCATAAGTTCCATGATTTGCCTGTAAATATACTAAGAATAATCGGAAAAGAAAGTATCGCCCCGCAAAAAGCTACCTTTTAACCGAAAAACTTTGGGGAACGAAGGTTTTTTCGTAAATTTGCAAGGGAAAACTGATAAAATAGAATTATGGCAAACATACAGGAACGTGCTGAACTGCACAAAACGATTTGGAAGATAGCGAACGACCTGCGTGGTAGCGTCGATGGCTGGGAGTTCAAGGCATACGTGCTTGGCTCTATCTTCTACCGGTTCATCTCCGAAAACATTTGCGACTACATCCGTTCGCTCATGGCCGACATCGGTCAGCCCGACTTCGACTATGCCGCGATGGACGACGCCCAGGCAGAGAACATACGCCGCAAGATGGTGGAGGAGAAGGGTTATTTCATCCTGCCCTCGCAACTCTTCCAGAACATCGTGAAGACGTGCGACCGCGACGAGAACCTCAACGAACACCTCTCCGGCATCTTCCGCAGCATCGAGGCTTCGGCTATGGGAACAGACTCTGAGGACGACCTGCGCGGACTCTTTTCGGACTTCTCTGTCGACGACACGAAACTGGGTTCGACCGTCATCAAGCGCAACCAGTTGCTTGCAAAAGTCTTGAAAACGGTCAGCACGATGGACCTCGGTTCGCGCTACGACGACACGCAGAACGACACTTTTGGCGACACCTACGAGTTCCTGATGCAGATGTATGCCAGCGAGGCAGGCAAGAGCGGCGGCGAGTTCTTCACGCCACAACAAGTGTCGGAACTCTTGGCCAGACTGGCTTCGTGGCACAACCCGGGCATCCAGAAGGTCTATGACCCAGCCTGCGGTTCGGGTTCGCTCCTGCTGAAGTTCGCCAAGACCATAGGAAAGGAGAACGAGCACCTGAAGTATTACGGACAAGAGGTGAACCCGACGACCTACAACCTCTGTCGCATCAACATGTTCCTGCACAATGTGAACTTCGACAACTTCGACATCCGTCTGGAAGACACTCTGCTCAGGCCCCAGCACATGCAGGATGCGCCCTTCGACGCCATCGTCTCCAATCCGCCATATTCGCTGAAATGGGACGGAAAGGAGAACCCCATCCTGATGAACGACCCGCGCTATGCTCCAGCAGGCGTGCTTGCGCCCAAGAGCGCAGCCGACCTGGCCTTCACTATGCACATGCTCTGGCACCTGAGCGAACGCGGCACAGCAGCCATCGTAGAGTTCCCGGGTGTGCTCTACAGAGGTGGGGACGAAAAGAAGATACGCCAGTACCTCATTAAGAACAATTATGTGGATACCGTCATTCAGTTGCCAGCCAACCTCTTCTTTGGCGTAGGCATAGCCACCTGCATTATCGTGCTGAAGAAGAGCGCCAAGACAGACTCGAAAGTGCTCTTCATCGACGCCAGCAAACTCTTCGCCAAGAACGGCAACAAGAACCTGCTCCTGCCCGAGCATCAGGACAAAATCATGCAACTCTTCCAAGCCCGGAAGGACGAGCAATACTTGGCCAAACTCGTCTCGAACGACGACATCTTGAAGAACGACAGCAACCTCTCCGTTTCCTCGTATGTGGAGCAAGAGGACACTCGCGAAGTCATCAACATAGAGGAAGTCAATGCCAGCCTCGAAAGCCTGATAGCAGAAGGCACTGCCCTGAACGAAAAGATAGCAAAGATAATAAAGGAATTGGGAGAGTGAGTATGGTTGAGTGGAAGAAGTTAGTTTCTATTGCTGATGTCCTCTACGGATATCCCTTTGAGTCTTCTCTTTTCTCCGAGGATTCAAAGTACATTCCTCTTATCCGCATTAGGGACGTTAAGCCAGGCAAAGCAAGTACATATTATTCTGGTGAAGTTATTGAAGATTACTTAATAAAGAAAGGAGACATACTTGTTGGAATGGACGGTGAGTTCAATCTAGGTAAATGGGATGACAGAGATGGCTTGCTCAACCAACGAGTTCTTAAATTAAAAGGAAAAGATGGATGTAGCATTAATGGATATTTGTTCCATTACATGGGGCCTGTCTTCAAAAGGATTGAACAAACAACAGCTGGGGGTTCTGTAAAACATTTGTCTGCAAAGATCATAAAAGATATTGAAATCCCCCTTCCTTCTTTAAGTGAGCAGGAGCGTATAGTTGGGATATTAGATACTTTTACTTCTTCAATAGAGAACCTGAAGTCTCAAATCTCCCTTCGCCGCAAACAATACGAACACTATCGCGACAAACTCCTCGACCTCGAAGGAAAAGAAGGAGTAGAAATGAAAACGCTGGGGGAGGTTTGCACAATTAAGAATGGATACACACCATCCACAAAGAATCCTGGATTTTGGGAAGATGGTAATATCCCTTGGTTTACTTTAGAGGATATCAGAAAAAATGGAAGAATTCTGACTGATGCAATTAAACATATTACTCCTTTAGGCGTTAAGAAAGCTGGCTTATTCCCTTCTAATTCAATAATTATTTCTACAACTGCAACTATTGGAGAATACGCATTAATTCAAACAGACTTTTTATGTAATCAGCAAATAAGTTGCATATCTATAAAAGATGATAAAGGGATAAGTTCAAAATACTTATATTATATTGCAGACCATATTGGGAAATGGTGCAAAAAGAATATAAATGGAGGAGGCAGTCTATTAATCGTTAGTTCTAGTAAATTGCAACATATCTCCATCCCTCTCCCTTCCCTTGAAGAGCAATCCCGTATAGTCTCTATCTTGGATGAGTTCGAGGCGAGCATCAAGAACCTGGAGGCCCAGCTCGAAGCACGCGAAAAGCAATACGAATACTATCGGGAGAAACTGCTGACGTTTGAGAGAGAATAGCAAAAGAGTGAAAAATAGTGAGACGAGTGAAATAGTGAAAACTAGTATGACTAGTAAGACTAGTAAAACTAGCGATTAATAAACAGCGATTAATAAACAGCGATTAATAAACAGCGATTAATAAACAAAAAACAATAAAGGAAACCAACATGCCAGAACAAAACAATAACGCTACGGGGGCCAGGCCACTCCCCAAAGTGCTACTCAACGAGGTGCAGTATCAAGACCTCTTCTTCTACCAGAAGAGCGAGGTGCTGTACGCCATGACCTTTCACTTCTGCAAGCGCTTCCTCCCGGAGCATGGCGACCGAACCGTCGATCAGATGGTGCAGGCGGCCCGCTCTGGCAAGCAGAACATCATCGAGGGACTTGCCGACGGCATGACCTCCACAGAGATGCAGTTGAAGCTGCTTAACGTGGCCCGCTCGTCGCTTAAAGAACTCAGGGCTGACTACGAGGACTACCTCTCCACCCGTCACCTTGCCGTCTGGGATGCCTCACACCCTCGCTACGACACTATGCTGCGCTTCTGTCGCGAGCACAACAAGACGAGCGACTACGAGCCTTACTTCGTCCGCTGGAACGATGAGGAACTGTGCAATGTGGCTCTGACGCTGCTCCACATCACAGACAAGATGATGAAGACCTACCTGAGCGGTCTGGACCAGCAGTTTGTCACACAAGGAGGCATCAAGGAGCGCATGTACGCAGCAAGGACGGGCTACAGAAAAGGCCAGGACGAAGAACTGCAGCGCCTGAGAGAAGAGAACAAAAGCCTCCGCCAGCAAGCCGACATCCTGGAGCAGAAGATAGAAGCGCTGGAAAGGGAAAAACACCACCTGGAAGTGGAGCTGGCAAAAGCAAGGGGGAGATATTAACTAGAGCTAGTTTTGACTAGTTCTAACTAGTTTTGACTAGTTCTAACTAGAGACAACCAGAACATTTCATTTTATGGACGACTACAAGATTATAGTGGAAGAGCAGCACCAAACGGTAATGGCGCATTACGAGGTGCAGGAACGACCGGCTGAGGGCTATCAGAGCGAGGCGCAGCTGGAGACGGCCCTCATCAATCAGCTGATGGCGCAGGGCTATGTCTATCACGTCATCCGCGACGAGAAAGGTCTGCTCCGCAACCTGCGCGAACAGTTGGAAGCCCTGAATGGCATCAAGCTCAGCGACAGCGAGTGGGCACGGCTGCTCCCCATGATATCGAACGAGCAGATGAAGATAGAGGACAAGACCGAGATGCTGCAAGGCAAGGGCTACATCCTGGCCCTCACGCTCGACAGCGGCGAAACGAAGAACATCCGACTCATCGACAAGCAGAACATCCACAACAACCGTCTGCAAGTCACCAACCAATATGTGGAAGAGGGAGGGGCATTCAAGAACCGCTACGACGTCACCATTCTGGTGAACGGCTTGCCCTTGGTGCAAATCGAACTGAAACGTCGGGGCGTTCCCATCAAAGAAGCCTTCAACCAAATCAACCGCTATCTGCGCGACTCGTTCTGGGCAGGAAGGGCTATGTTCGACTTCGTGCAGGTCTTCGTCATCTCGAACGGCACAGAAACGAAATACTACTCCAATACCACTCGCTACGCCAAAGAGAGAGAAGGGAGCAAGGGGCAAGGAGCAAGGGGCAAGACCGACGGCAACACCTTCGAGTTCACCAGTTACTGGACCGACCAGGAGAACCACAGACTGACAGACCTCCGCGACTTCACCACCTCGTTCTTTGCCAAGCACACCATCCTGAACATCCTGACCAGATACTGCGTCTTCAACGTCGATAAGCAATTGCTGGTGATGCGTCCCTACCAGATTGCAGCCACAGAGAAGATACTGCTGCGCATCCAGACCGCCATCAACAACCGTTGGCAAGGAACAACAAAGGCAGGAGGCTACATTTGGCACACAACAGGCTCGGGCAAAACGCTCACCTCGTTCAAGACGGCACAACTGGCCTCGCAAATGCCAGAAGTCAAGAAAGTACTCTTCGTGGTCGATAGGAAAGACCTGGACTACCAGACGATGAAGGAGTACAACAACTTCGAACCCGACTGCGCCAACTCGAACACATCGGCTCGTGTGCTGCAAAGGCAGATGAAGGACGACAATTGCCACATCATCATCACCACGATTCAGAAGCTGTCGAACCTGATGAAGCCCAGCATCTACGACGGTGACGAACAACTCCGCGAAATCCTGCAGAAGCAGAACATCGTGCTCATCTTCGACGAATGCCACAGAAGCCAGTTTGGAGAAATGCACCAACTCATCACACGCAGAATGAAGCGCTACATGATGTTTGGCTTCACAGGTACACCCATCTTCGCCATAAACGCCAACAAGGGCAGCAAGTACTCCACCACAGCCCAACTCTTCGGAGGCGAACCAGACGCGGAAGGGAAGCCCACACGAGCCCTGCACACCTATACCATCATTAACGCCATAGGCGACAACAATGTGCTCCGCTTCCATGTGGACTACGACTCGACCATGAAGATGAAGAGCGACGTGGAGCGCAAGCAGGTGTGGGGCATCGATACGGAAGAAGCTCTGCACGACCCCAGGCGAATCTCTATCGTCACACGCTACATCATAGAATCCTTTGCCACCAAGACCAAGCAGGACAAAGACATCTATACGATGAACCGTCTGCTGAATGTTCAGGATGTGGTCAGGAAGGGCAAACATGTAAAAGAGAAGAAGCATACCTACAAGACACAAGGCTTCAACAGCATCTTTGCCGTGGATAGCGTGAAGGCAGCCATTATGTACTACAACGAGTTCAAGAAGCAACTCGCAGCAGAAGGCGCTCCAAACCTGAAAGTAGCCACCATCTTCACCTATTCGGCCAACGAGGAAGAACAGGACGAATGGGGCTTTGAGGACGAGAACCCCGAAGGAACGGAAGGACTGGACCTGCAAAGCCGAAGCGCTCTGGAAGCAGCCATCAAGGACTACAACAAGATGTTCGGCTGCAACTACTCGACAGACGGGGACAACTTCCAATCGTATTACAAGGATGTGTCGCTCAGGATGAAGAACAAGGACATAGACATCCTCATCGTGGTGGGTATGTTCCTGACTGGCTTT
Source organism: uncultured Bacteroidales bacterium (assembly GCA_902776455.1). GTDB lineage: Bacteria > Bacteroidota > Bacteroidia > Bacteroidales > Bacteroidaceae > Physcousia. The sequence goes on along the minus strand of CACYQI010000061.1, from coordinate 5,101 downwards.
GACGCCAAGACGCTCAACACGCTTTGGGTCGATAAGAACCTGAAACTGCATGGCTTGCTGCAAGCCTACAGCCGTACGAATCGCATCCTGAACTCTGTGAAGGATTGTGGCAACATCGTCTGCTTCCGAAACCTGAAGGACGCTACGGACAAGGCACTCTCCGTCTTTGGCGACCCCAATGCGAAGGGACTCGTCTTCATGAAGACCTACGAGGAATACTATCGCTTGGGCTATCAGGATGTGAAAGGTCGTCAGCACGAGCCCTATGTGGAACTGATAACACAACTGCTCAGCCTCTATCCATTGGACGAAATGAACGACATGCTCGACGAAGAAGGACAGAAAGCCTTCGTGCGGCTGATGAGCGAAATCCTCAGGCTGAGGAATGTGCTGAGCGTGTTTGATGCCTTCGACGAACAGGCAAAAATCATCCCCGAGATGGACTATCAGGACTACAAGGGATGGTATTTGACCTACTACACGACAATTAGAGGGGCAAGGAGCAAGGAGCAAGAGGCTATCAACGACGACCTAATCTTCGAGATAGAACTAGTCCGTCACGACCAAATAAACATCCACTACATCCTGGCCCTCGTCCAGAAATATCACGACTCGAACTGCTCGGACAAAGAGATTATCGTGCAGATTCGCAAACAGATGGATGCAAGCCCGGATATGCGCGACAAACGCGAACTGATAGAGCACTTCATCGAGAGGATGACTCCAGAGAAGGGCGAAGATGTTGGCGCACAATGGGAAGAGTATATCGAACAAGAAAAGAAGAAGGAACTGAACACCATCATCGAGGAAGAAAACCTGAAGCCCAAAGAAACGGCAGCCTTTGTGGAGCGTGCTTTCAGGGACGGTTATGTCACAGAAACAGGCACAGGCATCGCCAAGATTCTGCCACCTTCGAACCCCTTCCTGCCGGAAAGCGGAGAGAAGAAGCAAACCGTCATCGAGAAACTGAAAGCCTTCCTCAGCAAGTTCCTCAACACCTCAGAAAGAGACGAAATAGGTTCCTACAACACCTCAGACCCCAAAGAAACCTACCTCCAAGCCGCAGAAGAGCATGCTCTAACATCAAGGCGCCCCTTTGAGAGTCTCAGAGGGGATGGTCAAAGGTCGACGACCGTTCCGCCTGAGCCTGAGGCAACAGCCGAAGAAGGGAAAGCCAACTCTGTCGCGAAAGACTCCCTCCCTTTACGAGAGGGCTGGAGAGGGTCTGAAATAGTAAATGATTAAATGGTAAATGTATGATGGACCGTTCACAAAGAATCATCCGCACGAGCTACATTGGCATAGCCGCCAACGTCCTGCTGGCTGCGTTCAAGGCCGCTGTGGGCATCGTGGCTAACTCCGTGGCTATCGTCATGGATGCCGTCAACAACCTAAGCGACGCGCTCTCGAGCATCATCACTATCGTCGGCACGAAGCTGTCCGCACGGCCCGCCGACCTGAAGCATCCCTTCGGCTATGGGCGCGTGGAGTACTTCACAGCCATCATCATCGCCGTCATCGTGCTTTCGGCTGGTATCACGTCGTTCATCGAGTCGGGCGAAAAGCTCTTCAACCCCACGGAACCCACATACTCGACTACCACGCTGGTGGTCATCGTGGCGGGCATCATCGTGAAACTGCTACTGGGCTTCTATGTGAAGCGACAAGGCGTGCAACTGAAGAGCGACGCCCTCATTGCCTCCGGCTCGGATGCCCTCTTCGATGCGATGGTCACGCTGGCAACGCTCGTCTCGGCTGGTGTCATGCTCATCTGGCATTTCTCCATCGACGGCATTCTGGGCGTACTCATCTCGTTGCTCATCATCAAGGCTGGCGTGGAGATGTTGGCCTCTCCCATTAACGAACTGCTGGGCGCAAGAATCTCTCCCGAACTGGTGGCGACGATAAAGGGCGAGGTGATGAAGTACGAAGGCGTGCGTGGCGTCTATGACATCATCCTCCACAACTACGGCCCCAGCCTGCTGATTGGCTCGCTCCACATCAACGTCTATGACACGATGAGCGCTACCGACATCCACAAGCTGACGCGCGAAATCACGGAGACTTTCTATGCCAAGCACAACATCGTCCTCACGGTCGGCATCTACACCATTGCCACCGGCGACAACCGGCGCACAGAAATTCAGACCAAGGTGATGCAGGCTGTCAGCAATCATCCCGAGATAATCCAAATGCACGGCTTCATCTACTACGAAGAGGAGAAGCGCATCTCGCTCGACGTAGTGCCTGACATCTCGGTCAAGGACGAAGCCCGTTTCGCTCAAACCCTAACGAAAGAGATAGAAAGTCTGTTCCCCGGCGAAGAGGTCTGCATCATCATCGACCACAACTACAGCGCCTGAGGACAATCCCAATAACAGGACAGCGATTACTTCAGGCAATAAATCGAACCACAGATTTAGCCGATTAAACAGATTATATCTTCAACAACGGATTAAAACGGATTAAACAGATTGGCTAACGCACTAATAATTATGAATTATGAATTAAGAATTATGAATTGAACAAGGACTACAGATTTAGCTTTGCACCTTCAGGTATCGGAAGTTATGAACAGGAACAATTCTAACGTAGCCATCTTGCTGGCCGTGCTTGCCGCAGCACTTTATGCCATCAGTACGCCAATATCGAAAGTGATGCTGCAGGTGGTACAGCCTACGATGATGGCGGCTTTCCTTTATCTTGGTGCAGGCATCGGTGTCGGCATGATGATGTTAGTGCGTTACGAACGCAAACGACCCTCTTCGGAGGAGCGCTTGCATCGACGCGACATTCCCTATACGGCAGCAATGGTGGTGCTGGACATCGCAGCACCCATTCTGATGATGTACGGTCTGAAAACCTGTTATGCTGCCAATACGTCTCTGCTGAATAACTTCGAGATTGTGGCTACGGCCATCATTGCCCTGCTGTTCTTCCGCGAAGCAGTCGGCCGTCGGTTGTGGACAGCCATCTGCCTCGTCACGACAGCCAGCATGCTCCTTTCGCTTGAAAATAGCAGCATCGGCGATGCCCTGACGTTTTCGAAGGGTTCTCTTCTCGTACTTGCTGCAACTGTCTGCTGGGGCTTGGAGAACAACTGCACGCGTCAGATAGCCGAGCGCGACCCGATGGAGATTGTCACCATCAAGGGCTTCGGCTCTGGCCTTGGTGCGTTGGCTATTGCCTTTGCCGTAGGTGAACATCTGCCCGACTTGCAGCATATCACTTTCATTCTGATGCTTGGCTTTGTGGCTTACGGACTGAGCATCTACTGCTATACTTATGCCCAACGCGTCATCGGTGCTGCCAAGACCAGCACTTACTACGCCCTTGCGCCCTTCGTCGGAGCTTTGCTGTCTATCCTGCTACTTGGCGAACCCGTCACCTTGACGTTTGTCGTGGCATCCCTCGTCATGGCCGTGGGCTGCTGGCTCGCTACGTAGTAAATAATTATGCTGAACGTGGCATAGTGTCGAAGATTTTTTGTATCTTTGCACCTCATAAGATTAAATCTCATAACTAAACATGGAATATATGTCACAAGAGGGCTACGACAAGATTGTAGCCGAACTGCACGAACTGGAAACGGTGGAGCTGCCACGCGTGAAGGACGCCATCTCGGAAGCTCGCGACAAGGGCGACCTCAGCGAGAACTTCGAGTATCATGCCGCGAAACGAGAGCAAGGCAAACTGCTCGGAAGGATTCGCTTCCTGCAACGCGTGCTGGAGTTTGCCAGAGTGATAGACACAACGAAGCTCCGTAGCGACGGCATCGGACTGCTGAACAAGGTGGAGATGACGAACCTCGGCACTGGCGCGAAGATGACCTACACAATTGTCAGTCCGCACGAAGCAAACATGGCTGAGGGCAAGCTCTCCATCAAGTCGCCCATCGCACAGGCGCTCCTGGGCAAGAACGAAGGCGACGTAGTGGAAGTCCGCGTCCCCGTCGGCACGCTGAAACTCCGCGTCGAAAGCGTCACGCGGTGAGGGAATCTTTTGGAGAGGTTAGTGGTTAGAGGTTAGAGAATACCTTTGGCACCGAAATCAACTTCCCCAACTATCCTCTAACCCCTAACCTCTAAATTCCGTGAACGCTTTCCTGCTTCGCGGGTTTGCAATAATGAAGGCCTTTGAAAAGTTTAAAAGTTGAAAAGTTTAAAAGTTGAAAAAGGAAACAATGAAAAGGACAATCATTATTGCAGCAGCAATCATTTATTGCACATTTGCCTCAGCGCAGAAGGCAGAGACCATCGAGTCAATCATTTGTACGAGCCACGAGCCGGAGTGGTATGCCCAGCAGATTGAGGCGTGGCAGAAGAAGGTGGATGCCAACCCGAAGGACGAATGGGCTTGGCGAAACCTGTTCCGAGCAACGAACTATCACGAGATGTTCACTACGGGCTATGGCGACGAGGACAAATCTCCATCGGCTGACATCATCAAGAAGATGGGAAAGGCCATCCCCGACAGCTACGCGCTGAACCTCTGCAAGGGACGCTACTGCCTGCGCTCCGATTCGGCTGCTATGCGGGGCGACAACATCTATCGCGCCATCGAACTGATGCCCGAAGAGGTCTGTGCCGAAGACGTCAACTACCTTGCTTGCCAACTCTGGAGCATCGACCCCGAGAACCCGAAGGTCGGCGAACTATTTCGCGCGTACCGCATGAAGTACTACCCTACCCGCATCATGCACTACAACATGAACATGCTGCGGAGCATGCAACCCGAGGCTTTGTACTTTGCCAACGGCGACATCCTCCTTGGCCCAATGAAGATGATGCAGGACGCTTTGGAAGAAAGGACGGACGTCACCGTCGTTCCCATCTCCTACTTTCACTCCCCCAACTACCTGCAGGCGCTCTTCCGCAAACTTGGCATCAAGCCCAAGAGCTTCGACGTGCAGGACTACGGGAACCAGTATGGCGAGGACTGGTTCAAACATTTCGAGGCGGACATCATCATGTACCTGATAAAGGAGAGCAAGCGGCCGACCTACTTCTCGACCGACATCCTTTCACAAACCTGCCTCGACAAGGACAGCATCTACAACGAGGGACTTCTGCTCAAGTACAGCCCCAGGAAGTATGACAAC
>CACYQI010000060.1 GCA_902776455.1 uncultured Bacteroidales bacterium | reverse complement strand
GTGTTGGGTTTGTTCGGCTGAGGGACTTAATTCTTGTTCCGCGCATTAAAAGCGCGCCCTTGTGCTAAAGCATCAAGGAACACGCACAGCCCGCACGGACCGCCCGCGGCCGCGGTAGTCGTCGGACCAATACCAGTAGCCCGAATAGAAGTAGAGGCCGTACGCGAGGTTGTCGTTGTTCGTGTTGAGAGAACTCGACCAGTAGTAGCCGTAGCTGCCTACGTCGCCGAGATCGTCGTCCCAGGGGTCGCCAGCAGCGGGCAGGAAAATTGAGTTACCGTTGCTCTTGCTCGTTACCTTGCGACCGTAAACTCCGTTCAACTGCGTGTACTCCCACATCGTGTAACTGCTGTTGCATAACTCTTGGATTTGGTCGCTGCTCGGCATCTTCCAACCGCTGCCCCAGTTCACCGTCGCGGCATCGTCCTCGGGCTGAAGCTCAGTCAAGTTGTCTGTAAAGCCATTGTAGCCGTAGTCGCTCTGTGTGCAGTACTTCGTCATCGTGGTACTTGAGCCGTTGCACCATTTGTAGGTACTCCAATCGTATGTTCTCTTCGTTGTCGTCTCGCCCCAGGCGAAGTAGTCGCCACACTCCTCGGGCTTGCTGGCACCTACGTTGCATGTTGCCCACAGCGTGCCGCTCGGCAAAGCAAGGTCAACATAGTCTCTTCCATCTATAGTTCCTGAATTATCGTTCCAAACCGTCACTTGGCACTCAGCCTTCACGCCGCTGCCGTCTGTCGCAGCACAGGTAATGGTGCAGGTGCCCTCGGCATTGGCAGTTGCCACAGCCTCGTTGCTGCTCGTCCACGTCACGGCGGGATTGTCGGCATCGGCTGGCATAACGGTTGCCGTGAGACGCTTCGTTTCGTCGGGCTGAAGCGAAATATACGTCTCACTCAGCGTGATGCTTGTCACAAGCTGCACGGGCTTTGTGCGTGTCAGCACATCAAAAGTGCTGCTGCCAAGGGTGCTTAGAACCAACATCTCGTCCGTCAACTTGTGAACCTTGAGGATGTTCATTGGCACACCCGAAGCGTTGTTGACGACGATGGTTCCCTGATAGGGCATGAACTCGTAGGTGGCTCCAGCCATGTAGTCCGTCGCGCCGTCCTCGCGGAACGTAACCGACTCGCTCTTCGACTTGTACCACGTGCCTGCGATGCACTGGTTGACAGGCGTGAAGGGACCGAAGTCCACGTCCGTGCCGATGTCGTCGTAGAAGACGATGCTGTCTGTGCGCATGCTGAACTGCATAATGGTTCCGTCACTCTTATAGACGCGGAAACCTTGTGCCCACGCTGTCTGCAAACCTGCAAAGAGAAGAAGCAGGGCTGCAAGGATACTGTTTCTTTTCATTTTTTTTGTTATTGATGTTAAAAATATAGGTATTGTTTCGTATATATTAATAGGTCACTTCACCTAAATGTAGGCAAAAGTACGAATTATTTGCTTACGAACAAAGGAAAACGCCGAAAAGTTTGGTAGAAAAGGGAAAATCTAACCAAACACAAAGACACGAAGACACAAAGCAATCACCCCCGCCGAGAAAGACACAAAAAGACCCCCTCTAACTCCCCCGTAAAGGGGGCAAGGAGCAAGGGGCAAGGGGCAAGAGAATACTAACAGCCAGAGCAATCCTCCTGCTCCTTGCCCCTTGCTCCTTGCCCCTTAAAAGGGGAGAGGGTCTGTGTCTTTGTGTTTGATTATGGTATCTCGCACTTTCAGTGCTTATTTACCGGACTGCAAAAGAAAGTTTTCACAAAATGATGCTTTCCCTTTTCTGAATCCATATTATTTTGTAACTTTGCACACGAAACACATACACAACGACAATGAACGACGATTCAGCAAGCAAGCAAAGTCTACTCATAGCCCAACGCACGGGACTCAAGGAGAAATACGTCAGGCAAGTGGTGGATTTGCTTCAGGACGGGGCTACTGTGCCCTTCATCAGTCGCTACCGCAAGGAAGCTACGGGCGGCATGACCGACGTGGAGGTGGCTCAGGTGGCAGCCGAACTCGACAATGTCAACGAGTTGATGCACCGCAAAGAGTTCATTCTCACGACCATCGACGCGCAGGGAAAGCTCACTCCCGAACTGCGGGAGAGGATAGAAGACTGCTGGGATGCGACGACGCTGGAGGACATCTATCTGCCCTACAAGCAGAAGCGTCGCACCCGTGCACAAGTGGCTCGCGAAGCCGGACTGGAGCCTTTGGCCGATGCCATCTTGAAGCAAATGCCAAATGTCTCGTTGAAGGAACTGGTTCAAAAACTATCTCCCTTAAAGGAAGATGTAGAGGGGTCTTTGCAAGGGGCAAAGGACATCATTGCCGAGCGCGTGAGCGAGGACGAACATGCCCGCCAGACGCTCCGCACCACCTTCACGATTCATGCTCAGATTCGCAGCAAAGTCATCAAGGGCAAAGACGTAGAGGGACAGAACTTCCGCGACTACTTCGACTGGCAGGAACCCCTGAAACGCTGCTCCAGCCATCGACTGCTAGCCATGCGGCGAGGCGAAGCGGAAGGCATCCTTCGCGTTGACATCTGTGTTGACGACGAGCCGGCCATGGAACGCATCGCCCGTCAGTTCGTCAGAGCTGGCGGCGAGTGCAGCCGAGCCGTGCGGGAAGCTGTGGAGGACGGTTACAAGCGGCTGCTCGAACCAAGCATCAGCAACGAATTCGGTGCTTCGTCGAAGCAGAAAGCCGACGAGGAAGCCATCCGCATCTTCGTTCGCAACCTGGAGCAACTGCTGATGGCATCGCCCCTCGGACAGAAGCGTGTGATGGCTATCGACCCAGGGTTCCGCACGGGTTGCAAGGTGGTGTGTCTCGATGCAGAAGGCAACCTGTTGCACCACGACGTCATCTTCCCCCACCCTCCTCGTGCAGAGCGAGTTAAGGCCATGCTGACCGTGCAGAATCTCGTCGAGAAGTACGGTGTGCAAGCCATCAGCATCGGCAACGGCACGGCAGGCCGCGAGACGGAAGACTTCGTGCGCCACCTCGACCTTCCCGACGGAGTGGAAATCTACAGCGTGAGCGAGGACGGAGCCAGCATCTACAGCGCCAGCGACATAGCCCGCGAGGAGTTCCCCGACGAGGACGTGACCGTCCGCGGAGCCGTCAGCATCGGTCGCCGCTTGATGGACCCTTTGGCCGAACTCGTCAAGATAGACCCGTCGAGCATCGGCGTGGGACAGTACCAGAAGGACGTCAATCAGACAGCCTTGAAGAAGAGCCTCGAAGACACCGTCGTCAGCTGCGTGAACCGCGTCGGCGTGAACCTCAACACGGCCAGCCAGTGGCTGTTGACCTACGTCAGCGGCCTCGGACCGTCGCTCGCCCAGAACATCGTCCGCTATCGGCGTGAGAACGGACCGTTCCGCTCGCGTCGGGAGCTGATGAAGGTGCCGCGGCTGGGAGCCAAAGCCTTTGAGCAGTCGGCCGGCTTCCTGCGCATCAAGAACGGAGATGTGCCGCTCGACAACAGCGCAGTCCACCCAGAACGATACGAACTGGTTGAGCGAATGGCTCGCGACCAAAAGTGTTCCGTGGCGGAACTCATGGCCGATAAGTTGCTGAGAAACAAGATAAACATCGAACAATATGTAAGTAATGATGTAGGTCTGCCAACGCTTCGGGACATCATGACGGAGCTTGACAAGCCCGGCCTCGACCCTCGCCAGCCACTCCAGGCCTTTGCCTTCGACCCGACGATACATGAGATTGGCGACCTTCGCGAAGGAATGGTGCTGCCGGGCATCGTGACGAACATCACAAACTTCGGTGCCTTCGTCGATATCGGAGTACACACGAAGGGTCTGGTCCACGTCTCGCAACTTGCCGACCGCTACGTCAAAGACCCCACAACCGTGGTGAGCCTCGGACAGCACGTCATGGTGCGCGTCACGGGAGTGGACCTGCAAAGGGAACGCATCTCGCTGAGCATGAAGCAGAACCCCTCTATCTCCCCCTCTCCCCGTAAAGGAGAGAACTTACAATCTGCCCAGTGATAACTAAACACAAAGACTCAAAGGTGGCAAAAGACAAGACAATATACGTCTGCGACTACTGCGGACAGGAGAGTGTGAAATGGATGGGCAAGTGCCCAGCCTGCGGCCAGTGGGGCACGATGAAGGAGTTCAAGACGGCTCCCTCCAAGCCTTCCCGAGGAAAGCCTTCAATCCTTCCCTCTCTCATGGAAGAGAAGGCAGTCCTTCTTCACGAGATAGATGCCGACATTGAACCGCGTATCGACATGGGCGATGCCGAGCTGAACCGCGTGCTCGGCGGAGGTCTTGTGCCCGGAAGTCTCGTCCTGCTGGGCGGCGAGCCAGGCATCGGAAAGAGTACGCTGACATTGCAGACCGTGCTTCGCCTGCAAGACCGACGCATCCTCTACGTCAGCGGAGAAGAGAGTGCAAGGCAGATTAAGCTGAGGGCCGACCGTCTCGGACCAACGAACGAGGGGCTTTATGTGCTCTGCGAAACCTCCCTCGAAAAGATTTTCCAGCACATCGAGGATGTGAAACCCGAACTCGTCGTCATCGACTCCATTCAGACCATTCAGACAGAGACAGTTGAGTCGTCGGCTGGCTCTATTTCGCAAATCAGAGAGTGTGCGGCGGCTCTGCTGAGGTATGCAAAGAGTGGAGGCGTGAGCATCTTGCTCATCGGACATATTAATAAGGAAGGCTCGCTGGCCGGACCGAAGGTGCTGGAACACATCGTGGATGCCGTCTTGCAGTTCGAAGGCGACCAGCATCACCTCTACCGCATCCTTCGGAGCATCAAGAACCGCTTCGGCAGCACCAGCGAACTGGGCATCTACGAGATGCGACACGATGGGCTTCGGCAGGTGAGCAACCCCAGCGAACTCCTTCTGACAGAGAACCGCGAAGGGCTTTCGGGCGTTGCCATCTCCTGTTCCATAGAGGGCGTGCGTCCCTTCCTCATCGAGACGCAGGCTTTGGTCAGCACGGCAGCCTACGGCACAGCACAACGCAGCACGACAGGCTTCGACGGGCGACGTCTGAACATGCTCTTGGCCGTACTGGAAAAACGCGTCGGCTTCAAGCTGGCACAGAAGGATGTCTTCCTGAACATAGCAGGAGGACTTCGCGTCACCGACCCCGCCATCGACCTCAGCGTAGTGGCAGCTGTACTTTCGAGCAACGGCGACATGCCCATCGAAGGCGATGTCTGCATGGCAGGCGAAGTGGGACTAAGCGGAGAGATACGTCCCGTGGCACGAATAGAGCAACGCATTGCCGAGGCACAGAAGTTGGGATTCAATCGCATACTCATCCCTGCACACAATGCCAAAGGACTCAACCCGAAGCAGTACAAGATAGAACTTGTGCCCGTGCGCCGAGTAGTAGAAGCCGTAAGGGAGTTGTTTGGGTAAAAACCTAAGAATTAAGAATGAAGAATGAAGAATGAAGAATTTGCTACCGACCTGTAAATAGCTAAATTGCTAAATTGTACATAAATTGTAAATTGTAAATCGTCAAATCGTAAATTATTTTGGCTCTAAATCGTAGTTCCTTCGATGTCATATAGTATAGCATATGTAGCCCTGTGTCTTGTGCTGATGGTCTTCGCACTTGTCAAGAACTGGTTGAAGCCCGGTGTCATCCTCTTCACCTGTGTCGTGCTGTTGTTCTGCGGAGGCATCCTCTCGCCGAAGGAATGTCTGGAAGGCTTCTCCAACAAAGGCATGATAACGGTTGCCCTGCTCTTCCTCGTAAGCGAGGGAGTAAGGAGGAGCGGAATGCTGGAGAACCTCATTCTCGGTCTGATGCCCAAGGGAAAGACCACAGCTAAGCAAGCCAATGCACGCTTCCTGCCTGCCATAGCCGCACTCTCCGCCTTTCTCAACAACACGCCCGTCGTGGTTATCTTTGCACCCATCATCAAGAACTGGTCAAAGAAGGTGGGGCTGTCGCACACCAAGTTTCTCATCCCCCTGAGCTATGCCACCATCCTCGGAGGCATCTGCACACTCATCGGCACCAGCACCAATCTCGTGGTCGATGGCCTCATCCAAGACTCCGGACACGAGGGGATGGGCATGTTCGAGATTGGCAAGATTGGCATCATCATCTGCATCGTCGGACTTGCCTACCTCATCTTCTACACCCACTACCTGCTGCCCGAGAAACGCGAGGAAGTTTCCGAAGGGAAAGACCTTCCCCAAGGCATGCATCTGGTGGAAGTCGTGCTCAGAAGCCGCTTCCCCGGAATTGGCAAGAGCTTGCACGAATTCGACTTCTATCGACACTACGGAGCATCGGTTCACTCCATAGTCCGAGGCGGAACCCTGCTTACCGGCGACTGGGCGAACATCCCGCTCGAAAGGCACGACACGCTCATGCTCATCACCGACGACAAGTTCGTCAGCACCTTCCGCGACTCCAGTGCCCTGCTCATCTCCAGCTATGACATAGACCGCCAGCCGCTTGGCAACAAGAAGCGATGGTTAGCCCTGCTCCTGCTCATCTTCATGGTGACGGGTGCCACCATCGGCGAACTACCTGCCGTCAAAGCACTCGTCCCGGGCTTCAAGTTCGACATGTTCTTCTTCGTCTGCCTTACCACCGTCATCATGGCTTGGACCGGCATCTTCAATGCAAAGAACTACAGCAAGTACATGTCGTGGGACGTGCTTGTGACCATAGCCTGTGCCTTCGCCATCTCGAAAGGCATGCAGAACTCGGGCCTTGCCGACTATGTGGCCGACGGCATCATAGCCTGCGCCGACGCCATCGGACGGACACGCCACGGCCCTTACGCCATGCTGGCAATTCTGTTCCTTATTACCAACATCTTCACCGAGCTAATCACCAACAACGCCGCTGCCGCCCTCTCCTTCCCCCTGGCACTCGCCGTCAGCGAAAAGCTTGGCGTTGACCCCATGCCCTTCTTCATCTGCATCTGCATAGCTGCATCGGCTGCCTTCAGCACCCCCATAGGCTATCAGACCAACCTGCTCGTTCAGAACATCGGCGGATACCGCTTCACCGACTACGTCAAAGTCGGACTGCCCCTGAACATCATCGTCTTCATCATAAGCGTTTTCGTAATCCCACTGATATGGCCAATAAAATGAAGAATGAAGAATTTGCTACCGCCCTGTAAATAGCTAAATTATAAAATTGTAAATAAATTGTAAATCGTCAAATCGTAAATTAAGTAGGATTGTCAAATTGTAAATTATGTTAGTATATCCCATCTTCGACAAGATGCTTTCCCGTAAGGACAAAGAGCAGTTGCTCCGTCAGCAGGGCATCATGATATGGATGACCGGCTTGAGCGGTAGCGGCAAGAGCACCGTTGCCATCGGCGTAGAACGCGAGCTGCACAGGCGGGGCATTCTCTGCAGAATCCTCGACGGCGACAACATCCGTGCCGGCATCAACTCCAACCTCGGCTTCTCCGAAGAAGACCGCCGCGAAAACATCCGTCGCATAGCCGAGATAGGTAAACTCTTCGTCGATACAGGTATCGTGACAATAGCCTGCTTCGTCTCTCCCACAAACGAACTCCGACAGATGGCACGCAACATCATCGGCTCCTCCGACTTCCGCGAAGTCTATATCTCCACGCCACTCGCCGAGTGTGAACGTCGCGACGTGAAGGGTCTCTATGCTCGCGCCCGACGTGGAGAGGTGAAGGACTTCACCGGAATCAGCGCCCCCTTCGAGGTTCCCGAGCATCCCGACCTCAGTCTTGACACCAGCCGAATGACACTCGAAGAGGAAGTGACAGCCGTCGTGGAACTGATAAGCAAGCGATTGCGTCCCGAGTAGCAGGAGGGCACCAGTGAAATCTAAGCAGCGACACCTTAGTTGGCCATGCTAAAGAGTCAGCTCCTCTTTTCATTCACGTTGCAAAGATACAACAGCGACATTGCGGACTACGAATTTTTGAGCAACTTTTTTTCAAAAATTTTCATTCGCGGTGTTATTAGTCATTCTCGATTTTGCAAAACCACTACTCAGAATCAGGGGAGTGGTTTTATAATTTATAAGTAACATTCTTCAACCGGTCAAAGTCAGCAGGCCAGGGTATGTGGTCAAAATGGTCATGGTCAAAATGGTCAAAATGACTTTTCACACTCCGTTTCGAGTTCACTATTATAGTGGCACTTTTTACAAACCAGAAATCGATTTTGACAAATGATCAAAATGACCGCGAGGCTATATTCAGACCGTTCCCGGGCAATAATAATAAAAAAATGCTCTTTTATTCGTAGACCGCTACGCCACTGCCGTACCTTTGCATCGTGAACGCCACAGACACTCCACGGAGATTTAGCGAAACCTCAATGAAGAACAACAGAAACCTGCACGGAGAAAACAAACGTCGAAAACCCCGAAAAGCAAAAAAACTATGAATTGTGAATTGATTTAAATACCACAGATTCAGCTGATTAAACAGATTATAATTTCAACAACGGATTAAACGGATTGAACGGACTAATTTTAATCTTTTCATTTTTTCAACTTTTTACCTTTAATTATAGCATCGGATTGAACGGATTAAACAGATTGGCTACCGCTCTAAAAATTTCCGACACAATAAAAAAATTATGAATTTATGTAGGGATAATGAATTATTTTGTATCTTTGCATGCCGAAGTCCTCATTTTGAGGTGTTCAGCCATCAAGAATAAGAACTAAAATGGTCAACGACTACAATACAAAAGTGCCATCCTTGCCGTGGCTTGTGATGTACAGCAACAGCGGCGACATCGGCATTCTGGATGTTCTTGCCGTTAAGCAGGCCGAGTGCGCCACTACGGGAATCGTCGATTTCTTTGTTCCCCTCGAAGTGACGCGGCTTGCGATAGAAGGCAGATCCGTTGCGCACAAGCGCCTCATTGCCGGCAACTACATCTTCATCCGGGCTACGAGGGAGGACATTCTTCGTCTGCGACAGGAGCCGCCCTTCGACGCGGCGCTACGTTTCCTCCATCCCTCTTCGTCGCCCACGGGCTGCATCTATGTGCCTGACGATGAAGTACAACAACTGCGACTTGCCGTGGGAAAGATGGACGGCGAGGTGGAGTACTTCGTGCCGACCAGCAAAGAACTGATTATCGGCGACTATGTGCGCATCATCGAAGGTAAATACTCGGACATCAAGGGCGTGCTCGAGAGCGTGAAGGGGCACGAAGGCGGCCGCGTGATTGTTGCGCTTCGCGACGTACTGGCTGTGCGGACTCCCAGAATACAAGCCAGCAACCTCCAGCTCCTCGAACTTGCCAAGGCCGGCGACTCGCTGACTGGGTCTTACACTTCGCGAGCCTACAAGAAGGTGCGCGGGCTTACGGCTGACAGCGAGCGGCTGCTTGACGAGAGGGAAAAAACGGGGAAACTCAGCGAACAGTCGGTGGACGAGGCAAACCGACTGCTCTTGCGTTTCACCGAACTGAAACTGAGCGGGAAGATACGCACCATGCATGCCGCAGCCATCTGCAACATTCTGTTGGCCTTAGGCGAGACAGAAAGCGAGCGATACTTCCATTTCAAGAATATATTGCCGTAAAGACCCCCTCTAAATTTCCCCGAGGGGAGACTCGCTGCCGCGAAAAACTTTCCCCCTCGGGGGAGATGGAGGGGGTCTCCTTCTATCTTCTTCTATCTTCTTCTATCTTTTTCTTTCTTCTTCTTTCTTTATTTCATTTGGGATTCTGAAACTTGTATAAAGTTCGAGCACACAGCCGACGGCAAGTGCGACAACCCATTCCTGCCGGCGAAACGGCCCCCACTGAAGGAGCTGCATGCTCATCAAGACACATGCGAGCACAAAGCAACAACAGGCCAGCAACTGCTGGCGACGCAGACGCAGCAGCGTGATGTTGCGGCCAAGGTATTCCGTCTGCACCTGCATCAACGTGAACATCAGCACTCCGACGCCATAAGTGTACATCCCTACCACCGGCAGCACGATGAACACGGCCACGCCGACAAGCATCAGCACGGCTCCGACACGAAAGCAGAGGTTCTGCAGCGGACTCAGTTCCTTCATTCTTCCTCCTGTTCGCCGGCAAAGACGAAGACGTCCTCATTGGAGCGCTTCATAAAGTATCTCTCGCGAGCTATCTTTTCGACGGCCCTCGGATTGCTCTCCAGTTCGCGTATCTTGCTGTCGGCTTCGTCGTACTGGCGCTTGTAGTTGGCTATCTCCTGCCGCAGAACGTCGATGCGTACACGGCGGGGATGGCGATTCAGGAAACTGTCCTCGTCCACTACGCCCACAATGAGCGCAATCAAGATAAAGGTGATGAAGTATTTATGCCTGCGCATAAAAAGCCAGACGGAATGTATTTTGCTCATTTTCCTCGTTGTTTTTGGATGAAGTTTTGCTATTTTGTGCAAAGGTACGAAATAATTCTTAAATCTTCTTTCTTAGTTCTTAATTATTTTTGTAACTTTGCACAAAATATATAATGTATATGGAAGAATACATTGTTTCTGCGCTGAAATATCGTCCCCTCAACTTCGATGCCGTGATAGGACAGCGTTCGCTGACGACAACGCTGAAGAACGCCATCAGCAGCGGCAAGTTGGCTCATGCCTATCTCTTCTGCGGACCGCGAGGAGTAGGCAAGACCACATGCGCCCGCATCTTTGCCAAAGCCATCAACTGCTTCGACCCGCAAGAGGGCGGCGAACCCTGCGGCAAGTGCGAGAGCTGCTTGGCTTTCGACCAACAGCGTTCCATGAACATCCACGAGCTGGACGCTGCAAGCAACAACTCCGTGGAGGATATTCGCGAGCTGTGCAGGCAAGTCCTCATCCCCCCACAGACCGGACGCTACAAAGTCTTCATCATCGACGAGGTTCACATGCTTTCAGCCTCCGCCTTCAATGCGTTCCTCAAGACACTCGAAGAGCCGCCTTCCTACGTCATCTTCATTCTTGCCACCACCGAGAAACACAAGATTCTGCCCACCATCCTTAGCCGCTGCCAAGTCTATGACTTTCAGCGAATGACAACGAAGAACACCATCGACCATCTGATGTACGTGGCCGAGAAGGAAGGCTACACGGCAGAACCTGAAGCTCTTGCCCTCATAGCCGAGAAAGCCGACGGCGGCATGCGCGACGCCCTCTCCATCTTCGACCAGATGGTCAGCTTCTCAGGAGGAAACCTAACGTACGAGAATGTCTGCCAGAACCTTAATGTGCTGAGCCAAGAGTATTACTTCCGCCTCGTTGACCACTTTCTCGCCCATCAAGTCCCTGAATGTCTGGTTCTCCTCAACGAGGTGCTTCAGAAAGGTTTCGACGGTGGAAACTTCGTGGCCGGACTTGCCAGCCACATGCGCAACCTGCTTGTCAGCCGCGATGCCGTCACGCTTCCACTTCTCGAGATGAGCGAAAGGATGCGTTCCCGCTATCAGGAGCAGGCACAACGTTGTCCCGTCAGTTTCGTCTATAAAGTCCTGAAACTTGCCAACGACTGCGACCAAGCCTATCGCACCAGCCGGAACAAGCGTTTGCAGATAGAGATATGCCTCATCCAATGCGTCCAGGCAGCCGACCCCGACACGACGGACGCCTCCGGGCTTAGCCCTTCGGAAACAATCAAACCTATTCGAAAAGAAGAACCCCAAATGACTCAACCGAAGCCTCAACCTTCGGCTCAGCCCGTTCCTCCCAAAGCCAGCGTTGACGAAGGAAAGGCATCCGCATCCGCTCCCTCTGCCGCTCCGTCTATCGCCCCGTCGGTCGCTCCATCTTCCGCCCCTTCTCTTTCGCCTCAAGCATCAGCAGCATCACGGCCTTCCGCTCCTGCTGAGGAAGCTGTCGCCAAGAAGCTTCCCAAGGTCTCCTTCAAGCACTTCGGAGCAGGAAAGAAGGAAGAAGAAGCAGCCACCAAGCCTGTTGCCCCGATAGCGGAAGCTGCACAGAAAGAGCCAATTAACGGAGAGAAGCTCACAGCCGCATGGTTCGCTTTCATTAGGACTTTGCCCCACGAAAGCGTAGCGCTTGCCGGACGCCTCAAAGGCCTGCAGCCTGCCGTGAAAGACGACAACACAGCCCTGCTTACCGTCAGCAATCCGCAGGTTCAGCAGACAGTGGAGAGCATGATGCCGCAGATACTTGCCACGATGCGTCAAGCACTCCGCAACGACGAATTCAGCATTAAAATCGAGCTTGAGGAGATGCAAGAAGTCCAAAAGACCTATAGTGCTCCCGAAATGCTCAAGATGATGCAGGAACAGAACGCCGATGTCGGCGAACTCGTTAGTCAGCTGAAACTTACCTTCGACTAAGCCTTCCTTGTCGGCCTGGCCATTTGTTAAAAAAGCATTACACAGAGTCCTTTTTGAGCCGTTTGTTTGCAAGATTGAGGATTTTGTTGTAACTTTGCGCGCGGAAAATGTTCATCATAATGAAGCGTCGTGCTTTAACAATATATTTAATACTCTTTTTCAATGCCTTATGCCTTCAATCCCAGCAGATAAGGATAGGCAATTATACCTTCCCCGGCGGCGGAGAGTATCAGGGAGAAATGTTCAAGGGAAAACCTTACGGCATGGGTAAGACTGTTTTCCCTAATGGCGATTACCACGAAGGCGAATACGTCAAAGGCAAGCGCCAAGGCAAGGGAACCTACCAATTCTCCGACGGAGAGAAGTATGAAGGCGAGTGGTACCAAGACCAGCAGCATGGTCGTGGGACTTATTATTTTGCCAACAACAATCGCTACGAAGGCCTTTGGTTCCGAGACTATCAGGAGGGACAAGGCACAATGTACTATTATAACGGTGACACCTACGTCGGTTCCTGGAAACAGGACAAGCGCGAAGGTCAGGGTCGCTATACTTATGCCCAAGGCAAAGCCTATTACGACGGCCAATGGAAGAACGACATGAAGGACGGCCAAGGCGTGTTCGACTGGATGGACGGCAACCGTTACGAAGGCTCCTGGCGCGAGAACCAGAAGCACGGCAAGGGGACGTTCACCTATTCTACAGGCGACTCCTATACGGGCGACTGGGCAGACGACCAGCAGCACGGCAAGGGCATCTTCACCTTTGCCGACGGCAACCGCTACGAAGGGCAGTACGCCCACGGACAGCGTACAGGTGAAGGCATCTACACCTTTGCCAACGGCGACAAATACGTAGGCCATTTCTCCAGCGGCGAGCAGGACGGCATGGGCACGTTCACTTGGCACACCGGAGCCACCTACGTCGGCCAGTGGCGACACAACAAGCAGCACGGAGCCGGCAAGTACCGCTGGGCTAACGGCGACGAATACGACGGCGGATGGGCCGACGGCCTGCTCGAGGGCGAAGGCATACTTCGGCAAGCAGATGGCGTACGCTTCAAAGGCACTTTCCATAAGGGACTTAAGGAAGGCAAGGGCATCCTCGAAGATGCCGACGGCATTCGCTACGAAGGAAACTTCTCTGCCGACAAGAAAGAAGGACAATTCATCGAGAAGGACAAGAACGGCCAATTGCTTCGCAAGGTCATATATAAGGACGGCGTTGCCGTCGGCTCTTGGTAAAGAGAGCCTTGGAATCGCAAATAATAAATCACAAATATAATGGTCCGAACAACAACAAAAGTTTCAAAAGAAACAAAGAAAACAACAAAGAAGGCTGCGCCGAAGTCGAAAGAAGCGGCTGCCAAAGGGAAAACCAAAGTGCAGGAGCCTCCCATGCTTAGGCTCATCAAGAACGACCCTGGCCTTGCCGACTTCGCCGATGCCATCAACGGACGCCACGATCAGGCAGTCAGGAAGATGGCCGAACTGACAGGCGGCACGAACAACTTGAGCGAGTTTGCCAGTGGCTATCTCTATTTCGGTCTCCACAAGACAGAAGACGGATGGGTGCTGCGCGAATGGGCGCCCACGGCCATCGACATCTTTGTGGTCGGCGATTTCAACGGCTGGAAAGAAAGCTC
The DNA here is from genome assembly GCA_902776455.1 of uncultured Bacteroidales bacterium. GTDB lineage: Bacteria > Bacteroidota > Bacteroidia > Bacteroidales > Bacteroidaceae > Physcousia. The sequence continues at coordinate 2,754 of CACYQI010000060.1, read as the reverse complement.
ACGCTATGCCATGAAGCGCGTCAAAGGCTCCAACGGCAACTGGGAAATCAAGATCAAGAACAAGTCCTTCCGTCATGGCTCCCTCTACAAGCTCATCGTCCACTGGGAAGGCGGACAGGGCGAGCGCATCCCGGCTTGGGCAACACGCGTCGTACAAGACCCCGAAACTCACATCTTCTCTGCACAGGTATGGGATCCACAAGAACCCTTCCAGTGGCAAGTAGAGAAGTTCCGTCCCACCACCAACCCTCTGCTCATCTACGAATGCCACATCGGAATGGCTCAGGACAAAGAGGGCGTGGGCACCTACGCTGAGTTCCGCGACAACATCCTGCCGCGCATCGCAGCCGACGGCTACAACTGCATTCAGATAATGGCCATTCAGGAGCATCCATATTACGGCAGCTTCGGCTACCACGTCAGCAGCTTCTTCGCTCCCAGCAGCCGTTTCGGTTCGCCCGACGACCTCAAGTCGCTCATCGACAAGGCACACAGCATGGGCATTGCCGTCATCATGGACATCGTCCACAGCCATGCCGTCAAGAACGAAGTGGAAGGCCTTGCCAACTTCGCCGGCGACCCCTATCAGTACTTCAACCACGGCGACCGCCGTGAACATCCGGCATGGGACAGCCTATGCTTCGACTACGGAAAGAACGAAGTCCTGCATTTCCTCCTCTCCAACTGCAAGTACTGGCTCGAAGAGTTCCACTTCGACGGCTACCGTTTCGACGGCGTCACCTCCATGCTCTACTACAGCCACGGCCTCGGAGAAAGCTTCATGTCCTACGGCGACTACTACAACGGCCATCAGGACGGCGATGCCATCACCTATCTGACACTTGCCAACGAGCTTATCCATGCCGTCAACAAGAACGCCATCACCATTGCGGAGGAAGTGAGCGGCATGCCTGGTCTGGCACTCCCCATGAAGGACGGAGGCTACGGCTTCAACTACCGTCTTGCCATGAACATACCCGACTACTGGATTAAAATCATAAAGGAACAGCGCGACGAAGACTGGAAACCCAGCAGCATCCTTTGGGAACTCACCAACCGCCGTCGCGACGAGAAGACCATCTCCTACTGCGAGAGCCACGACCAAGCACTCGTAGGCGACAAGACTATCATCTTCCGCCTCATCGACAGCGACATGTACTGGCACTTCAAGAAAGGCGACGAGAACTTCACCGTCAACCGCGGCATAGCTCTCCACAAGATGATTCGCCTCGCCACCCTTGCCACCATCAACGGCGGCTACCTCAACTTCATGGGCAACGAGTTCGGGCATCCCGAGTGGATTGACTTCCCGCGCGAAGGCAACGGCTGGAGCTACAAGTACGCCCGCAGGCAGTGGAACCTTGTTGACAACAAGGAACTTTGCTACCACTACCTCGGCGACTTCGACGCAGCCATGCTCAAGACGCTCAAGAAGCACCGCAGCTTCGAGAAGCAGGCTGTAGTGGAGATCTGGCACAACGACGGCGACCAGGTGTTCGCCTTCCGCCGTGGCGACCTCCTCTTCTTCTTCAACTTCAGCCCCTGCAACTCCTACATCGGCTACGGCTTCATGGTGGAGCAAGGTGCCTACGAGTACATCCTCAACACCGACAACCCCGACTTCGGCGGCAACGGCTTCAACGACGACCAGCTCATTCACTACACCGTCTATGACGGACATCTTGCCCGCGAAGGTAAAGGATGGCTTCAACTCTACCTGCCCACGCGAACCGCCTGCGTGCTCAAGAAGATAAAAGAATAAAACGTAGCATACGATAAATGGCAAAGCCTCTCCTTCAGCAGAAAGAGAGGCTTTTTTGTAGTCAGGCGTGAACTGTCTGTGCCTTTGCAGACCGTGTCGTTTCCACTCCCCCACCCTCGTTTCACTCCCCTCCCCTCGCAGGGCAGAAAGCCTCTCCCGGCCTTTTGTGCTTCCGTTCGGGCGGATTTGCAATACGCCCGCATTGGGTGTAGGGATTTGCAATCCCGTAAGCAAGTATTCGCATTACAAATGCGTAAACCCAATCCTGCCGGATTACAAATCCGGCAGAACAGGCGGCAGAATCCAGATGATGCGGCTTGTAAATCTGGCAGAACAGGCGGCGTGGTGATGTGCACGATGCTATTTCCCCGAAAAACCATGACACAATTTTGTTCTTCTACATGGAGGAAAAGCCGATGCTGCCTGCAAGGTTTTCTGATGCTCCGTGGAGTATCGGCCAACACTGCACGGAGCATCGGCTCGAACTCCATGAAGTGTTCCCCCTTCCTACATGCCGAAAAATGGCAAAAACTATGCTGAATTTACCAGTGTGACATATAAGAGTGGTACTTTCTTTGTGCTGTTCAAGAAAATTCTCCTTTCTAACGCGTTGATTATCAAGCGCGATTAAAAATAAGCCCTTTTCCTGCTTCGGGTGGGCACAAGTGCCACAGCAGCAAAAAAAGGCCATTAGAACGCGTCTGCATGCGAAAAGTGTTGACAGAAACAGACTGCGATGGTCGTTTCCCTGACATTGAGAAATGTGAGTCATTGCTGTTCGGCAAATAAGCAACTACAGGGCAATGGAACCCAGACGGAAGTGAGGTCTTTCGGTTCTTCGATACTTTAGCAAGCTCACGTTAGTGGTGCGGCTACAAAAGAAGCCCCGAAGAGTAGGGTGTTCAAAATCACCTTTCTATGCGAGACCAAAAAGCGTCTGTATTTTAGCATTTATGTTATTGATTTTTAACACTTCATAGGCTGAAAAAGTT
>CACYQI010000059.1 GCA_902776455.1 uncultured Bacteroidales bacterium | reverse complement strand
CAATTGATGCTCCTATTCATCGGCTTTCCTGATGAAAAGCAGCTCATGGGGGCTTACTCTAAAGTCCCGAAGGGACGAGAGACCACAGACGGGGGTGTCAACCCCCGGTAGTAGTGCGACAACCAAAGAAGCCCCAACGGGGCGACAGAGACCTAAACATGTTGCTATTAAGCACGTTATATGTTCTGTCGCCCCTTCGGGGCTTAGTTTTGTTAATGCAATTGGCCCGGGGGTTGACACCCCCGTCTGTAGTCTGTCGCGCCTTCGGCGCTTTTCCCCGGACACTAATAAAAAGAAATAGGGAATCCCCATTCTTGACAGGAATTCCCTATTGTCGTCGCCGGGGCGAAAGATGGCGTCACCAGCCTTCGTCCCAAATGTTTTTGTTGTCCTTGACAGCCGCTTCTTCCACGCTGCCTGTCTCTTTGCTGAACCCGGCGGCTGTGCCTTGTTCGTTGACACGACTGAGAGCAATCATTCGTCCCGCTTCCATCGCTACGATGAGCACGGAGGGAGTGGTATATTGAGTCCTTTTCATTGTCTTCTGAAATATATAGTTACTACTTATGCTTACTATTTTACTTGACAAGAACCTTCTTACCACCCAGTATGTATATACCCTTCTGAGCACCTGTGACACGCTGGCCGGCGAGGTTGAAGACGGGATGGTCGGCTACAGATGGCGTTTGCTCGAGGCCTTCGATGCCGTCAGGGCTGTCTTCGATGCCGTCGATGAACAGCTTGACCTGCCCGCCGCTTGTCGAGAGCACGCTGGAAGGCACGTTGAAGTAGGCACGCATTCCCTTCAGGTTTCCTGTGGCGGATGGTTGGACAAGCTTGTCGCTGGTGTTGAGGATGAAGTTCAGAGCTGAGGCATCCGGCGCGTTTGCTGCAACAGATGTGCCGCCGGCTATCACGCCGATGAAGTTGAAGTCGCCGTTGCTCACCGTGGTGCCCGTGGTGGCGCCGATGCTTACACGGTTGAACGTCGGGTTCGACGTGGTCTGTGCAGGTTTGATGAGATAGGGCTTGCCGGCCTCGATGGCAGTTGCCGCCTTGAAGGCGAGTGTGTTGTCTGCAACGGGCTGATCGGTGTCGAACTCCGTCACCTTAGTGTCTGCTCCGAAGGCCGAAGCGATGGCTGCAGCATCGATGTCGATGGGCGAACAGAAGGTGTTCCAATGGTCGGCAGAGAGTGTGCGTCCAAGGGTTACGTTGACGGGCACGTCGTAGGTAGCAGGAGCCGATGTGTCGTCCTGCGAGATGGTCACATCAGGCACTTGGCCGAGGTAGTGAAGGTCGAAGGAGCCGATGACCACCCAGTTGGACGATGGATTGCCGCTGATGCTCTTGACGCCGATGCGGAGGGTGCCGTTATCGACAACGACGCGCAGAGGCTCGGTATAGAACTCGTCGTCCTCGCCCATGGCACGTGCTATCTGCCACCATCCATCGACGATGCTTACTCCGCTGCCTAAGTCGCGGTTGGTGTGATCGGCAATGGGTGAGGTCGATGTAAAGGAGTAGATGGAGGGCAACGTTACTTGTTCGTTGTTGGCATAGAGCACGGCCTTTACGGTTGACTGCCCGTTGGTTGCGTAGTCGTTGTAGCCGCTGAGGTTCGTGTCGCCCAGACCTGTCGGGCTGTACATGGCATGAGCCCGCACTTCGTAGATGCCGTTGGGCACGTTGTTTACAGTCTGATAGAAGTCGAGCGACGAGAAGCTCCATGCTTCGTAAACGCGGTTGGGGCGGAAACCGTCCTGCCATCCTTGACTGCCTCCCGTGCGTCCTTCGGTCCACTTCGGTGTCATATTGTCGTTGTTCATCAGTTCCGGATTGACCATGAGCCAGGTGACGTCCTGTGGAGCCTGTGGCGTAGCGCTGGCCATGGCTGCAATTCGCTCGGCTCGCGTCCATATCTTCCAGGTCGAAGCGGCATTGCTGTTGACGAGGCGATTGTTGGCATCGACGCTTAGCCAGCGGTCCCAGTTGATGGTGATGTGTGCGGCGTCGCGTGTTCCGGTGAGCTTCCAGCGCGTGGGGCCTATTGACCCGTCGAGATAGAGCAGTGAGGCATCGCCATAGTTGCAGCCTAGAGCATTGGGTCCCGACTGCGTGTTGAGCGTATAGCCATCAGCACCATAACTCTGGATGCGAATAGGGCGGCCGTAGGTACCCATATTGGCGGCCGTGTTCCAACCGTCGCGCGATGTGGTGGTCTTTGCCGTGTTGCCTTGCAGCCACAGGCCCGTCTCTACGTTCTGCAGGAAGTAATCGGTGTTGTCGGACAGCGTAGCGAGATTGAGACCAGCAAGAAGACTGTTCTGCGAAATGATGGCATTGCAAAGGTCTAAGCCATAGTAATTGCTATTGTTCGTGCCTGCATGGTCCATCATGATAATGCCCGTACGGCCGTCATTGGCATTAATGTTGTCGAGAGCACACTTGTTGGAACTTTTGGCGTTGTTGTTGATGTTGGTGTTCGTGCCAAAAGTACCTGAATAGCCTGATGTATGATTCACAAAGATGAAGTTAGGGCTGGTCTGAGTGCGTGCTTCTGCGAGAAGCGCCTTGATGGCATTTTGCTTGGTGGTTGTATTAGAAACGTGATAATAATCCTGTACAACAAACTTGAAAGCACCATCGCCATTGGCAGAGACCACGTCGCGCTCTGTTAGGTCGGCCCATGCACCGAGGTTATAGCCGTCGGCTATTGCATCACGGCTCAGCACGATGACCTTCCCTCGGACATCCTGCAGGCGGAGGTTCAGACTGAAGGGGATGACGTAGCTTGAGAAGTTGTTCAGGATGGCACCGACGCGTGACTTCCAGTTGTCGGTGCTGCCTTTGTCGTTCTCGTTGCGCATAAGAATGATGGCAAACTCCCTGGGATAAGTATTAAGCCTTCCCGTGATGTCATTGAGAGCGTCTGTAAGGGTGATGCCGGTGTTTGAGCCAGTAATACCCGCACCATGATAGATAGGGCATCCTGATGCATCGGTAGGACGAAGGTCAAAAACGCGGACGCCTGCATCCCAAAGTCCTGTAAGACTCAGGGTCTGGCATTTGCCAGATGACGACAAAGTTCCTGTGGCCGCATCGTGCGCTCCGGGCAACGACAGCTGCGAGATGTAGAGATTGTCGTTGAGGTTGAGGGTTGTTATCCAGTTCTCGTTGCCTGCCGAAGCACTAATGGCAACAAAGAGTAAACCCGTCAAAAAGCTGTAAAATCGTTTCATTGAAATGTGTTTTTATTGAAGTTGTGTGTTATTTTCTATGGGGCGAAGCAAAGCTACGACAAGAAAGGGAAGACATTCATGTGAGCCTTCTGCGGAAACGGGAAAAGGGGGGCGGTTTCACACTCCACGGAGGAAAGGCTTATGCTCCACGGAGTATCGGCTTACACTCCACGGAGCATCGGGCGACACTCCACGGAGCATAAAACACTCCCCTTTCAGGCAGGGTTTCGCGAGCCTTGCCGCAGAGCCTCGCAAGACATATAAGCCTCTCCTGAATTACACCATAAAAAAGGGGACAGAACCCCTATGTACCCGCCTTTCCACTGATGGAAGTGGCGAGTACAGAAGGATTCAAGCTACCGGAGTTTTCGCCTTTGCAGGTTATTTTCTCTTGAACGTGGTGTCGTCGTCGTCGTCGGGGAAGTACCTCAGCTTGAGCTTCGTGTCTTTCAAGGTAATAACCTTTACGTCACGATAAGTCAGGCCGGGCATCTTCAAGATACCTGTACTGGGATCGAAAGTGAAGGTGGAAGTGCGCGTTTTAGGAAGATCGTCATCGTCAAGCTCTGTATAGACAACGTCTCCTTGAGTCAGAGAACCAGTGAAGACCAGGACATCAGCATCGCCCACTCCGTCTTCGTGTATCCATTCACCCAGAATGGTTGCACCTTCCACGATTCCGTCGTCGTTCTTGCATGATGACAGACTAACACTCAGCATTGCGACCATAGCAAAGGCCAGCAAACTCCAAAAATACTTTTTCATCCTTGTACCTTAAATTTAATGGTTAATAAAAACTTTTCATTTCTCGCAAAAGAAAAACCTTTCTTTTGTTATTTTGCTAACTGATTCTTAATAGTATGGCGACTTACTTGCAATCTCTTTCTTAACGTTATACATTATATATATGTGTCATCGTGGCCGTGAGCGAGGATGGTTTACATCGATTCTGCCATCAGGTCTTTGCGTCCGATGAGGCTGAAGACGGCTATCTCGTTGTCCTCGTTGAGGATGCGGAGGGTGCGGAGTATCTCGTTCAGCGTGGAACCGCTGGTCGTGACATCGTCCATCACCAGGATGTTCTGCTTCCTGATTGTGGCACAAAGTTCCCTGTCCTCCTCTGAGGCAAAGCGAAGAAAACTCATTATATATGGACGCCAGCGGCTCTTGCGGACATCCTTGGCTATCGTGAAATAGTCTTTCCGGTGAATCAGGTCGAGCATCTTCGTTATGGATTGCTTCACCTCATCCTTCTGAGCCTCAGTATATCTTGGGCGTCCGTTCTCCAGCACATCATCGAGGTATTGCTTCTCGTAGGCATCCATATCGAATGAAATGTTCTGCGGGAGTGACTTCAGCAGCTCCATCTTCCGCAGCATCGGCTGGGCGAAGCGATAGATGTAGCGGAGCATGTACTGGTTGACCTTGCTCGACGACTCTGGCATGACGACGAGATTGTAGTCGTAAAGGTTGATGCGATGGCTCAGCTGGTCAATGGCTTTCTTGATGAATAGCGTAAGGTCGGGATTGTTCTGCAGGTCCTCTGAGAACTTGACGTACTTGATAAAGGCCGAGCGCACATTGCCATCAACCTGATTGGCAAACTCATAGCCATAGTAGAAGCATCTGCCGAACGCCTCTACCTGATAGCCCTCACCGGTCAGACTGACGATGTCTTCAGTGCCGTCGTGCTCGAAGTCGAACACGAAATGCTGCGCTTTATTATCGTATGTCACACCCATAGCAACGTCTCTTTCGCTTGCAAAGTTACGAAAAAGTTTCAGTATTGGCAAAGAAACTAATAGAAAACTTGGAGTTGAAGCTATTTCACCAGGATTGTCCTGACAGAAGAGCCTTTTCCACCTCCATCAATATTCCTCTTTCGTGATGTTAATCAGCGCAAAGATAGCTTTTGGGGGGTAACGCACAAATATAACGTTATAATTTAAGAATTTCAAAGAAAAAAGCGTAACTTTGCAGGCAGAACAAGAATTGCAGCGAACCAGGAATTGCACATTCGCACCCGATGAAGCCATCCTGTGCAACTGCTGTGTAGCGCAAAACCAACTCTGACATCATGCAGGTCATAATGACGATAGGCAACAGGGACTTGCTCAACAGAGAGAAGACATTGTTCCTCTGTTCCAAGAAGACGCCGATAGAGCTGTACGAATATGTGTTCCGATGGACGGACAGCCTGACGGAAAGGGACTGCATCGCCTGCTTCAACTCCACCGACATGGAGGCAGAAGTGCTGAAGGCCCTGTTGGTTGCAAAGGTACCTACTGTCTTGTACGTGATGAACCGCTTTACGGATGTCAACAACATGCAAATTGAAACCGCCCTGCAGGAGAATCGCATGGCTATCGTTGTCCTCAGACGCAACGAACCACGAGGCAAGGGACAGACGCCAAGGCTGCGGAATGAGTATGTGCTTTCCCTTTGCAAGCATGTGGTATGCGGCTATGTCAACAGGAACGGCAGCGTGTTCGGACTATTGGCTGGTCGGAATGATGTGGAATGGCTGATTGACGACCAGCAGGCATTGATGGCAGCAGAGCCAAACAGATATGAACGATGGACAGTGGCACAAGACAAGGTACTCCTGCGAATGTACTATGCCGACATGGGGATACATGCCATCCACAAGCAACTGCATCGGACCTATACGGCTATTTATGCACGTATTCACGCCATCACACAACCTGAAGAATGGCTGAAGGGACGAGAGTTTGAAGACTATGTCCTAAGTTTGTTCAACGTCCAAGAAGGAGGGCGACTTGTGCTTCAAGAATGGCAAGGCGACAAGTCGTTGGGATTGATTCAACCGGAAAACAACAGCAATCCTGACTTTGTGTTCCGCTACGACCAGGAAGAATTTGCCATAGAATGCAAATGGAGAGAAAAGTTGAAGACAGATTTGAGCAAAGACCTGTTCCCTGCCGAGAAAATAGAAAACTACAAGAGGTTCTCCAAGACGCGGAACATGCCTGTCCACATCGTTCTTGGCATAGGCGGCGAACCCAGTAATCCCAATTTGATTTATCGGATTCCCTTGGAGAATATCAACTCCATCATATCGAGTGATATATCAATAACCCAGTCTCTCTGTCCTGTTCGTACTTTCGATGCAGCGACTTTTGTACGGCAAAAGGAAACCGAAGGGAAAGCATATACGATGGAAGAGAAGCGGAAGCATCACTCAAATGCGTATAAGTCATGGACCCCTGCCGACGACGAACAGCTAATAGCCTTTTATGAAGAAGGGAAAGACACAAAAGAGCTCTCCTCGATCTTTAAGCGCAACGAGGGAGCCATCCGCTCGCGACTAAAAAAGCTTGTGAAAACAGACGATGGAGAACAATAGTTAGATGAACCAACAACCTCGTTTTCCCTTAATTATAGACACCCAAGCGTAGGTTCATCCAGCATGTTGTTCAGTTCCTCCATTGTGTAGCGTTTTTGGGGGATGCTCTACTTTCTTAGCATACTTGGTCAACTCTGCTGCCAGCCACTTCATGTCAGCTATGGACAATGTACCAGTCAAGTAGTTACGCAGACCAGCTAATGCTTGCGTACTCGTATCGATGTATTAAACTTGATGGTCTGTACATTAATAATATATATGCAATCTATTTGTCGTCGTAGTGGCCGTAGGCGGAAATGACGAGCACAACAACCTCGGTTTCATAGATGCGATAGACGAGGTGGTGCTTCTTCGAAAGGCGTCTGCTCCATCGTCCTTCTGGCTGACCTTTCAATGGCTCAGGATGCCCAAGACCAGTCTTGGGTGCTGAGCTAGTTCCTTAAGAAATGCCCAAAACTTCTTGTATGCCTTCGGCTCGTCTTGTTCGAGGCGGTCAGAGTCTTCGATGGCTCTTTCCGAAAAGTTCACTATGTAGCTCATCTGCCGATGCGTTTACGGAAGTCCGCATAGCTTTCACCTGGCAGCATGGCAAACGTCTTGCCCTGCCTGTAATCTTCCTCTGCTTTCTCTATCTTGGCGTATAACTCCTCTTTGGTCATCAGGGTAGGGTCATCTTTGGCTTTGACGAGGCGGGCAACGTAGCGCGACAGCCTCTTCATCAGAGACTCATCGTCGGCTATGGCACCGATGTTCTGCCAAAGCTGAGTGTTCATTGCATTGAGTTGTACTGTTGTCATCGGTGTAAACCTAATAAGTAAAAAACCACCGCTGGCTCCATCGAGAGAAACCAGCGGTGGAGGTGGAGATATTCTTTAGTCTGCGAGCTTTGCGCAGATGAACTCGCGGTTGAGGCGGGCGATGTTCGAGATGGTCTCGCACTTCGGGCAGACGGCTTCGCAGGCACGTGTGTTGGTGCAGTTGCCGAAGCCCAGCTCGTCCATCTTCGCTACCATAGCCTTCGCACGCTTGGCTGCCTCTACCCTACCCTGCGGCAGCAGGGCGAGCTGGCTGACCTTCGAGCTGACGAAGAGCATGGCAGAGCCGTTCTTGCAGGCTGCCACGCAGGCGCCGCAACCGATGCAGCTGGCGCAATCCATCGCTTCGTCGGCATCTTCCTTCGGAATAAGGATAGCGTTGGCATCCTGAGCCTGACCTGTACGAACCGTCGTATAGCCGCCAGCCTGCATAATCTTGTCGAAGGCGTTGCGATCGACCATGCAGTCCTTGATGACGGGGAAGCCAGCCGAGCGCCAAGGCTCAACGGTGATGGTCTCGCCGTCCTTGAACTTACGCATGTAGAGCTGACAGGTTGTAGCGCCGCGCTCTGTCTTGCCGTGCGGTGTGCCGTTAATGTAGAGCGAGCACATGCCGCAGGTCGGGTATGTTCTTCAACTCATGCGTGTCGAAGTGACCCTTGTCCTTAGGACCGTTCTGCTTCCAGAACTTTATCGTAACACTTATATTCTTAGCCATGATTAGTTCTTGTAATTACGTTGTTGTACCTTGATAATCTCGTAATTGAGGGGCTCTTTGACGAGTTCGGGCGCCTTGTCGTCGCTGCCTTGGTAGTCCCAGCAGCCTACGTAGAAGAAGTTCTCGTCGTCGCGCTTTGCCTCGCCTTCCTCGGTCTGGTGCTCTTCGCGGAAGTGACCACCGCAGCTTTCTTCACGATGCAGGGCGTCGTAAGCCACAAGCTCGCCCATCAGGATGAAGTCGCGAAGGTGGATGGCCTTGTCGAGTTCGACGTTCAGGCCTTCCTTGCTTCCGGGGATGAAGAGGTTCGTGTCGAACTCCTGGCGCAGAGCCTTGAGGAGCTTCAAGCCTTCCTCGAGGCCTTCCTTGGTGCGACCCATGCCAACGTGCTCCCACATGATGTGGCCAAGCTCCTTGTGGATGGAATCGACAGAGCGCTTGCCCTTGATGTTCATCAGGCGGTCAATCTCCTTCTCGACAGCCTTCTCCGTCTCGGCGAATTCGGGCAGGTCGGTGGAGAGACGCGGCCAAATGGCTTGGTCTGCAAGGTAGTTCTGGATGGTATAAGGCAGTACGAAGTAGCCGTCGGCAAGGCCTTGCATGAGGGCAGAAGCGCCGAGGCGGTTGGCTCCGTGGTCGGAGAAGTTGCATTCGCCGATAGCAAAGAGACCAGGAATAGTGGTCTGCAGCTCGTAATCGACCCAAACGCCGCCCATTGTATAGTGGATGGCGGGGAAGATCATCATGGGATAGTAGTAATCCACGCCGTTCTTTGTACAAGCCTTCTCGCCCGGGTTGACGTCGGTTATCTCCTCGTACATGTCGAAGAGGTTGCCGTAGCGCTGACGAATCTCGTCGATGCCGAGGCGCTGGATGCTCTCAGAGAAGTCGAGGAACACGGCGAGACCGGTGTTGTTGACGCCGAAGCCCTTGTCGCAACGCTCCTTAGCGGCACGAGAGGCCACGTCGCGCGGAACGAGGTTGCCGAAGGCGGGATAACGGCGCTCGAGGTAGTAGTCGCGGTCCTCTTCAGGAATCTCATAGCCCTGCTTGGTGCCGGCCTGCAGAGCCTTAGCGTCCTCCAGCTTCTTCGGAACCCAGATGCGGCCGTCGTTACGCAGAGACTCGGACATGAGGGTCAGCTTCGACTGCTTGTCGCCATGCACGGGAATACAGGTGGGGTGAATCTGAACGTAAGAAGGATTAGCCATCATGGCTCCCTTGCGGAAGCACTGGACGGCTGCTGTGCAGTTACAGCCCATCGCGTTGGTACTGAGGAAGTAGGCGTTGCCGTAGCCGCCGGTGGCGATGACGACAGCGTTTGCGCTGAAGCGCTCCAGTTTGCCGGTGACGAGGTTCTTGGCGATGATGCCGCGAGCACGGCCGTCAACAAGCACTACATCTTCCATCTCGTAGCGAGTGAACAGCTTTACTTTGCCTCTTTGTACTTCCTTGCTGAGGGAAGAATAAGCGCCGAGCAGGAGCTGCTGGCCGGTCTGACCCTTAGCATAGAAGGTACGGCTCACCTGAGCGCCACCAAATGAACGGTTGGCCAGCATGCCGCCATACTCGCGAGCGAAGGGAACGCCCTGAGCTACGCACTGGTCGATGATGTTGTTCGACACTTCTGCCAAGCGATAGACGTTGGCTTCGCGAGCACGATAGTCACCGCCTTTCACGGTATCGTAGAAGAGGCGATAGACGGAGTCGCCGTCGTTCTGATAGTTCTTAGCTGCGTTGATGCCGCCCTGTGCTGCGATGGAGTGAGCGCGACGGGGCGAGTCCTGAATGCAGAAGTTATACACGTTGAAGCCCATCTCGGCGAGGGATGCGGCTGCGCTGGCACCTGCCAGACCTGTGCCGACCACGATGACGTCGAGTTTCAGCTTGTTCTTCGGGTTCACCAGACGCTGGTGAGCTTTATATTCTTTCCATTTCTCAGGCACTGGACCTGCGGGAATCTTCGAATCTAATACTTTTGCCATAATTGCATTTTCCATTTAAAGATTTACCATATTACCACATTAACAGATACCACAGCCGTTGCCGCAGGTGCCCCAGCCCTGTATGGCAAACACAATAACTACGGCGACGAACATCAGGACAACGATGGTTGCGTAGATGTTGCCGATGCAACGCCAGCGGTTGAACCACACTTTGCCGCTCCAGCCAAGCGTCTGCATAGCGCTCCAGATGCCGTGGGTCAGGTGGAACCACAGGGCGCAGAGCCATACGAGATAGAGGCCTGAATAGACGGGACAAGCGAAGGTCTGCTTGATCCAGTACACGCCGTCGGCTGCACGCTGAGCTGCTTCGCCGTCGATAAGCTCGGCGGCCATCATGTGCCACCAGAAGTTGTAGAGGTGCAGACACAGGCCCAGGCAGATGATGATGCCGAGGGCAAGCATGTTCTGGCTGGCCCACTCCACCTTCTCGGGCTTGTCGGTCACTTCGTACTTGTTGTTGCCGCGGGCTTTCCAGTTCTGGAATGTCAGCCAGAAGGCATAGACGAAGTGAATGAGCACAAGACCTGCCAAGGCCACAGTTGCCGCTACGGCATACCAGTTGGCGCCCAGCATCTCACAAATCATGTTGTAGCCTTCCTCGCTGATGAGGGCTACGACGTTCATGCAGGCATGGAACGTCAGGAACAGGACAAGCGCGACGCCGGTTACAGACATCACTACTTTCCTGCCGATTGATGAATTAATTAACCACATAGAAAAATAGAATTTAAGTTATGATAATTGTTTGTTTTTTCCTTACGCGTACCTTATTTTAAGTATATAATCGAGACAAAAGTACACAGATTTGGCGATTTATGCAACTTTTTCGAGGAAATGTTGCAGGAAATGCCTACTTTTGTACCTAAATTAAGTGTCAAAACTAAAAAAGAAGGAATGCGGAAGTGAAAAGTTGAGCAAAAATGGAAGGTAAAAGCGACGATGACATTGGCTGCAAAAACTGCACCCGAAACTGTCGTCCGCTAAGCTGTGTCTTGCTGCAAGGCGGCACGGTCCGATTCTCTTCCAGTTTGCCTTCGTCGCTTCCTTCCAAAGGGTAAACAGATGGAGTTCAATTATGACGTTATAGTCGTCGGCGCGGGTCATGCCGGATGCGAGGCGGCGACGGCCGCGGCTAAGTTGGGGGCGAAGACGTGTCTCATTACGATGGACATGAACAAGATTGCCCAAATGTCGTGCAATCCTGCCATTGGAGGCATAGCCAAAGGGCAGATTGTCCGCGAGATAGACGCCCTGGGCGGTCACACGGGCGAGGTGACGGACCAGACCGCCATCCAGTTCCGCATGCTCAACCGCTCGAAGGGGCCGGCCATGTGGAGCCCCAGGGCACAATGCGACCGCGGAAAGTTCATCTGGAAATGGCGCGAAATCCTCGAAAACACACAGGGTCTGAGCATCTGGCAAGACCAGGTCGTGGAGCTTCTCACAGAGGGGGGGGCCGACGCTCCGTGGAGTGTAGCCCGAAACAACGTGGAGAAAAGCCCGAAACAACGTGGAGAAAAGCCCGAAACAACGTGGAGTGTAAAACGGGGCCGCGTGAGGGGGGTCACGACACTACTCGGCGTCACCTTCCTCGCCCCCTGTGTCGTCATCACGGCAGGCACGTTCCTCAACGGCCTGATGCACGTCGGACGAACCCAGATTCCCGGCGGAAGATGTGCCGAACTGCCGAGCCTCCACCTCTCGGAGAGCATCGCAGCCTGCGGCATAACGGTGGGCAGAATGAAGACCGGCACTCCGGTTCGCATCGACGGACGTTCCGTGGACTTCTCCCTCTTGCAGAAGCAGGACGGAGAGAGCGACTTCCACAAGTTCTCCTACATGGGCGAGCCGCGTCAGCTGCCACAGCTCCCCTGCTGGATTACCTATACGAACGAGGCGGTGCACGAGCGTCTCAGAGCCGCCCTACCCGACTCGCCGCTCTACAACGGGCAGATTCAGAGCATCGGACCGCGTTACTGTCCGAGCATCGAGACGAAGCTCGTCACTTTCGCCGAAAGGACGGAGCACCAGCTCTTCCTCGAACCGGAGGGAACGGGCACTCAGGAGTTCTACCTCAACGGCTTCTCGAGTTCCTTGCCCATCGACGCGCAGATTGAGGCCCTGAAACTGATACCAGCCTTCCGCAACCTGCAGGTCTATCGCCCAGGCTATGCTATTGAATATGACTACTTTGACCCCACAGAACTCCGCCACTCGCTGGAGTCGAAGAAGGTGGAGGGACTCTTCCTCGCCGGACAAGTGAACGGCACGACGGGCTACGAGGAGGCTGCCGGACAGGGACTCGTGGCGGGCGTCAACGCGGCACGAAAACTCGCCGGACAGGAGCCGTTTGTCATGCGAAGGGACGAGTCGTACATCGGCGTCCTTATTGACGACCTCGTGACGAAGGGCGTGGACGAACCCTACCGCATGTTCACGTCGAGGGCCGAATACCGCATCCTGCTTCGGCAGGACGACGCGGATGCTCGACTCACGGAACGCAGCTACGAACTTGGTCTCGCAAGCCGTGAGCGTTACGACCATTGGCTCACTAAGAAGCAGACTATCAGCGAGATAGAAGACTTCTGCAGCCACTTCAGCGTGAAAGCCGCGCTCATCAATCCGGGTCTGCGGGCCTTGGGAAGCGAAGAGCTGCAGCGAGGTTGCAAACTCATCGACCTCATCATGCGGCCGGGACTGACGTTGACGAATCTCGCCCCGTACATCCCTACCCTCTCCGACAAGCTCCAGAGCATCAAGGACCGTCGGGAAGAAATCGTCGAGGCGGCAGAAGTGCGCATGAAGTACAGCGGCTACATCCGTCGGGAGAAGGAGATTGCGGAGAAGATACATCGCCTCGAAGACCTCCGCATCAGGGGACGTTTCCACTACGAGGACATCCAGTCGCTCAGCACGGAAGCCCGTCAGAAACTCACCAAAATTGACCCGGAAACGATGGCGCAGGCAAGCCGCATCCCAGGCGTCAGTCCTAGCGACATCAACGTCCTGCTGGTCTTGATGAATCGCTAAGGTTTCACGTGAAACATTTGCATTATAAAATAAATGGTAAATGGTAAATGAGAGATGATAAATGGTAAATAATTAAATGATAAATGAGAGATGAATAACGAGTATTTACTGAAGAATTTGCGAAATGTGCCTGACTTCCCTGTGCCCGGAATACAGTTCAAGGACGTCAGCACGCTGTACAAAAACCCAAAGTGCCTGAAGTTGATGGTCAACGAACTGTACGACCTCTACAAGGACAAAGGCATAACGAAGGTGGTGGGCATTGAGAGTCGTGGCTTCGTGGTGGGCGCTGCGTTGGCCGTCAAGCTGGGGGCGGGCTTCGTGATGTGCAGGAAACCGGGCAAGCTCCCTGCCGAAACGCGCAAGGAAAGCTACATGAAGGAGTACGGAAAGGACACCATCGAGATTCACACCGACGCCATCGACGAGAAGGATGTCGTGCTGCTCCACGACGACCTGCTGGCCACGGGCGGCAGCATGAAAGCAGCCTACAACCTCGTCCGCCAGTTCAATCCGAAGAAAATCTACATCAACTTCATCATCGAACTGACCATCGAAGGCCTCAACGGCCGTGCAGTCTTCGACAAAGACGTAGAGATGACCACCCTCCTCAAGATTTAACCTTTCTCCCTGTCCCGTATGTTGCGTTGTCAACGCAACTATTCCATCTCCCCCTCCCTCTCCCTAAATCACATGGAAAAAACAGAGAAAGACAACCTTCGCGCCTACCTCATGGGCATCGTTAGCAACCTGCCAGAATGCCCGGGCTGTTATCAGTACCTCGACGACAGCGGCACCATCATCTATGTAGGCAAGGCGAAGAACCTCCGGCGGCGTGTCTATTCCTATTTCTCAAAGGAGCACGACAACCGCAAGACCGCGATTCTCGTCTCGAAGATACGCGACATCAAGTACATCGTCGTCAAGACCGAAGAGGACGCCCTACTGTTGGAGAACAACCTCATCAAGCAATGGTCGCCTCGCTACAACATCCTTCTCAAGGACGGCAAAACGTACCCCAGCATCGTAATCACTAATGAATACCTCCCCCGCATATTCCAGACGCGCAAGATCAACAAGCGTTTCGGCACGTATTTCGGTCCTTATAGCCACGTCCCTACCATGTATCTCTTGCTCGAACTCATTTCGAAACTCTATCCGCTGCGTCGTTGTCGCGACACAATAACTGCCGAATCCATCGCAAAACACAAGCATAAGGAGTGCCTGGAATACCACATCAAGAACTGCAAAGCACCCTGCACGCTCCGACAGAGCCATGAGGAATACATGGAGTACATAGCCGAAGCGAAGGAAATCCTTCGCGGAAACACCGCCCAAATCGAGCGGCAGATGCTCCTTCGGATGCAGAAACATGCCGCCAAAATGGAGTTCGAAGAGGCAGAAGCAATTAAGCGCAAGTACATTCTCCTCGAGAACTACCGAAGCAAAAGCGAGGTTGTGAGCAATTCCCTCCATAACATCGACGTCTTCAACATCGAGAACAACGAGAAAGTTGCCTACATTAATTATCTGCACGTTACGAATGGTTGCATCACGCAAGCCTTTACCTTCGAGTACGCAAAACGCCTCGACGAGTCGGACGAAGAGCTTCTCGCTGCAGGAATTATTGAGATGAGGCAACGTTACCTTAGTGAAAGTAAGGAAGTTATTGTGCCGTTCCCCGTGAAACACTTAGGCGATGATATCCTCGTTACCGTGCCGCAGAAGGGAGATAAGAAGAAGCTGTTGGAGCTTTCAAAGTTGAATGTCTTGCAATACAAAAAGGACCGAATCAATCAGAGCGACAAGTTGAACCCCGAACAAAAACAGGTGCGCTTGATGAAGGAACTGCAGGATGCGCTGAACCTCCCTACCCTGCCGATGCAGATAGAGTGCTTCGACAACTCGAACATCAGCGGTTCGGATGCCGTGGCGGGTTGTGTGGTCTTCCGCAAATGCAAGCCCAGCAAGCAAGATTACAGGAAGTACAACATCAAGACGGTTGTTGGGCCGGACGATTATGCCAGCATGCAGGAGGTGGTGAGAAGGCGATACGGCCGCATGATAGACGAAGGAACTCCCCTACCCGACTTGATTATCACCGATGGCGGCAAGGGGCAGATGGAAGTGGTGCGTGAGGTGGTTGAGGACGAACTGCATCTCTCCATCCCGATTGCCGGGCTTGCCAAGGACGACAGGCACAGGACAAACGAACTTCTCTATGGCTTTCCGCCCCAAGTCATCGCGCTTAAGGTGGAGTCACCACTGTTTCGATTGCTTACGCAGATACAGGACGAGGTGCATCGCTTTGCTATCACATTCCATCGCGACAAACGCAGTAAGCACCAAGTTGCCAGTGCGCTCGATGCCGTTCCGGGCATCGGACCAAAGACCAAAGCGTTGCTTTTGCGCAAATGGCACAGCGTGAAACGCATTCGCGAAGCCGATGAAACGGAACTTGCAGCTGTCATTGGGGCCTCGAAGGCAAAGATTTTAAAGGAAAAACTTGCAGTTGCGGACGAAAAATCGTAGTTTTGCATAAATTATAATAGGTAAAGGAGGAGGTGCGAGAGATGAGAACAGTTATTCAACGCGTGCAGCGGGCCAGCGTAACAGTCAATGGTTCAACGGTTTCATCGATAGGGCAGGGGCTGTTGCTTCTGCTTGGGGTAGAGGCCGCAGACACCGAAGAGGACGTGCAGTGGCTAAGCCGTAAGGTGCTGTGCTTAAGGATTTTCGACGACGAAGAGGGTGTAATGAACCGCAACATAACGGATGTCGGAGGCGACATCACCGTGGTGAGTCAGTTCACGCTGATGGCCAGTTACAAGAAAGGAAACCGCCCCAGCTGGATTCGTGCCGCAGGGCATGAGCACGCAGTACCTATATACGAAAGCTTTGTCGCAGCCTTGCGTGAAGGCCTCGGCAAGCCAGTTGGCACCGGCATCTTCGGGGCTGAGATGCAAGTGGAGTTGGTCAACGACGGCCCCGTCACTATATGTATGGACACAAAGAATAAGGAATGACAATACAGGAAGCACAGGAACGTGTAGATCAATGGATTAAGACCTATGGCGTCCGCTATTTCAACGAGCTGACCAACATGGCTTGCCTGACCGAAGAGGTAGGCGAGTTGGCCCGCGTCATAGCCCGAAAGTACGGCGAACAGTCGTTCAAGGCGGGCGAGAAGCACGACCTTTCGGAAGAGATGGCCGACGTGCTTTGGGTGCTCATCTGCCTGGCCAACCAGACAGGCGTAGATTTGACGAAGGCTCTGGAAGCCAGTTTCGAGAAGAAAACCTTGCGCGACAAGGACCGACACCGCAATAACATTAAACTTCAGGGACAGGAAACAGTCAAAAATAGAGAACCACATTAAATTATATAACATGGAAACATTGGAGAAAAGCAAGTACGACCAGATGCTTTCGCAGTACAACACCGACCTGAACGACGAGGCGATAGCTGCAAAAGTGGTCGAAATCATCGAGAAAAAAGTGCCTGAGAACGACACGAAGGAAGTGAAGAAGTTCCTCATGGGAAGTGTGGAACTGACAACCCTCAAGACGACCGACAGCGAGGAGAGCGTGCTGGCCTTCACGGAGAAGGTCAACAAGTTCGAGGATGCCTATCCCGACCTGCCGCATGTCGCCACGATCTGTGTCTATCCGTGCTACGCCAAGATAGTGAGCCAAAGCCTTGAAGTGGAAGGCGTTGAAGTGGCTTGCGTGAGCGGCAGCTTCCCTTCGTCGCAGGCTTTGATAGAGATAAAGACCGTGGAGACCGCGTTGGCCTTGAAGGACGGAGCAACGGAGATTGACATCGTGATGAGCGTCGGCAAGTACCTGAGCGGCGACTACGAGACGCTTTGCGACGAGATAAGCGAGCTGAAAGCCATCTGCGGCGAGCGGAAGATGAAGGTCATCCTGGAGACAGGGCTGCTGCCAAGCGCCTCCGACATCAAGAAGGCGAGCCTGCTGGCCATGTATGCCGGGGCCGACTACATCAAGACATCGACCGGCAAGGAGAAGCCTGCCGCCACACCCGAAGCGGCCTATGTCATGTGCCAGGCCATCAAGGAATACTACGACAAGACGGGCATCCAGATAGGCTTCAAGCCGGCTGGCGGTCTGAACTGCGTTCACGATGCCCTCGTCTATTACACCATCGTCAAGGAAGTGCTGGGGGAGAAGTGGCTCACGAACGAGTGGCTGCGTCTCGGCACAAGCCGTCTGGCCAACCTGCTGCTTAGCGAAGTGGTGGGAGAGGACGTGAAGTTCTTCTAAACGGAACGCTGGAAGAACGAGGTGCGAATGGATGGAACATTTTGACTGCACGAGAATCGATTATTTACGGCCAAGTGGTCGGGCGAGCGAAAAGACGCGATTCTCAGAAGGTCACTTTGCGTACAATCGACTGAAAAGAAACGAATTAAGCCATAAAACAAGGTACAACAAAAAACTTAAAATAGAGAAAAAATGAAGAAACTGAGTCTTTTTATGCTTGGAGTAGCGTGTTTGCTGCTCTCATCGTGTGTTGTAAGCAAGAAGAAGTATGAGATAGCCGAGGCGGGTCGCCTGGCTGCTCTCTACAGTCGCGACAGTCTGGCCGACTTGCTCGGCATCAGCCGCTACGACTGTGCCATGTACGACGAGCGTGTGAATGCTTTGATGACCGACACGGCTTTGCTCAAGGGTAGCATCCGCGGCCTGCAGTCGCAGCTGGCAACGGGTCAGAACGAGAACCAGAAGCTCAATGCGAACCTGCAGGACCGCGAGCGGACGATAGCCGAGCTGCAGAACATGATAGCCCAGCAGAACCAGAAGGTGAAGAGTCTGCTCAATAGTGTGAAGGACGCCCTGCTTGGCTTCAGCAGCGACGAGCTGACGGTTCGCGAGGAGGACGGCAAGGTCTATGTGGCTATGAGCGACAAGCTGCTCTTCGAGTCGGGCAAGGCCATCGTGAACGAGCAGGGTAGGGCAGCGCTCGGCAAGCTCGCCGAGGTGCTCAACAAGCAGACCGACATCGACGTCTATATCGAGGGCCACACGGACAACGTGCCCATCAAGACGGCCGTCTTCCAAGACAACTGGGACCTGAGCGTCATACGTGCAACGTCGGTAGTACGCATCCTGACCGAGACCTACGGCGTGAACCCCTTGCAGATACAGCCCTGCGGCCGTGGCGAGTTCAAGCCCGTGGACGTCAACACCACGCCAGAGGGTAAGGCCCGCAACCGTCGCACGGAAATCATCATGGCACCGCGCCTCGACAAGCTCTTCAAGATGCTCAAGGAGAGCCAGCCGTAAGAAGAGGAAGAAGACAGCGGCAATAAGGGCCGGAGAAGCTTTAGGGGATATAGAGGCTATAGTAGCTATAGAGGCTATAGAAACTATAGAAGCTATAGAGGCTATAGTAGCTATAGAGGCTATAGAAACTATAGAAGCTATAGAGACTATGAGAGCTTCGCCCGACGCTCCACGGAGCGTGAGCCGATTCTCCACGGAGTGTAGGCCGATCCTCCACGGAGCGTGAAACGACACCCCAGAAAAAGCTATAGTGACTATAGTGTCTATAGGAACTATAGCTTATTTTCCGTAGTTTTTTGCCTTGTGCATCGGTATGTCGAAAAAAATGCGTATCTTTGCCGCTGAAAACTACACATTATATATAATATATAGCACCTTTATGAAGAAATTCTCTTTGGCCGCAGCCTCTCTGCTTGCCTGCATGAGTCTGTCGGCACAGTTGCGCTTCGGCAATTCGCCGGCGAACAACAACGCCATGAGTGACTTGGAGCGCAACATGCAGAAGCTTGTCATGGCAAGCGTTATGATTAACAACTTCTATGTTGATAGTGTTGACTCTAAGAAGCTTACGGAGGACGCCATCCAAGGCATTCTCTCGAAGCTCGACCCGCATTCGGCCTACACCAACGCGGCCGACACCAAGAAGTTCACCGAGCCGCTGGAAGGTTCGTTCGAAGGTATCGGCGTGCAGTTCAACATATTGGAGGACACGCTGCTCGTCATTCAGCCCGTGCCGAAAGGCCCCAGCGAAAGGGTTGGCATCCTGGCCGGCGACCGCATCGTCAGCGTGGCCGACACAGCCATAGCGGGCGTCAAGATGAGCCGCGAGGAAATCATGCACCGCCTGCGCGGCAAGAAGGGAACCATCGCCCACCTCGGCGTGGTGCGACGCGGCATCAAGGACACGCTCTACTTCGACGTGAAGCGCGACCGCATCCCCGTCAACTCCGTCGATGCCGCCTACATGGTGACGCCCACCATCGGCCTTATCCGCTTCAACAACTTTGCGCAAACCACGCACGACGAGGTGGTAACTGCCATCAAGAAGCTCAAGAAGGAAGGCATGAAGGACCTCATCATCGACCTCCAACAAAACAGCGGCGGCTTCCTTCAGGCTGCGGCCGACATCGCCAGCGAGTTCTTGCCGAAAGGCGACATGATAGTCTATACGAAGGGCCGCTCCGTGCCCAACCAGGAGTTCCGCAGCTCGGGCGGCGACGCCTTCCAAGAGGGTAAGGTAGCGGTACTCATCGACGAGTACAGCGCCTCGGCAGCAGAGATACTCTCCGGAGCCATTCAGGACCAGGACCGCGGCATCGTGGTGGGTCGCCGTTCCTTCGGTAAAGGCCTCGTACAACGCCCCTTCGACATGCCCGACGGCTCGATGATACGCCTCACCACCGCACGCTACTACACCCCCAGCGGACGCAGCATACAGAAACCCTACGAGAAGGGAAAAGGCCTCGACTACGCCAAGGACGTCATCAACCGCTACAACAAGGGCGAACTGACCAATGCCGACAGCATCCACTTCCCCGACTCCCTGCGCTACCAGACGCTTAGGAAAGGCCGCACCGTCTATGGCGGAGGAGGCATCATGCCCGACTGCTTCGTGCCACTCGACACTACGCGCTATGCCAAGTGCTACCGAGAACTCTCGGCCAAAAGCATCATCATCAACGCCAACCTCAAGAACATGGACAAGAACCGCAAGAAGCTGGCGAAAGCCTACCCAAACTTCGAGAAGTTCAAGAAAGAGTACGAGGTGCCGCAGGAACTCATCGACGAGATCTTTGCCGAAGGCGAGAAGCAGGACATCCGCCCGAAGGACGACGAGGAACGGCAGAAGACCATCGAGAACATCCAGCTCATTATCAAGGGACTCGTAGCGCGAGACCTCTGGGACATGAGCGAGTACTTCACCATCATCTACGAGAACGACGACGTGGTCCGCAAGGCGGTCGAACTGCTGCAACAACCTTAAAGCAATTCATAATTCATAATTCATAATTCATAATTATTTCCTTCACCAAGACTTAGGGCGTAGCCTAATTATGAATTATGAATTATGAATTATGAATTAAAAAGAATGATAACCTACAACACCATAAACGCGGCGATGCCGGACATCAGCGAGGCAGAGGTCTCGGCATGGGTCAGGCAGGTGGCAAAAGGCTACGGCAAGGTCGTGGGCGACGTGAACTACATCTTCGTGGACGACGAGACGATGCTCGACATCAACCGCCGTTTCCTCGGCCACGACTACTACACCGACCACATCGGCTTCGACTACTCGGAAGGCAACGCCCTGAGCGGCGACATCTACATCAGCCTCGACACCGTCGCCTCCAACGCCCTGCTCTTCGGCACTACGCCCGCCGACGAGCTGCACCGCATCATCATCCACGGCCTGCTCCACCTCTGCGGCCTCCGCGACAAAAGCCCCGACGAACAAGCCCTCATGCGGCAAGCCGAGGACAAAGCCCTTCGGGAGCAAAGAGCAAGGGGCAAGGAGCAAGAGAATACTGTGGCTTCAGAACAATCCTCTTGCCCCCCGCCCCTTGCCCCTTGCCCCTAAAAAAAGAAATTTACTATGGAAGAATTCGACATACGACAAGAAGGCCGGCAGAAGGAAAAGGACTTCGAGAACGCCCTCCGGCCTTTGCAGTTCGACGACTTCAGCGGTCAGCAGAAGGTCGTCGATAACCTGCGCATCTTCGTCGAGGCAGCGAAGTATCGCGGCGAACCCCTCGACCACACGCTCCTGCACGGGCCTCCCGGCTTGGGCAAGACGACGCTTTCCAACATCATTGCCAACGAGTTGGGCGTAGGCTTTAAGCTCACGAGCGGCCCCGTGCTCGACAAGCCCGGCGACCTGGCAGGCATCCTCACCTCCCTCGAGCCGAACGACGTGCTCTTCATCGACGAGATACATCGCCTCTCGCCCGTCGTGGAGGAATACCTCTACTCGGCCATGGAGGACTACCGCATCGACATCATGATAGACAAAGGCCCTTCGGCCCGAAGCATACAGATAGACCTTGCGCCGTTCACGCTCGTGGGAGCCACCACTCGCAGCGGCTTGCTCACCGCTCCCCTGCGTGCCCGCTTCGGCATCAACATGCACCTCGAGTACTACGATGCCGCCACGCTCAAGAAGATTGTGATGCGTTCCAGCAGCATCCTCGGCGTGCCCATCGACACGGAAGCCGCCGGCGAGATAGCCAGCCGCAGCCGCGGCACGCCACGTATCGCCAATGCCCTGCTGCGACGCGTGCGCGACTTTGCTCAGGTCAAGGGTAACGGACGCATCGACCTCAGCATTGCCCGCGTCGCCCTTGAGGCGCTCAACATCGACCGCTACGGCCTCGACGAGATAGACAACAAGATACTGCTCACCATCATCGACAAGTTCAAGGGCGGTCCAGTAGGCATCGGCACCATCGCCACCGCTGTGGGCGAGGACGCAGGCACAGTAGAGGAAGTCTATGAACCGTTCCTCATCAAGGAAGGCTTCATCAAGCGCACCCCCCGAGGCCGCGAAGTGACGGAACTCGCCTACAGCCACCTCGGCCGAACCATGGGCACTCGCTACGGCAACCCCCTGCAAGGCGACCTCTTCGAACAATTGTAGTCTTAAAAACTATAGTAGCTATAGAGAATATAGAAGCTATAGGAACTATAGAGACTATAGTAGCTATAGAGACTATAGAAGCTATATGAACTATAGAGACTATAGTAGCTATAGAGGCTATAGAGGCTATAGGAACTATAGAGACTATAGAAACTATAAAAGCATCTAAAACATTATTTATGGTCCTGAACTACATTTGGATTGGCTTCTTTGCCATCGCTTTCCTCATTGCTGCTGTGCAGCTCCTGCTGGGAAACACCGACGTCTTCCCCGCCATTATGAACAGCACTTTCGACAATGCCAAGACTGCTTTCGAGATTTCCCTCGGGCTGACGGGCGTGCTCTCGCTCTGGATGGGCGTAATGAAGATAGGGGAGAAGGGCGGACTGGTGGACATCCTGGCCCGCTGGCTGTCGCCTCTCATGGTGCGCCTCTTTCCGGAGATACCGGCTGGGCATCCCGTCTTCGGCCACATCTTTATGAACTTCAGCGCGAACATGCTGGGCCTCGACAATGCCGCTACGCCTCTGGGACTCAAGGCAATGGAGGGATTGCAGGAACTCAACAGGCAGAAGGACACGGCCACGAACGCCATGATCATGTTCCTCGTGCTCAACACCAGCGGACTGACCATTATCCCCGTGGGCGTGATGACTTACAGAGCCGTTGCCGGCGCTGCACAGCCCACCGATGTCTTCATTCCTATCCTCATCGCCACGTCCGTCTCTACGCTGGCCGGCATGATTATCACCAGCCTCTACCAGCATATCAATCTCTTCAACCGAGCCATCATGTCGTTTGTCGTAGGCTTGTGCCTCGTCGTGAGCGGCATCATCTGGCTCAGCACGCAAGTGGAGCAGGAAACGATGAACCTGTGGAGCACCGTCGTTGCCAACGTGCTGCTTTTCAGCATCATCATGGCTTTCATCTGGGCTGGTGTACGCCGGAAGATAAACGTCTATGAGGCCTTCGTGGAGGGAGCGAAGGGCGGTTTCGACACGGCCGTGCGCATCATCCCCTATCTCGTAGCGATACTCGTAGCCATAGGCGTGTTTAGAGCGTCGGGAGCGATGGACTTCATCGTGGGTGGCGCCGGCAAGCTGGTCGAAGCGCTTGGTGGCAATGCCGACTATGTGGCAGCCCTTCCCACCGCCATCATGAAGCCCCTGTCGGGCAGCGGCGCACGCGGCATGATGGTCGATGCCATGCAGCAGTACGGCCCCGACTCCTTCATCGGCCGCCTCTCCTGCATCTTCCAGGGCGCAACAGACACGACGTTCTACATTCTGGCCGTCTATTTCGGCTCCGTCGGCATACGCAAGACGCGCCACGCAGTCATGGCGGGCCTCTTTGCCGACCTCTTCGGCATCATCGCCGCCATCGCCGTCGCTGCCATCTTCTTCGGGTAAATAGAGACGAGACCTTCCGGTTTGGTGGGGAAAACGACGATTTCTGCGCCGGTGCTTGCCTGTTTTGAAACTTTTTCGTAACTTTGCGGAAAAGTCACAAGAAAGGAAAGAAGGAACTCATGGAACAAGGCCTTTTATATGAGATTTGCGGCATGGTGGCGAGCGTGGGCATGATACTGGGCTACTTGCCGCAGGCTGTCGAGACCATCCGCACGCGCAACACGGAGGGCATCGCCCTGCCAACGTTCCTGATGATGGCTGTGGGCGGCTTCGCCTTCATGCTGCAAGGACTGCTGCACAAGCCAGACATCATTTGGTCGCTCTTCCTGACGAACCTCATCACCACGTCGTGCAGCTGCATCGTCTTCAGCATCAAGATCTACAACGACTACTTCAAGAAGAAAAACTGAACGCGGACTAATCCGCCAGAACTGCAAAGGCCTCCACGGAAGGCAAAGGAAGCACGTCCGAAAATCCTTGACATGATTTCCTCCCTCTCCGTGGAGAAATTCCCGACGCTCCAAGCCATCTCCTTCGATGCTCCACGTTGTGTAAGCCGACGCTCAACGGAGTATCGCTTTTTCCTACACGTTAACTTTCAATTTTCAATTTTCAACTTTCAACTTCAATCTTTGTTTCGTTTGTCGGCATGTCATGCCGATCACATACTTTCTTAACCCTCCTCGTCAAAACGCCCCTTCCCAACTCGTTGATTATCACCATCAATTCGATTTAAGCCCATTTCCCGCTCTTTCCGGCCCCAAGTGCCACAGAAGCGAAAAAACGCCGCCAGAACGCGTCTCGATGCGAAAACTTTTGACATTTCCACACCGCCTCCCTTCCCCTCCCCTCCAAGGGGAGGGCTTAGGGGTGGGGTCTATCTCACACGGAAAGCACAGAAAGCACAGAAAAATCTTCCCTCCTTTTTGATGAGGATGGGATGAGGTTGTGAAGTCCTTCCCTTTAGGGGAGGATTTAGGAGAGGCTGTGGAGGGCTTAGGGGGTGGGGTCTATCTCACACGGAAAGCACAGAAAACATTCCCACAAGGAGAGACCTCAGCTTCCTTTCCCCTCCCCTCGAAGGGGAGGGGGTAGGGGTGGGGACATTATTATAATTGTTCCCTTGTTCGAGCGGATT
>CACYQI010000058.1 GCA_902776455.1 uncultured Bacteroidales bacterium | reverse complement strand
GCCTTATGTGCGGTCACAATGCCCGCATTGCTCCCTTACATAAGACGAAAACCTGCTCTAAAAAGAAATGCACGCTGACTAAAATTCTAATGACCGATTGGGGATAAACAAGAAACGCCCTTCAAGGGGGAGGCGTTTTACGCTCCACGGAGCATCGGGCTACACTCCACGGAGCATCGGCTTACGCTCCACGGAGCATTGGCTTACGCTCCACGGAGCATCGGACTGCACCGCTATTACTGTCCGCTAAATAAGCGTCAAGGGCGCGAAAGACTACAGGCGGGGACGTGAGCCTCCGGCACAAGGGCTTCAACAAAACTAAGCCCTAAAAGGGCGACAGTATATATATAACTTTTTAAATATCAAACGCAGCAAAGGGGCTGCGGCCATTCGTTGGTCTGCGTTCCTTTGCCATCAGAGCGACTTGGCTGCTTTGTAACCGCTTTGTACGGAAATGGGGAGTCCGCCGGGCATCAAGGTTCGCATGCCGGCAAAACGCAGCCCCTGCACGCTCTTACTCTTGACGGGCACGGCGAAGGGGTTCTGTCCTGCTCGCCAAATGCCCATGTAGCCGCCGCGATAGCAACCGCAATAACGCTCGTAGGTGAGAGGCGTGGCAAGGTCGGTGACAGCCACTTGTCCCTCTATCTCAGGCAAATACTCGGTCAGCAGCCGCTGGGCTTCTTCCATGAAGGCTTTCTTCCGATTCCGATATTGTCCGTCGTTGCGTGCTGTCTTCCAGTAGTCGTAGGTGTCGCCCGGAAAGAGTACAGTCAGCGAGGTGCAGTCCTCGGGAGCATAGCCGTCGCGGCCGCTGTAGCGGTAAACCCAAAGCGTGCTGTAGGTCTGTCCTGCCAGTTCCACAGGTTCTCTGAGGTGAATGCGAAGGGTGGAAGGGAGATAGTCGAGGTCCTTCTTTATGCCCAACGAGAAGAGCGAGCAATGTTCCGACTCGGTTCTCCTCATCAGTTTCCGTGCCCACGACTCTTGCAGAGGATTGTCGAAGAGGGTTTGCAAGGCGGTACAAGTGTCTATCGTGACGATGACGAAGTCGGCAGGCTGGAAGGCTCCGCCCACCATCACGCCCGTCACGCGGCTCCTCGAGAGCCTGCTCCGTTCCGGTTCGACGCATATCTTCTCGACTTTTGTCCGATAGACGATGCGGCAGCCAGCCTGCAAGACGGTCTGCTCCATGTTGTCGGCGAGCCGTCGCGACCCGCCAACGGGGTAGCCGTTGTCGCCCATGCTATAGCCGCCAAGCGTGCCGATGAGGGAAAGGGCGTTCTGCTCCACGTTCAGGACGGAGGAAAGGAACTCTCGGACGATAGGGTTGGAGAAGCGCTCGAGGTACTGCCGCGTCGTGGTGCGATAGAGATAGATGAAAAGGGGGAGAAGGACGGGCAGGCATAGAATCCTCCCCGCTCTGTCGGCAAGTCCGCTGGGGGCAGGAAGGTAGTCGGCGAGGGCAAGGACGTGTCGGCGAAGGGAACGAAGCGCCTTGCGGTCTTCGGGAGCAAAGTCGATGAGTTCGTTTGTCAGCCGGTCGATGTTGCGCCAAAGGTGCAAGGTGGCATTCGCGGTTCGGAACTCGAAGACAGGGTCGGCATACTCGATGGGATTGTTTGCCTGCAAGGCTCCCGTCTCGACCCATCTTTGGTGGAAAGGCTGGAACCTGGGCGACGAACCCACGAGCCAATGGATGCCTCCATCGAAGGTGAAGCCCTGACGAACCCAACTTGTGGAGACTCCGCCAGGGCTGTTTCCCTGCTCATAGACAGTCACTTCGAAACCAGCACGACGCGCGTAGAAGGCTGAAGACAAGCCTGCTACACCTGCACCTACTATGATAACCTTCTTGGACATAAAGTCTTGGGGGAGCAGCCTCTCCCCTTTAAGGGGCAATGGGCAGGGGGCAAGGAGCAGGAGGATTGCTCTGGCTGTTGGTATTCTCTTGCCCCTTGCTCCTTGCTCCTTGCTCCTTTACAGGGGGGGGAGAGGGGGTCTCTTCTCTTGCTCCTTGCCCCTTGCCCCTTTACAGGGGGGAGTTAGAGGGGGGTATCTTCTCTTGCTCCTTGCCCCTTGCTCCTTGCCCCTTAAAAGGGGAGAGGCCGGGGAGAATTTCGGAGAGTCTTCTCCTTACTTACTTTTTCGGCCGAAAAGACGGGCAAAGAAGCCTTTTTTCTTCTTCTTCCTTTCGCTGCCGTATGCTCCGTAGCCGTAGCCGTAGCCGTACTTACGATACTTGGCGCGGCTGTCGTTGATGACGAGGCAGAGATGGTTGAACCTCTTCTCCTGATGCAAGCGCTCCAGTTCGGGCAGGTAGCGACGGTCCACCTTCGTCTCGCGCAAGACGTAGATGGTGAGGTCGGCTACGCGGTTGACGATGCCGGCATCTGCTACCACTTGAGCAGGCACGTTGTCGATGACCACATAGTCGTAGAGGCTCTTCAGCTCCTCGACGAGCTTCTCCAGTCTGTTGCTCATCAGCAGCTCGGTGGGGTTGGGCGCAACGACGCCAGCAGGCAGGATGTCCAAGTTGAACTTCTTGCTCTTCTCTACAATCAGGCTCTTCACGTCATCGACGTTACCCGAGAGGTATGAGGTGAGGCCCTGCCTGGTGTCCATGGCAGAGATGCGGCTTCGGGTGCGTTTACGTATGTCGGCATCAACGAGCACCACCTTCTTGCCCGTCAGTCCGAGAGTAGCAGAAAGATTACCGCTGATGAACGTCTTTCCTTCTCCCGGCATGGTGCTGGTGAGCATGATGACGCGTGCGTCCTTGTTGAGGAACGGCATGTTGAAGCGTATCAGTCGGAATGCTTCGGAGAGAATCTCGTCCTTTTCTCCCTCGACGATTATCTCGGAGTCCTGTATCTTGGTGTGGCTGTGAGGCACTTCTCCAAGGATGGGGATGGTGGTGAACTTCTCTATGTCCTTACGTCCGTGGACGGTGGTGTCGAAGAGTTTCATTACCTGGAAGAAGACGAAGGGAATGAGGATGCCGAGAATCAAGGCAACGAGCGAAATGACCGTCTTGCGGGGAGCGATGGGGGTACGGCTGCCGAAAGGCTGCTCTACGACTCGGATGTTGGCCTCGGTAATGGCAAGCTGAAGGGCTGTCTCTTCGCGCTTGTTGAGCAGATAGGTGTAGAGCGTCTCCTTGATGGACTGCTGACGGCCGATGTCGATGGCCTTCTTTTCCTTCTGCGGCACAGCCTGCAAGCTGCCCATCAAGCCGGCTTCTTCCTTCTTGGCCTTCTCCACCTGGAGTCTAAGGCTCGAGCTGTAGCCCTTGAGCGAAGCGAGGATGGCATCGCGCATCTGTTCGAGGTTGCGGTCCATGTCCTGAATGGTGGGACTGTTCTCGGAGGTGTTCTCTGCCAAGCGGTTGCGCTGGAGCATCAGCTGGTTGTAGTTAGCTATCTGCGAAGCGATGCCTGTATCGCTGATGCCTCCCATGGTCGGGATGAGGTTGCCTGCTGCCACGTTTTGCGTCAAGTAGTCCACGAGGTACTCCACCATTGAGTACTGCGTCTCGGCCTGTATGGTACGCTGGCGAGCGGTGTTGCTCTGGGCTATGTAGGCTTCGCTGCTGGCTTTGATATCGACAAGGCCGCTGCTCTGCTTGAACTCTGCCATCTGGCCTTCCACTTCGCTCAGCTCGTTGTGTATGAGTGCGATGCGGTCTTCGATGAACTCGGAAGTGCTCTTTGCTATCTGGTTCTTGTCCTCGATGATGCTGCGCTTGTAGGCTTCGAGCAAGCCGTTGAGGATGTCATCGGCACGCTGTATGTTTGTGTCCGTACAGGTGATGCGCACCAAGGTGCTTTCCTTGTCGATTTCGCCACTGGTCACTTTGTTGAAAAGCATGATGGCCGCATCCTCCATGCTGATGCGTGTGACGCTGACTTCCTGTCCGATAAATTCCTCCAGCACTGACTGCTCGGAGGGCGTTGCAATGAATTCGCCGAAAGGAGTCTTCACTACTTTGCCCCATTCCACCTTAGCCGTGAAGTTGGACTCTTCCATCGGGGAGCCGTAAACGGCTTCGGTGATGGTTCCGCCCTTGTTGCTGTCGATGACGAACTTAAAGGTAGCGGGCACCGTGAACTCAGAGACGAAGTTGACCGTGAAGGGGCGTTGGTCGTAGAGCGACACGTTGCGCAAGCCCACCTGCATGTTGTACATGACGTCGAGCTGAAGGTTCTTGGCCACTTCCTTAGCCAGCATGAAGGAATGGAGGATATAGACCTCGTTCTTGACGCTTGCCCCGGCGAGTACGCCATTGAGCTGCATCAAGGCATCGGTGCTGATGTTGGAGCGTCGGCTTGTGCCGCCCTGTCCGCTGTCGTCCTTGACGAGCATCACTGCCTGCCGCTGATAGACATTGGGCTTTGTGGCCAGATAGAATCTGGACGCTACCAGGCAGATGATGACAGAGAGGAGGAACCACCCCTTATTGACAAGAAAGGTGTCTAAGATGTCGCGGAGGGTGAGGGTATCCTCGATGCCTGTATTCTTGCGCCTGCGTTCACGGGCTGATGTATTGCTGCTATGTGCTTCCATTGTTAGAGTTAAATAGCGGTTTTCGTTTTAAGGTTGGGTTATTTCGTTGTTGCGATGACAATAGAGGCGATGCTCACGAGCACGCCCACGATGGTGCTGCCGACGGACAGCCACGTATAGCTGGTGCTGCCCTTCACGCGCTGGCTCTTGTTGGGCTGCACGTAGATGACGTCGTTCTGCTGCAGGTAATATGCGGGCGAATTGAACACGGCCTGATTGTCGAGCAAGTTGACTTCATAGGTCTTTCGCATGCCGTTTTCCTCGCGGACGACGAGTACGTTGTTACGATAAGCGCTGTTGGTCAAGTCGCCAGCCTTGCCGAGAGCCTCCAGAATGGTGAGGCGCTCGCCTTGATAGGTCTGCGTGCCGGGATTCTTCACGTCGCCCATGATGGTCACTTTGAAGCTCATTATCTTGGTGTTGACTACAGCATCGTTGATGTAGCCCTCATCAATCATGCGCTTCTGTATCATAGCCGAAATCTCGCCCGTCGTCATGCCTCCCACATGGAGCGTGCCGAAGATGGGGAACTCTATGTTGCCTTCTTTGTTCACGCGGAAGTAGGAAACGCCGGAGGAGACGTTGACTGTGTTCGTACCCGTCTGCGAATTGTTGCCGCCGCCGATAAGTGTGTTATTGTTGAAACGTGTGAGCAGCTCGGCATCCTTACTTGCCACGGAAATGGCAAGCTGGTCGTCCGGCTGGACTTGCAACTCGAAGTAGTCTTTGATTTCCTGAGGAACTGCATACGCCTGCGTTGCTCCTTGCAAATAAATCATCTTCTTGTTTGAAATGCAAGAAGTCATCATTCCCATGCACAGCACACAGGCCATGAGCGATAAAGTCGTCTTTTTCATCTTTTTTCAATCGTTTTGGCTGCAAAATTACGAAAAAAAAGTCGTACTGACGCATATTAAGACAAAAAAATCAGCTAATTGTTGCAATTGTTGCGCAGAAACAAGTAACTTGCAGCCGAATTGTGTCACAAACGACATCCAATGCTTATGAAAAAGCTACTTCTCGCCCTTCTTCTGCTCTTCGGCCGGTGGCCGATGGCCGACGGTTTGCCTCCCCGCTCTGAACACGACGAAGAGTGGACCATGTTCAAAGGCAATGCCTCCTACTATTCCGACAAGCTGCACGGCCGACGCATGGCCAACGGACAGCCCTACCATCGCGACAGCATGACGTGCGCCCACTTGAAGTTCCCCTTCGGCACGTTGCTGAAGGTGCGGAACCCCATCAACAACCGCACCGTCATCGTGCGTGTCACCGACCGCGGTCCCTACAGCAAGCGATTCGCCATCGACCTGAGCCGTGCCGCTGCACGGGAGCTGGACATCATCCGTACCGGCTATTCCATGGTGGAAATCACGCCATACCATCCGAACCAGATACCCTATCGAATCGAAGAGGACAGCTTGCCAGAGATTCCCGAACTGGACTTGCAGTACACGCCTGCTGCCACCTATCCCGATCCCGTCTGGCAACAGGACTCTACAAAAACAAAGGAGAAGCCGGAATAACCAGCTTCTCCCTTCGGTATTTTTCGCCGTCTTTTTCTCCGCCCTGTAGTGACCCGTTTCACACTCCGTGGAGAATCGGCTCACACTCCACGGAGCATCGGCTCACACTCCACGGAGCATCGGCCGATGCAACAGCAAGCGTAAAACCCCACCCTTTGCCGCATCATGGAACACAGCCGCAAGAAAGGGGGTTATCTCCTCATTATCAACTGCTTCGAACCTTGTTGGACGCGAATGCCCGTAGTGCCCTTCGTTGCCGGACGGCCAAGGAGGTCAAACGACTTTCTATTTGACGATTCTCTCTTTTCCGTTTCGCCTTCATCGGCAGGCCACTTGATGGCTGTGACTACATCCTCCGGCACCACGTCGAGCGTCCAAAAGGAGCGGTGATTGGTTCCGGCAGCAGCGGCATAGGTCTGCACAAGGCAGTCGGCCTGATTGCTCTCGGCACGAAGGTTGAGACCTATGGTGCCAGACGAAAAGTCGTGTGGAGTGACGGAGGTACAGGCAAAGCCGTAGCGTCCGCCCTCGCTTGTCTGGGCCGCCACATAGTACTCCACACCCTCATTGCCCATTGTGACCGCCTTGCCTGATTCCTTCGCATAGCCCTGTATGTAGCGTCCTGTCAAGAGGTTGCGGACATAGTAGCATTGAGCGTTTGCCGTAGGCTCGAACACCCAATAGGCAGCATCGCCGGCACTGCCCTCGCAGCTGATGCGGTTGTCGCTCTCTACGTTATCGACCATATAGGCAGGGGTGCCGGAGAAGTTGCGGATGGTGTAGGCCTGATCCTTTAAGGGCCAGTCCGCTGTAGGCGGTTCATCGCCGCCCCCGCCGGGGTAGAAAGGGGAAGGGTCGAACGTGCCGGCGTATATCTGACGTATCTGTTCGGCGGAGAGAATGCCCTTGAAGAACCAGGCATCGTCTATGTATCCCTTGAAGTAATCCTTGGCCGCTTTGTGTCCCCCGATGCGGAATCCGCCCGTACACGCCTCGAAGGCTCCCGTCGGAACGGTGCAGTCGCGCTCACCATTTATATAATATGTAATGCTCTGTCCCACTGGGTCGCAAACGACAGCAACGTGCTGCCAGGTGCCGGGCTTGAGGGAACCGGCCGTTGCACGATGCTGGGTGCCGCCCAGGAAGTTGTTGTAGAGGAAGGTGGGCGTGCCGCCATTCGTCGGAGCCTCGGCACGGCCGTAGAGATAGATGCGCCCCGTGCCGGCGTTGTCCTTCTGAGCCAAGATGACTTCGTCGCGGAAGTAGTTGCCCGCTTCCTGCTGGCTGCCGGCACCCGGAGCTGCGGTGTTTTCATCGTAGAGCCAGACACAAAAGGTGGTCTGCGTGGTGCGGGTGTCGAAGATGCCTGTGGTGTTCAGGTCAACATACTGCGCATTGCCATTCAGTCGGAGTGCCTGTCCCACTTTGCCTGCATCGTAGGCGACTCCGTTGGCACTGGGCGTGAGGACGTACTTCGAGGGCGAAGCATCGTCCAGACTGCCGTCAAAAGGGTAATGGAAGATGAGTTCTGTCTCCGTTTCGGTGATGTCGGCAGCCACATTCAGCCCGACGCTCTTTGCCCAAGTGTTCCAGAGGGTCTTCATCTCCCTCACCTTCTCGGGATATTCCGCTGCTACGTTGTTCGTCTCGGAAAGGTCGTGCTTGAGGTCGAACAGCTGCCATCCGCCACCGGCCAGCGCGGTGAGTCGCCAGTCGCCCTTGCGGACAGCCTTGCCGTTCTCGTGCTCCCAGTACAGCACACGCTCGTCGTCCCAGCTGTCCTTCTCTTGGAGCAGAGGCACGATGCTGCGTGCTTCGTCGCAGAGAGGCTTGATGCTGTTGCCGCCGTAGAAGGCGGGATAGGTTGCACCGGCCAGCTCCATGCAAGTAGGCATCACGTCGAGGAAGCTGCAGGGCTGCGACATGACGGTCCCTTCCTTCGCCTCTGCCATGCCGGCAGGCCAGTGGACGATGGTCGGGGCTGCTGTTCCGCCGTGGAATTGCGTTGTCTTCCAGTAGCGATAAGGCGTGTTCACGGCTCCAGCCCACCCGGTGTGCAGGTAGTTGTAGGTAAGCTGTCCGCCCGGAACAGCAGCATTGTGGACCACCATCTGCCCGCTGCGTGTGCGGTCGTGGCGGTCGAATTCGCCTATGTTATAGTTCTCGCTCGACGCGCCGTTGTCGCTGGTGAAGATGATGAGGGTGTTGTCGAAGATGCCTCTACGCTTCAGCTCGTCGATGATGCGCCCGATGTTCTGGTCAACGCAGTCAACCATAGCGGCATGCACCTCCATGTTTGCTGCCTGGAAAGCCTTGTTGGTCTCGTCCTCCCACTTGCGTCCGGAGGCATTCGGAGCATCGGGCGTCTCGTCGGGATTAATAAGGCCAAGCTCCTGCATCCGTTGGTAGCGACGCTGTCGCAAAGCATCCCATCCGTCGTCGAACTTGCCCTTGTACTTCGCTATGTCTTCGGGCTTTGCCTGCACGGGCCAGTGCGGCTCCTGGAAAGCAACGTACATGAAGAAGGGCTTGCCGTCGGCGGTCATCTCGTCCATCATGTCGATGGCTTTGTCCGCCACGAAGTCAGCATAGTAGAAACCTTTAGGGATGCTGTCCGTAAAGATGGCTTCCTCGTTGTGGACAAGGGAGAAGGGGTCGAAGTGGTCTGTCACACCCCAAATGGTACCCCAGTGCTGGTCGAAACCCCGATTGCAGGGATAGGTGTCGAGGGGTGCGAAGGGACGGTTGTCGAAGTAGCTTTGGTGGGAGAGCCACTTCATCTGGTCGTCCCTGTTGCCAATGCCTTGGGTGAGCGAGAGGTGCCACTTGCCGCTCATGCCTGTGTGGTAGCCGGATTCGCGGAGCACTTCGGGGATGGTGACACAGTCGTGCGTCAGGCTGAGTCCCATGCCGGTGATGCCGACGGTCTGTGCGTAGCGACCCGTCAGAAGCTGTGCCCGCGAGGGGCAACTGCGGCCGGAGTTGTAGAACTGCGTGAAACGCATACCCGAAGCGGCAAGGGCATCGAGGTTAGGACTCTCCACTTCGCCGCCGAAGCAGCCGAGGTCGGAGTAGCCCATGTCATCGACCACGATGAGCATGATGTTGGGGCGCTGTGCCTGCTGGGCAGAAGCAATTGCCGGCAACAAAGCCGGCAATGCTGTAAGGGCGCTATGAAACTTCTTCATGGCCTATGTATTTATATTATGAATTAATAGAGAACTTTCTTACCGCCTACAATGTTGATGCTCTTCTGCACCTTTTGGATGCGCTGACCTGCTAGGTTGTAGATAGCGTCGTTAAGGTCTTTAGAGTCCTTAAGGCCTTTAATGTCAGTTGCATTGTCGCCGTCGAAGTAGAAGACCTTCACGCCTGCACTGCTGGTGATATAAGCCTTGCCGGCGGGAATGGTTGTGCCTGTTGCAGCTTGATAGAAGCCTGTCTCGCCGCCGACTTGTGCCAGGATGTACTGCGAGCCATCGGCGGTGATGCCCGTAGATGCTTCTAAGTCGTTGTCTGAGAAGTCGCTTGTAGCTGTCTTGGCAACAGTGGCGAAGAGGTTTCCCTTGAGGATAACGGCCTCTCCTGCAGGCACGTCGCTCACTTCAGCAAGGCTGACATAAGAGCCACTTACTTTGCCTTTAAATGCCTGAGCACCAAGGATGGCGACATCCTCCGTAGCGCAATAGGTGGCATAGCCTGCTGCGGTGATGCTCTGCGGCTCCAATTCCGTGAACTTCCAGAAGGAGCGGTGGTTTTGTCCTGCTTTGGCAGCGAAGGTCTGAACGATATTGTCGTTGCGCCAGTTCCAGCCGAT
Organism: uncultured Bacteroidales bacterium; assembly: GCA_902776455.1. Classification (GTDB taxonomy): domain Bacteria; phylum Bacteroidota; class Bacteroidia; order Bacteroidales; family Bacteroidaceae; genus Physcousia. The sequence goes on along the minus strand of CACYQI010000058.1, from coordinate 6,830 downwards.
GCAGCCGTCGGTGAACGCCGTGTTGCTCATGTCTGCTGAAGTCAGGCCGAAGCAGTCCTTGCCTTCCTGGTCGCTGCAGTTCACGATGACGTATGCCACAGGAGTAAAACCCATCGTGATTGCCACTTCAGCTGATGTGGCACAAGCCTGTGCATAGCGGCCCGTCAGCACGTTCTTCACATAGTACTGACCGCTGCCTGCTTCCTCGAACTGCCAAAGGCTGGCATTGTCGAGGCCGCCCATCGCAAGCTCGTTACCGCCGTTGTCCTTGATATAGACGTTGTTGTCGTTGCGGTTGGACATCGTATAGACCTTGCTTGTGCTGATGACCATCGGCGGCGTCACAAGGGTGAGCTTCCAGAAAGAGCGGTGGTTGGTGCCTTCCGCAGCAGCGAAAGTCTGTACGGTATTGTCGCCCTTCCAGTTCCAACCCACGCAGCCGCTGGTGAACTCGGTGTTGCTCTCGTTGGTAGAGGTAATGCCGAACATGTCGGTACCCTCAACGGAACATTCCTTCACTCGGTACTCCACGGGGGCGGTGCCCATCGTCACGTTGACCTCAGTCGTTGTGCTGCACTGCTGGGCATAACGGCCTGTCTTCTTGTTCTTCAGGTAGTAGCAGCCGGCATTGCCTGTCGCGATGAATTGCCAGTAGCAAGCATCGTCGAAACCACCCAGCTGGATAACGTCAACACCAGTGTCCTTGACATAGAGATTCACATCATTGCGATTGGAAATGGTGTAGTACTGGCCGTCCTCGATGGTGAGGGCGAACATGGTCTGTGCTGCGCAGAAGGCAGCAAAGAGAAGAAGTAGAGACTTTTTCATCTTGATTAAAGTTTTATAATAAACAATTCTTGTGCAAAGGTAAGGCTTTTTGGTAAGTTATTGCAGAGAAAGTATAATATTTCTTCGCCTAACTGTAAAATTTGTATAGCAATGGGGTCTTTTTTCATACTTTCTGCGTAGTAATTAGATGTAATTAAAGCAAAAAGGTTTAACTTTGCATGGAAAATAGTGGAGAAGAGAATGCTTTTGACTGTCATCATACCTGTTTATAAGACAGAACAGACGCTGGAGCGTTGCATCAAGAGCGTGTTGGGGCAGCAGGTGCAAGGCGGCATGGAGGTCATTCTTGTGGATGACGGCTCGCCGGACAACAGTCCCGCGCTTTGCGACACATGGGCGGAGCGCGACAATCGCGTTCGCGTCATCCACCAGCAGAACAGAGGCCTGGGTGCTGCTCGCAATGCGGGACTCGACGTGGCCACGGGAGAATACGTCACCTTTGTTGACAGCGACGACTACCTCGCCCCCGACACTTATCCCGAACTCCTGCAAAGACTTGGAGAACAGCCTGATGTTGACATCCTGGAGTATGAGATGCAAATGGAGGGCAGCAATATGGCGAACCGCAAATTCTCAAATGGCAAATGGCCCGACGCCCGTCAGTACTGGCTGCAGACACGTGCCTGGTGGCACAGCTATGCTTGCAACAAGATATACCGTCGCTCGCTGTTCGACGTGGTTCGCTATGCCGACAACCGTTTCTGCGAAGACATGTTGATACTTGTACAGCTGTTGGAGCGGCAGCCCGTCGTAGCGACAGCACACTTGGGAGCTTATGTGTATGTCTGGAACGACAACGGACTCAGCGCAAACGCTACGGCAAAGAAGACTCACGAGTTGCTTGAGACACAGATCTATGCCAAGCAAGCGATGCGGATGTCTCTCTTCTCCCGAAGCGGACAGGACTTTTATCGCACGATGCTTTATCGGCAAATAGACCTCTACAAGGCGTCGGGCGAAGTGCTGCTCCACTGGCCGTTTGTTCGCCTGATATGCTGGCTTCACAAACTCATCAAGGGGTAGGCCTACTTATTTACGATTTGACGATTTACAATTTAGTAATTTAACCATTTACTTTCTCCCTCTCCTTTAGGAGACGACTTGGGGAGAGGCTGCTCTCCGTCTGCCTTTGAGTTCCTTTTCCATCGGCGTTTCAGACGAATAGCAGTCAAAGGGGGCTTACCCTAAAGTCCCGAAGGGACGAGAGACCACCGGACGGGGGCGCAAGCCCCCGGTAATTGCGCTACAACACGAAAAGTCCCGAAGGGACGACAGAGATAGATGCAAGCTGAAATTAAACAAGTTAGATATTCTGTCGCCCTTTCAGGGCTTACTATTGTTCTGCGACTCTATCCCGGGGGTTTCACCCCCGTCTGTGGTCTTTCGCGCCTTCGGCGCTTATTTAGCGTACAGCAATAATGGTTTATAACGTATTGCTGTCCGTGGAATAAGAACGAACTAAAGGTCGAAGCAAGTCAAGGTGCTCTTGATTTTCCCAAGGCAGCAATAATCCCCGATAATTCACGACACTTTTTTCCTCCGCTCCGTGAAGGAATCCCCTACCCCGTACGCCATCTTTTTCAACACTCCACGGAGTATCGGCCAACTCTCCACGGAGCATCGCTTTTTCCTCCACGTCAACTTTCAATTCTCAACTCTCAATTTTCAATTGCAATCTATGTTCCGTTTGTCGGCATGCTATGCCGACCTAACACTTTCTTAACTTCCTTCGACAAAACGCTCCTCTGTAACCCCTTGATTTCCACCTGCCATTAAAAATAAGCCCGTTTTAGGCTCTTTCCGGCCCTTAGTGCCACAGAAGCAAAAAAATGCCGTCAGAACGCGCCTAGATGCGAAAACTTCTGACAAACAGCGCTGCCGTCTGCGGCGAAGACAAACATTGCTGTCCGGGGAAAAACGCCGGACAGCAATGAAAGGTTATAGGCATAGGCAATTCATAATACATAATTCATAATTCATAATTAAGCTACACCATGAAAACGGAATGAATGTGACCGGGGAGACAATTATGAATTATGAATTGTGAATTATGCATTAGATCAGTATTCGTTCCAGCTCTTGATGCTGAGGTCTTCGATGCTGAGCGTGCAGAAGGCCTCGATGAAGGCACTCGCGAGGCGGGCATTCGTGATGAGCGGAATGTTGTGGTCGATGGCAGCACGCCGTATCTTGTAGCCGTTGGTCAGTTCCCTGCTGGTGCGGTTCTTGGGGATGTTGACCACGAGGTCGAAGCGATGTTCGGATATCATCTTCATCACGTTCTCCATGCCTGGCTTGTCCTCGTCGGGCCAGCTTACGGCAATGGCTTTCGCGCCGTTATCGTTGAGATACTGAGCTGTTCCCTCGCTGGCGTAGATGGTGTAGCCGGCTTTGGTGAGCATGAGTGCTCCGTCGAGCATCTGTGCCTTCTCCTTCGTGCCGCCGCTGCTGATCATCACGCCTTTCTCCTTGCTGGGAATCTTGTATCCCGTGGCTATCATGCTGTTCAAGAGTGCTTCCTCGAAGCTGTCGCCCAAGCAGCCTACCTCGCCAGTCGAACTCATATCGACGCCGAGAATCGGGTCGGCGTTCTGCAAGCGAGCAAAGGAGAACTGGCTGGCTTTCACGCCGATGTGGTCGATGTCGAAGGCACTCTTGTCGGGCTTCGTGTAGGGAGCGTCGAGCATGATGCGGGTGGCTGTCTCGATGAAGTTGCGCTTCAAGACCTTGCTGACGAAGGGGAAGGAACGACTTGCCCTGAGATTGCACTCGATGACCTTCACGTCGCGGCCCTTGGCCAAGTACTGGATGTTGAACGGACCGCTGATGTTCAGCTCTTTAGCTATGGCGCGGCTCATCTTCTTTATCTGTCGAGCGGTGGCGAAACTCAGCTGCTGAGCGGGGAAGACCATCGTGGCGTCGCCCGAGTGAACTCCGGCAAACTCGACGTGCTCTGAGATGGCGTACTCCACTATCTCACCGTTCTGAGCCACGGCGTCGAACTCCACTTCGTTGGTCTCCGTCATGAACTTGCTGATGACTACGGGATACTCCTTGCTCACCTCGCTGGCCATCTGCAGGAAACGCTCCAGCTCTTCGTCGGTGTAGCATACGTTCATGGCTGCTCCGGAGAGCACATACGACGGACGCACCAGGACGGGATAGCCCACTTCGTCTATGAACTGCTTGACGTCGGCCATGCTTGTCAGGGCGCTCCAGCGGGGCTGGTCGATGCCGAGCTTGTCGAGCATGGCGGAGAACTTACCGCGATTCTCGGCGCGGTCGATGCTGACGGGCGACGTGCCGAGTATGGGCACGCTCTGCCTGTAGAGCTTCATGGCGAGGTTGTTCGGTATCTGTCCGCCCGTGGAGACTATCACGCCGCGGGGCGACTCGAGGTCGATGACGTCGAGCACGCGCTCGAACGACAGCTCGTCGAAGTAGAGGCGGTCGCACATGTCGTAGTCTGTCGAGACGGTCTCCGGGTTGTAGTTTATCATGATGCTCTTGTAGCCGAGCTTGCGGGCGGTCTGTATGGCGTTGACCGAGCACCAGTCGAACTCCACGCTCGACCCGATGCGATACGCTCCGCTGCCGAGCACGATGACCGACTTCTCGTTCTTGTAGAAGTTGATGTCGTGGCCTTCCACGGCGTATGTCATGTAGAGGTAGTTCGTCAGGTCGGGGTGTTCGCTGGCAACCGTCGGGATGCGCTTCACGGCTGGCAGGATGCCGAGCTTCTTCCGATAGGCACGCACGGCGAGATTCTCCTTCTCCATGTTGCCTGAATGCACCTTCAAGACGCAACGCGCTATCTGGAAGTCGCTGAAGCCAAGCACTTTTGCCCGTTGCAGAACGTCGGCCGGCACTTCTTCAATCGCGTTGTACGACTGTAACTTATGCTCGAAATCGACGATGTTCTTCATGCGTTCGATGAACCAAGGGTCAATCTTCGTCAGCTCTTCGATGCGCTCCACGGTGTAACCCTCCTCGAGTGCCTGGGCCAAAGCGAAGATGCGGAGATCGGTCGGGTTAGCCAGTTCCTCGTCGAGGTTCTCGAACTTCACGTGGTCGTTGCACACGAACCCGTGCATCCCCTGTCCTATCATGCGCAGACCCTTCTGCAGCATCTCCTCGAAGCTGCGGCCGATGCTCATTATCTCGCCCACAGACTTCATGCTGGAGCCTATCTTGCGGCTCACGCCAGTGAACTTCGTCAAGTCCCAACGCGGTATCTTGCAGATGAGGTAATCGAGCGAGGGAGCCACGTAGGCGCTGTTCGTCGTGCCCATCTCGCCTATCTGGTCGAGGGTGTAGCCGAGCGCAATCTTGGCAGCGACGAAAGCCAGGGGATAGCCAGTTGCCTTGCTTGCCAAGGCGGAAGAGCGTGACAGTCGGGCATTGATTTCGATGATGCGGTAGTCGTTCGTCACGGCATTGAAGGCAAATTGTATGTTGCATTCGCCCACGATGTTCAAGTGGCGTACACAGTGAACGGTAATCTCCTGTAGCATCTTCACCTGCTCGTCCTTCAGCGAACAGGTGGGCGCCACGACGATACTCTCGCCGGTATGGATGCCGAGGGGGTCGAAGTTCTCCATGGAGGCTACGGTAAAGCAGTGGTCGTTGGCATCGCGGATGCACTCGAACTCAATCTCCTTCCAACCCTTCAGACTTTCCTCCACGAGCACCTGAGGCGCAAAGGTGAAGGCGCTCTCTGCTATCTCCTTGAAGGTCTTCTCGTCGGGACAAACGCCGCTACCCAGACCGCCCAGCGCGTAAGCCGAGCGAATCATAATGGGATAACCGATGCGACGGGCCGTCTCCACAGCTTCATCCATCGTCTCGCAAGCATGGCTCGTAGGAACCTTCAGCCCAGCCTTACCCATCTCACACACAAAGAGGTCGCGGTCCTCAGTGTTCATGATGGCCTCCACGCTCGTACCAAGCACACGGACACCATACTTCTCCAGCACACCCCCCTGATAGAGAGCCGTACCCACATTGAGACCCGTCTGTCCGCCCCAAGCCAGCATGATGCCGTCAGGACGCTCCTTCTTGATAATCTCCTCAATGAAATAAGGAGTAATGGGCAGAAAATAAACCTTGTCGGCAATGCCCTCACTGGTCTGGATAGTTGCCACATTGGGATTAACGAGCACCGAGTAGATGCCCTCCTCGCGCAGAGCCTTCAGCGCCTGACTGCCAGAATAGTCGAACTCACCTGCCTGACCAATCTTCAAGGCACCGCTGCCTAACACGAGAACTTTCTTCAGTTTCACCATAGTTATTTACGATTTAACGATTTACTATTTACTGTTAATTGCTTTTCACCTTTCTGCACTTTTACCACATATATAAAAAAGAAGCCACTTCCGCTAACGATAACAGCGAGAGTGGCTTCTTATTAAATCCTTCAAAATGAGGTTGTGAGGTCAGACAAACAAGGGAACCAGACGGCATCACCTCTTCGCCCCGAGCCTGTGTTATGTAGTAGTTGACCAACATCATAATTCGTTTTGCCGGTGCAAATGTACGGACTTTTCCAAAAACTGCAAAGCAAGGAGCCGATTTTTTCTGCAAAAAAAACAAGAGCCGCACAAAACACCAACGCACACGCCCTTCCGAAAGCCTCCATCACCCCCAAGAAAAAGCCCTCCGCCCCAAAGAGCCAACCGCCCCACATCCATCCCCAAAACCACCAACCCCACGCCGTCCCCTTTCACCCAGCATGCAGCATTGCCTCACGCTCCATGCAGCATCGCCCCAAGCTCCACGTTGCATCGCCCCAAGCTCCACGTTGCATAAATCCTCCCTATTCCAAGTCCTTGTTTCCCCCTCGAGTAGAAGGCCCCTCGCGCCCCTCCAGTCCCTCTTGTCCCGTATGTTGCGATTCCATCGCAACCTGCCCGCGCTTTTCGTCCACTTCCCGCCTGTTGCCCGAGCTTCCCGCGCATTCTCGCTCCGTCCGTCTGTTTCCC
>CACYQI010000057.1 GCA_902776455.1 uncultured Bacteroidales bacterium | reverse complement strand
TAGCGCGAAAGGCGTGGAGGCTCAGACGCGAAAGCTGATGGAAGTCTGCCGCATGAGGAAGACGCCCGTCATCATCTTCATCAACAAGATGGACCGCGAGGGCAAAGACCCCTTCGACCTGCTCGACGAACTGGAGGAGGAACTGCAAATCAGTGTGCGTCCCCTCTCTTGGCCCATCAATCAGGGTGCCAAGTTCAAGGGCGTCTATAACATCTACGAGCACAACCTCAACCTCTTCACGCCCGACAAGCAGAAAGTGACGGAGAAGGTGGAGGTGGACATCAACAGCCAGGAACTCGACGAACGGGTAGGGGAGCGCGACGCAGAAAAACTTCGCGAAGACCTCGAACTGGTCGATGGCGTCTATCCCGAGTTCGACGTGCAGACCTACCTCGATGCAGATGTCGCTCCTGTCTTCTTCGGCTCAGCCCTCAATAACTTCGGCGTACAGGAACTGCTCGATTGCTTTGTTCGCATCGCCCCTTATCCTCGTCCAACAAAAGCCGAGGAACGAACCGTTACGCCCGACGAACCGAAGTTCACGGGCTTCATCTTCAAAATAACGGCCAATATCGACCCGAACCATCGCTCGTGTATCGCTTTCTGCAAAGTCTGCTCTGGCAAGTTCGTCCGCAATGCTCCCTATCTGCATGTCCGTCAAGGCAAGACACTCCGTTTTTCAAGCCCTACGCAATTCATGGCTCAACGCAAGGAAACCATCGACGAGGCTTGGCCAGGAGATATTGTCGGACTGCCCGATAACGGCATCTTCAAGATAGGCGACACCCTGACAGAAGGCGAGAACCTGCATTTCCGCGGCTTGCCGTCCTTCTCGCCCGAGATGTTCAAATACATCGAGAATGCCGACCCCATGAAGACCAAGCAACTGGAGAAAGGCATCAACCAGCTCATGGACGAAGGCGTGGCACAGCTCTTTATCAATCAGTTCAACAATCGCAAAGTCATCGGCACCGTCGGTCAGTTGCAGTTCGAAGTCATTCAGTACCGCTTGGAGAACGAATACGGCGCCAAGTGCCGCTGGGAGCCTATCAGCCTCTACAAAGCCTGCTGGGTGGAAGCCATGCCGGGTTACGAGAGCGAACTCGAAGCCTTCAAGAAGCGCAAGCACCAGTACATGGCCCGCGACCGCGAAGGCCGCGACGTCTTCCTTGCCGATTCAGGCTACGTCCTGCAAATGGCCCAACAGGACTTCGAACACATCCGCTTCCACTTCACAAGCGAGTTCTGAAGAATTCTCCCCAGCTACTAAAGCCGTAGCCAATTCGTGCAATTCGTGGTCACATAAAAGAAGGATTGTGTAGGTCAATGCACGTCGATTCCGTCGAAGTACAGTTCGGCGATGACGGTGTCGTCGTAGCGCGTGCCGGGATAGACGTCGAGAATCTCGAACCTCAGCGTCCAGTCGGGTTTCGTGCTGTCGTGGTAGCCGAGGGTGCCTACGTTGAAAGTCTGGAGCGAGCGGCTGTCCTGTAAGGAGAGTGTGGCGATGGGCTTGCCGTCAAAGTACATGCGCATCCTCTTCACTCGTGAATTCGCCCGCCATATCCTTTCGTTCTTGACGTGGCCGTTCAGAATCTTCACCTTCGTGATGCGTGGGCAACTGCCTTCGAATGTGTACGTCAGACTCTCGCCAATGCCTTTCCCTTTGGTGGCCCAAACCGTCTCGTGATTGAAGTCGTGGGCGTTTTCGGCCTCGTAGGAGAACCTCCCGATGCGTGGCAGGTGGCTGGATGCCGTCACGCTCTTCACGCTGCCGCCGCAATACCAACTGCAACTACAGCCGTAGAGGTCATTATAGACAGTCAGGTCGCCGTAACCGGTCGTGTCCGTCGGCTCCCCTTTTTCGTCGAGCAGCTTCATGCACCTGTCCCATTCCGCTTTGGTAATCTTCGGCATGGCGTGGATGCTTTGCGGCTCGATAACGGTCTGTCCCGACGACTTCGCATGATAGGCAGCAAGCGCAATGCCTGAAAGCATGAGGATGCCGACGAGCGATGCAGCTACCTTGAAGAGTGAAGAGTGTGGCATGGGGAGTGAAGAACCTGTTTCCTTGTTCTCTGCTACAGGCGAATACTTTGGGCGAAGCGCCTCTGCTGCCGCCAGCATGTCCTCGTAGTATTTCCTGCATGCGCTGCACTCGCCCATGTGCTCTTCACATTTGGCTCTGATGCTCGGCTCGACGTCCTTGTCAAAGAGGTCGGCCACGATGTTTTTGAATTCCTTGCAGTCCATAGTTGAAATGTTCATAGGTTTATACTGAATGAGATGCCAGCATCCTGCGTCTCACCTTCTCCATGCCGTAAGCGAAGCGCGACTTGGCGGTCGTGAGCGTCAGGCCAAGGATGTTGGCAATCTCGCGAAAACTCTTGTCGCCATAGAAGCGGAGCCTGATGATTTCAGCCTGCTCCTTAGGGATATCCGTCAGAAGCTGGTTGATGCGTCGGAACTCCCAATCGAAGTCTTCTGCTTCGGGATTTGCAGGCTCGAGCTGACCGGCAAGGGGAACCGTCACGTAGCGTCCGGCTTCACGCTGACGGCTGATGCAAAGGTTGGCCAGCATACGGAAGAGGTAAGCCGAGGGATTCTTGATTCCCGTCCCGCCCTCGCTTTGCAACTGGTAAAACCTGACGAACACATCCTGCACGACATCTTCCGCATCGTCGAGATTCCCGAGTCGGTAGCAAGCGTATTGCAGCATCCCCTGCCGCTCGGCCTCCATCAGCCGCTCGACAGCCTTGTCGTTATGCCAGAATGTCAGTAGTCCCATCATTTCGTTTTACTAATATGACGCAAAAATAGCGAAAAAGACTTAACCGATGATGATTATTTTCAGGAAAACTCCAATTCTCTTAATAAATGGCTCATAATTTTAATTCTTAAGCCAATAATTCTTAATTCTTATCTCTTAATTCTTAATTTCTTTGTACCTTTGCAGCAGAAACAAAGAATAGCATGTGTTATGATTTACTTAAACCAGTTTCACAGGGAAGCGACGGAGCGCAAACTGAAGAAAATCGCAGAATCGCAGAAGTCGCCAATGAACTCCGTGGACGCTGCCAATTATATGAAGCGCAACTTCGAGATGGCAAAGGCAATGTAAATGCCCTTGCGGTCGAACAATATTGTGCCGAGCACTTTGCTAAAGAGCACGGATGCTGGATACCTATAGAAAAGATTATTAATCTTGGTGAGCTGGGGCCGTGTGGCAATGAAAACGACACCTATGTGTCGAATGACATCATCTACAAAGTCAATAACCTTTTGAATAGCAGAAGCATCTTGGCCTTATTGAATAGGATAATTTGGCACAACACTCTTTTTTACGATACATCTTATTCTTTGTATGGTTTCACTGGTTTTGGGGGCCGCTCCGTCATGCCTGTTCTCAGGCAGCGATTGATTAAGTATGCACGTCCTGCTACGCAAGTAATGATTGACACCTACATGTCTGCTCTTGGCTTCATAAAGACAGAGCGAGTGGGTGGCTTCACAAACGGAACCTACGAAGCATGGGACCTGCTGCCTCGGAATGTTCTTGTTGATGACGAAGGGGATATATATGTGGTCGATGCTGAGATTAAGAAACTATAATCATGTGGCGTGATATGGAGAAGAACTAATGATAAAGTATTTATGACGCAGAAACAGATTGCAGAAGACATCAAGACTGCCGTGCAGACGCTCAGGCAGGGTGGACTTATTCTTTATCCGACGGACACGATTTGGGGCATCGGACGCGCCACGGCGCGTCCCTACAGCGCGTTCGACTTTCATCTGATGAACTGAATTCTTTTAGCGGACAGCAATAAATTTTTTGTCTCAATGCCTTCGCTCGGTGCGGAGGTAGTCGATGAGGTCCTTTGGGAAGTTTGTCTCCAGGATGGTGAAGCCTTGCTCCACGAGCCAGCCCCAGCCTGCCGACGGACGCTGGAAGATGGAGACGAGGTCGTCGTGTCCGGCAGTGTGCTGTGGCCAAGTGGCTGCCGTGAAAGCCCTGCTTCCGGAAGACAAGACGCGATGCAGCTGGCGGAAGGTCTCGCTTTCTGTCGTTGCCATGCGGAACTGGAAGGCCACGGGGTGCAGCTCGCGGATGTACTCCTCGACGTAATTGGCGAGGCCCTCTATGCGGTCGTCAATGACGGGGCAGTAAATGACGCTGTCGAGGGCGGTGCCGAAGATGCGGCGAGCTTTGGCGTAAGGCCAGTCGAGCACGAACATTGTCTCGCCGAGCGTGCCGTGCTTGCGGAGCACTTGCAGCAAGGCGCGTACGGTGCTTCCCTCTTCTGCGCCCGGCAGGTCGATGCTGGCTTTGTCGAGATAGAGACAGGAGCGTCCGCGAGCCTCTTCGATGAACTCGTCGAGCGTTGGCACTGGCAATTGCGTGCTTTGGCCCCAGTTCGTCTTGAGTCGCAGGGTGCGTATCTCGTCGAGTGTCATCTGGCTGATGGTGCCTGTGCCGTTAGTGGTGCGGTTGACTGTGGCGTCGTGCATCATGATGAAATGTCCGTCGCTTGTCCTGCGGACGTCTGTCTCGATGATGTCGGCGCCGAAGAAGATGGCGTTCTTCAGAGCTTGCAGGGAGTTCTCGGGGGCATACTTCCAGTCGGCGCGATGAGCAGCGACGAAGACGTGCTCCCTGTCTTTCGCGTTGCGCAACCTCTGTGCAGGACTGGCTTGTGACCATGCCGTTTGCAAGGAAAGGAGGACGAGCAGCAGGGAGATGATGGTTTGTTTCATGGCTTGATAGTATTGTCGTAGGCTTTCTTTCTCCGCAAAGTTACGATAATATCTGTTTCTTCGCGTCCTTTTTCCTGTATTTTTTAATTAAAGTAGGCATTTCTCGCCGTATTTGTCAAAAAAACCGTACCTTTGCAGGCGATTAGAAAAACAGAGGCATGACACAGAAAGAGATTGCAGAAGACATACAGACTGCCGTGCAGACGTTGAGGCAGGGCGGACTTATTCTTTATCCGACGGACACGATTTGGGGCATCGGATGCGATGCGAGCAACGAGGAAGCGGTGAGGAGAATCTTCAGGCTGAAGCAGAGAGAGGACAGCAAGGCGATGATTTGCCTCGTGGACAGCGCCGACAGGATGCAACGCTACCTTCGGCAGGTGCCAGACGTGGCTTGGGATTTGATTGAGTATGCCGAGAAGCCGCTCACCCTCATTCTTGACGGCGCCACGGGCCTCGCGCCGAGTCTGACCGGCGAGGACGGAAGTGTCGGGCTTCGCGTGACGAGGGAGAACATCAGCCACGAGCTTTGCTATCGTTTCCAGAAGGCCATCGTTAGCACCAGCGCGAACATTAGCGGGCAGCCCTCGCCGGCTTGCTTTGCCGAGGTAGCGGACGAGATAAAACAGGGCGTGGACTACATCATGCGTTCGCGTCAGAATGATACAAGCAAGGCGAAGCCCAGCCAGATTATCAAGCTGGGGCTGGACGGGAGAGTAAAGATACTCAGAACATAGAAAGCCTCACCCCTAACCCCTCTCCGAGGAGAGGGGGCACGAAATTCTCTTCCTGGAAAAAGAAACTTGGAGAGTATGTTTAATTTAGATATTTAACTAATGGACGACACGCTGTTAAAGACAGAATTGAGCGTCAGATGCAACGTTGCCGTGACAGATTAAACAAATTATGCGATGAAAAAGTATTATTATACAGCCATTGTATGCTGCATATCGGCATGGATGACTGGGTGTGGCGGCAAGACCACTATGCAGACGGAAATTGAAGTGGACGATACCGAATATAGTGCTCCATGTGATGACGAAGAGACATTGAAGGTAATCAAGCCCGCAGAAGATGATCCCGTGATAGGTATCTTTGTTTGCGACGAGACAAGCGACCGCTATATCTTTTATGATGACGGTACAGGCAATTTCAGAACTGGCGGAGAAGAAACAGAGTTTGTTTGGAGGCACAGCGACGGTCTTGTCATAGTGACTTTTTTAACCTTCGGCAAAGAATACTTACACTATGACAAGGAAAAGCGCATCCTGCAAGAAGAATCTGAAGCCTATGGACGCATATTGAAGTTCAAGAAGGTTGCATAATATAAGCAGTAAATGATAAGATGGTAAATGCGAGGGACTTCATAGCTTGGCTCATCCGGTGGCGGCGGAGACACTTCTCCGACAAGAACTTCGTCCTGCTCATCAGTTTCCTTGTGGGCATCTTCACGGCCTGTGCGGGATTGTCGCTGAAGTGGCTCATCGGTCAGATAGAAGAGCTGTTGACGCACGAGTTCACCGAGACGGGTGCCAACTGGCTCTACCTTGTCTATCCCGTCGTAGGCATCTGGCTTACGATGCTCTTCATTAAGTATATCGTAAGAGACGACATCAGTCATGGCGTGACGAAGATACTGTTTGCCATCGCACGCAAGCAGAGCCGCATCAAGCCGCATAACACCTGGACCTCCATCGTCGCTTCGGCCATCACCATAGGCTTTGGCGGTAGTGTGGGAGCCGAGGCGCCTATCGTCCTGACGGGCAGTGCCATAGGCAGCAGCCTCGGGCAAGTGTGCCGGTTGGAGGGCAAGTATATGATGCTACTCGTTGGCTGCGGAGCCGCAGGAGCCGTGGCTGGCATCTTCAAAGCCCCTATTGCCGGACTCGTCTTCGTGCTCGAAGTCTTGATGATAGACTTGACCATGACCAGCCTTCTGCCTTTGCTCGTGACGAGCGTGACAGCAGCCGGACTCACCTTCGCTGTCTCCGGCACCAACCCTATCTTCGAGTTCCACCTGCAGGATGCCTTCACCGTCAACCGCATTCCAGCCTATCTCGCTCTCGGTGTCGTCTGCGGACTGGTGGCGCTCTATTTCACTCGCACCATGAACTTCCTCGAAGGCATCTTCCGCCGCCTGCAAGGCCGCTACAAGAAGTTCTTCCTGGGAGCCGCGATGCTGAGTCTGCTCATCTACCTCTTCCCGTCGCTCTACGGCGAAGGTTACGACCTCATCACCCTCTTGCTCAACGGTAACGGCCAGGCCGACTGGGACATGGCGATGGACCGCTCCCTCTTCTATGGCAGCGACCACCTGCTCATCTACCTCTTCCTCATCATCGTCTTCAAGGTGTTTGCCTCTACTGCCACCAACGGCGGCGGCGGTTGCGGCGGTATCTTCGCGCCCAGTCTGTTCCTGGGCTGCATCTGCGGCTTCATCTTCTGCCGTCTGTGGAACATGTACGACGTGCTGGGCATCGACATTCCCGAACGCAACTTCGCCATGCTGGGCATGTGCGGACTGATGAGCGGCGTGATGCATGCACCCCTGACTGGCATCTTCCTCATTGCCGAGTTGACCGGCGGCTATGCCCTCTTCATGCCCTTGATGATAGTGGCCACGTGTTCCTATCTCACCATCAAGGCCTTCGAGCCTCACAGCATCTACGCGATGAGGCTTGCACAGCGAGGCGAACTCCTCACGCACCATACCGACCGCTCCATCCTCACCCTCATGAGCATGGACAGCGTCATTCAGCACTACGACCACGTGCTCTATCCCGACATGAACCTCGGGGATGTGGCTGCGCAAGTGGCAGGCAGCAAGAACCACGTCTTTCCGGTGGTCAACAAGCAGATGCAGTTTGTAGGAGCCGTCTATCTCGACGACATCCGCCACCTCGTCTTCCGCACGGAGCTGTACCGCGACTTCGCCGTCTCGCAACTCATGAAGCAGCCCGAGGCCTTGCTCTCTACGAACGACTCGATGGACGTCGTGGTCAGCGTGTTCGACCGTACGAGAGCCTGGACGCTTCCTGTAGTGGATGCCGACGGCATCTTTGTCGGCTTCATCCGCAAGAGCACCATTCTCACCGTCTATCGACAAGTGCTTGCCGACTTCTCCAACGACTGAAAAACGCCCCCGCAAGATGCCTGGTTTTACACTCCGTGCAGTGTGAGCCGAAACTCCGTGCAGTGTAAGCCGAAACTCCGTGCAGTGTAAGCCGAATCAACGTGCAGTGTAAAAAGCCCCCCTGTAGGGTGCCTTTTTGTGCCCCTTTCGGAGCCGTCCCTCGGAACTTGGAAGAGAAACTGACACGAAATGGCAAGAAAGTCTTCTCTGCACTCTATTTAGACTTTTGCGAAATAACAGACTTCGGTCGCAAGGTTTGCCGTCCAAGCAGTAACCTTGTAAAATAGCGAAGGTTATGTTTGTGTCTTGCAGCTGTGCCTTCTGTCTTCCGAAAGCGGAAAACTGCTGAATGACAGGGTTTTGCACATTTGCAAGAGATACAGAAAGAAGAAAAAAAAACTTTTTTCACCCTTTGCTGTAATACAGAATGTTAGCTGAGAGAGTACTTTTGCGGAAGTGCTTTTGCGTTTGGCAGAATCAGGATTTTGTAGTACCTTTGCAAGCGAATTCGCGAAAAAAACAGAGGCGTCGCCGTACCCTCTGAGCGTCTTCAAGGCCGAAAGGAAATAAGAAACGAAACTACATTATATAATATATATAGAAAAGCCTCAATCTCCGGCCTCTCTCCGAGGGGAGACAAGGAGCAAAGTGAATAGTAAATCGTCAAATCGTTGATAACGTAGATGACAGAGAAGGAGCAGATATTGTGGCAGCGTTGCATGGAGATGTTCCGCAGCAACGTGAACGAGCAACAGTTCCAGACTTGGTTCTCGCCGATGAGTCTCAAGTCTTTCGATGCTGCCCGGAAGGAGCTGGCGGTATATATACCGTCCCAGTTCTTCTTCGAATATCTGGAGGAACACTTCCGCCGACTCATTCATATCACGGTGAGCCGCTTCTTCGGCGAGGACGTGACGCTCACCTACGAGGTGGAGGTGGCTGAGGGCGCAACCGTTAGCCAAGAGAGCGACAGCAACATGGTGCCTGCTGACCAGCCGACGGCCTATGAGGCAAACAAGTCGCCCATGCTGGCACAGGCTGTGGGCCTTGCTGCCGACCTCGACTCGCAGCTCAACGTCCATCAGAGCTTCAGCAACTTCATCGAAGGAGCCAGCAACAAGTTGCCCCGAAGTGTGGGGCAGGCCATTGCCGAACATCCCGACCAGCAGACGTTCAATCCTCTCTTCATTTTCGGTCCCAGCGGTGTAGGCAAGACGCATCTCGTGAACGCCATCGGCATGCGGACCAAGGAACTTCACCCCGAGATGCGCGTCCTCTACCTGAGCGCACACCTCTTCATGGTGCAGTTCACCGATGCACGCAACCGCAACGTCTTCAACGACTTCATGCACTTCTACCAGAGCATCGACATGCTCATCGTGGATGACATACAGGAACTCGTGGGCATGAAGGCCACACAGAACGCCTTCTTCCACATCTTCAACCATTTGCGCCAGAACGGCAAGCACATCATCATGACCTGCGACCGTCCGCCCGTCTCGCTGCAAGGCATGGAGGAACGGCTCATCACCCGCTTCAAGAGCGGACTGATGGCTGAGATGGAAAAGCCGGAGGAAAGCCTCCGCCGCAACATCCTGAAGAGCATCGTGAAGCACGACGGCCTCAACATCCCCGACGAAGTGCTGGACTACATCTCGCACAACGTTACGGGAAGCGTCCGCGAACTGGAAGGCATCATCCACAGCCTCCTGGCCTACTCCGTGGTCTATGGCAAGGATGTTGACCTGGAGTTTGCCAAGCGCATCCTCGCCGGATGCGTCAAGACAGAGAAGAAAGAAGTCACCATCGACCAGATTATCACCTGCACCTGCGAATACTTCAACGTCAAGGAAGAGGAGATATTCGGCAAGAGCCGCAAGGCAAACATCGTCACTGTCCGACAGATGAGCATGTATCTGGCTCACAAACATACGAAACTCACTGCAAGCAGAATAGGCATCTACGTTGGCAACCGCGACCATGCTACCGTCCTCCACGGCATCAAGACCATAGAAGGACGGCTGAAGGTGGAGAAAGAACTGCGACGGCATTTCGAGGAACTGGAAGAGAAACTTACAGGTAAGGCACTATGAACATAAGAGGAAGAAGAACCATTCGCAAATACACTCAGCAGCCCGTCGGCGACGAGCTGCTGAATCGGTTAATAGAGGATGCCTCGCGTACACAGACGATGGGCAACCTCCAGTTGTACAGCGTCGTCGTGACAAGGTCTGCCGAGAAGAAGGAGCAGTTGGCTTCTGCCCATTTCTCCCAGCCTATGGTGAAGGAGGCTCCTGTCGTACTCACCGTCTGTGCCGACTTCCGCCGCACTACCGACTGGTGCCTGCAGCGACAAGCATCGCCCGGCTACGACAATGCCTTGAGCTTCCTCAACGCCGCCACCGACGCCTTGCTCTTCTGTCAGACCTTCTGTTGCTTGGCAGAAGAAGAGGGACTGGGCATCTGCTTCCTCGGCACCACCATCTATCAGCCACAAGCCATCATCGATGCTCTCGAACTGCCCGAACTCGTTTTCCCAGTCGCCACGCTGACCGTGGGCTGGCCTGCCGAACAACCGCCGCAGACCGACCGCTTGCCCCTTCAGGCCATCGTGCACCAGGAGACCTACCAGAGCTTCGGCCCTGAGCGCATCGACGAATGCTATGCCGTGCGCGAGTCGCTGCCCGAGAACCGTCACTTCGTGGAGATAAACGGCAAAGAGACCCTCGCACAAGTGTTCACCGACCTCCGTTATACGCGAAAGGACAACGAGGCAATGTCCGAGGGACTCCTTGCGACCCTCGTCCGCCAGAAGTTCCTGAAGGCAACCGGACTGCTGGGCGTCGTGCCTGCTGTTGTGGAGCGTCGTCCCGAAATCCTGGAGTGCGACGTGGTGCGCTTCCAGAACAAGAAAGAGAAATGGGTGGCCTTCGTCGGACTGCTCGACGGAAGCCCGTACGAGATATTCACCGGCCTGCAGGACGACGAGGAGGGCATCGCCATCCCCAAGAGCGTATCGAAGGGCTTCGTCATCAAACACTACGACCGCGACGGGCAGAAGCGCTACGACTTCCAGTTCGTCAACAAACGCGGCTACAAGACTACTATCGAAGGCCTGAGCGAGCGCTTCAATCCCAAGTACTGGGACTATGCAAAGCTCATCAGCGGCGTGTTGCGCTACCGTATGCCCATCGACCACGTCATCCGCCTCATCACGTCCCTCCAGCTGGAGAACGACACCATCAACTCGTGGACAACAGGCGTGGCACGTGTGCTGAAGAAGTACCTGCCCGACGCACAGCAGACACCGGACGAGGAGGAAGAGAAAGTTGAAAATTGAAAGTTGAAAATTGAAAATTGAAAGTTGAGGGGACCCCCTAACCCCCTTTAGGGGGAACAAGTTGAAATCTTCGCCCCCTCAGCATCCCAAACTATCCTCTTTCCGCCTGCGCCTGAGCGAAGCGAAGAACCACTAACCTCTAACCACAAGAAAATGGTAAATGCTAAATGATTAAATGGGAGACCCCCTCTAACTCTCCCTCAGGGGGAAAGCCCTTCCCCATAGAGGGGGAAGGGTTGGGAAGAGGGTCTGGTAAATGGCTAAATGGTAGATTGTAAATGTGAGATAGCGGTCAACCGCATAAAGGTGTATGCCCGTCATGGTGTGTCGCCGCAGGAACGTACCGTCGGGGCGGACTTCTATGTCAGCGTCTCTGCCCTTGTCGATGTGGATGCTTCTGCGTGGCGCGACGACCAACTCGAAGGCACAGCCGACTATTCCCGTTTCGTCAGTATTGTTCGCAAGGAGATGGCCGTTCCGTCGAACCTCTTGGAGCACGTGGCCACCCGTATCGCTTCCTCTGTCCTTGCCGAATGTCCTTCAGTCCGTAAGGTCAGCGTCACCATCGAGAAGGAGAACCCGCCCCTTGGCGTCCTCTGCGATGGCGTCAGCGTCAAGTTGGAGCAGGAGAGGCAGTAATCTCGCCTCGTTATATTTCCTGCCGTTCCAGATGCCAGACGTAGGAACGGTCGTGGCTGTAGTCCGCTTCGGGGAAGCCATCGTTGTCGGAGTCATAGACGGCCCAGTAGAGTCCGGCACCCCATGCCTCGATGGGAAGATTGGTAGCGCGGATAGCGTAGCAGCCATTATCGCCCAAGAAGAACACCTTATCTTGCCAGCTGTTACCGCTCGCCTTGTCAACACGCAGATGTCCTAACTTAGGGGTGTAGGTTTTCTCTTCCACATGTGGAACTCCAAGCCCGATTTTTTGTGCGTCCTCGCCCTGCCAGTGCGTGTCTTGCCAGACAATTCTCCATGCCGGTAAGCGGTATGGAGGCACTCCCTCACTATTTTTCTCCACCGTCTCAATGGTGAAGATACACGAATCCGTGGGCGTCGCTGTCAAATAGCCATCTGCCCGCAAGTAAAACTTCTGATGTTGTGAGGTTGTAATGGCATACTTACCCGGTGTCACAATCTCCAATGCCTTAGTATATTCCGGATTCGGTTCCTGCATCATAGCCAGTGCTTCCGTGGGGTCGAAGTCGCCCACTTCTTCCAGCATGAACAGATTGCCTTCGTCGAACATCCCGTTGATGGTGCCGTAGTCCGTGACATGGGGACCATACACGCTGTTGACGTTCAGCGAGCAAATTGTCTTGCAAATCTTGAAGTCGATGACGAAGCAACTGTCCGCTTCCTGGTGGATGTCGAGGGAACAGTCGCCAGGGTTGCCCTTAGCCAATGGTGCATCATTCTCATGGGTTCCCACTTCGATGAAGCGGTTGTCTTCCACACTGAAGAGGTAATACGACCCTTCATGTTGTATAATGGCAAATGGACTTGCCTCCTCGCAGCGATTTTGTGCTGCCTGTGTATATGTTGTGGCCAGATGCCTTTCGTTCACGCCCAGCAAACCGCGTTTGTCGTGCCGTGTGTGGATGATATACTGTTTTGTGTTGGTCAGTTGGCTTAGGTCTGTAACATAGACCGGGTTTGGCTTGCTGCTCAGCAGACGGATGCTTCCTGCTACGATAACTAAGGTTACAACGGCGGCTATGCCAACTGCCCATGCTCTCCGTTTGGGCTTGGACTTTGACGGGATAGGGGCTTGAACCCCTTGAACTCCTTGAACTCCTTGAACTTCTTGAACTTCTTGAACTTCTTGAACTCCTTCACCCTCTTGCCTCCTCATGCCTGCTTGGTGTGCCATGAAGTCCTCATAGCCCATATATCCCAAAGAACGTGCCAGGATGTCCAGCGTCACCTTGCGTGGTGTCACGCCGTCCATATATCCCCACAGGCGCATCAGTGTTGAGGCACTGAGTCTCTCCCGTGTGCGCTCTTCTATCTGTTCTGAAATCCACTTAAAGTCCGACGGTGCCGACGGTGTGCGTCGCAATTCCTGCTCTATGGCAGTACACAAACTCTTGTAATCAAACATCATGGTATAACTCTTTTCGGTTTTGTCACGCAAAGATATAACTATTTATTGAGAAATGTGCAACAAGAAGAGAAAAAGTACCCACTCTGACTGTTATTTTAAGGCTGAAACAGTGAAATGAAATCAGATGAAATTGAATGAAACAGACGAAAGCATTATTTTTTCAAAAGATATGGAATGAATTTGGAGGGACGGACGAGAATGGCTAATTTTGCGGCGAGAAAAATAAAACTAATAACAATGGGATAGGGATTTACCTACTCTTTCAGAAAACAAAGAAACTAACAATTGACGAAGTCATTCAACATTATTTGGTGCGCGAAGCGTAGTGTCGCCTGCGCCCGAGCGAAGCGAAGAACCGCCTGCGCCTGAGCGAAGCGAAGAACTCCCTATTTAACTTCATCTTATAAACTTCAGAGACTTCAGTAACATATCATAGTAACATATATAAATTAAATTTAAATCTAAAAATGACATGAAACGTATTTTTCTTTTAGCGGCGTTGAGTTTATCCACGCTGACTTCTTTTGCGCAGGCCAGCATGTCGGGCAGCGGTACTGAGAGCGACCCGTACAAGATTTTCTATTCCGACCAGCTGCATCAGGTCAGGAACTACTTGAATCAAAGTGGTGTGTATTTCAAGTTGATGAACAACATTGACCTCACCGAATGGAATACTACCAATAATCCGGGGCAGGGATGGGAGCCTATTGGCGTGGTGTCCGCTCCTTTCAAAGGCGTGTTCGACGGTAACGACAAAACAATTACAGGTTTCAGCATCACTCGCAGTTCGACCGATTATGTGGGCCTGTTCGGTTACATAAGCGGAGCAACCATCAAGAACCTCACCATTGAAGGTGATGTGTCAGGCAGAAACTATGTCGGAGCCTTCGTGGGAGGAAGTCCCGATAATCCTTCTAACATTCTGACGGGACTAAAGCACATCGGTTCTACAACAGGTGAAACGTGGGTTGGCGGCATTGCAGGTGTCTGTTATGGTAATATCTCCAACATGACAGTTCAAGGCAATGTCTCAGGAACTCAACGAGTCGGTGGTGCCTTTGGAATATACGGAAGTGGAACTGATGTTACTAATACTACTATGACTGGCGTTACTGTGACTGGAGATGTGACATCAACTGGAGATTATGTAGGAGGCATTGCTGGATATACTACTAGTCCTATAACTGATGTTTCCTATATGGGCAATGTCACAGGAGTAGGCTATGTCGGCGGCATCTGTGGAAGAACCTCTGGCGGCCACCTGACGAACTCCTATGCCCATTGCAATGTCAATGGCACAGGCGACTATGTCGGCGGCATTCTGGGAGAAGGCTTTGCAAACATTACCCATTGTTCGTTCTTCGGCAATGTCAGCGGAGCATCATACGTTGGCGGAGTACTTGGTGGAACAAATGATCTTGGTGGAACAAATGATCAGGCTTTTCCTGAGTTTATATATGTTTATCGTAAAAGAAGTAAAAGTTCTAGTGAAGAGTCTTCATATGATTCTTTTCAAGGAACCACTACGAGTAGTAGTAAGAGCATTTCCAATTGCTATGCAGTAGGTGATGTTAAAGGCAGTGGAGATTATATAGGAGGTATCTGTGGCTATTCTTACAATTGTTCTTGGTCCAAAACTCCAAGAACTACAATCACACTCTCCGATTCCGATTACGAACATTATATAATGAAAAAAGGAGTCAGTACGACAACTACGGGAACATTCACGACTTACTATTATACTTGCAACTATAAAAGCTTTACCCTGACAGACAACTATTTCAGTGGTTATATGACAGGGAAAAACTATGTGGGCGGCATTGTCGGCTTGGGCAACTCTGTCACCATAAAGCAGAACTATTCCAATGCCAATATTAATGGTACTAACTACGTTGGTGGTATTGTAGCCAAAATCATGTTAAATGCGGGGTATTATCCATATAGTTCGTCATCAGTTAAATATGTTATCACTACCTCCAATGCCTCTGTGCTAAAATCAAACATGGCTGTCAACACCTCTGTTATTGCCACGACCTGCGCAGGCCGTATATATGGCAGCAAAGAAGGAGGGGAATATGTGACTGTTGGAGTCAATGGCAATGCTGCAGAGGACAACCGCGCCCTTTATGAAGGAACGCTCGTCATCAGTGGCGTGACACAGGAAGTGGTGGACAGTGAACAGAACGGTGTGAACAATGGTGCCGCATACTTCAAGCTAAAGGCCAACTATGTAAGCCACGGCTGGGACTTCAATAGTAAATGGACAAATCAAGAAACAGAAACCTATCCTTACAAACCCTGGCAGGCAGCACCACCCACCATTACCGGCAGCCTCGTTTTCGGCGACACAAGCATCAGCGGCAACAGCACCGACGGAGGTACAATATATATCAAAATAGGTAAGGGTAAGGAACAATCAACTGTTTGCTCTGGCACGACCTTCACCTTGACGGGCATCGAACCTTTGAAATCCGGTTCTACAGTCCAGCTTTATACTAAGACCAGCGGCAAGGAGGCATCATACATCAACCAATATACCGTAGGATACCCAGGCAGCGGCACAGAGGCTGATCCTTGGCGCGTCTATTCTGCCGAAGACTTGCAAGGCGTCTATAAGGCAGGCTACTACAAGCAGATGAACGACATCGACCTCACTTCATGGATTTCCGCCAACAGCGCAACGAAAGGCTGGGTACCTGTTGGTTACAACGGAAACGGCACAATAGTCTATGACGGCGACAACCACAAGATAACAGGCCTCTGGACCAACACGACGGACAGCTATACAGGACTATTCTCCAGCATTAACAATGGCACAATCAAAAACCTCACTTTACAACTCAACGCCAAGAAGGTGAAGGGTGGCGGCTATACTGGCGCACTTATTGGAAGAATCGGAGCAGGTTCTATTGAGAACGTCACCGTGACGGGCAACGTGCAAGGAGACGATAACACTGGCGGCATCGTCGGGTACAGCCCCTCTACCACACTCGAGAACCTCTCGTATTCTGGCCAAGTGACAGGCTCTGGTGTCACAGGCGGCATCACGGCCTATGTCTCTGGGCAGCCCGTTACAGCCTGCCAAGTGACGGCATCAACCGTCAAGAGTACCGGCGGAAACGTAGGCGGACTGATTGCTGCAGGCAATGCGTCTGTCAGCCAGTGCAAAGTGATAGGGACAACCGTCAGCCAGACAGGAACGGGCAGCGGCATCTATGTGGCTGGCCTGACTGCAAACGTCACGGGTGCAGTAACCCAGTGCCTTGTTGATGCAACCATATCGAATGCAAGTGCCGGCGGCTACACAGCCGGACTTGCTGCAAAGAGCAGCGCCAAAATCAAGGAATGTTCCGCTACAGGCTCCGTGACTTCAACTGGATCTAACGCAAAGACAGGCGGCCTCGTGGCAGAGACCACTTCAGGCAGTAGCATCGAGGATTGTTACAGCACAGCGAGCGTCAGCGGCACACAATATACTGCGGGCCTGGTGGGCTACAACTACGGCAAGGTGAACCGATGCTATGCCTCGGGCAATGTGAGCAGCACCTATTATGGTTCAGGCCTCGTC
>CACYQI010000056.1 GCA_902776455.1 uncultured Bacteroidales bacterium | reverse complement strand
AAATTTTCCTGCATGTAAATCAGATTTCTTGATTCGAAGATGCAAATAACTCATAGAACATATTGATTTGCTGTAATTATCCAAATGCTAAAGTTGAGAAGTTTAAAGAAATAAATCGAGATTTATTTTGTGATATGCCGATTAATTCGTATCTTTACTCCCGAAAACAGATAAGCCATCAAGCGCAGATATGCTCATAGAAACACGCAATGCATTGAATAACAGACAATAATCCCTGCCAATGAAAGCAAAACCATTCGTCAAGTGGGTTGGCGGCAAGGGTCAGCTCATCGATCAACTGGAAGCACTATTGCCAGCTGACTTTGACCAGTGGGAGAATGTTACTTACATTGAACCCTTTGTGGGCGGCGGAGCGATGCTCTTCCATATGCTCCAAAAACACAAGAATATCAAAGCGGCTGTCATTAACGACATTAACGCAGACCTTACAACTTGCTACAAGGTCGTGCGCGACAATCCAAGCGAACTTGTTGATTCTCTGAAAGAGATACAACGAGAGTATTACCAACTAAAATCTGAAGAGGTACGCAAACAGTTCTATATGTTGATGCGAGACGAGTTCAACAAGAAATCGCTCACGCCAATCAGGAACACCACCTTGTTCTTCTTCCTGAACCGTACCTGCTTTAACGGGCTTTATCGTGTCAACAAATCGGGCTTGTTTAATGTCCCATTTGGAAGATACGAGACTCCGACCATTTGCGACCCGGTAACCATCTATGCTGATAGCGAACTTTTGCAGAATGTTGAGATTATGACGGGAGACTATCAGCAGACATTCGACAAGGCACAGGGACAAACGCTCTTTTATTTCGACCCGCCATACAGGCCGTTAACCAATACTTCCAGCTTCAATGACTACACAAAAGAGGCTTTCAATGACCTTGCGCAAGAGCGCCTGAAGGAGTTTTGCGACCGCATCGAGGCAGCCGGCCATTCGTTTATGCTCAGCAATTCCGACTGCTTCAACACGCCCGCCAAGGACCGTTTCTTCGAAGACCTTTATCTTGAATACATTATTGAACGTGTTTGGGCTGCAAGAAGTGTTAATGCCAATCCGTCGAAACGAGGGAAACTCCAAGAGATATTAGTTCATAATTACGAACAAACGAAATCATATGAAAGCACATACGCAACAAGAGTTTGACATATTCATGTCCCAACTTTCCGAGACAAACGCGACGCTGGGCTTCTGGACGGACTTCGAAAAAATCAAAGGCAACGTTGCCAGCATCGAAATCAAGTTGAACACCCTCAACTATCTGCTTGGCAAGGAGGACCTGCGGGCTGCCGTCACGGAACTTTGGAACAACGACAAGCGGGTGTTCGAAGTGCTGCAAATCCTTATTGCCTGCCGCAAGCGTGACAAGAAAAAAGTCATAAACGCAAATGCCGAATTCGTCCTGCTCGAAAGTTACCTCACAAGTCTCGAAGGCGTGATAGAATATCTGGAAGGCACGGGGCTTGCACAAATCTTCAAAGACAAGAACGTGAAAAACCTTGTCGATTATGTTTTTGGTGTAGAAGTCGGCCTTGATTCCAATGCTCGTAAGAACCGAAGCGGCGACGCAATGGAAGATTCTGTTGAACTTATTCTAAAAGGCAGCGGCTTGAAGTATCGCAAAGAGGTCTATTCCAGTGAATGGCCTGCTATCACAGAGGCGCTCGGTACAGACAAGAAGCGTTTCGATTTCATTATTGAGACGGAGAACAAGATTTACCTCGCGGAAGTGAACTTCTATAGTGGTGGAGGGTCGAAGCTAAACGAGGTGGCTCGCGCATATACAGAACTTGCGCCCAAAATCAACGCGGTCGAAGGCTTTGAATTTCTATGGGTAACTGACGGCAAGGGTTGGGAAAGCGCAAAAAACAAATTACAGGAAGCGTACTTCACAATTCCGAGCGTATATAATCTAACGACTCTTAAGGACTTCTTAATTAGCCTAAAAAGAGATTGACAATTTGATAACACACCCGTGAATACGATAAAAAACAAATACAATCACTCCATTGACTTGAAGAAACTTCATGTTAGGAATATGGAGCGTAACGCTTTTGCTCAAGCCATAATTGGTATAGAGTACAGAGGTTACGAAGTGGAGCAAATTGGTGATGGAAGGAAAATAGTGATTACAAAACCTGGGGGAAAGAAAGCATTCGGCAGACCATATAAGGAAGATATCATGGTTTTTGTCTACGACCCATTGGATAATTCTTTATGGCAAGTATCGCACGACCAAATTATTAATGATGTAAGAGCCAAAGTATGTGAGGACAAAGTACAAGGTAAAGAATTACTTTCCCTTTTTGAGCGAACATACAATGGCGAAGAACCTGATGATTTCATAGAGGATATAAGAAAGCTATCGTTCATGTTTGGCGAAAACCCAGAGGCTCTAATAAAAGCATACAAATGGATATGGGGGCAAGAAGATGTAAATTATCCTACAAAAGCAGGCCGTGCTCTATCGTGGCAAAGCTTTCAAAAAATAATTGACGAACTATGATTATCCCATACTATCGCTCTGCCTCCCACGATTTCACCCTGCTCAATGGTGACACGTTCGAACTGCTTCCACAGTTCAACTTTCACTTTGACATGATTTTCGCTGACCCTCCTTATTTCCTTTCAAACGACGGAATAAGTGTGCAGGCGGGCAAAATTGTAAGTGTCAACAAGGGAGAATGGGACAAAGGCGGTTCGCCAGAGCAAATTGACAACTTCAACAAGAAGTGGATAAGTCTTTGCCGAGACAAACTCAAGGAAAACGGAACGATTTGGATTTCCGGAACATATCACAATATCTTCTCCGTTGCTAACTGCTTGACTGAACTTGGCTTTAAAATACTGAATGTCATAACTTGGGCAAAGACCAATCCTCCGCCAAACATTTCTTGCCGCTATTTTACCTATTCGACAGAGTTTGTCATATGGGCTCGCAAAAGCAAGAAGGTGGCACATTATTATAATTATGAGTTAATGAAGCACATCAATGGCGATACCCAAATGACCGATGTTTGGAGGCTTCCAGCCATTGCACCTTGGGAAAAGGCTTGCACCAAACACCCTACTCAAAAGCCTCTTAATTTGTTGAGCCGAATCATCTTGGCATCGACAGAAAAAGGCGCCTGGATTCTCGATCCCTTTGCTGGTTCCTCGACTACTGGTATTGCGGCTAATCTATTGGGACGCAGATTCTTAGGCATAGAAAAAGAAGAGGAATTTGCAGCAATCAGTAAGGCTCGACGAGAAGAGATTGAAGACCTGAAGACATATTCCAAATACAAAAAGAAGATTCCAGATATCGTCAAAGCTGAAGATACGCAGATGTGTTGCTTCTCATGCAATGAGCCTTTGGAATATGGTGATTTGCCCTTCTAAAATAACGTGAATTCGATGAAAACTAAAGGACATATAATTTATGGTAATTCTTCGGCAGTCGCCTCAGGCGCAGGCGGAGCGTGTTTTATCTTTAACATATAATTGCCATGTAATTGCCCATTAATTTCCAATAATTATTTTTCGTCGAACTCACGTTAAAATAATACGTCAAATGACCAACCTGAAATTAAAAGTCATTTTTGCCCTTCTCGACGAGGCTTACGTGAATTACATGCTTGTAGCGAACCCATGCCCGTTAACCTGACGAGCGTGCCTTGCAGACCCCCTCTGAGGGATGAGGAAGGGTTTGTCACTTGTTTTGCTTGGCTGTGCTGTGCAGTTTCTCCAAGAGTTTCTCCAAGAGGCGGGGCAGGGCGTAGTTGTCAATCTCGGACTCTTTGACCCATGAACCCTCTCTGCCTTCTCCGAGGGAGAGGAACGGGAGTCCTTCTTCCGTTTCGTCTGATAGGGAAAGGTTTAGTTCGAGCAGGTAGAGGTCGGCATGCAGTCGCTGGTGGGTGAGTTGGTGGTGGATGTCCGAAGCGACGAGTTCCAACTTGACTTTAACGTTAACCTTAACGAGAGATGAGTGAATAAACTCGTCAACTTGTTTGCTTGTTAACTTGTTAACTGATTCTATCAGAGGAAACTCGAAGAGTCCCTGCCAGATGTCGCCGCTGCCGCGCCGATGGAGGAGTGTCAGTCCGTCACGCGTGCGCGTATATATATAAGTAAGGTATCGGTCGCGGACGGCTGTTCGCTTCGACTTGACTGGCAGCTTTTCGACGCTGTGTTCTGCGAAAGCGTGGCAGGTGTCGCAGAGCGGGCAGTTGTGGCAAAGAGGGGCGGATGGGGTACACTGGATGGCTCCGAAGTCCATGATGGCTTGGTTGTAGAGAGCGGGATGATGGCGGTCGAGCAGCTCATCGGCAAGTGCGCGGAGGTGGTTCTTCCCCGACGTGGTGTCGATAGGGGAGGTGATGCCGAAGTGTCGGGCAAGAATGCGCATCACGTTGCCATCGAGCACGGCATAGGGCTGGCCGAAAGCAAAGCTCATGATGGCTGCTGCCGTGTAGTCGCCTACTCCCGGCAAGGCCCGGACAAAGCGGTAGTCGGCGGGGAATGTGCCTGCTTCTGCTATCCGTTGAGCCGCAGCATGCAGATGGCGTGCCCGGCTGTAGTAGCCCAGTCCTTGCCATAGCCGCAGGACTTCCTCTTCGCGTGCTGAAGCCAGACTTTCAGCTGTAGGAAAGCGTTGGACGATGCGTAGGTAATAGGCTAAGCCCTGATTGACACGCGTCTGCTGCAAGATGAACTCGGAAAGCAGAATGAGGTAGGGATCGGCTGTGTTGCGCCAAGGAAGGTCGCGCCCCGAGACCTCGTACCACTGTTCCAAACGAGTGGAAAATGATGCATTCATGCCACAAAAGTACCGCTTTTGTTGTGAAAATGGGGCGTATGGCTTCTTTTTTTTACAAAAAAGCGAAAAAATCTTCATTCTTCATTCTTTAATCCATAATCTTTTTATATCTTTGCAGTCCGAAAAGAAAAAACATTCATAATTAGTAATAACCATAAATATCCAAAATTATGCCAAACGGAAAGAAGCATAAGAGGCACAAGATGTCAACGCACAAGCGCAAGAAGAGACTGAGAAAGAACAGACATAAGAGCAAGTAAGAAATCGGACTTTGCTCCGCTTGCGGAGGGTATCAGAGCCTGTTTTCCCTATGTTCCTTACAGTCGGATTAAATCCGCCAGAGAATTGAGGCAGGCGGGGCTTTGGTTCTACTTCCGTCTGCGAAGAAGTCAACTCAGACCTAAAAGGTGGCAGTCTCAATTCTGTCACCTTTTTTATAAGGTGGGTTCTAATTAATAGAACACACCATAACATGAAAAACATCAAGTGACGAGCGAACTATACATTGACGTACAGCCGAAGAAAATCTCCATCGCGCTGACCGAAGACAAGCGATTGGCTGAGTTCCAGGAAGAGGAGCAGAATGTCTCCTATTCCGTGGGCAACGTGTACCTTGCCAAGGTGCGCAAGCTCATGCCTGGGCTTAATGCTTGCTTCGTGAACGTCGGTCACGAGCATGATGCCTTCTTGCATTATCTCGACCTGGGTTTCCAGTTCGCTTCCTATGCCAAGTACCTCAAGCAGGTGCAGAGCGACCGCAAGAACCTCTATCCCTTCGAGAAGGCTTCCATGCTTCCCGACCTGCCAAAGGACGGGAGCGTGCAGACCTCGCTGCAGCAAGGGCAGGAGGTGCTGGTGCAGATAGTCAAAGAGCCTATCAGCACGAAGGGTCCGCGCTTGACGTGCGACCTCTCGTTCCCCGGTCGTTTCCTCGTCTTCGAACCATTCGGCAACAAGGTTTCCGTCTCGACGAAAATCAAGAGCAGTGCCGAACGAGCACGCTTGAAGCAGATAGTAGAGAGCCTCAAGCCCAAGAACTGCAGCATCATCGTCCGCACAGTAGCCGAAGGCAAGCGAGCCGGCGAACTCGATGCCGAGATGAAGATGCTCGTAGGCCGCTGGGAAGGAGTCTTGCGCAAAGTGCAGCTGGCAAAAGACCTCCCCATGCTTGTCTATGAAGAGACAAGCCGTACCGTCGGCATGCTGCGCGACCTCTTCAACCCGGGCTTCGAGAACATCTACGTCAACAACGAAGAGGTCTATAATGAGGTTCACGACTACGTCAACCTCATCGCCCCCGAATGCAGCAACGTGGTGAAGCTCTATAAGGGAACGCTGCCCATCTTCGACAACTTCGACGTGACGCGGCAAATCAAATCGGGCTTCGGACGAACCGTTTCCTACAAACACGGAGCCTACCTCATCATCGAACACACCGAAGCTCTGCATGTGGTCGATGTGAACAGCGGCAACCGTTCGCACGGCAAGGAGAGTCAGGAGGCCAACGCCTTGGAGGTCAACCTTGGAGCTGCCGAAGAGCTTGCCCGCCAGCTTCGTCTGCGCGACATGGGCGGCATCATCGTTGTTGATTTCATCGATATGAAGTCGGCCGAGGACCGTCAGCAGCTCTACGAACACATGTGCGAGCTGATGAAGCGCGACCGAGCTCGTCATAACATCCTGCCGTTGAGCAAATTCTGCCTCATGCAGATAACGCGTCAGCGCGTCCGTCCCGTCATGGACGTAGCTGTTGACGAAGCCTGCCCCACCTGCCACGGCACAGGTCAGATAAAGAGCAGCTTCCTATTCCACAAAGTTCTGGACGGCAAGATAAAGTTCCTCTACCACAAGCTTGGCATCAAGCATTTCACGCTCCACGTCCATCCCTACGTCGCTGCTTATCTCAGCCAAGGGTTTCCCAGCATCCGCCTCAAGTGGAAGTTCAAGTACGGCTTCGGCGTGAAAGTCATTCCCAGCCAGAAGCTCGCTTTCCTGCAATACGAGTTCTACGACAAAGACGGACAGGAAATCGACATGAAGGAAGAAGTGGAAATCAGATAAGCCCCCTATATACCTCTTTTTTTAAGATTAAGGATTAAGGATTAAGGATTAAGGCTGATAGTGATGGCTGGCAGCAAAACAACCAAACTTTAATCCGTAATCTTTAATCTTTAATCTTTAATCTTTTCTCCCCCTGCCCCTAAAGTCAAGTACTTTTTGCCGCCCGTTCTGGCGGATTTGTAATCCGCCAAGACTGAGTGTAGGCATTTGTAATGCTGTAAATGAATGAAGGGATTGTAAATCCCTAAACTCCATCCGAGCGGATTTCAAATCCGCTCGAACAAAGGTGATGTAGTCCCCACCCCCTAATCCCTCCACAGCCTCTCCTAAATCCTCCCCTATGGAGCGTCGGCCTACACAACACGTTGCATCGGGAAACACGACCTGCGGCGATGAGAATTACTGCGTGTTGGAGAGCAAAATCATGCCGTGAATTTTCCGAGTCGAAACACCAATGATTAAGAGCCGAATAGGAAGATAAAGGTGCAGCCCAGCGTCCCCCTCCGAGGAGAGAAAAGAAGTAAATCGTATATATAAACCCCTTCTCCAGCCCTTTCCCGTGGGAGAGTGGGAAGTCTCTCCTTTTAGGGGAGATTTAGAGGAGGCTGAGGGGGAGCAGGAGAGGGTCTTGTGTTTTATCGAGGCTCTATTGGGATGTTTCGGATGCGGTTTTCGTGGCGTCCGCCTTCGAAGGGGGTCTGCAGGTATTCGTCCATGATGGCATCGGCTTCTTCGTTGGTGACGAAGCGGCCCGGCATGACGAGTACGTTGGCGTCGTTGTGCTGACGGGCGAGGTGGGCTATCTGGGGCATCCAGCAGAGGGCAGCACGTATGCTCTGATGTTTGTTGAGCGTCATGCTGATGCCTTCTCCGCTGCCGCAGATGGCAATGCCTTTTTCGCATTCGCCCGCCTCCATGCCACGTGCCAAGGCGTGGCCGAAATCGGGATAGTTGCAACTCTCGGAGCTATATGTTCCGTAGTCGTGATAGGCTATGCCCTTCTGGTCGAGATACGCTTTCACGTGCTGCTTGAGGGCAAAGCCTGCATGGTCGCTTGCAAGTCCTATAGGTTTCATTATCAATGGGAAAGCCTCTCCCCAACCCTCTCCCGTGGGAGAGGGGGAAGGGGTTAGTGGTTAGGGTTTAGTGGTTAGTGGGCGGCCTCTCCCCAACCCTCTCCCGTGGGAGAGGGGGAAGGGAGGAAGGGGGAAGTAAATGGTTAAATGGCTAAATCGTAAATAAATAGTAAATTGTAAATAGTCAAATAGTAAATTATTTAGGATTGTCAAATTGTAAATTATTTCAACTTTCAATTTTCAACAGTTTCTTGGCTTGCCTGTAAACGTTCTCTGCGGTGAAGCCGAATTTCTCGTCGAGCACTTTATAGGGGGCGCTGTAGCCGAAGCTTTCGAGTCCCCAGACGAAGCTGTCGGGATGTGCACCGACGAGGAAGCCTTGCAGGGCGATGGGCAGTCCTGCTGTGAGTCCGAACACTTTGCTTCCGATGGGGAACAGCTTGCGCTGGTAGTCGATGGGCTGCTGACGGAAGAGGCCTTCGCTCGGAGCACTGACTACGCGCACTTTGTGGCCGTCCTTCCGCAGGAGGCGAGCACCGGCGATGAGGGTCCCCACTTCCGAGCCGTTGCCTACGAGGATGATGTCGGGATGCTCGTCGCTTTCGGCGGCGATGTATGCTCCTCGGGCTGTTCCGTCGTAGTCTGTGCCGTCGGGCAGGTCTTCCAAGGTCTGTCTGCTGAGGATGAGCGCCGATGGCGACGTGGTGTTCTGCATGGCCAGCCGCCAGCAGTAGGTGGTGGCTT
Source organism: uncultured Bacteroidales bacterium (assembly GCA_902776455.1). Classification (GTDB taxonomy): domain Bacteria; phylum Bacteroidota; class Bacteroidia; order Bacteroidales; family Bacteroidaceae; genus Physcousia. The sequence continues at coordinate 15,549 of CACYQI010000056.1, read as the reverse complement.
TGCCGTCGGCGGGACGAAGGACGAGCATGGAGTTGCGGCCGCTGTGGTTCTTCATCTTTTCCATCAGACGGATTTGTGCTTCCTGCTCCACGGGTTCGTGCGTGGGACCGTCTTCGCCTACGCGGAAGGCGTCGTGGCTCCAGATGAACTTGACGGGCACTTCCATGAGTGCTGCCATGCGGATGGCGGGCTTCATGTAGTCGGAGAAGACGAAGAAGGTGCCGCAAGCGGCTATGACGCCTCCATGCAGCATCATGCCGATGCAGCAGCATGCCATGGTCAACTCGGCTACGCCTGCCTGCAGGAAGCCGCCGCCCATGTTGTCGCTCGACATGACGGTAGCGCCTCCCTTGATGAAGCCGTCCGTCTTGTCGGAGTTGCAGAGGTCGGCAGAGCTGACAATCATGTTGGGCACTTGCTTGGCGAGCAGCGAGAGACAGGTGCTGGAGGCGTTGCGCGTAGCGTCGTTGGGCTTCTGCTGAATGCTGTCCCAATCGATGTCGGGGAGCTTGCCGGCGAACCAGTCTTTGAGCTGTGCTGCCTTCTCTTTGTTCTGTGCCGCCCAGTCTTGTTCTTCCTTGTGTCGCTCGCGGGCGATGCCTTCCAGTTGGGCGAGGCGCGTCTCGTAGAGTTCCTTCACTTCGGGGAAGACGACGAAGGGTTCGTCGGGGTTGCCTCCGAGGTTGGCGATGGTGTTGCGGTAGGCATCACCTCCCAGCGGTGCGCCATGTGTTTTGGTGCTGTGCTCGTAGCTGCTGCCGTCGGCTTGGAGTGCTCCCTTGCCCATGATGCAGCGGCCGATGATGAGCGTCGGCTTGCCCACCACTTGCTTTGCGTCGCTGAGAGCCTGTCGAATCTGAGCTGCGTCGTTGCCGTCAATCTCGAACACCTCCCAGCCGAAGGCGCGGTACTTGGCAGCTGTGTCCTCGCTCGTCACGACGGAAGTCTCGGTGGAGAGCTGTATGTCGTTGGCATCGTAGAACATGATGAGGTTGTCGAGCTGCAGTTTTCCGGCGAGTCGTGCTGCTCCCTGGCTGATTTCCTCCTGTACACCTCCGTCGCTGATATAGGTGTAGATGGTTTCCTTCTTGAAGGTGGGGTTGCCCGTTTTAGCGTAGAGGAACTTGGCAGCGATGGCGGCTCCCACGGCAAAGGTGTGTCCCTGTCCGAGCGGTCCGCTGCTGTTCTCTATGCCCCGTTGGATGCACACTTCTGGGTGTCCGGGAGTAGGGGAACCCCATTGGCGTAGCTGCTTGAGTTCTTCGAGCGTGAACTTGCCGATGAGAGCCAGTTCGGCATAGAGCATGGGAGCCATGTGCCCGGGGTCGAGGAAGAAGCGGTCGCGTCCTTCCCAAGCAGGGTTTAGGGGGTCGAACAGCAGGAATTCGCTGTAGAGGACATTGATGAAGTCGGCCCCGCCCATTGCTCCGCCCGGGTGTCCGCTCTTAGCTTTCTCGACCATTGCGGCAGCCAGAATGCGGATATTGTCGGCTGCGCGGTTTGTTATGTTGTTTGTCATCCGGAAAAATGTTTTTTTGGTTAAATCTAAGTTTCGGGAGTTATAGGATGAAGTTAAATGGGGAGTTAAAGCCTGCTTCGCAGGCAGGAACTTAAGCACTTCGTGCTGGACGGTAGCTTTGGATGTTAACAGCCTTTATGGTATTGTCCTTTTATAACTTCCATGAGCGTAGCGAATTAACTTCCATTTTTACTTCCACTTTAACTTCAGAAACTTGAAGTTTAAATCTTTTCGCCGGTGCAAAGGTAAGGATTATTTTGGGTCTTTCCAAACGAAACGGCAATTATTTTGGCTGCAAATGTGTTGCGGGGTGCGAAGCAAGCTGTAGAATCCCATCCACTTCGTGCTCGACGAAAGGCCCTTCCTTGCACTCCAGCAGTACGCTTGGCGAGAGGCATTCCACGTCGTGCCATACGTTCTTCGGGATGTCTGCACCGTATCTGCCTTCCTCGTGGCTCAGGACAACGGATTCGAGTACCTTGCCGTCGTCGCTGTAGGTGGACACTCTTACCCTGCCTCTAAGGATGATGACCGTTTCGTCCTTCGTCGGATGATGGTGTATGGGGACGAAGGTTCCGGGTTCCATTGCGTTGAGGAAGCGGTGGCACTTGTCCGAGAGGCTCTGGTGGAAGTTGTAGTTCTTCCTTAGCCTTGGCGATTCCTTTGCCTCGGCTGCTACATTATCTAATAGGTTGGTGTCGATAATCTTCATGTCTTTGTCTTTGTTTTAGATTCTGTCTTAATCTCTCCCGGAGGGGGTAGGGGGCATCTTCTGGTAGAGCTTGGCAGCTATGGCACCGCTGATGTTGTGCCAAACGCTGAAGATGGCTCCGGGTATCGTGGCGAGCGGGTAGGCGGCAAAGTGTAGGACAGCCAGCGAGGAAGCAAGGCCGGAGTTCTGCATGCCGACTTCGATGCTGACGGCTATGCGTTTCGGTACCGACAGACGCAACAGGCGACCTATGAGAAAACCGATGGAGAAGCCAAGCAGGTTGTGGAGCATCACCACGAAGACCACCAGCATTCCTCCAGCCATCAGTCTGTCCGCGTTGTGCGAAACGACCACGCCCACCGTTATGGCAATCACCAAAGAGGAGAAGGCAGGCAGGAAGGGCGTGAGGCTCTTGGTTGTGCGGGGAAGGAAGCGCTGGCAGAGCAAGCCGCCTATGATGGGCGCAATGACCACATAGACAATGCTTTGCAACATGCCCACCGTGTCGATATCGACCATTGTGCCAGCCAGCAGCCACACCAGCAGCGGGGTCAGCAGGGGAGCCAGTAGGGTAGAGGTGGCGGTCATGCCGACGGAAAGAGCCAGGTCGCCCTTGGCCAGATAGGTGATGACGTTGGAGGCCGTTCCGCCCGGGCAGCAGCCTACGAGGATGACGCCGAGGGCAAGTTCCTTCGGCAGGGAGAAAGCCGAGGCCAACAGCCATGCCAACGAGGGCATAACCGTGAACTGCGCCAAGCAGCCGATAAGGATGTCCTTGGGGCGACTCAGCACCACTTTGAAGTCATTGGGCGAGAGGGTCAAGCCCATCCCGAACATGATGATGCCCAGCAGAGGGTTGATCCACCAAGTATCAATCCACTTGAACGAAGCCGGTACCGCCAGCGACAATATCGCCACCAACAGCACCAAAATGCCCATCCATCGGGCTATGAAGTTGCAGACAAGTTTTAGGGAATTCATAGAGGTTAGTGGTTAGTGGTTAGAGGTTAGAGGATTGCTTGGGATGCTGAGGGGGAGGGAGAAGTGGTTAGAGGTTAGTGGTTCTTCGCTTCGCTCAGGCGCAGGCGGAAGGAGGATTGCTTAGGATGCTGGCTTCGGAGCCAATAGTATTCTCTTACCTCTAACCTCTTACTTCTTATCTCTTTTAGATTTTAGAGGGGTTCTATTTCACCAGATTGCCCAGAATGCTTCGGGTCAGTTCGCGCGTGGCGGTTCGTGTGGCGGTGCTGACGGCACTCTTTGTCACCTTCTTGCCGATGGACTCCTTCGAGCGGCTCTTGCTGCCCGTCACGGTGTTGGCAATGTATGTGCCCAAGGCTGCTGTGACGCTCGTGATGACGGCGGAGATGATTTTCGAGAAGATGCCCTTCTTCGCTTTCCCCGCTTTTCCCGAACCTTCCTTCGAGGAAGCCTTCTCCTCTCCCTTCGAGGATGCTGGGGCAGAGGCTTCTGCAGCAGCTTCGCTTTCTGCCAGTAGCACTTCGAAGGCACTCTCGCGGTCGATCATCGTGTCGTAGCGGCCGTAGATGCGCGACGACTTGATAATCTGTTCGCGCTGTGCTTCGGTGATGGCACCGATTTGGCTGAGGGGAAAGACTATTCTGGCGCGTTCCACGATGCTGGGCGTTCCTTTCTCGTCGAGGAAGGAGACGAGCGCTTCGCCTGTGGCAAGCTCCTTGATGGCCTCCTCCGTGTCGAGTGAAGGGTTGGCCCTGAAAGTCTTGGCGGCAGCCCGAAGCTTCTCGAGTTCCTTGGGCGTATAGGCACGAAGGGCATGCTGCACGCGGTTTCCCAGTTGGGCAAGCACGGAATCGGGGATGTCGGTAGGGTTCTGCGTCACGAAATAGACGCCCACGCCTTTGCTTCGGATGAGGCGAACCACCTGCTCTATCTTGTCAATCAGGCTCTTGGAGGTGTCGTTGAAGAGCGTGTGAGCCTCGTCGAAGAAGAACACGAGTCGCGGCAGTTCCTGGTCGCCCACTTCGGGCAGCCGGGTGTAGAGGTCGGAGAGAAGCCAAAGGAGGAAGGTGGAGTAGAGCTTCGGGTTCTGCATCAGCTTGTCGGCTGCCAGGACGTTCATCATGCCCTTGCCGTCGGCACTCACTTGCAGGAGGTCCATGATGTCGAAAGCTGGTTCGCCGAAGAACTTGTCGGCGCCTTGGTTCTCCAGCGCAAGCAGGGCACGCTGGATGGCTCCCACGCTCGCGCTCGACACGCTGCCATAGGTTCTCGTGAGTTCCTTCGCATGGTCGGCAATGTAGGTGAGCATGGCCCGCAGGTCTTTCAGGTCGAGCAGCAGCAATCCGCGCTCGTCGGCCACCTTGAAGAGGATGGTCATCACGCCCGTCTGTACCTCGTTCAGTTCCATGAGGCGCGAGAGGAGGACAGGTCCCATGTTCGAGATGGTAGTGCGCATCGGGTGTCCCTGTTCGCCGAAGACATCGTAGAAGCAGACAGGACTGCCGTGGAAGTGAGTTGAAAGTTGAAAGTTGAGAGTTGAAAATTGAAAGTTGGGAGTTGAAAGTTGGGGGTGAGGCTGAGAGTTGGGATTTGAGGGTTGAGAGTCAATGGCGATGCCAAACTCTTGGCAGCGTTTCTCGATGAAAGAGGATATCTGTCCCGCCTGCGAGATGCCCGAGAGGTCGCCCTTCATGTCGGCCATGAAGCAAGGCACGCCTGCTTCGGAGAACGTCTCGGCCAGCACCTGCAGCGTCACCGTCTTGCCCGTTCCCGTTGCACCGGCTATCAGTCCATGACGGTTCGCCATCTTCCCATAAAGGCAAATCGGTCCGTTCTGACCGTGTGCCACATACAATCGTTTATCTTCTGTCAACATAGTTTTGTTAGGTTAATGCTGCAGGGAAGGAGCGCTTCCCAGCCAGCCTGATTGATGCTGCAAAATTACAAAAATAATCGCTAACAGCGAAACTTTCGCACAACGAAATGCACCCTGAAGCCCCAAAAAACTTGAAACAATAGATTTAGGTCAAAAAAAACATGCTTGCAGGCCCTTAATTATTATTTTATTTGTATCTTTGCAGCCCAAAAGTGTATAAAGGACAAAGAAAAGAAAACAAACAGCACTAAATATGAACAAGAAATTCACAGAACGCAATAAGCTCAATCTGAGCGATGTGAACAAAGAAGTGCTCCGCCAGTGGGACGAGGAAGACGTGTTCCACCTGAGCATGTCGGAGCGAGAGGGCTGTCCCTCGTTTATCTTCTACGAAGGCCCTCCATCGGCCAACGGCCATCCGGGCATCCATCACGTCTTGGCCCGCAGCATCAAAGACACCTTCTGCCGCTTCAAGACCATGAAAGGCTTCCAAGTAAAGCGCAAAGCCGGATGGGACACGCACGGCCTGCCCGTAGAACTTGGCGTGGAGAAGGAACTCGGCATTACGAAGGAAGACATCGGCAAGAGCATCAGCATCGAAGATTACAACCGGAAATGCCGCGAGAACGTGATGATGTACACAAGCGAATGGACCGACCTCAGCCACAAGATGGGCTATTGGGTCGATATGGAGCACCCCTACATCACCTACGACAACAAATACATCGAGACCCTCTGGTGGCTCCTCAAGCAGCTCTACAAGAAGGACCTCCTCTATAAGGGCTACACCATCCAGCCCTATTCTCCCGCTGCAGGCACAGGCCTCTCCAGTCACGAGCTGAACCAGCCCGGCTGCTACAGGGACGTGAAGGACACGACGGTGACGGCACAGTTCAAACTTGACCCCCTAACCCCCTTTAGGGGGAACACAGGCGAAGAACTCCCCCTAAAGGGGGATGGGGGGTCTGTTTATTTTCTCGCTTGGACCACCACGCCTTGGACCTTGCCCTCGAATACGGCGCTTTGCGTAGGCCCGAAGATTGACTACGTGGCCGTGAAAGGGCAGAACCCGTATAGCGGCGAAGAGGCCATCTACATCCTTGCCGAAGCCCGACTCTCGGCTTATTTCCAAGCAGAAGAAGGCAAGGAGCTGGAGATTGTATGGCGAGGCAAAGGCACAGACCTCGTCGGCATGAAGTACGAACAGCTCTTCCCGTGGGTGAAGCCCTGCGCTCTCGAAGGCGGCAAGGCCGTCGATAAGAGTGCAGAAGCGTTCCGCGTCATCCCCGGCGACTACGTCACCACCGAAGACGGTACAGGCATCGTACACATCGCTCCCACCTTTGGTGCCGACGATGCCAAGGTGGCCAAGGATGCAGGCATCCCCAGCCTCTTCGTCATCGACAAGGCCGGCGACACACGCCCAATGGTCGATTTCACCGGCAAGTACTTTGTCAAGGAAGACATGGACGCCGCCTTCGTAGAAACCTGTGTCAACGAAAGCTACTGGCATCATGCAGGCGATTTCGTGAAGAATGCCTACGACCCCAAGTACGCCACGCTCGACGAGAAGGCACTTGCCAAGACAGAAGACCTGAACATCGTCCTCTGCATGGAAATGAAGCAGGCAGGCACAGCCTTCAAGATAGAGAAGCACGTCCACAACTATCCCCACTGCTGGCGTACCGACAAGCCTGTCCTCTACTATCCCCTCGACTCCTGGTTCATTCGTTCCTCGGCAGCCAAGGAACGCATGATGGAACTCAACAAGACCATCATGTGGAAGCCCGAGAGCACCGGAACGGGTCGCTTCGGCAAGTGGCTCGAAAACCTCAACGACTGGAACCTCTCCCGCTCTCGCTACTGGGGAACGCCTCTCCCCATCTGGCGCAACAAGGACACACGCGAAGAGATTTGCATCGGCTCCGTCGAGGAGCTGTATAACGAAATAGAGAAGGCCGTGGCTGCTGGCGTAATGCAAAGCAATCCCTTGAAGGAGAAAGGCTTCGTGCCTGGCGACATGAGTCAGGAGAACTACGACCGCATCGACCTTCACCGCCCATACGTTGACCAGATACTTCTTGTCGGCAAGAGCGGCTCCGTGCTGACACGCGAACTCGACCTCATCGACGTTTGGTTCGACTCGGGCGCCATGCCTTACGCTCAGATACACTATCCCTTCGAGGGAGTGAAGAGTGAAGAGTTAAGAGTGAAGAATAATAGTAACTCTGATTCTTCGTTCTTCACTCTTAGTTCTTCACTTCCAGCAGGAAGCTTCCCTGCCGACTTCATCGCTGAAGGCGTTGACCAGACACGTGGCTGGTTCTACACCTTGCATGCCATCGCTACAATGGTCTTCGATAGCGTCAGCTACAAGGCAGTCATTAGCAACGGCCTCGTGCTCGACAAGAACGGCATGAAGATGTCGAAGCGTCTGGGTAATGCCGTCGATCCCTTTGGCGCCATCGAACAGTACGGAAGCGATGCGGTTCGCTGGTACATGATAACGAACAGCGCGCCCTGGGACAACCTCAAGTTCGACGTCGAAGGCGTGCAGGAAGTGAGCCGTTCCTTCTTCGGCAAGCTCTTCCAGACCTATTCCTTCCTGACCATGTATGCCAACGTGGACGGTTGGTGCTACGAAGAGCCTGATGTCTCCATGAACGAGCGTCCCGAGATGGACCGCTGGATTCTCTCCTGCCTGAACAGCCTCATTCGAGAGGTGAACCAATGCTACGAGGACTACGAGCCGACAAAGGCAGGACGACTGATTCAGACCTTCGTGGTCGATAACGTCAGCAACTGGTTCGTGCGTCTCTCGAAGAAGCGCTTCTGGGGTTCTGCCATGAGCCTCGACAAGTTGAGTGCCTATCAGACGCTTTATACTTGCCTCGAAACGGTGGCTCGCCTCATGGCTCCCATCGCTCCTTTCTATGCCGATCGCCTTTGGCGCGACCTGAACGACGCTACGGGTAAGGGCGAGACAAAGAGCATACACTTAGCTAAGTTCCCCGTTGCCGACGATGCCAAGATAGACCAGGAGCAGGAGCAGCGCATGGCTCTTGCTCAGCAAGTTACGAGCATGATTCTCTCTCTCCGCAAGAAAGAGCAGATTGTCGTGAAGCAACCCCTTCAGCGCATCGCCATCCCCGCCACAAGCGCCGAGCAGCAGCAGCGCATTCAGGCCATGCAGCAGCTCATCCTCGACGAAGTGAACGTCAAGGAACTTGAGTTTGTTGAGGCACAGGGAATGCTTGTCAAGCAGGTGAAATGTAACTTCCGCACGATGGGCAAGAAGTTCGGTAAGCTGATGAAGAGCGTCAACGCGGCCGTTCTGGCCATGAGTCAGGACCAGATAGCCGAGCTGGAAGCGAAGGAGCATCTGCCTCTCAAGCTCGATACAGGCGAAGAAGTAATCGTTGACCTCGAGGACATCGAGATCTTCAGCCAGGACATCCCGGGCTGGAGTGTTGCCAACGAAGGCACGCTGACCGTTGCCCTCGACCTCACCATCACCGAGGACTTGCGCCTCGAAGGTGTGGCCCGCGAACTCATCCGCAGCATACAGACACTTCGCAAGGACAGCGGCTTCGACATCACCGACCGCATCAACGTCACGCTCCCCGACAGCGACGACAACCGCACTTGCCTCGCCAAGTACAGCGACTACATCGCCTCGCAAGTGCTTGCCGCCGGCATCTCCCTCGGCCCGGAGCTGACCGTTGCCAAAATATAATATACTGAAAGTTTCTGAAGTTAAAGTGGAAGTAAAAGCCTCTCCCCATCCCTCTCCCCATCGCCTTCGGCGAAGTGAAAAGTGAAGAGTGAAGAATTTGCTACCGCCCTGTAAATAGCTAAATTATTAAATAGTACATAAATAGTAAATTGTAAATCGTCAAATTGTAAATTCGTCCAGCACGCAGTGCTTAACTTCCTGCCTGCGAAGCAGGCTTAACTCCCTTTTTAACTTCATCTTATAACTCCCGAAACTTAAATAATATATATATATAAGGTAAAAGAACTAACTACCAAAGCATAATACACATTAATTCAATAAATACTAAAGAGATCATGGAAGAAAACAAAGTAAGGTACTCCGACGAAGAGCTTGAGGAGTTCCGCCAGCTAATCAACGAGAAACTTGCCATTGCCAAGAGCGACTACGAGATTCTTATGAAGAAGATTAACGGCGACGGCGTGGACGAGGCAGAAACCCACTCCACCTATCATACGCTCGAGGAAGGCTCGGAAACTCTCTCCAAGGAATCGCTGATGAACGAATGCCAGCGTGCACAGAAGTTCATCACAGGCCTTCAGGCAGCACTTGTACGCATACAGAACAAGACCTACGGCATCTGCCGCGAGACGGGAAAACTGATTCCCAAGGAACGCCTCCGTGCCGTACCTCATGCCACACTCTCCATCGAAGCAAAGCAAGCACGAGACAAGAAAAAATAAGAGTAACTGAAGTTTCGGATGATTATAATCAACCACAGATTAAGCAGATGTAAGCCTCTGATGAAACGATTTAACGGATTGAGCGATGCCCTTAATCTGATAAATCTGAATATAATTTGAACATGAATGAATATATAATCCGTTAAATCAGCTAAATCTGTGGTCGTCCAGCACGCAGTGCTTAACTTCCTGCCTGCGAAGCAGGCTTAACTCCCTTTTTAACTTCATCTTATAACTCCCGAAACTTAAATAATATATATATAAGATACTCCCGAAACATGAATAAGAGTAACCTATTATGACTCGTAGGCAATCACAGGTACTGACTTCCGTAGTTCTTGGACTTGGCATCGTTGCCATCGACCAGGTCATCAAGGTGGCCGTCAAGACCGGCATGTACTTGCACCAGAGCATCAAGGTGACCGACTGGTTCTACATTCTCTTCACCGAGAACGACGGAATGGCATTCGGCATGGAGGTGTTCAGCAAGTGGTTCCTCACTTCCTTCCGCATCCTTGCGGTTGTAGCACTCATCTGGTACATCTGTCGAAGCATCAGGCAAAGCATTAACTGGGGTTATCTCGTCTGTCTGACGATGATAACAGCCGGTGCGGCAGGCAACATCTTCGACTGCATGTTCTATGGGATGGTATTCAACAATCCCCCTGCTCCCATGACGGCCGAACTTGTTCCCTGGGGCACAGGCTATGGGCAGTTGATGCTTGGGCGAGTGGTAGATATGTTCTACTTCCCCCTCGTCGAATGGGATTGGCCTGGGTGGATGCCTCTATGGGGCGGCGAGCATTACATCTTCTTCAGCCCCATCTTCAACTTTGCTGATGCCAGCATCTCCTGTGGCGTCCTGGCGCTTCTCTTCTTCTATAACCAGAAAATGTTCAAATGAAGAAAGACCCCCCGACCCCCTTTAGGGGGAGAATTGACCCCCCAGCCCCCTTAAGGGGGAGAATAGACCCCCCTAAAGGGGGCTGGGGGGTCTTTTTTCTTCTTCTTACCTTATTCCTCATCTCCTGTTCTCCTTCGCGCCCTCGCGGCATCCTGAGCGAAGAGAAGATGGAGGATGTGCTTGTTGACTTTCATCTTGCGCAGGGGATGTCCGAAACGCAGAACGAGGTGCCCGAACTGGCGCGCTACAAGTACATTCAGGCTGTCTTCAAGAAACATCGCATCACAGAGGCTGAGTTCGACTCCTCGTTGGTTTACTACAGCGGCAAAGCCGAAGACTTTACGCGCATATATGAGAATGTGGTGCAACGTGTGCAAGCCTCTGCCGAGCGACTCGGACTCGAAGCCACGTCCAGTCAGGACATGTTCTCATCGCTCACCAGCGAGGGCGACACGGCCAACATCTGGCTCGGCAAGAACTTCTGTTGCGTCGTAGCCAATCCCGTTGGCTGCGTCTATGACTTTCAGCTAAAAGCCGATTCCACCTTCCGCCCCGGCGATAAGTTCATCTGGCGCTTCAAGTCGCAGTTTGTGGCACAAAGCATGAACAACGAAGCCATCGCTTTGCTTTGCTTCTCCTACGACACCGACACCACCGCCAGCGTCACCGAACTCGTTCGCAACAGACCCGACAACGAGTTGCGATACTACCCCGACAAGGCCATCGACAGCCTTGCCCTTCGTTCCATCTCCGGCTTCATCTATCTGCCGCTTACCAAAGGCATTGAGCCGCCACAGCCATTGCTCGTCAGCGACATCATGCTCATTCGCATGCACAAGCCCGCACCCGCCGACACGCTCGACGCGAAGAAGCATCAAGCCTCACCGGCAGAAGCCGACACGCTTGCTGCCGACACGTTTGCCGTGCAGAATACCGAGCGCCTCTCGCCCCTACAGATGCGTGAGAGTCAGCCGAAGCGGAAGACGATACACGTCGTGAAGGAGAACCCGAACCCCATCCATCCCGAGCGTGGCATCCCGCAGCGCACCGGCCGCCGCAAGAGATAGCCGTCGAAGCCGCATTCCTTCCCACATTGAAACGCGCCTACCACAACATCCTTCTGCCCGACGGAACCCTCCTCGAAGGCCCCGTCGTAGTGGAGACAGACAGCGAAGGACACTTCCTTGACTGGCACAAGCTCCAGCAGGAAGAACCCTTCACCGAATGGCTCGGCGGCACATACTCCGTGCCTCCTTTGGCTCTATAGCTTCTATAGCTTCTATAGTTTCTATAGTTTCTATAGCTTCTATAGTTTCTATGGAGAGGCTTTTCCCTCGAAAGGGAGGGTTACTGCCGCGAGACTCCCCTCCCCTCTAAGGGGAGGGGTAGGGGGTGGGGTAAACACCCAGCCTTTCTCCTTTGGCTCCTATACTCCGTAGAATTATTATCGTTACCTCGTCACCTTCCCTCTTATTGTATTGTGATTCAGATGGATGCGAGGTGACGAGTGGGTGACGAGTGGGTGACAGTACCGTCACCCTGTTATTGACTCATTTTCAGTCTGTTATGGGTAAAGGTGACGAGTGACGAGTGTTTTTCGTTTCAGCTGGATTCTGCGTGGAGAGTTGGGCGATGCTGCACGTTATGTCGGCTTATTCTCCGTGCTTTGTTCCGCCTCGCTCCATGGAATGTCGAACATGATATCATGGATTTTCGTTTGTTTCCCTTCGCTGAAAAAATGGCCTCAAAGTATAAATAAACGGCGGTTTTAGTGCCCCTTTTTACCTAAAATTTCGGTACTACCGAAATTTAAACACGAAATGCTAACATTTTGTTATGAAATGATAAATTTTTTTAGGTAATTCATTATTAGTATGATACAAATAATCCGTAACTTTGCAGCGCGAACTTTTACATTATTCTCTCTATGCTACGCACGCACGCTACAAAAGCCATCATTCCGGCTGTCCTGTCGCAGGGCGACAGTGCCAAGATAGGAGTGTGCCTCTCCCTACTGGCAAACGCACAGTTGGAACTTTCGCTCATCCATGAGGCGCAGCGTTCGCTTACGGAGGCCATCCCCCTACTTCAACAAAGCAAGAACTACGTTACGTGGGGCAAATGCCTGAACCAGCTGGGCGACATCTTTGCCAATAAGGGCAGGAACGACAAGGCGGCCTCCTACTACTACGAGGCTGCCATGTTCTTCATGAAAGAGGGAGATATGTATAATGAATTGCACGCGCGCGAGGGACTCTATCGTGTCATGAAGGCAAGCTCGCCCAGCGAGGCGATGCTCCACCTGGAGCGGGTAAGGCTGTTGAAGGACTCCATCTACGAACGCGAGTCAACAGCGGCCTTTGCGAAATACAACGCTCTCTACAATAACGACAAACTACAGGAGGAAAACGAGCGCATCGAGCAAAGGAACCGTACTTTCCAGGCGGCATTAGTCGTCTCCTTTGCCCTGCTGCTCGTGGTCTTAGCCCTTGTCGCACTCCACACCCATCGCCGCCATATACTCAAAGAGGAGGAGTATGAGAGGAACATCAGCTTGCTGGAGAAGAAGTGCACGAGACTGCAAACAATAATGGAGGAAGATGCCCACCTGAGCGACGAGGACAAGGAGTTTCTCTCGCAGCTATCAGGTGTCATCTATGTCGTCACCGAGAAGGGAAAATCGGACACCCACACGATAGCGCAGCAAATGGGGATGAACGTCAGCACCTTACGGCAACGCCTGTCGGAATCGATCTCTGTCACGCCAAAGAACTACATCATGAGGATGCGTATGCAGAAGGCCAAGTACCTGCTGTATTACTGCCCCGACTTGAACATCGCCGAGGTTGCGTACAAGTGCGGCTATTCGCATGTGCCCAGCTTCACGCGGGCCTACACGAACTTCTATGGCACAACGCCAACCGAAGAGAAAAATGAGAGTTTGAAAGAATTGAAGAAAGAGAGAGAGGAAGCCTTTCCTAACGGATTTTCGTTCCTCCAGACGAGAGAGTCTGCTTTGCAGAAGGAACCGGAAGAGAAAATAAGAAATGTAGAAAATAAGAAAATAAGAGATGTAGAGAATTAGAAAATAGGAAATGTAGAGAATAAGAAAATAAGGAAATGCTGAGAATAAGAAAATAAGAAATGCAGGAAATTAGAGTATTACATAGAAACGGCCTGCAAGGCCAGAAAGCTATTAGCCCAGGGCATCGCCCTGGGTACAGGGATATGGGTAAACTCGCCCTGAAAGCGCAGAAGCTTTACCTTGCCTCATTATGCTTTTGCCCTTGCAGGGTGGCTAACGGCAGAGACTCATTTGTCGTCGTAATGCCCGTAGCTTCTGAGTATAAGGACAAGAACTTCGTCTTCGAAGATGCGATACACCAAACGGTGCTTCTTCGTAATCTCGCGACTCCATCGGCCTTCAGGCAGTCCCTTCAGAGGCTCCGGGTGTCCATGCCCGGTCTTGGGATGCTCCTTCAGTTCCTCTATAAAGCGTACTGCTTTGGCAAAGACTTTTGGCTCGCTCCGTTCCAGCTTTGCCAACCCTTGGCGAGCTTCGGTGGTGAAATCAATACTGTACATCAGAGTCCGCTCCTCCTCAGCATTTCCGATACAGACTCGCCTTGCAACAAACGGACACATTTCCCCTGTCTGTATTCCTCTTCGCCTCGTTCGAGGCTGGCCATGAATTCCTCTTTCGTCACAAGCGTCGGGTCTTGCTTCTTGGCTACAAGCTTCCTGAGATACTTACTCAGCTGCTTCATCAGCGGCTCGCTGTCGGCTATCTCGGCCATGTCGCGCAGTATCTGCGCATTCAAGTAATGCTGTCATAGTCCTAACATTTTATGTCTTTCTGTTTGCAAAAGTACAACAAATAACCGAAACAACAAAATTATAAATGCAGAAAATAAGAAATGTAGAGAATTGGAAAAACTCGATGTGATGAAAAACTACTGGGCAAATATCGACACACAGACACGAAAATCCCCCGCAACGCTTAGGGCAATGCAGGGGAAGGGGTCGTTATTCACAAAACATTTGGTGAAGAATGTTTTGCAGCGCGACAATTTCATCATCTGCAAGAGTAGTGATGCGGTTCTTCAGTCGACGTTTGTCAATGGTTCGAATCTGGTCGGTGGCAATTTCCCCGTCGCGGTTCATAATACGACAGCTCACACGATAAGGGTATCCATGAATAGCCGAAGTGATGGGTACGATAATAATTGTGTCAAGATAGTCGTTCAATTCCTTGGGACTGACCACGACGCATGGTCGAATCTTTTGCATCTCAGCCCCAACGGTGGGGTTCAAGTCCACCCAATAGACATCAAACTGGCTTACCATTACCAGTCCTCCATCATTTCGTCCTCGAACACATCTGCGATTGTCAGCTTGTCCTCGCCGTCGGCATGTGCCTGTTGGGCAGCAGCGGCCCATCCGGCACGAGTGGGAGCATTATCCTTTATCTCGTTGAGGAACGTCACCACAATCTCAATATCTTTTCGGCTCAACGACTGCAAGATGCCCATATACGGAGCCATGGGAGTTTCTTTAATTCTCTGTGCGAATGCTGTCATAGTCCTAACATTTTATGTCTTTCTGTTTGCAAAAGTACAACAAATAACCGAAACGACAAAATTATAAATGCAGAAAATAAGAAATGTAGAGAATAAGAAAATAAGAAATGCTGAGAATTAGAGTATTACATAGAAACGGCCTGCAAGGCCGGAAAGCTATTAGCCCAGGGCATCGCCCTGGGTACAGGGATATGGGTAAACTCGCCCTGAAAGGGCAGAAGCTTTACCTTGCCTCATTATGCTTTTGCCCTTGCAGGGCGGCTAACGGCAGAGACTCATTTGTCGTCGTAATGCCCGTATGCAGTAAGAACCAGCACGATGACCTCCGTGTCGTTGATGGCATAGACCAGACGATGCTTCTTCGAAATGCGACGACTCCACTGCCCAGGGCGACTGCCTCTCAGTTGCTCGGGCTTGCCAGTGCCGGTGCGTGGATGGTCGTAAAGTTCTGCAATCAGAGCAAGTGCTTTCTTGTAGGTTTTAGGTTCGTCCTCCAACAAGCGGCGCAAGTCTGCCTGT
>CACYQI010000055.1 GCA_902776455.1 uncultured Bacteroidales bacterium | reverse complement strand
GCTTCCAAGCGTCGGTACGTTTGACTGTCAGATTCCGACGCTTGGAAGCGTCGGCTCCTATTAATCGGCTACAAAGTTAGCTAAAAAATCCGAGATACTTGCCTGCTTAGGAAATTATTTTCATTTTTCCGAATGTTTTGCCTACCTTCTCGTAGGGCAGACATAAAAAGAAAGCGAACTGCACGTTCCGCCTGCGCTTGAGGCGACAGCCGAAGAACCGCCTGCGCCTGAGGCGACAGCCGAAGAACTTACGTAACTCTACACGTTAGGTCATAGCATGGAGCATCGGCTTACGCTCCACGTTGCATCGGCTTACGCTCCACGTTGCGTTGGCTTACGCTCCACGTTGCATCGGCTCACGCTCCACGTGGCGTTAACCTACCCCCCATTGGTACCCCCCCTTACCCCTCCCTTTAAGGGGAGGATGGGATGTGTCTTTTTGTGTTTTCGATGTAAGTATTTAGTATTTGATGTCCACGAGGAAGAGGCCTTTGGCTGGAACGCTTTCGCCGGCACGGCAACGGTCTTTGGCCTCGATGATGCGGCGGACGTCGTCGATGGTCAGTCTTCCTCGGCCTACTTCAACAAGCGTTCCAACAATGGCTCGCACCATGTTGCGCAGGAAGCGGTTAGCTGTGATGGTAAAGCGCCATTGATGGGGCGATATTTCGTCCCAATGGGCAGCGCGAAGGTCGCAGAGATTTGTCTTGACGTCGGTGCCTACTTTCGAGAAGCTGGTGAAGTCCGTGTATTCGAGCATGACCTTTGCTGCTTCGTTCATCTTGGCGAAGTCGAGCTTGAAGTTGACCTGCCAGCTGTACGTTTGCAGGAAGGGGTCTTTGCAGGTATGGATGAAGTAGTGGTAGGTTCGTTCCGTGGCAGAGAAGCGTGCATGCATGTCGTCGGCTACTGGGCGGATGTCCTGCACGGCGATGTCTGGCGGAAGGAGTTTGTTGAGCGAGTGTTTAATTGAAGATTGAAGATTGAAAATTGAAGGGTCTTGCCTCCCCTTCGAGGAGGGGATTGGGGTAGGCTTTTCATTTTTCAATTTTAAGTTTTCAATTGTAAAGTGTGCCACCATCATGCGTGCATGTACGCCGGCATCGGTCCGTCCTGCTCCCACCACCTCGATGGGTTGGCGCAGGATAGTGGAGAGCGCTTCTTGCAAGCGTTGCTGCACGCTGTCGCCGTTTGGCTGAATCTGCCAGCCGTGGTAGCGCGTGCCGTCGTAGGAAAGGGTGATGAAGAAACGAACCAAAGTAATTTACGATTTGACGATTTACAGACCCCTTCCAAACCTCCCCGAGGGGAGGCTTCCTGCCGCGAAACTCTCCCCCTCGGGGGAGATGGAGGGGGGTCTTGGGAGAGGCTATTTATTTACGATTTAGTAATTTAGCCATTTACTTTCCCCCTCTCCCACGGGAGAGGGTTGGGGAGAGGCTTTGATGGCTGGGGAGGGTCTGAGGCTCTTTTTCCCTTGCTTGATGATGATGGGGCCTGATGCTTTGCTGTTCACGACTTTGCGGCCGCTCAGGTCATAGACGCCATTTTGATTCTTGTTTTGGGTGTTTCGAACTATCTCGATTCCGTCGGGGTCTTCCCAGTCGCTCATCTGCACGTTGTCGAGGTTGACGCGCTTGTTGCCTGTGTTCTCGCTCTCGAACTTGAGGCGGATGTTGCCGTCGCGGTTTATCTTGTAGCCGTAGCGCTTCATTTCCCCTACGGGCAGCGACGAGACGACTGGCAGCCATGTCTGTCCGCCATCGGTGCTGAAGCTGACGGTCATCTTCACGCCTGTGTCGTTGCCATAGCTGCCGGCACAGAACCAAAGGCTGTCGCAGCCGTTGGCTTTGTCGGTGGTCATCATGACGTAGGCGGGGGTGGTGATGACTCCGCCCGACTTGACGTACCCTTTCATGCGGACGCACTTCTTGTCGAAGGCCGTCGGGTCGGCCGCTATCAAGGCGTTGCTCATCTCCCAAGTAGCTGCGGTGCAAGCGATTTCGGCTACGGCGTATGCGCCCTTGCTTCCCGTCTCGAAGTCTTCGAAGAACGACTTCGTCTTGTCCACGTTGCAGCTGACGGAGATTATCTTGTCGTCCAGTCCTTCCGTGCTGACAATGACTTCACCCTCGTAGTCGCCTTCTTCCGCAGCACCGCCGAAGCGGACGAAGAAGGATGGACCTGTGCCTGTGAGCGTGAGTTTGTGCGACCATGTCTCGCCGTCGTCGCTAAGCTCGAAGGGTGCGCTTGTGCTGACCTCCGTCACATACTTCGGGGCGGCCATCAGCGTGACGTTTACTTGTGTCGGAGCGCTTGGCTTGTCGGGTGTTGCGGCAAAGGCTATTTCTTCGGTGCTGACAGCGAAGACAGGAGCCATGTCGGGCATTTCGACTGCCACCTCGTTGCTTCCGGTTACTTCTTCGTCGTTCTCGATGATGCTTACCTTAAAGTAATAGGTAGTGCTTGCCTGCACGTTCTTCACCTGATAGGTGGTATCGGTGGTGGTGTAGGTGCCGAAGGTTTTCTCCTCGCCCGCATTGTTCTTCGTATAGACGCGTAGTGTGTAGGTTGCCCCCGGCTCGTAGTTCATCCAGTTGGCGTTGAAGCGACGGCTGCTGACCGCGCAGACGATGTCTGTGGCGGGGTATGCTGGGATGCCATCGACGAAGCAGATGGTCAGAGGCGTCTGCTGCAGGTAGCCGCTGCCTTCGAGGTAGAGCATGGTGGTGTAAGTGCCTCCTTCCGAAGGGCTTGTCGAGAGGGTGATGTCGGTACCTTGTGTGATGTCGTCTGCCGAAAGGCTGGTCTTGTCGAGTGCAAACAGTTCGTCGGAAAGCGAAAGCGTAGCTCCTTCGTGCAAGCCTCTGCCGCGAACCTGAACCTTCGCCTTGAAGGGACGCGCGAGGGGCCACAGGCCGAAATCGACCTCTTCGCTTGCAGCAGGCACGAATATCTCGGCTCCATGTTCCTCGGTGCAATAGAACTGGTCTGTCCTGTCGCCCCAGATGTATTGGCAGAGTTCGGGATAATCGACGAAGGGATTGCGGTTGCCCTGAATCTCGCAGATGGCATCGTTGCGTTGCTGCTCTATCTCGTCGAGCGGGTCGGCTTCTGCCCATTCGAGCATGAGGTTATAGACCCACGGACGCATCAGCAGGGGACTGTCGGGGTCAACGGTCAGGAGGCCTTCTGTGGTTGTCCAGAGCGACGTCATGTGGCTGTAGCAAGTAGCCATGTAGAAATATGTCCGTGCGAAGTCGCCCTTCCATTGGTCGGCAGGCTCCCAAACCGTGATGATGCTGTCGGCTCGGTAACTGCTGCTCTTGCCCACTTTTACGACGCCGTTGGAGTAGGCCACCGTGCCGTCCACGATGCCGATGGGGTTGTTGCTCTTGCGTCCGTTGGCAGTGGCATCGGCAGGGTAGAGGTTGAAGAGGTCGCAGAACGCGTTGTTCTTCAAGTGTCCCCACCAGCTGTTTGCCCAGATGTGTTCGATGTTCATGCCAGCCACCGCGCTCATGTCGGGGTTGAGGTAGCGCACCACGTTGCTGTAGCGGTCGCGCACCTGCAAGCCGTCCATCTGGTCGGTCTGCCAGAATCCGCTCCATGTCTTGCCGAAGCCTCCGCCGTAGCCAAGAACGGTTGTGGGCTGGATGATGTCGTGGAGGGCAGCCTTAAGCTCCGTGCCTCGCAGACCTTCAGCCTTGCGGTAATACTGTTCCTGGGCGGATGCCTTAGAACTTTGACTGTTGAACATTGGCCATTGAAGAAGGGCCAAGAGCAGGAAAAGAACTTTAGACCTCATGATGAGTGGAGAGTTTAAAGTTTAGAGTTTAGAGTTTAGAGTTTAGAGTTTAGGGTTTAGAGTTGCTACCGCATCAAATCCTCAATCTTCAATGCACTATCTTTGTAGTACTTTGCGTCCGTTTCTGATGACGAGGCCTTTCGTGCCATTCGGAACGCGACGGCCCATGAGGTCGTAGCAATTACGATTTAACCATTTATCATTTGCCGTTTCATCCCATGTGTCCTCTGCTGCTATGAATGGCAGGGCATCGGGGATGGTGTAGGCAGTCACCTTGACGTTCTTTATCTCCCAGCAGTAGCAGGCCGAGCTGTTGCTTGTGTAGCGGAAGGCGAGCGTGACCTTCCTGCCGCAATAGTCAGCCAGGCTGATTTCTCCGGAGGAGACGTAGTCGGTGAAGCTGCCGTTTGATGGGGCAGGGGGGAATGTGGCATCGAGCATTTCCCAAGTGGCTTCTTCGGGAACGCCTTCGTAGTCGTAGCTGATGAGCACTTGGAAGAAGGTGTTCTTCACGGAGACGTTCTTGTTGTAGCCTGTGGCGTGCTGGAAGGTGAGGATAGCATCTTCCTTCATCGTCAAGTCGAGGTTGAGCATGAGGTATTCGTCTGCTTCTTTGTCAGAGCTTGCGTAGGCGTTGGCTTTGGCACCGTATTTCGAGTCGCTCGTCCATACTTCTCCTTCGCATCCCTCAAAGTCGCGGACGAAGAAGGGAGAGAGTCCCGAAGTCATAGAAGCTTCGAGCAGTACGGCAAAGTCAGGCTTTTCGTCTTCGCCTTGTTCGCCGCCGGTCGATGTGCCGTCGATGTTGAATGCGAAGTTGATGCTGTCGCCCCAGATGTATTCAGCGAGGTTGGGGAAATCGACGAAGGGGTTGCGGTTCTTCTGAATGCCATAGACGTCGTCGTTGCGCTTGCGTTCTATCTCATCCACAGGGTCTTGCTTGGCCCATTCGAGCAGCAGGGTGTAGGCCCATTGCTGCATGGTGGGGTAGTCGTTGTTCTCGAGCATGTCGAGTCCGTTGGAGGTCCAATTCAAGTCGCTGTAGGCCGTAACCATGTAGAAGTAGTCGCGTGCGAAGTCGCCCTTCCATTCGTCGGCAGGTTCCCAAAGCTGTGCGCTGTTGCCATAGGAGGTTGGTCCCGTGCCGACCTTCGTGCTGCCGTTGTTGACCTTGACGTTAGTCACCTTGCCCATGGCATAGTTGCTTTTCGAGCTGTTGATGCCTGATTCGCTTGGCATGAGGTTGAAGAGATCCTTGTACGCATTGTTGGTCGAGCCGCCCCACCAGCTTTTGGGGAAAGAGTGTTCGATGTTCATGCCGCTTGGTGCGCTTGCAGAATTCTCGTTGGAGGAAGAGGAGAATTTCACCCATTCCGAGCGAGGTGAGTAGCGGTCGATGACGTAGCCGTCGGATGTGCGGTCGGTCTTGTAGAACCCGCTCCAAGTGCTATTAGGTCCGCTTCCGTAGGACAGCACCTTCTGGGGGCGTATGATGTTGTGCATGGCGGCTTTGAGTTCAGCTTTCTTCTTGCCGTTGGCTGCCTCATAGTAGTCTTCGGGGATGCCGGCGAAGGCCTGATGGATGGTTGAAAGTTGAAAATTGAAAATTGAAAGTTGAAAGTTGAAAACGGAAAGTAGGAGGAGAATGGTAAGGCGTTTCATGGTGGATTCGTTTTTATAGTTCTATCAAGACGCGGGCGTTGAACATGCGGTCAGTCAGGTAGTTGGGCACGGCGTACTGGTGGTTGGAGATGTCGGTTATCCAGTAGTAGCTGCTGACGTTGTTCAAGCCGAATATGTTGAAGCAGTCCAGTCCGAGCCAGATGTTGCGTAGCATTTTGCAACGTCTGAGGTGATGGTCTTCGTTGTCGATGAGGCGGTAGTTCATGCCGATGTCGAAGCGGCGGTAGGCTGGCGCACGGAAGGCGTTGCGTTCTAGTCCTGTATGTGGCGGTCCGAAGGGCAGTCCGTCGGCGAAGCTTGCCTTGAGGTTCATCTTCCATCGCGTAGTGCCGGGGAAGTAGTCGGTAAAGAAGAGGTTGATGTTGTAGCGTTGGTCGGTGGGCTGCGGGATGCGTTGGCCGTTGAGGTTCATCGAGGCCTTCATCAGTCCGAAGCTTATCCACGAGTCTGCTCCGGGCACAAATTCGCCGTAGAGCTTGAAGTCGGCGCCGACCACATAGCCTGTGGCGATGTTGTTGCCGTAATAGACTATCTTCAGGTTATCGACGTTGTAGGGGTTGAGCTTCCATTGGGCCTTGTAGTAGGCTTCGGTAGTGAACTTGAAGGGACGGTTGGCTATCTTGAAGCGGTACTCCATGCCTGCTACGACTTGGAAGCTTCGCTGCGACTTGATGTCGCGGTTGAGTTGTACCGACGTGTTGCCTGCCAGGGTGATGGTGTCGCGCAGTTCCTTGTAGAAGGGCCGTTGGTTGTAGAGTCCGAGGGCAAGGCGGAAGGTGAAGTTCTCGTTGGCAGCGGGGGCGAAACCTATGCTGGCACGCGGACTGATGAGCCATTCCTTGTTCCAGCTCCAATAGCTGAGGCGCAGACCGTAGTTGAGGCTGAGGATGCCGATGCTGCTTTCCTTGCGCCAAGTGTCCTGCGCATACAGCTCGAGGTGGTTGGCGTTGATGGAGTTCTTCGACTGCATGTTGTAGATGACGTGCAGGTCTTCGCCCGTATGGGGCACGCTGTAGCCGCTGCTGTCGCGGTACTCCCATTCGTTTGCATTCTCGCGCACCTTCTCGTGTTTCCAGCCGATGCCGGCATGGAGGGCGTGGTTGCCAAGCTTCAGGTCGTAGGCCAGCTTCATGGCCTGCACGGAGCTGTAGAGGTAGTTGCGAGCATGTTCCATGTAGGAGCCTACGCCCAGCTGTTCGTCGCCATTCGTCTCGTTGAGCCAGTACTGCCCCTGAATGTCGTAGGTCTCCTTTTCGCGATTGCTGAAAGCCGATGCCGTCAAGCTCAGCGCACCCCGCTTCCCGAGCCTACGGGCTGCACGGATGGTGCCGAAGAGCGTCTGGAACTGGTCCTCCTCCTTGCCGTCGAAATAGACCTTGAAACTCTTCACGTCCTCCAGCGTGCCGAACTTCGTCTCGCGGTCCTTCGGCTTGAAGTTGTAGTTGTTGCGGTTGATATAGACGATGGCATCGAAGCTCCAGTCCTGCGACGGCGCCCAGCGGAGGTAGGCCTGATAGTCGAGGAAGTTGGGCTTGTACTCGCCCTTCGTCTCCAGACTGCCCAGCATGTACTGGTTCGTCTTGTAGCGGAGGCCGTTGGAGATAGAGAAGCGTTTGTTTCCGTAGCCCACATAGACGTTTGCTCCGAGCAGGCTGGCAGTCACCGACGCCTCGAGCCTTTCGGGGTGGGCGTAGGTGATGTCGAGCACACTCGACATGCGGTCGCCGTAACGTGCCTCGAAGCCGCCGGCCGAGAAGTTAATCTTCTCCACCATGTCGCTGTTGATGACCGAGAGGCCCTCCTGCTGTCCGCTGCTGATGAGCATGGGGCGGTAGATCTCTACGCCGTTGATATAGACGCAGTTCTCGTCGAAGGAGCCGCCACGGACGTTGTATTGGCTCGACAATTCGTTGTGTGTGCTGACGCCCGCTTGCGTGGCCACAAGCTCTTCCACGGCGTTTCCGCTCGTGCTCGGCATGCGTTTGAGGTCCTTCTTGTTCAGTTCCTGCATCGAGCCCATCTGTCTTCTCGACTCGGCCACGGTGACTTCCGCCATCTCCTGACCGCTTTCGTGCATCACGATGTTGAGCGTCAGTCGGCCCTGCGGCTTTCTGAGTACGCGTCGGCGAGGCTCGAAGCCCATCATGTTGTAGAGTACCACCACGCTGTCGGCCGTATGGAACGTGAGGCTGTACTGCCCGTCGAGACCGGCCGTCGTGCCGAAGGGCTGTCCCTCGATGCGCACTTGGCAGAGGGCGACGGGGTCTTGATTGTCGTCCGTCACCTTTCCCTTCAGGAACACCTTGGCCGTGTCGGCCTGTTCTTCGGCTTGCGCCTCAGGCATAGGCTGCACTTCGCCTTGCGCCCTCGCATACAGGCCCCACAAAAGGGGCACAAAGAATAGTAAGAAACGTTTCATTATATATAATAACGTATAAAGACATCGTTTTCGTATGTGAGGACGCAATTTTTTTTTCATTAGCCAGCTCGTATGTCGGCCAGCGGAGTGCAGGGACTTGAAAATTGCCCGGTTGAAAATTATTGCTGTCAAGGGAAAATTTCTTCCTCTGCCATTTAGATCCTTTTCCATCGGCATTTCTAGCGAATAGCAGTCAAAGGGGGGCTTATTCTAAAGTCCCGAAGGGACGAGAGACCACAGACGGGGGTGTAAACCCCCGGTAATAGTGCAACAACAAAGGAAGCCCCGAGGGGGCGACAGAGATCTAAGCATGTTGATATTAAACACGTTACATGTTCTATCGTCCCTTGACTTCGTCGACCTTTGGTTCGGTGCTTATTTAACGGACAGCAATAGTTGTAAATGAAGAACAGATGGCATCCGAAGCTTCCCCTCCCCTCGAAGGGGAGGGGTTAGGGGTGGGGTTTCTGCCTTATCCGAAGCGAGGGGAATCTGTCAAGACTTTTCGCATGAAGGCACGCTCTGGCGGCATCTTTTTGCTTCTGTGGCACTTTTGTCCACGAAGACCAAAAGAAGGGCTTATTTTTAATGGCAGTTGGAAATCAACGGGTTACAAAGGGACGTTTTATCGGAGAAAGTTAAGAAAGTATAGGAACAGCACGAAGTGCTGTCAAACGAAACAAAGAATGAAGGCGAAAATCGAACGTAGAGAGGGGAAAGTTAACGTGGAGGAAAGAGCTACACAGCGTGGAGTGTCGGCCTACACAACGTGGAGCATCGAAAAAGAAGGCGTGCAGCATCGTCCGATTCCCCACGTTGCAGCACAAAATCATGTCAGGAATTTTCGGGCATTTGGCAGCAGGTTCTGGCGGATTGCAAATCTGCCAGAACAAGGACGCATGGGCAGAGAAGCTATTCCGCTTGCAGGCGGAGCATTTCGTCGCGCAGGATGGCGGCTTCTACAAACTCCATCTTCGCCGCGGCCTCCTGCATCTTCTTCCTCAGACTCTTTATGCGCTCCTGCTTCTGCTCGTCGGTCAGAGGCTCGGCTTCCGCTACGGCAAGCACCTTATAGGCAGGCGGTTCTACGTAGGCCCGCTCTTCCGTCTGCTGGCCCAACTGCACGAGGTCGCCCATCGTCTGCTGTTTCCGTATCTGCTGCGGCGTGATGTGGTGCTCCTCGTTGTAGCGCAATTGCTTCGAGCGTCGGCGGTTCGTCTCGTTGATGGTCGCTGCCATGCTTTCCGTGATGGTGTCGGCATACATGATGGCACGCCCGTTGACGTTGCGAGCGGCACGTCCGATGGTTTGCGTCAAGGTTCGCTGGTTGCGCAGGAAGCCCTCTTTGTCGGCATCGAGAATGGCTACGAGCGACACCTCGGGCAAGTCGAGTCCTTCGCGCAGAAGGTTGACGCCGACGAGCACGTCGTAGGCTCCGGCACGCAGTTCGCTGAGGATGCGGACGCGCTCCAGCGTATCGACGTCGCTGTGAATGTAGGCCGTCTGGATGCCTGCACCGAGGAGATACTCCGTCAGCTCCTCGGCCATGCGCTTGGTCAGCGTGACAACGAGGGCGCGCTCCTTTCGCTCCACACATTGCTGAATCTCTTCCATGAGGTCGTCCACCTGATTCGCCGTGGGACGTACCGTGATGGGCGGGTCGAGCAGCCCCGTCGGACGTATCACTTGTTCCACTACAACGCCCTCACTCTCAGCTATCTCGAAGTCGGCAGGCGTGGCGCTGACGTAGATGACCTGGTGCGTCATCTCCTGGAATTCCTCGAACTTGAGCGGACGGTTGTCCTTGGCGGCTGGCAGGCGGAACCCGTAATCGACGAGCGTCGTCTTGCGTGCCTGGTCGCCTCCGTACATGGCATGAAGCTGCGGAATGGAGACGTGGCTCTCATCGACCACGAGCAGGAAGTCGGCGGGGAAGAAGTCGAGCAGGCAGTAGGGGCGTGTGCCGGGCTTGCGGCCGTCGAAGTAGCGGCTGTAGTTCTCTATGCCGGAACAATGGCCCAGCTCGCGTATCATCTCGATGTCGTAGGTGACGCGCTCGTACAGACGCTTCGCCTCAAGCTCTTTGCCCTGCAGCTCGAAGAAGGCGACCTGCTCCCTGAGGTCCTCCTGAATCTGCACGATGGCCCGCTCCTGCGCGTCCTTGGCTGTGATGAAGAGGTTGGCGGGATAGACCTTGTAGCTTTCGTACAACTGAATCCGCATAAGGCTTTCGGGGTCAAGCTCTTCGATGCTCTCTATTTCGTCGCCCCAGAAGGTGATGCGCAGCAGGAAGTCGCTGTAGGCAAGGGCTATGTCGATGGTGTCGCCCTTGACGCGATACTCGCCGCGGGAGAGGGAGATGTCGTTGCGCACGTAGAGCATATCGCCAAGCCGTCGAAGGAGTTCGTTGCGGTCGAGCTGCTCTCCTACGCTGAGCTGGAGCATGCTCTCGTAGAAGGTGGAAGGGTTGCCCATGCCGTAGATGCAGGAGACGCTGCTGACCACGATGACGTCGGAGCGTCCCGAAAGCAAGGCGCTGGTGGCCGAGAGCCGCAGCTTGTCTATCTCGTCGTTGATGGCAAGGTCCTTCTCTATATAGGTGTCGGTGGCGGGCATATAGGCTTCCGGCTGGTAGTAGTCGTAGTAGCTGACGTAGTACTCTACGGCATTGTGCGGGAAGAACTGCTTCATCTCGCCGTAGAGCTGTGCGGCCAGCGTCTTGTTGTGCGAAAGGATGAGCGTCGGGCGCCCGATGTTTCGGATGACGTTGGCAATGGTAAACGTCTTTCCACTACCCGTCACGCCCAGCAGCGTCTGTGCCTTCACGCCTTGCAGGATGCCGTCGGTCAGCTGCCTGATGGCTTCCGGCTGGTCGCCCGTCGGCTTGTAATCGGAGATGAGTTCAAAACCGTTCATAGTTCTTTTATATGTCACACGGAAATCACGGAAATCACGGAAATCTTTTCGCCTGGCGATGCGAAATGGGGCTTCTCGTGGAAATCACAGAAATATACTACTGCGCTGTAAATAGCAAAATAGCTAAATCGTAAATAAATAGTAAATAGTAAATCGTTAAATCGTAAATGTCTTTATTTGTCCTCAATGTAGATGCGTTTCACTCGCGGAGCGATGCCGGTCAGTATCTCGTAGGGGATGGTGCCGCATCGGGAGGCAAGTTCGGAGGGAGAGAGCTGGTCGCCGAAGATGATGGCCTGGTCGCCTTCCTCGCAGGGAATGCCGGTGACGTCGATCATGCAGACATCCATGCAGATGTTGCCTACGTATTCCGCTTTGTACAACGTGCCTTTCTGCTTTGCCGGCTCTACCAGACAATAGCCTTTCCTGCATCCCAGCAACCGGTTCAGGCCGTCGGCATAGCCGATGGGCAGGCTTGCGATGCGGCTGTCTTGCTCGAGAACTGTCCGACGGCTGTAGCCTATGCTTTCGCCCGCCTTCACGTCGTGGATCTGCAGGATGGTCGTGCGGAGCGTGCTGACGCTGTGTATCACCTCGTTCGTGCAGCTGTTGATGCCGTAGAGGCCAAGTCCGAGACGCACCATCTCGAGGTGTCTTTCGGGAAAGCGCTCGATGCCTGCGCTGTTGCAGATGTGGCGGAGAATGGGGTGGGGGAAGGCTTCCTGAAGCAACTGGCTGCCCTTCAGGAACCGCTCGTATTGCAGGAGGGAGAACTCGTCGAAGCCCTCGGAGTCGCTTCCCACGAAATGCGAGAACACGGAACGCGGGATGAGGGCACTCTGCCTGTGCAGCCGTCCGATGAGCTGCGGCATGTCCGTTTCGGGGTCGAAGCCGAGACGATGCATCCCTGTGTCGAGCTTGATGTGGACAGGAAAGTTGGTGATGCCCTCGTGCTCTGCCGCCCGGATAAGCGCATCGAGCAGGCGGAAACTGTAGATCTCAGGCTCCAGCTGGTACTGGAAGAGCGTGCTGAAGGAACTCATCTCGGGGTTCATCACCATGATGCCTTGCGTGATGCCCTTCTCGCGAAGCGTTACGCCCTCGTCGGCAACGGCAACGGCAAGGTAATCGACATGATGCTCTTGCAGCATCTTTGCCACCTCGACCGCTCCCGCCCCGTAAGCGTCGGCCTTGACCATGCAGACCATCTTCGTCTCGGGCTTCATAAAGGAACGGTAGTACTCGAGGTTCTTCGCTATGGCACTAAGGTTGACTTCGAGAATCGTCTCGTGTACTTTCTTCTCCAGACGGTCGGCTATGCGCTCGAAGTGGAAACGGCGTGCGCCCTTTATGAGGATGAGTTGCTGCTTCAGCGAGGCAAGTATCTCGCTCGCTATCAGCGCATCCGTGTTCGGGAAGAAGCGGCACTTGATGGGCAAGCCGGTGAAGCAGTTCATGTGAGCCGATATGACCGCACCCACGGCCAACAGATTGTTCACGCCACGCTGCTGGAGCAACTCGGCCAAATGGGAGTAGAGGGCATGCGGTTCCACGCCGCTCTCCAGTATGTCGCTCAGGATGAGGGTCCGCTGCCGTCCTTCCTTTTCGGGACGACGGTTCATAAAGTCGAGGGCGATGTCGAGGCTGGTGAGGTCGCTGTTGTAGGAGTCGTTGATGAGCGTGCAGTCGTTCTGCCCGTCCTTCACCTCCAGTCGCATAGCCACAGGCTCCAGGGCACGCAGACGTTCCTCGATGGTATCGCCGTCGAGACCCATTTCCAGGCAGGCGGCACGGCACAGGGCCTTGTTGTCTTCGAAGGCGTTCCCCGTGCTCAGGCAAGGGACGAGACGCCCCTTCAGGTTCGCCTTTCGGATGCATTCCTCTATCACCTTGTCGCCCGAAGGGTAGATGACGACCTTTGCATCCTTCATCAGCTGCAGCTTCTCCATGCACTTCTCCTCGTAGGAGGAAAAGTTCTCCTGATGGGCAGAGCCAAGACGGGTGAAGATGCCGATGGTGGGCTTGATGATGTTCTCCAAGGCTGCCATCTCGTTCCGTTGGGAGATGGCGGCTTCGAAGAGTGCCACCTCGGTCTTTTCCCAAAGTCCGAAGACGGAAAGCGGCACGCCTATCTGCGAGTTGTAGCTGCGAGGGCTGCGCGTAATGGTGAAGTCAGGTGCAAGCAACTGGTAGAGCCATTCCTTCACCATTGTCTTTCCGTTGCTGCCCGTAATGCCGATGACGGGGATGTCGAAGCGCGAGCGATGGTGGGCAGCCAACGTCTGCAAGGCTTTCAGCGTGTCGGGAACGGAGAGGAAAGCAGCATCGGGAAATTCCTCTTGCGGTTCCTCGCTCACCACGAAAGCACGTACTCCGCGCTGATAGAGGTCGGCGATATAGTGATGTCCATTGCCACGTTCCGTCTTGATGGCAAAGAAGAGCGTCGATTCGGGGTAGCACAAACTGCGACTGTCCGTCAGCAGCCAGTTCACTTCGCGATTCACGTTGAGCTTTGTTTTTGCTCCTATGATAGATGCTATTTCGAGAGTGTTGTACATGGTAGGTTATAGTTCAATTCATAATTCATAGTTCTTTGGCTGTCGATTCAGGGCTGTCGAAACCCTTTTCAACTTTCAATTCTTTCTTTTCGCTTCTATATAACTAAACGTTATTTGTCCGCTTTGCAGTAGGAGCCGACGTTTCCGAGCGTCGGTACGTTTGACTGCCAGATTCCGACGCTCGGAAGCGTCGGTTTCTATTAGGACGCTGCAAAGTTACAAAGAATTATTTAGAAAATAAAGTTTCGCAAGTATTTTAAACCACGGATTTAAAGGATTTAACAGATTACATGAATAGAACATACCGATATATATATTCATTCACGTAGAGATTCAAATCAGTTTTAACGGATTTCGTGCAAAGTCGCATGTCCAGCAGAAGACATTTTTCATTCATATTCCATTCTTGTATGCCGATACTCCGTGGAGTGTAAGCCGATGCTCCGTGGAGTGTAAGCCGATGCTCCGTGGAGTGTAAGCCGATGCTCCGTGGAGTGTGAGCCGATGCTCCGTGGAGTGTGAGCCGATGCTCCGTGGAGTGTAAGCCGATGCTCCGTGCTGTTTTTTAACGTGTGAAGTTGGATGACTTAACGTGTGAAGTAGGATGATGCTGGAAGGAAAGTGTACCTTCTCCCAAAAAGAATCTCCAAAATCTGCCACAATCTGCCACATTTTCAACAATCTGCCACAAATCTGCCACACGCATATCCATTTGTACTTCAACGCGATAAAGCCCCTCTGTGGCAGATTGGCAGATTTTCCCGGGAAAAACCTCTGTGTACGCGCACGCGCGTAACATTATTATATAATTATATAGGCCTCCTTTTACTCCTTGGCTCCTTAGAGTTCTTAAGAGCCTCCAACGGGGAATCAAGAAGCTCGACTTTAAGGTGAAGCGTGGCGCCATGGCAGCCAATTTGACCGATGGACGCGAGATAATTGTACCTGTTTCCATGTTTCCCGACATCAAGCACCTCAGTCGCAAGCAGCGCGAAGAATGGATGAATATGGACGACCAGTACTTCTCTTTCGAAGCCCTCAGCCGCATCTATTCAGTCAAAGACTTGATGAGAATCTAATCATCAATAACACTTCAACCTTACATCACATATTGTATTTGTCAAGATTTCTGTCAGAAGTTGGCCGCGCGAGAAGGCGATATTCTCGGTCAAATGTGTCGGGGGGCGAAAAGAAGGGCGTTTTTTGAGGTTGGAGGACAAGCTGATTGTCAATACCTTACGTTTCGAGGGATGTAAAATCGCGTGTAAAACAAAGCGAAAACGAGTGTTTTTCGCCCCTTTTCACTATGGGATTTCGGTCGAAACGGCACGTTGAGAAGGCAGATGCTCCGTGGAGCGTTGACTTTCGCGGCATGGAGCATCGGGAAAAGCTCCGTTTTGAGGCTTCAAAAACGTCGTTTCGGAAAAATCTTTACAACATTTTGAAGCGTTTCGAGCTGCTCGTTTTGAAGATTTTTGTAAAGTGTTTTCGTGCAAGAAGATGCTTTTTGGGCAAATTTCCACAAAACAGTTTCAACACGGGTTCCGCAGGCAACTTTTGCATGCAACAGCAAAAACAAGCGCAATTATTTGGCTTTTTGCTGGGTTCTTCGTACCTTTGCACGCGCAATATCAAAAAGCCTCTCTACCCGAGCCCTCTTAGAGAGGAGGAGGACAGACCCACCCCATCCCTCCCTTGAAGGGAGGGGAAAGGAGGGGGTAAATGGCTAAATTACTAAATTGCAAATAAATAGTAAATTGTAAAACGTCATATTAATTAGGATTGTCAAATCGTAAATTAACTTTATGTCCCAGAAAGAACTGCAGCTCAAGTATGGCTGCAACCCCAACCAGAAGCCTTCGCGCATCTTTATGGAAGAAGGCGAGTTGCCTATCGAAGTGCTTGGCGGCAGACCAGGCTACATCAACTTCCTCGATGCGCTGAACAGTTGGCAGCTTGTCAAGGAGCTAAAGGCTGCGACCGGTCTCCCTGCAGCAGCCAGTTTCAAGCACGTCTCTCCGGCTGGAGCAGCAGTAGGTTTGCCTCTCAGCGACACCTTGGCCCGCATCTATTTCGTGGACGACATCAAGGTGCCTCTCTCCCCCATCGCCTGTGCCTATGCCCGTGCCAGAGGGGCAGACCGCATGAGCAGCTACGGCGACTTCATCGCCCTGAGCGACACTTGCGACGAAGCAACCGCCCTGATTATCAAGCGCGAGGTGAGCGACGGCATCATCGCCCCTGACTATACAGAAGAAGCCCTTCAGATATTAAAAGAGAAGCGCAAGGGAACATACAACATCATCAAGATTGACCCCGACTACAAGCCCGCTCCCATCGAGCGCAAGCAGGTGTTCGGCGTCACCTTCGAGCAAGGCCGAAACGAGGTGAAGCTCGACGACCCGGCTCTCTTTGAGAACATTCCCACCGCTTGCAAGAAGTTTACTCCCGAAGCAAAGCGCGACCTCATCATCGCCCTCATCACGCTCAAATACACGCAGAGCAACAGCGTCTGCTACGTCAAGGACGGTCAGGCCATCGGTATCGGAGCAGGCCAGCAGAGCCGCATCCATTGCACGCGCCTTGCTGGCAACAAGGCCGACATCTGGTGGCTCCGTCAGAATCCGAAAGTGATGTCGCTGCCCTTCGTCCCGGGCATCCGTCGAGCTGACCGCGACAACACCATCGACGTCTATATCAGCGACGACTACATGGACGTGCTTGCCGAAGGCGAATGGCAGAAGTTCTTCACCGAGAAGCCCGAGCCGCTCAGCCGCGAAGAGAAGCAAGCGTGGATAGCGAAGAACACAGGCGTAAGCCTCGGCAGCGATGCCTTCTTCCCCTTCGGCGACAACGTAGAGCGTGCCCACAAGAGCGGCGTAGAGTACATCGCCCAGGCAGGCGGCAGCGTCCGCGACGACCACGTCATCATGACCTGCGACAAGTACGGCATCGCCATGGCATTCACGGGAGTAAGGCTGTTCCATCATTAGACCCCCTAACCCCCTTTAGGGGGAATAAATGGTAAATGAGAAAAATTTAATGATATGAAGTTTGGAGGAGACGACATCGATGCTGTTATCTTAGACGGCATTACTTTCAAAGGCGGGCCTAAAGGCGGGTCGAGGAAGGATGAGGCTAAGGTCAAGACCAAGGCCAAGAAGAAGCAATACATCACAGGTGCTCACGGTAGCGGTGCAGCCAAGAAGAAGGCCGACATCCGCCGACAACGGGCCAACAGACATAAGTGAAGTAAAGATTAAAGATTAAGGATTAAAGATTAAGGATTAAGGATTAAAGATTAAAGTTTAGGGCGTTATCACGAAATAACGATATAACGTGACAATGGCTTGATAACTTAACAACATAACGATAAATTCAATTGACAATGAAGCGCATATTACTGACACTCATTTTTACCCTTTTCGTCTTTTCGTCTTTTCACCTTTTAATGGCGCAAACTGAGGTGGAACCTTTCGTACCGGGCAGCACGCTCGAGGGCATCTGCTACTACTTGCCCCGCACCGCTTTCCGCGTTACCGTCATAGCTGAAAAGACAACCACGCGCCCCGGCGACTTCTACAAGTATGCCGACCGCTTCCTGCGCATGCCGAATGTGCCGACAGAAGAGAGCGTGCAATGGAACCTCAAGAGCATCACGCTCGAACCTTACGGCAAGCCCGATAAGAACAAAGCCTACAGCATCAAGCTCAAGAGCAAGACCGTAGCGCCCCTCGTCGGACTGAGCCGCGACGGACTGCTACTCAGCATCAACTGCGACGCACAGGAGTCCTTCCTCCCCGACCTGCCAAAGCCGGAAAAAGGAGCAGCACCCGAGAACCCACGTTCCTACATGACACAGGAAATCCTCGCTGCCGGCAGTACAGCCAAGATGGCAGAACTCTGTGCACAGGAAATCTACGACATCCGCGACAGCAAGAACGCCCTCGTCCGAGGCGAAGCAGACAACACACCCAAGGACGGAGCACAACTGAAACTCATGCTCGATCAGCTTGACAAACAGGCCTCGGTCCTCGAGTCGCTCTTCTGCGGAACCAAGCAGACTGACACAGAAGTCTTCTCCTTCTTCTACGACCCCCAGCAGGAAACCGAGCGCGACGTGCTCTTCCGCTTCTCGAAGAAGCTCGGAGTAGTGGATGCCGACAACCTGGCCGGCGAACCCGTCACCGTGTCTGTCAAGGTCCTGGAGACCATCCCGTCGGCTGTACCATCAGAAGATGTTGCCAAGAAACGTGCCAAAATGGAACACGGCGTTTACTATAACGTGCCTGCCCGAGCAAAGCTGAGCATCAAGTACGGCAGTCAGGAATACGTCAGCAAGGAAACGCCGATGGCACAGTTCGGCATCGTCGAAGTACTCTCCAACACACTCTTCGACAAGAAGACTACCACCCAAGTCACCTTCTTCCAAACGACAGGCAGCACAAAAGACGTAATGGAATAGCCTTCCCACAGCACCTTACATCACTTTCCGATACGATTTTTAACGAACAATACATTTTTTTTATTTAATAACGGTATATATTTCATTAATTAATTGTATATTTGCAGGCAAAATACATAATTACGTCGCAAATGACAAGAAAGAGCCTACCATTCGGAAAGCAAAACCAAGGATATAAATATATAAAACAAACCAAATAATTAACACATTAATTCATTAACAAACAACCAAAACTATGAAAAAGTTATTTACTTTAGTCTTTGCAATGATGGCTGCAATCAGCATCAATGCAGATGAGCTGTACCTTGTTGGTGACGGCACTCCCATCGGTTGGGAAGGTGATGGCAACATGCGTCAGGTAACAAGAATGACTGAGACCACCTCTGGTGTCTAT
>CACYQI010000054.1 GCA_902776455.1 uncultured Bacteroidales bacterium | reverse complement strand
ATAATATTATGAAGAAACTCATTACCCTCTTATTTCTGCTGCTGACGTTCTTGGGCATAGAGCAGTCTCATGCAGCCAAGTTCAGTGGCTTGAAGTCCATTCAGTCTGGCGGCACGACGCGTCAATACTACCTCTATGTTCCTGATTACTTGAAAAGCAACAGGCCCCTTATGATTTCATGCCATGGTATGAATCAAGATTATCAATACCAAATGGAACAAACCCAATGGCCCCTAGTGGCCGACACCGCCAATTTCGTTGTTGCCTATCCTGTAGGAATAGCGGGGTCTGCCTGGAATACGAGCTATAGCACTGGCTGGGATGTTGAGGGAATGACAGATGTTAATTTCATGCTGGACATCATCAAGGACGTGAAAGCCAGTTATCAGATAGACGACACCCAGGTTTTTCTTTCGGGATTCAGCCTGGGTGGTGCGTTCGTTTATCATTGCATCAACAAGGCAGCGGATAAGTTTGCCGTTGCTGCGCCTATAAGTGGTTACATTCTTCTTAACCCCAGTTACTCATGCAGCCGACCTGTGCCTATTGTCCATGTGCATGGAACAGCGGATGACATAATGCCTTACGGCCAAGTAAAAGATTATCTAAAGGAATGGGCAGAGAAGTATAAATGCGACATGAAACCAGAAGAAACGCAAGGTTATGGTTACAAAAAGCTTCGCTATAAGGATGGGGACCTGAATTCTGAGGTGGTTCTCTATTCTGTTACGGGCCGCGGCCATGTACCAAGCAATGATGACTTTCACACGAGCAGTGCAATTTGGAACTTCTGTAAGAAATACATGCCTGATAATAAGCCAGAGAAGAAAAAAGAATTCGTTGTGTCAAAGTATGGGGATTTGAGAATAAAAGATGGTTATGTGGCTGATGCAAGTGGCAAGAAAGTCAGTTTGATGGGTCCGAGCCTCTACTGGAGTTGCATCGAACCATTGTGGTGGAGCCGGGAAACCGTAAAATACTTGGTGGACAAGTACAATATTCAGATTATCCGCCTACCGGTCGCCATTGCACCTGGACCAGGAGGCTATGGGCGAACAAGTGTTCAGTACCAACCTAACACATGGAACGAGGATTGTTACTATTATCGTCCGGATTATACAAAGAAACTTGTGGACGAAGTGGTCGAGGCAGCCATAGAGAACGACATCTATGTGATTATCGATTTCCACGAACATTATGCAGAGGATTGGACTTACATAGCATGCGAATTCTTCAGCTACTTTGCAAAGAAGTGGGGTAATTATCCGAATGTCCTCTATGAAATCTACAATGAGCCTGTTTGTGATAGAGGAACGGTTATAAACTACGCAAAGCAGGTAATCCCCACGATACGTGCCATCGACCCGGATAATATCATCATAGTGGGGTCTCCAAATTACTCACGTGAGCCTCATACTGTGACAGATGCGGGACAGGGCCAAAGTAACATCGCCTATTCTTGGCATGGTTATGTTATGTATAATCATCAGAGCGATTGGGACTCCAGCGAAGCCAGTTCTTGGAACACCTCAGTTCCC
Source organism: uncultured Bacteroidales bacterium (assembly GCA_902776455.1). Lineage (GTDB taxonomy): Bacteria > Bacteroidota > Bacteroidia > Bacteroidales > Bacteroidaceae > Physcousia. The sequence continues at coordinate 16,742 of CACYQI010000054.1, read as the reverse complement.
GTCATCGTGACCGAATGGGGAGTGGGGAATAATAAGGACGACGGCGGCTTGCTGAACTTATTCAAAGAGAGGGGCGTCATCAACTGCTTCTGGTCGATGAGTAACGCCGGTGGCAACGAAGCCGCATGGTCTGTCCTGAAAGAATCTTGCAACAAGAAGTCGGGCTGGACAGAAGCAGACATGACGGAGAACGGCGCCTTCTTGCTGGCTCAGACAAAGGGATGGGTGGATTTCGCACCAGTTTCTTGGGTTGATGAGCCGGAGGATAGTCCAGAAGTCTATACCGAGTTCGTGGAAGAAACAGGCACGCTGACCTACTACTACGACTACCAGATGCCTTCCCGCTCGGGCGTGACTGAACTGTACGACCCCGTGAACCAGCCCTTGCACTTCAACGACTACTATAATAAGATAGTGAAGGTTGTCATCGACCCGTCGATGGAGAAAGCGCCCTTGACCTCGACGAAGAACATGTTCTACGGCGGCCTTTGCACCTCGCCCGTCAGGTTCCAAAGCCTCTCGGCCTTGACGAGCATCGAAGGACTCGAATACCTCAACACGAAAGACGTGACGGACATGACCGGCATGTTCACCATGTGCCAATCGCTGACGTCGCTCGACCTCAGCTCCTTCAACACGTCAAACGTGACCACCATGAACGCCATGTTCAGCAACTGCTCCAGCCTACAGCAAGTCGATGTCTCGTCGTTCGACGTAAGCAACGTGACAGACTTCGGCTATATGTTCAGCGGCTGCTCGAAGCTGACGACCATCCTTTGCTCTTCCGACTGGAGCACAGGCAACGCCAAGTCGGGCAGCATGTTCGCCGATTGCAATGCCCTCGTCGGCGGGATGGGAACGACCTTCGATGCTTCCCACCGCGACAAGACCTATGCCCGTCCCGATGGCGGCACAGAAAGACCTGGCTACTTCACAGCTGTTCTCATCGAGGGCGATCTCAATGGCGACGGCAAGGTAGATATTGCCGATGCTGTAGCTGTGCTCGAAGTGATGGCTAAAGACGGCAACGATCCCGAAGCCGACCTCAACGGCGACGGTAAGGTAGATATTGCAGACTTCGTGGCTGTCCTCGAAATCATGGCTAAGCAATAACATACAAAGACGGTGCGCAGGCTTCTTGCCTGCGCACCATAAAACACACCATAGGTGGGTTCTATAAATTAGGTTTGAACACACCTACATTCATGGGAAACAATGAGAATCAGGGATGTCAGACGATAAAACTATCCTCTTGCCCCTTGCTCCTTGCCCCCCAAAAAAAAACAATTAGATGAAAGCATACAAGATAGAGGCTGTCCTGCACATCTATGAGATGGCCGAATTGAGCGAAGAAGACAGGGAACTTGTGGAGGCTGCCAAGCAAGCCACAAACAGCAGCTATGCGCCTTACAGCAAGTTCCGCGTCGGTGCTGCGGCACGGCTGCAGAATGGTGTCGTCGTGGTGGGAGCAAATCAGGAGAACGCGGCCTTCCCCTCCGGCTTGTGTGCCGAGCGTACAGCACTCTTTGCCGCCGGTGCTCAGCATCCCGACCAACCCGTCGTTGCCCTGGCCATAGCAGCACGGAAGGGCAGTCGCTTCCTCGATAAGCCCATCTCGCCCTGCGGCAGCTGTAGGCAGGTGATTTCGGGCATGGAAGACCGCCACGGCGTACCTATCCGCATCCTGCTCTACGGCACAGAGGGCATCTATGTTTCCGAAGGCATCAGTCCCTTGCTGCCCCTCCGTTTCGTGGGCGACGACATGTAGCGAAGCTTACCACTCGTCCACGTGCTGCTCGCGGCGGAAGGCGTCGAGCTGCTGCTGCAAACGAGCAAGGTGGCTGGCATACTTCTTTTCCCCAACGACGTTCCGAAGCTCGTTGGGGTCTTTCTTTATGTCGTACAACTCGTCGTAGGCATAGGAACTCTTCGGGTCGTAGAAGTGCAGAAGCTTGTAGCGGCCGTCGCTGACACCATCGTGACGCATGACGTTGTGTTCTGCCGGACAGTCGTAATAATGATAGTAGAGATACTTGCGCCATCCCTTGGGAGCCTTTCCCTTGTGGCACATGACAGGCAGCAACGAGGTGCCCACCATCTGCGCGGGTTTGTCGGCATCGGCTATGTCGAGGAACGTGGGGGCGAAGTCGATGTTCTGCACGAGTGCATCGCTCTTCTCACCGCCTTTCATGCCTGGCACATAGACGAGTAGGGGAGTGCGGAACGACTCTTCGTACATGAACCTTTTGTCGAACCATCCGTGCTCGCCCATATAGAAGCCCTGGTCGCTCGTATAGACAACCATCGTGTTGTCCATCAGGTTGTTTGCCTCAAGGTAATCAAGTAAACGTCCAACCTGCTGGTCGATGCTGTGGATGACGCGCATATAGTCGCGGATGTATCGTTGGTACTTCCATTGGAGGAGGGCATCGCCCGTGAGGTGCTGTGAGAGCATCGCCTCGTTGCGTGGGTTATAGACCGACTCCCACTTCTCCCTCTGCTCTGGCGACATGCGGGAGAGCTGGCGGCGGAAGCCGTCGCCGTTGCGTTCGTGGGTATAGCCCATTCCGGGCTTTATCTGCGTCACTTTCAGGTCGTAGCACATCTCCATGTCCTTCTCGATGCTCATCTGCTGCTCGTGGGCGGCACGGCCTCGCGTGGCGTAGTCGTCGCGGAACGTCTCGGGCAAGGGGAACTCAACGTCCTCATAGAGGTCGAGCATGTCGAGAGGCGGCATCCAATTGCGATGCGGAGCCTTGTGATGAACGAAGAGGGCGAAAGGCTTTTCCTTGTCGCGCTGTTCGAGGAACTCAATGGCGTGGTCGGTGATGAGATTGGTGGCATAGCCTTTCTCCTCGACATACTTGCCGCCGCTCTCCTTCGAGCGGAACCGTGGGTCGTAGTAGTCGCCCTGTCCTGGCAGGATATAGTAGTCGTCGAAGCCTTTCGGCTCGCATAGCATGTGCCACTTGCCTATCATGGCAGTCTGGTATCCAGCCTTCTGCAAGTACTCGCTGACGAAAGGAGCCTTATCGTCGATAGGGCAGTCGAGCGTGCGTTGTCCGCTCTGATGGCTGTACATGCCGGTCATCAGGCAAGCACGACTGGGCGTGCTGAGCGAGTTTTCGACGTATGCACGGCGGAAGAGCATGCCTCGCTCGGCAAGGCGGTCGAGGTTGGGTGTCGGGGCTTGTTTGCTTAGCTGGTGGCCGTAAGCGCTGATGGCCTGATAGGAATGGTCGTCGCTCATGATATAGACGATGTTCCAACGCTGTGCCTGGACAGAAGTGGCAGCGCAGCCGCCGAGAAGAAGCGGAAGAAGGGAATGTTTCATGGCTTATGGTTTTGCTGTTTAAGGGTTTCGGATGTTCTTTCGTTATGACGCTCTTTTGTTCAGACGTTTTCACGTTATGACGTTATTACGTTCTTTCGTTACTGTGTCATTCTTTCTTGTGCGATGGCTATTTCTTGCATGATGCGGGTGACGTAGGGGATGACGATGTGGCACTCCTTGCGGTTCTCGATGAGCGCAAGGAATTCGCTGAACTCATAGCTGAGCCTGTGTCGTCCGCTTTCGCTCTTGTAGGTGACTGGCTCTTGGCCGTTGAGGTGCAACGTGAAGGAATCGAGGATGCTTACCGAGCCGTGTACTTCGATGTAGCCGTCCTCGCCCTGTATGCATCCGAAGGAGATTCCGTCGGAGTCCTTTGAGGCACTAAGGACAGCCAGCAGAGTAGGGTAGTGGCAGAGCAGGGTGCCGCTGGTGTCGATGCCGTTGTAGCCGCGGTTGCAGTCGTAGCGAATGGTGCGTGGCGGACCGAAGAGGGCTATAGTGAAGCAGAGGTTATAGACGTTCAGGTCGGCCAACGTGCCGCCAGCCATCTCGGGATTGAACACGGGCGTCAGTTCTCCCTTGAGATAACGGTCGTAGCGGCTGCTGCGTTGGGCAAAGTTGCAGTTCACCATCCTTATCGTGCCCAGCTTCGGCAGCACTTCCTGCAACTGGCGGAACAGCGGCATATAGAGCAAAGAGTAGGCTGGAAGGCAATAGACGCAACGCTGCAAGGCCGTGTCGATAAGCTCTTCCGTCTGCACGCGATTGGTGGCAATGGGTTTCTCTACGATTATGTTCCTGCCGGACTGCATCGCTTGCATGGCGTACTCATGGTGTACATGATTGGCGTTGGCGATATAGACGAAATCGGCTTCTGCTTCCTGAAGCATCCGCTGGTAGTCCGTATAGACGAATCCTGTCGGTGCGTAAGCTTGACAGAGGTCGATGGCATGCTCCACGCTGTGTTCCCTTGCATAGATGCCCGTGACCTCTATCTTACCGCCAAACTCATCATGCAACATCCGCATGACTTCTTCGGCTATCTTACCTGTTCCGGCAATTGAAATCTTCATTTCGCCCCGATTGTACTAAACATAACGTCCATTACCGATAACTATACAATAGTAAATCGCAAATCGCCCAATCGTCAATTATCCAATGACGACACGCGTCCAGCCATGCACGTCGGGTTCTGTGCCGTACTGGATGCCACGGAGTTTCTCGTAGAGTTTGCGGCAAATCGGACCTGGTTCGCCATTCTTCGAGATGATGAAGCTTTGCTTGGTGTCGAGGTCGTCGATGCGCTCTATGGGACTGATGACGGCTGCTGTTCCGCAAGCGCCTGCCTCTTCGAAGGTGGCAAGTTCTTCTTCTGGAATCTGCCGACGTTCCACCTTCATGCCCATATCCAAAGCGAGTTGCATGAGGCTCTTATTCGTGATGCTGGGCAGGATGCTGGTGCTCTTCGGCGTGACGTAGGTGTTGTTCTTGATGCCGAAGAAGTTAGCAGCGCCGCACTCGTCCATGTACTTCTTTTCCTTTGCATCGAGGTAGAACTCGCAGCTGTAGCCGAGGTCGTGCGCCATCTTGTTGGCACGGAGGCTGGCTGCATAGTTGCCGCCCACCTTGTAGATGCCTGTTCCAAGAGGAGCCGAGCGGTCGTACTCGCGGATGATGACGTAGGGATTGGTGGCGAAGCCGCCCTTGAAGTACGGTCCGACAGGTGTGACGAAGATGAGGAACAAGTACTCGCTGGCTGGATGCACGCCGACTTGGGCGCTTGTGCCGATGAGCAAAGGACGTATGTAGAGCGTTGCTCCGCTCTCGTATGGCGGGATGAAGCGCTCGTTGAGGCGCACCACCTTATCGACCATTTCGTTGAACTTTTCGGTTGAAAGTTCGGGCATCAGGATGCCTCGGCACGTACTTTGCAGGCGGGCGGCGTTCTCGTCGCTGCGGAACACGCGCACCTTGCCGTCGGGACAGCGATAGGCCTTCAGTCCCTCGAAAGCCTCTTGCCCGTAGTGCAGGCAGGTTGCAGCCATGTGCAGAGGAATGGTTTCCTCGCTGCTGACTTCGATTTCTCCCCATGCGCCATTGCGATAATAGCAGCGCACATTGTAGTCTGTCTTCATGTAACCAAACGAGAGGTTACTCCAATCGATTTCTTTCATAAGCCTTTTAAGTTGACAAGTTAACTAGTTAACAAGTTGGGTGCAAAGTTACTCTTTTTCCTCGACATTCAGCAAGGATTTGCAGTTTTTTTCTGCTTCATAGAGCTTTTCGTGACAATACTTCATCAACTTCTGGGCTTTACGCAGACATTCTGCCATTTCGTCGATGCCTATTTTGCCTTGCTCCATCTGCGACGCCATCTCCTCGAGCTTCTGCATCGCCTGCTCGTAAGTCAATTCATCCATCTTAATAATTTACGATTTTACGATTTACAATTTACAATTTATTTACGATTTGGTAATTTAGTTATTTACATGCTCTCCTCTCCTGAGAAAGCCGGGAAGGTGTCACGCCGAGGGCGATAACTTTCAATTTTCAACTTTCAACTTTCAATTATCAACTATCAACACCTTTGACAGTATTTCTCCGTTCTCTGTTTGTGTTGTCAGCACATCGCCTTCGACGAGGTCTTCGATGTTGCGGACAAGCTTCCCTCCGCAAGTGGTGATGGTGTAGCCGCGCTTGAGCAGAAGCCTTGGGTCAAGGCTGTCAAGACGTTGCTTCAGTAGCTGAAGGACGTGCTTCTCTTGCTCGATGCGACGACTGCTGGCCGAGAGGAATCGTTGGTTCAGAAGTTGCAATTTATTTCGCCATGTTTGGCTAAAGTTCTGAAAGAGCAAAGGAAGCACAGCCGACTGGTGTTCAAGCCGTTGCTTCTCTCGCAGAATACGTTCCCTTGCCGAAAGCGTGATGCGCCGATAGAGGTCGTCGAGCAAGGCTGCTTCTTCGGCTTGATGCTCGATGATGAAGGCCGCAGCTGCCGTGGGAGTCTTGACTCGCGTATGAGCCACATAGTCGAGCACCGTCTCGTCGCGTTCGTGCCCGATGCCCGTCAGCACAGGCAACGGAAAGAGCGCTATGCAGGCAGCCAACTCGTAGCTGTCGAAGTCGCTCAGGTCGCTACTCGCTCCCCCACCCCGAATGATGACGACAAGGTCAGCCTCTCCCCAAACCTCCCCCGAAGGGGAGGCTTTTCTCAAATTTGTCTCTCCGCTTTGGGGGAGACTGAGAGGGACTGCCTCGGACTGCATTATTGCTTCGAGTGCTGCGATGATGCTTTCGGGCACTCCTTCGCCTTGCATGACGGCTGGGAAGAGCTTCACGTCGAAGTGGAAGCCATAGTCGTTCTGCTCCAGCTGATGGCAGAAGTCGCCGTAGCCTGCGGCTGTAGGGCTGCTGATGACGGCAATTCGCCTGAGCAAACGTGGCAACTTTAGGCTCTGATTGTCGTGCAGAATGCCGTCCTTCTCGAGCTGGAGGAGTATATCGCGGCGCCGTTTGGCGAGGTCGCCCAGGGTGAATGTGGAATCGATGTCGAGCACGTTGAGCGAATAGCCGTACTGTTCGTGGAACGTCACTTGGATCAACAGCTTCACCTGCAAGCCCTTGCGGAGCGTCTCGCCCGACTCCTTCTGGAAGCGCAACCGGATGATGTTATAGTTGCGTGCCCAGCAAGTGATGCGCGCTTTGGCCACGATGCGGCTGCCTTGTTCGTCCTTTTGTACCAGTTCGCCGTAGAAGTGTCCGCCGAAGGCTGGTGTACTGACGTCGCTCAGTTCGCCCACCACCCAGTACTCATCGTCGAGGTTCCGCTCGATGACATTGCGTACCAGATTGTTCAGCTCGAATAGCGTTAGTGCATCGTTCATTGCTCTGTCTTTGTTAAGGAATATAGAGTCTCTCCTAAATACTCCCCTAAGGGAATGACTTCCCCCTCTCCTTAGAAGATGGATGGGGAGAGGCTTTTTATTGCAATGGCGTTAATGGATAGACAACGTTCACGATGAAGATGTTAGCGGCAAGGATGATGATGTTCAGGAGCAGTCCGATGCGCAGGAAGTCGGTGAAGCGGTAGCCTCCGGGGCCGTAAACCAGCATGTGAGTGGGCGAGCCGATGGGCGTGGCGAAGCTGCTGCTGACGCTTATCATGAGGGCTATGAGGAAGGGATAGGGTTCGTAGCCTAACTTCTCGGCAGCCTGATACATGATGGGGAAGAACATGGCACCAGCCGCTGTATTGGAGATGAACTCGGTGATGAAGGTGCCTACGAGGCAGATGGTGGTCATTACGACGAAGGGATTGGTGCCGCAGACGTCGAGGATGCCGAATGCCATCCGCTCGGCGATGCCTGTCTTCTGTATGGCAACGCCAAGCACCACGCTGCCGGCAAATATCATGAGGATGTCCCAGTTGATGGCTCGCATAGCCTGTTCCGCGGTACAACAGCGGCAGATGAGCATGGCTGCTGCGGCTAATATGGCACATTGCAGCAGAGGCATGAAGCCGAGAGCAGAGACGACGACCATCGCTATCATAATGGCGGAAGAGATAAGTGTGCCTTTGCCGATGTTGGGAACCTCTGTCGAGTCGAAGAACTGGAGGTCCTTCGAGAAGTCCTGTAATTGTTCCTTGTCGCTGCTCATCTGCAGGAGCAATGTGTCGCCTGCCTGCAGGACAACCTCGCGCGGCGAGCTGTTGATGCGCTTACCGCGACGGGATACCGCTACGAGCGTCAGTTTGTGCTTGTGTTCGAACTGGTTTTCTCTCATCGTAGTGCCTATCAGAGCGCTACCGAATCGGACATAAGCCGTGCGCAATTGGTGGTCTCCCTTGACTATCTCGCTGTAATGGAACACGAAGTGGTCGGCGCTGACCAGTCCGTGCGTCTCTTTCAGTTCCAAGAGTTCGTCTATCTGTCCGGCATAGACCAGACGGTCGCCTCCCATGAGCGGCTCGTCGTCGGGGACGGGCGACATGATTTTCTCGTCGTCGAAGTGGCGCAGTTCTACGAGGCTGCCTCCGTGTACATTGTTCAGTCCCAGTTTGCCAATGGTCTTCGCGATGTTAGGATTGTCGGAGGGCACCAGCATCTCTACGGTGTATTCGCCTGTCGATTCGAAAGCTGTCTCAGGAGCCTTGCGGTCGGGCAGCAGTCGGCGCAAGGCAATGACGGAGAGAATGCCGACAGCGAGGCAGAAGAGACCCGGCAAGGTGGTTGCCAATACGTTCATGGCCCTTCCTGTCTCGTCCTCGTAGAGTCCGCTGATAATCAGGTTCGGCGGTGTGCCTATCAGGGTGCAGACACCGCCCATACCCGATGCGTAGCTCAAGGGAATAAGGAGCTTGGAAGGCGAAACGCCAAGTTTCTTTGCCCACATCTTCACGATGTTGACGAAGAGCGCCACCACCGTGGTGTTGCTGAGGAACGAACTGAGCACAGCCACAGGTACCATGAGGCGCGTCACAGCCTTCGAATAGCTGTCGGGCTGCCCCAGCAGATGCCTTACTACCCATTGCAGCACCCCGGTATGCGTGAGGCCAGCTATGACGATGAACAGTACGCCGATAACGACTACCGACGTCGAACTGAAGCCCGAAAATGCTTCCTTGGCATCCAATACTCCCGTGACGAACAGGACGCCTATGGCACCGAGGAACACAAGGTCGGAGCGCAACTTTGTAAACATCAGAATGCTGAACATTCCAAGCACCGTCACTATGGTTATCCAGGCATGTAGGCCGAAGCCCATAAACACGATTGATTCCATTCTACTATTAAGTTATTAGTTTTTAAGGTTATCGTTTCCCTTGTGTGAAGTCGGCCAACTCTCCACGTTAAGTCGGCCAACTCTCCACGTTAAGTCGGCCAACTCTCCACGTTATGTCGCTGAACTCTCCACGTTATGTCGTTGAACTCTCCACGTGAAGTTTTCTTCATTTACGATACAAAGGTACGACATTATCTTAAATCTTGCAAGTAAAATCAGAAATTTTGCTACTTGTCTTCTGCTCCAAATACACAGATTCGTGACAGATGACAGATGACAGTTTTATTTTAAGCCCCCCTACCCCATGTGCGAACTTACTCGGATTTCCTAACTTTCTTATTATTAAGTATATATTATTATATACAAAATATTATACTATATATATAACCATATATATATAGATAAATAGACAATACCTCACGTATTTCTCTCCTTAGAGGATAGAAAAAACATCCCAAGGGGAAGCGACACAGACGGACACACACTACCCTCCCCCCCTCAAATAAAACTGTCATCTGTCATCTGTCACGCCGAAGCTGACTGACAGGGACACGACAATTCGCCACAAAGGATGTAAGACCCTTTGTTTGAGTGCGTTACTGCATCATTACCTCAAAGAATCGGCACGCTATTTGAACTCGAAGATGTTGTTGAAGCCCGTAATGTTGAATGTGGTGCGTACGGTATCGTTCATATTTGTCACATAAACGTGCCCTCCATTCTCTTCGGCCACCTTCAGAATGTTGAGAAAGACGCGCAGACCTGCCGACGAGATGTATGTCAGCCCTGCGCAGTCGAGGATGATGTCCTGTCCCTTGCAGTCCTGCAATGGACGCAATGCCTGATCGCATTCCGGTGCTGATGAGGTGTCGAGACTGCCTTCCAGGTAGGCAACCATGTTGCCGTCTTCTTCTTTAATTGTTGTCTTCATTGTTTGTTTTTATTTTTTTAGTTTAGGAAGTATTGAAGATAGAAGAAGATAAAAGAAGATAGAAGGAGATATAAGACGTTAGTTTTGCCGCCCTAATTTTCAACCTTCAATTTTCAACTTTCAATTTACCAAGGGTATCGTCCTCTATCTTCGCGGCGAAGCCGCATATCTTCTTCTTACTTCTTCTATCTCCTTTCTATAGATTTATTCAAGTTTCTTTCTTATTGTCAGTATGTTCTGGTCGCCATTACGCTCGTAGTTGATGGAGTCCATGGTTTGGCGTATGATGTGGATGCCCAGCCCTCCTATGCGGCGTTCCTTGGCCGGAAGCGTCGTATCGACTTCGTGTACTACGGTGGGGTCGAAGGGCTTCCCGCTGTCGGTGATGGTGAACTTCAGCCGTGCTTCGTCCCAGACTGCCTCGACGGTCACGTCGCCTCGGGTGCCCTCGGGGTAGGCGTACTTCATGACGTTGACTACAGCCTCTTCGATGGCAAGCACTATCTGCATGGTGGTGGGAGTTTCGAGTCCGGCAGCTTCGCACACTTTGACCACGAAATCGTTCAACTGTGGCACTTCCTTCGTGTCGTTGCTGAGCACGATGCTCCTTGGCAAATTGGTGTCGCTTTGCTGGTGGATGTATTGAATGGCCATCATGGTCAGGTCGTCGCTCTGTTCAGCTTCTCCCACGAATTGGTGTACAGCTTCTGTCATTCGGCCTATGAGTTGCTGCGGCTCCTGCTGCCCCAAGGCGAGTGCTTGCGAGGCAACATGCTCGATGCGTTCCATCTGGAACTGCTCTTCATGGGCATCCATGGCTTCGGTCAGTCCGTCGGTGAAGAGGAAGATGGTGGTGCCGGTGAATATCTGTGCTTCCTGCAACGTGTATTTCCACGCAGGTCTGAACCCGACGGGGATGTTTGAGTCGCAAGGCAGCGTACCTACGCCTGCACCGATGAGCAGAGGGGCATCGTGACCGGCGTTGCAGTAGTACAGGCGGCCTGTAGGCATGTCGAGCACTCCGACGAAAAGCGTGACGAACATGTTGTTCTTGTTCATCTGTGCGATAGTCTTGTTCATGGTCGCCATGATGCGGTCGGGCATCGACTCGCGTATCGAAATGGTGCGGAAGACGGCTCTGGTGACAGCCATGAAGAGCGAGGCAGGAACGCCCTTGCCTGAGACGTCGCCGATGCAGAAGAAGAGCTTCTCGTCACGGAAGTAGAAGTCGAACAGGTCGCCTCCCACCTCCTTGGCTGGTGTCAGCGAGGCGTATATCTGTACGTCGTCGCAGTCGGCTTTCGAAGGGAACTTTTCGGGCAACATACCTTTCTGTATGGCGCTGGCGATGCGGAGGTCTCTTTCTATCGAGGCTTTCTGCGAAGTGGTTTCCTTCAGCTCGTCGATGTATCTCACCAACGATTGCTGCATATTGCCAAACGAATGGGTCAGCTGTCCTATCTCGTCGATGCGTTTGAAGTCGGGCAACTTGGCATCGAACTGCCCCGAAGCGATGGTTTCTGCTTCCTTTGCCAAGCGGCGAAGGGGATTCAGCTCGCGAGTAATGATGCGGATGAAGAAGTAGAGCATCAGCAGCAGACCGACGGCAACGATGGACGTAACGGCACGGCGCAAGCGGTCGAAGCCGCTGAAGATGTCGCTTTCGGGGCAGACGATTGCAATGGAGCATCCTGTAGCCCCGAGGGGTTGGTAGAAGACGTAGCAGCTCACGCCGCCGATGGTCGTATGCATCATGCTGTCTTCGCCCCGCTGCATGGCGTGGCCAAGTCGGGTCAAGGCTGTATCGGGTTGTTCGAAGGTATGCGTGAAGATGGTCTGACGCGTTATCTTGCTCGTGTCGGGATGCACGAAGTATGTGCCGCCACGGCTTATCATGATGCTGTAGGAATTGGGATAGGGTTTCAGCGACGAGACGGTCTGCGACAGCCAGCTCAGCGAGAGACTGGTATTGATGGAACCTATCACGCGTCCCTGCCCGTCCTTGATGACGTCGCAGTAGCTTGCCACCATGCCCGTGGTGTTGGTGGGCACGTCGAGGTCCATATAAGGTTCCGTCCAGCAGGGATGGTTGAGCAGCATGGGCATGAGGTACCAGTCCATGTAGAAGTACTGGTAGTTGTCGCTACCGCCCTGTATGGTGCGTATGGTGTCGCCGTCGTGCTTGGAGTAGGCCGAGAAGTAGCGGCCTTTGTCCTTGAAGTAGTAAGGCTCGAAGGCAATGGAGCAGTTGTAGAAGTCGGGATTGTTCAGCAACATGCCGCGACTATAGACGAACATCGAGTCGGGGTTGTCGGGATGCCGCTGCACGAGCCACTTGGTCATGTTCGTAGCCACTTCCACGCGGTTCAGGATGCCTTCCACGCGCTCGGCCGTGTTGTCGAGAATCTGCGTGGCACGACTGATGGCTTCCTGTCGCACGGCATCGCGGGCCTGATAGAACAGGAAGCTAAGGGCGGCGATGAAGATGACGGCTGCAAACATCACGACCCACAGGCTGACTCTGACAGAGAGCTTACGACGGAACCACTTAATCATCTTGCATTTACAGCCTCTCCCCATCCCTCCCCTAAAGGGAAGGGGGTAAGTCTCTCCCTTTAGGGGGAGATTTAGAGGAGGCCCCTTTTTAACTTTTTAACTTTTTAACCTTTTAATTCTTTTAGAGGGGGCTGGTCAGTTCTTCGTATGTCACTTCCCTTTTCAGCATCCCGTTCTCCTTCATCAAGTGGCTGGCTTTCTGCACCATATCTGGAAGCAGGCGGAACTCGCGCTTCTTCGTCTCGCGGTTCACTTGCAGGCGCAGAATCTCCTGAAGCATGAGCCGTTGCATAGTGCGATTGGTGGCGATGTGGGCTTTCTCTACGTAGCGCATCACGATGTCGAGCGTCTCTTCCTGATGCTGGGCTGCCCACAGCCACCCCTTCTTGCTGGCCCTTGCAAAACGCCGGGCCTGTTCCTTGTGGCTGTTGTAGTAGTCGCGCATCATATAGACGCCGTCCTCCTGCACGTTGTAGCCGTGGTCGCAGAAGCGATAGACATTCCCTTCCGTCATCTCCACGCCAGCCTGCATGAGCTGGTAGTACTCGTTGTAGCTCATGGCAAGTGTGGCATCGAGAGCACCCGACACAAAGAGGTTGACGTTCTGGGCGAAGCGCACCCAATTGTAGTCGAGGTGTTCCTTGTTGCTCATGCAGAAAGCCAACTGGCCGAAGCCTACGCTCCAAATGCCTACGCGAGCACCTTTCTGCGTCAAAGGGTCTTTGCCACGGGCAGAGACGATGACCATGGCGTTGTTCATCGATGTCTGCAGGATATTGACCAAAGGAATGCCGCCGTCCACGATTTCCAAGGCTTGACAGAGCTGCATGGTCGTAGCATGGCATTTGTTAGAACGCAGTCGGCTCATGGCAGGTTGAGTGACCGAGGGGTGTTCTATCCTCACCTTTACGCCAGCTTCCTTGTAGAAGCCCATCTCCTCTGCCACGTAGTAACCCGCAAACTGAGCCTGTGCCGTCCATTGGGGCGTAAACACGAGCGTGTCGCTCTGTGCCGAGACGTGGAGCGCGGAGCAAGGGGCAAGGAGCAAGAGAAGAGGAACAAAGTCTTTGAAGCGAAACATAGGTTCTGGTTTCCGTTGTCTTTTCGCGTGCAAAGTTACGAAAATTTATTTACTATTCATCATCCAACAGCAGATTTGTTTGTTTCTGAAGTTAAAGTGGAAGTTAAAATGGAAGTAAACTCGCTACGTTGACTTCGTCGACCTGGCGGTTCGTGGAAGTTATAAAAGGACAATACCATATAGGCAGACAGCATCCAAAGCTGTCGTCCAGCCAGCTTGCTGGCTTAACTTCCTGCGCAAAGCGCTTAACTCCCTTTTTAACTTCATCTTATAACTCCCGAAACTTCTTAATTACGACTTCGCTCCAAGAATAAGCGCGAGGGACTTCAAATAACAAGCTACTTCGGCTTCATCACAGGTTCGACTCTGTATCCTTCTCGACGAAGCATGGCAATCAAGCCATCGCCACTCAGCAAGTGGCGGCAGCCGACGGCAATCAGGCAAGGCCGCTTGGCGATGTTTTCTTTGATGACAGGTATCCATGCCTCGTTTCTATCGCGCAGAAGGTGCTCGTTCTGGTAGTCCTTCCTGTCTTGCATCCCGTTCCCAAAATCCTCTTCATTCCACTTCGTCAGCTCTTCTTCAAACTCCCCTAAGAACTGGTAAAACTTGCAGGTATCGTTCTCAAGATAGGCTTCATGGAGCTTTGGGAACTGTAAGATGCTGTCATTATTCATCCGATGAACAAGCTTGTAGATGATTTTGGCCTGCTCCTTCATGGAAAGCGTGTCGATGTATTTCGTGTCTGTGTACATGGACATTATCATTCCCATCACAGATGACGTCGATTCCAAGCCGCCGGTTTCCTTGCCGCGCTTGACGACTTCCTCGTGCAAGGCCAAGTCCACGCTTCTGCACATCCTTACCTTCGTAAAAGCATACATACTCAGACGGATGCACCAATAGCCGGGTGTCTTCTTCCAGTACTCCACGTCCTTCATCTTGGAGATCATGAAGTTGTTGACCTCGTAGAAGTGCGCCACGCTATCGTAGAGCGGCTTGTAGAACACACCCTCGGGCATCATGTATTCCGGCCCAGGATTATATATCATCCCATAGAGTTGTTTCAACTCTTCCTTCTCTTCTTCAGACATGCTATCGACATTCGGATCTGATTCAAAGAAGACGGTTTGAGCCTCGTCCAAAGCTTCGGAAAGCCCATGGATGCTGTAAATCTCCTCGTCGGTGAAGCTGATGCCGTCGCCGTGGCAAGTGCCGAAGAGATAAGAGTTCTGTGCCAACCCGTTGCCGCTGATAGTCCACAGCCAACCGGGATTGGAGGGGGTTTGTGCTTTAGCAATAAAAGCAACAAAAGAAAGCAGAATACAGATGATTTGTCTTTTCATAAGCTCTTTATTCATATTTCGGGAGTATCTTAAACCACAGATTTAGCTGATTTAACGGATTATATATTCATTCATGTTCAAATTATATTAAGATTTATCAGATTAAGGGCATCGCTCAATCAATTTACAATTTGACGATTTACTATTTACTATTTATTTACAATTTTATAATTTAGCTATTTACAGCGCGGTAGCAAATTCTTCACTCTTCACTCTTCACTCTTCACTTCGCCGAAGGCGCTTGATGTGTCCTCCATTTCCTCGTCGAGACGGCCGCCCCAGAGGTACTTGTTGGTCTCGCGTGTAGCTACGCCGCTCAGCAGGAGCAGAGCGACGAGGTTGGGAATCGTCATGAGGGCGTTCATCGTGTCGGCGATGTTCCAGATGACGTCGAGGCTGATGATGCTGCCGAAGAAGAGCGCCACGATGTAGAGGATGCGATAGAAGCGGTTGATGCGCTGATGCTCGATGTAGTTGACGGCACTCTCGCCATAATAGCTCCAGCCGAGGATGGTGCTGAAGGCAAAGGTGAGGATGCCGAAGGTGAGCAAGGGAGCGCCTACATACGGAATCTTCGAGAACGCCACCTTCGTCAAGGCTGCGCCGTCGGCATAGCTGATGTCGGGATAAGCCAGGATGCTGCTGACGAGCACAAGGCCTGTGAGGGCGCAGATGACGACGGTGTCCCAGAAGGTGCCTGTGCTCGACACCAGAGCCTGCCTCACCGGGTTGCGTGTCTGTGCCGCAGCCGCCACGATGGGAGCGCTGCCCATGCCGCTCTCGTTGGAGAAGAGGCCACGGGCTATGCCGTAGCGAGCCGCCATCATCACAGAGGCTCCAACGAAGCCGCCGCCTGCTGCCGTGGGATTGAAGGCCGACTCGACGATAAGCTGTACCGCTGGCCATACAAAACTGCTGTTCATACAGAGAATATACAGACAGCCAAGCACATAGAGCAAAGCCATGAAGGGCACGAAGATGGTGCAGACGCGAGCAATGGACTTCACGCCGCCCATGATGACGAGGGCCGTGAGCACGCAGACGAACACGCCTACCGTCCACGTCGGGATGCCGAAGGTCTCTTTCGCTAAGAGCGCGATGGAGTTGGCCTGCACGGTACAGCCGATACCGAAGCTGGCAAGAGCCGTGAAGATGGCGAAAGCGAGTGCAAGCCACTTCATGCCTAAGCCGTTTTCGAGAACATACATCGGACCTCCATAGGTTCGTCCGTCGCTGCCTCGCACACGATACTTCACGGCAAGCAAGCCTTCTGCATACTTCGTAGCCATACCGAAGATGCCTGTCAGCCAGCACCACAGCACGGCTCCCGGTCCGCCAAGCGCCACAGCCGTTGCCACGCCGACGATGTTGCCCGTTCCGATAGTGGCGGCAAGTGCTGTTGCCAAGGCTCCGAACTGCGAGACATCGCCCGTCGCGCCCTTGTCCTTCTTGACAGAGAGACGAATGCCCGTCAGCAATCGGCGTTGCGGTATGCGAAGCCTGAAAGTGAGGAACACGTGTGTGCCCAGCAACAGGATGACCATAGGCCAGCCCCATAGCAAAGAGCTGAGCAGGGAGAAGAGGTTGTTGATAGCATCCATTCGTTATCCTTACTGAAGTTTCTGAAGTTAAAGTGGAAGTTAAAGTGGAAGTAAACTCGCTGCGCTCGTGGAAGTTATAAAAGGACAATACCATATAGGCAGACAGCAT
>CACYQI010000053.1 GCA_902776455.1 uncultured Bacteroidales bacterium | reverse complement strand
GGCTTCAAGTGGATTGCCCACGAGATTGCCATCAGCGAAGGCAAGCAGAAATACATCGGCGGCGGCGAGGAGAGCTTCGGCTTCCTGCCCTTCGACAAGGTGCGCGACAAGGACGCTCCAGCCTCTATCTGCCTCATTTGCGAGATTGCAGCTTGGGCGCGCGACAACGGTATGACGCTCTACGACCTCTTGATGCAAATCTATCTCGAGTACGGCTTCAGCTACGAGCACACCATCAACGTGGTTAAGCCCGGCAAGAGCGGCGCCGACGAAATCAAGGCGATGATGGAAGACTTCCGCAACAATCCCATCACGGAGATTGCTGGCAGCAAGGTCGTTCTGGCAAAGGACTTCAAAACCCTCAAGGCTCGTGACGGCGAAGGCAAGGAAATGCCTCTCGACATGCCCGCCACGAGCAACGTGCTGCAGTACTTCTGCGAAGACGGCACAAAGGTCAGTGTCCGTCCCAGCGGCACAGAGCCGAAGATTAAGTTCTACCTCGAAATAAAGGACACGATGGGCTGCGCTAACTGCTACGCCGGCTGCGTGGAGAAGGCAAAGGCAAAGGTAGAGGAGATTAAGAAGTCGATGAGGCTCTAAAGTGAAGAGTGAAGAGTGAAAAGTGAAGAATAAGAAATACTTCATTTACTGTCAGGGGGACATTCTGCTCACGAAAGAGGGGACTGTCCCCTTTGGCGAATGTCCCATCGAGTTGAAACCTTGGGAAAAGGTAACGGAGTTGCAGGGAGGTCAGGTCGGCGTTGCCTCTCTTCCCCATCCCGTTTCGAATAGGGAAGACCTGCAAATGATGCCGCTCCGCAAGTCGTTCCACATCCTGCCTGCTGAGGACTATCAACTTGCGGGCAAGTGCGCCGAGCTGGTCTATTTCCATCAGAACTCGAAGTTCTGCGGAGTATGTGGCGGCGAGATGCGTTGGCAGACGGAAATCAGCAAGCAGTGCAAGGAATGCGGCAAGGAGCTTTGGCCGAGCCTTGCTACAGCAATCATCGTCCGCATTCGTCGCGACGACAAGATTCTCATGGTGCATGCCCACACCTTCCGCGACCGCCATTACGGCCTTGTTGCGGGCTTCGTCGAGACAGGCGAGACGCTCGAGGATTGCGTGCAGCGGGAAGTTTGGGAAGAGACACGTCTTCGCGTCACCAACATCCGCTACTTCGCCTCGCAGCCGTGGCCTTATCCGAGCGGCTTGATGGTGGGCTTCACGGCCGACTACCTTTCGGGCGAAATCCAGCTACAGAAGGCAGAGCTTAGCGACGGCGGCTGGTTCGGCCGCGACAACCTGCCTTGCCTGCCCGACCCTTCTTCCATTGCCTACCGCCTCATCGAGGATTGGATGAAGGAAGACACAGCCCAGCAGGATGCTTCGCAGGGCAGGAATGAGGAAACATAAAGCGTGTTCGAAGCTAATTTATAGAACCTTATAGACCCCATCATAAGGAGGAGAGAAGTGGAGCAGAACAAGGAATTGCGCACGGCTTGGGACTTCGTGGAGAACACCGGCCGCAGCATCTTCCTGACAGGCAAGGCAGGAACGGGCAAGACGACGTTCCTGAAGACCGTGGTCGAGAGGTCGCGCAAGCGTTGCATCGTGGTGGCACCAACGGGTGTGGCCGCCATCAATGCCGGCGGCGTCACTATCCATTCGTTCTTCCAGCTGCCTTTCTCGCCTTACGTCCCTGGCGCTAAGGTGAAGAGCAAGTTCGACTTCAGCAAGGAGAAGCGAAAGATTATCGCCTCCATCGACTTGCTGATAATCGACGAAATCTCGATGGTGCGGGCCGACCTGCTCGATGCCATCGATGCCGTTTTGCGCCGTTTCCGCGACCACGGACAGCCCTTCGGCGGCGTGCAACTGCTGATGATAGGCGACTTGGCACAGCTGACGCCCGTCGTGACGCCGGAGGACGAGCAGATGCTCAGGTCGTACTACGACACGCCTTACTTCTTCGGCTCCAAGACCTTGCAGCAGATTGACTACGTGACCATCCAACTGGAGCACGTTTACCGACAGCAGGACGCATCCTTCATCAGCATCCTGAACGAGGTGCGAAACGGGCATCCGTCGGCCGAGGCGTTGGCAAAGCTGAACAGCCGAAGCCTCACCACAATCGGTCCCAACGGAGAAACGTTGCAGCAACTGCCCCTTCCATGGAAAGGCTCCGAGGAGGCCTTCATCCGCCTCACTACTCACAACAGCCAAGCCAACTTCTACAACGAGTCGGAGCTGCAGAAGCTGCCGGGCAGTCCCGTCATGTATCATGCTGTGATTGAAGGCACTTTCCCCGACTACGCCTACCCGACGGCCGAGACGCTCCTGCTGAAAGAGGGCGCACAGGTGATGTTCGTCAAGAACGACCCCTCGACCGAACACCTCTATTACAACGGTCGCATCGGGCGAGTGACGCAGGCCGAGCCTTCCAGACTCACGGTCTATTGCGAGGGCGACGCAGAGGAAATAGAAGTGGAACCGTTGGAGTGGGAGAACTCCCGCTATACGTTGAACGAGAAGACGCGCGAGATTGAGACTGAGGTGCTTGGCACGTTTCGCCAGCTGCCCTTGCGTCTGGCCTGGGCCATCACCATCCACAAGAGCCAAGGCCTGACCTTCGACCGCGCCATCATCGATGCCAACATGTCGTTTGCCCCTGGGCAAGTCTATGTGGCCCTGAGCCGATGCCGCACGCTCGAAGGCATGGTGCTCGCCAAACCCTTAGAGGCGAGAGCCATCATCAACGACGAGCGCGTCGATAGCTACATAGCCCAGCAGGAGAACGAGGCAGAGCGAAGCATCAGGCAACTGCCGATGCTGAAGCAGGAGTACATGCGCTACCTGCTCCTCCAGCTGTTCGACTTCCGCACCATCCTTAGCTTCGAAGAGACGATGGTACGCCTCTTCGACGAGTTTTTCTACAGCAGCTATGCGTCGCTCAAGCAGTTGCACGACCAGTCGCTTGCCGACTTGCGGCAGCGAGTTGTTGCCGTCTCCGACAAGTGGCGGCAGAAGATTCTCTCCATGCCCATCGAGGACTTGCACGATGCCGAGTTCCTCTCCCGCGTGAAACGCAGCGCGGAGTACTTCTCCAATCAGCTTCGCGACATCCTCGCCAAGCCCATCGCGCTTTCCGCCAAAGTGGAGGCGGGCAACAAGCAGGCTATGCGTCGGCTGGAGAACATCTTGCCCGACATGCGACGTACATGGCTCAGCCGTTGCTACCTGCTGGTGAAGATAGCCGAGCAGGGCTTCAGCATCGACATTTATCTGCGCGAAAAGCAGATGTCGATGCTCGATGCGCTCGACGAAAACGCGCTCAAACCCAAGCGGCAACGCAAGAGTCAGAAGAAGAAATAGCTGCGGCTTTTTACCCCGGACGGCAATAACAAAGAAACACCCTTCAGGGAGGGGCGTTTCACGCTCCGTGGAGCATCGGCTTACGCTCCGTGGAGCATCGGCCCGCGCTCCACGTTGTATCGGCCCGCGCTCCACGGAGCGTAAAATGGGTGTCTATATAAGGAGCTATTGCTATCTTGGGAAAACTTTTTCATCTTCTGTTTAGGCTCTTATCCATCGGCGTTCCTGACAAAAGGCAGTTCATAGAGGCTTGGCTAAAGTCTCGAAGAGAGTCCGATATGTTCCTTGCCGGGGGGTGACACCCCTGTCTGTGGTCTTTCGCGCCTTCGGCGCTTATTTACTGGACATTATTGATAATGAGCGAGAGAAATCCTTGCCCGGGCGGCTTTCTTCGGCTGTCGAGGTGCGCTTCAGCAACCGCCGAAAGCGACGTCCTCGAAGGTAAGCGTAGGAATAAGTTCCGTTTCCCAGGGGTCGGCATCGTTGGCAACATGGCTCAGCCTCTGCCAGACATCGAGCATGTTTCCCGTGATGTTCATGCCGCTGACGGGCTGCACGATGACGCCATTCTCCATGAGAAAACCTTCGATGCCGTAGGAGAAATTGCCCGTCACGGGGTCGCAGTTGCCCCCGTTGAAGTCGGTGACGAGGATGGAAGCGGCCCCCTCCCCGCTCCCCAAGACCCCCCAACCCTCTTTAGGGGGAGTCTTTCGCGGCGGGGCTGCTGGAATGCAAGCTCCCCCTAAAGGGGGTTGGGGGGTCTGGAGCGGGGAGGGGGCTGGTTCTGAGCTCTCCATAATGAGCCTATGAATTCCCTGTGTCGTCGGAGCCATTCCGAGCTTCTTCGACATCGGAGTATCAATGAAATAAGTCATCAGGCGTCCTTCCGTGAAGAGTTCCCTGCGCTGGGTTGCCACGCCGTCGTAGTCGAAGAGCGAGGCGCCGCGCGTGCCGGGCTGGAGCGGGTCGTCCACGATGTTGACCAGCGGCGACACGACCTGTTCGCCGAGTTTGCCTATGAGGAACGATGCCTTCTGCTGCAACGCCTGTCCGTTCATCGCGTTGAGCAAGGGCTGAAGGAAGTTTCCGGCGCACGGCGACTCCAGTATCATGCGGTAGCGGCCGCTGGGAGCAGGTCGCTGTCCTATCTTGCGGAGCGTCCGTTCCAGGGCAGTCCGACCGATGCCGCTTCGAGGCATCTGACGGAAGAAGATGCGCGACTCGCCCCAGCCGTCCATGGGATGCTGACCGCCTTCGCCTTCCACCGTGACGATGCTCGTCAGGGTGCAGTAGCTGCTCTGCTCGCAGGCATCGAAGCCGTTACTTATTAAATAATGTGCCTCGTGCTGCCGGTCGGTGTAACGCGTCTGTAGACTGATGATGCGAGGGTCAGTTCCCTCCACCTCTGCTGCCGTTTCGCGCATCAGGAGAAGCTTCTCGTCGGGAGTCATCTCGGAGAGCGAGGCGTCGAAGTTCAGCAGGTCGGGGCCGTCGCCACGGTAGTAGCGGTCGGGGTCGGCAAGCGTCCGCGTCTCATCCGGCTCCAGCAGGCGCGTCGTCTCGAAGGCAGTCTTAATGAACGCGCTGACGCTCTCGGGGCGCAAGTCATTCGTGTAGAAGAAGCCGTCGCGACCGTCGAGGTAGAGGTTGATGGCGAGCGAAAACGACGTGGCCCTCAGCATCTTCTCCACCTTGCCGTCGCGCAAGACGATGTTGTCCTCGTGGTTCTTCAGCAGGACAAGCTTGTAGTCGAGCTTGGCAGGAAGCTTCAGGATTTCCTGCTCGGCGAGGTATATGAGTTCTTTGTTCATATTTTTGGTGGTTAGAGGTTAGAGGTAAGGGGTTAGAGGAATGTTTTGGATGCTGACCAGCGGCTAATAGTATTCTCTAACCTCTAACCTCTAACCACTAACCTCTTCAGGTCTTCTATCCCACGATTAATTTGTCTATCAGCACCGTAGGCAAGCCTTGACTGACTGCTACCTTCTGTCCTTCCTTGCCGCACATGCTGGCGCTGTGGTCGATGCGGAGGTTGTCGCCCACCATGCTGATGCGCCGAAGGGCCTCGGGGCCGTTGCCGATGATGTTGAGGTCGCGTAGAGGACGGGTCAACTTGCCGTTCTCGATGAGCCAGCCCGTCTTCATGAAGAAGGTGAAGTCGCCTGCACCAATCTGCACTTGGCCGTTGGTAAACGACTCAGCCAGAATGCCTCGGCGCACGCTTCGGATGATGTCTTCCTCCTTCGCCTCGCCCGGCAGCATGTAGGTTGACCGCATTCGCGGGATAGGCGGGCAGCGGAAACTCTCGCGCCGACCGTTGCCCGTAGGCTCCACACCAAAGTGTCGGGCGCTGATGCGGTCGTAGAGATAGCTGTTCAGCCTGCCTTCGTGGACGAGAACCGTCCTTTGTCCCGGCACGCCCTCGTCGTCGTAGCGAAGCATTCCGGCATCGCCGGGAAGCGTTCCGTCA
The DNA here is from genome assembly GCA_902776455.1 of uncultured Bacteroidales bacterium. Classification (GTDB taxonomy): domain Bacteria; phylum Bacteroidota; class Bacteroidia; order Bacteroidales; family Bacteroidaceae; genus Physcousia. Next base: position 13,276 of record CACYQI010000053.1, on the reverse strand, counting down.
TCGACGATGCTGATGCTTGGGTGGCATATCTGCTGCCCGAGTTTGCCCGTGAAGATGCTGTCGCCCGTGCGGATGAAGTCGGCCTCGAAGGCGTGGCCGATGGCTTCGTGCAGCAGGATGCCGCTACTCCCCGCAGCCATCACGACGGGCATCTCGCCGCCTTCTATCTGCGAGGCTGCGAAGAGGAAGTCCGTCCGCTGGATAGCTTCGCGGACAACCTCATCTATAAGTGCGTCGGAAAAGAACTCCGCGCCCATCTGCATCATGCGGGAAGCGAAGCCCATCTGTGTCTTGCCGCCACGTTCCATGACGATGTTCACCGAGAGCGACGTGCGGGGCCGGAAGTCGTGGAACGTCGTTCCGTCGCTGTTGGCGAACTGTACCTCCTGCATCCGCTGGGAGACGTAGGCCTTCACCCTGATGACGGAAGCATCGAGAGCATGGGCTTTCGCCTCGACATCAAGGAGGAAACGGTAAGCCCCAGCCTCACCCAGACCCTCTCCCATCCTCTCCCTTGCAGAGAGAGGGGTAAATAGTGTATCTGCACCTCCCCCTACAAGGGGGAGCGGGGAGGGGGCTTTGATGCTCTTTGCCGCCTTCGTCAGCCCTTCTTCGCTCAGGTCCATCGTGTAGGCATAGCTTGTCTCTGTGCCTCGGACACTACGAATGCCGGCACCATAAAGGCAGACTTGCTGTGCCTGACTCACCTTCCCGTCTTGCAGCACCATGCTGCTAATGCGGGTGTTCTCGGCAAAGATGTCGGAGAAAGCCCCACCCCCAACCTCCCTTAAAGGGAGGGAGAAAGTCTCCCCTTTAAGGGGAGATTTAGAGGGGTCTTTCCCTTTAAGGGAGGGTTGGGAAGGGTCTGTCGGTTTTTGTCTCTTACTTGTCAAGGTACTCAGCTAAAGTCTTGCCCAACTCTTCGCCGCGCAGGTTGGCCTTGATGACCTTCCCGTCGGGGCCGTAGAAGATGGTTGCAGGGATGCCCTTGATGTTGTAGAGGTCGCTTGCAGCACATTGCCAGCCCTTGAGGTCGCTGATCTGTGGCCAGGTGATGCCAAGGTCCTTGACACCCTTTGCCCAGGCTTCCTTGCTGTTGTCGAAGGAGATGCCGACCACTTCGAAGCCTTTGTCCTTGTACTTCTCATAGTTAGCCTTCACATTCGGCATCTCAGCGCGGCAGGGACCGCACCAGCTTGCCCAGAAGTCAACGAGGACGTACTTGCCCTTGCCCACGTAGTCGGTGAGGTGGCACTCCTTGTCGTCGAGGTCCTTACCCACGAAATCGACCACGGAAGCGCCGGGAAGTTTGTTCTTCTCGCCGCCGATGGAGGCCACGACGGGTGCGAGTGCTTTGCAGTCCTTGTACTTGTAGTCCTTCAGGAAGTTCTCGATGAAGTCCACTCCAAAAGCGTCGCCGCCAGCACGCAGGAGGTAGAGAGGAGCCATATTGTCCTTGTTCTCCATGATGATCTGCTTTTGTGTGGCGATGATTTCCTCGGAGATTTCGTCGTAACGCTTGTCGAAGCCGTCCATCATATCCTTGGGAATGTCTTCGCCATACTTCTCGCGAGCCTCGCTGTAGTCTTTCATAAGCTGCTCCATCGGGCTGCTTGCTACCTTCACACGCTCCATGGCATCTGTGAGAGCCATGTTGCTTTCGGAGCCTTTCGTAATGGTGGCTTCGCCGTCCTTGATGGTTACTTCGATGGGCTTGCCGTCGATGATGACGGTACAAATCGGCTGACGACGGTCATCGCTACGGCCTATCACGGCGACAGCAGGCTCTACGGTGTCCAGGGTAAACGTGACAACTCCGTCGGCAACTGTGCCTTCGGCAATCTTCTTGTTGCTGAACATGTCGTGGAGGAACGTGGGCTGCGGTTCGCCCAGGTCGCCGATGACCTTGATTTCAGTCTTTGTCTGTGTCTCGGCGCAAGCAGCCAAGCAGATGGCGGCAAGCAGGGTCATAAAGAAATTCCTTTTCATAGTTTTGTGTAGTTAAGTTGTATTGTTGCTTAGAGGCTTGGCAAAAGTGCCGATGGCAGCTGTCATTTATGTCTGAACGCCCTACCGACTGATTGCTCAAACGACTAATCAAGTGCAAAGATACAGAATAATTTTGAATTACGAGCCAAACGGAATAAAAATATGAATATTTCTTTGCGGCATCCGTCTTTTTTCGCTACTTTGCCCAAGTTAAGGTAAAAGGAAATGTTTGTAGCAGTCCTGTGAGGAGACAATACATTATATATATTAATGTGCGTGTGCTTGCGCACGAGGATAGCGTCTTCGGTTGCCGCCGCCACTCGCCTCACCTCCGAGGATGGTGAGAAACTCCATTCCAACCTCCCCCTTTGGGTGAGGGGCTTGTTTCGACAGGAAATAGCCCCCAGCCCTAACCCCTCCCTTTAGAGGGGAAACACGGACCCTTGTTCGACGCTCCGTGGTGTGTCGCCAGTCCCTCCACGGAGAAACTCCAGTCCCTCCACGGAGAAACTCCAGTCCCTCCACGGGAGGACTGGAGTACTACCACGGTAGTACTGGCAACACGCTGAGGCGTCGGAATTAACTTGAACGTGTTATTTGAATTGGACAGGCTGTTACTTAACCAAGAATTACACAAATTTCACAAATTATTCCTTGCAATAAAAGGCATATTCAATTCGTGTAGTTCGGTAATATTCAATCCGTTTAATCTGTTCAATCCGTTGTGCAAATCAATACAAAACGTAGCCAATTTGTGTGATTCTTTCTATTCGTGGTTAAATAATCAATCCGTTCAATCCGTTCAATCCGTTGTTACAATTAAAACTCCGTGTGATTTGAGGTTTTAGAAGCCGAAATATCTCTTCGCGTTGTAGTAGCTGATGTCCTCGACCATCTGCCGGATGAAGGGCATCTCCTCTCGCGGCAGTCTGCCTTCTTCCACGTCGCGGCCGAGGAGGTTGCAGAGGCATCGGCGGAAGTACTCGTGGCGGGGGTAGGAGAGGAACGAGCGGCTGTCGGTCAGCATGCCAACGAAGCGGCTCAGCAGGCCGAGCACCGAGAGGCAGTTCAACTGGCGTTCCATGCCGTCGAGCTGGTCGTTGAACCACCAGCCGCTGCCGAACTGTATCTTGCCCGGCACGGGACCTTCCTGGAAGTTGCCTATCATGGTGGCAATCATCTCGTTGTCCGACGGGTTGATGGGGTAGAGGATGGTCTTGGCGAGGTTGCCTTCGCTGTCCAGCTTGTCGAGGAAACGGGAGAGGCTCTCGCTGGTGTTCCAGGTGCCGATGCTGTCGTAGCCGGCATCCGGACCGAGCCTCTTGAACATCTTCGAGTTGTTGTTGCGCATCGGGCCGTAGTGGAACTGTTGCGCCCAACCTGCTTTCGCGTCCATTCTTCCCCCTTCGAGCATGAGGGCAGAGCGGAACTTGCTGATTTCCTCAGCATTCGGCGTCTTGCCGTCCATCACTTTGCGGAAGATGCTGTTCAGTTCCGTTTCGGTGAAGTCGTCGGCATAAAACTCGTTGACACCATGGTCGGAGAGGCGGCAACCGACAGAAGCGAAGAAGTCGTGACGCTTTTGCAGGGCATCAAGTAGGTCGGTATAGGAGCGAATGTCCTGTTGAGCGGCAGCTCCAAGTGCCTCGATGTAAGCTCGGTAGGCCGTTGGATTGTCGATGGCCATTGCTTTGTCGGGGCGCCAGGTGGGCAGAAGCCTCACCCCTGACCCCTCTCCCGTGGGAGAGGGGGACTTCCCCATGACCTTGCCGATACTCCCCTCTCCCATGGGAGAGGGGTTGGGGGAGAGGCTTCTGTGATACCGCAAGTCGTCTGCCGGGTCGTCGGTGGTGCAGGCCACTTCTACGTTGTAGCGGCGCATCAAGCCACGGGCCGAGAACTCGGGCTGCTTGAGCTTTTCGTTGCATTCGTCGTAAATCTCGCGGGCCGTCGAAGCATTCAGGAGCTTCGTTATGCCGAAGGCCGTGCGTAGTTCGAGGTGCGTCCAGTGGTACAGAGGGTTGCGCATGCAGTAAGGCATCGTTTCGGCCCACTTCTGGAACTTCTCCCAATCGCTTGCGTCGCCTGTGATGTACTTCTCCTCCACGCCGTTGCTCCTGAGGGCACGCCACTTGTAGTGGTCGCCTCCAAGCCAGAGTTCCGTGATGCTCTCGAAGCGATGGTCCTCGGCCACCTCCTTCGGATTGAGGTGACAATGGTAGTCGATGATGGGCAGATGGGCTGCGTGGTTATGATAAAGGTCCTGCGCCGTCGCCGACAACAACAGGAAGTTCTGGTCCATGAAGTTCATAATTACAACAAACGATACATTATTTATTTATATCAACAACGGATTAAACGGATTAGACGGATTGGTTGTTCTACCATGAATTACGCGAATAACATGGATTGAATTTGCTCTAAATTAATATCAACAACGGATTAAACGGATTAGACGGATTGGTTATTCTACCACGAATTACGCGAATAACATGAGTTGAATTTGCTCTAAATTAACATCAACAACGGATTTAACGGATTAGACGGATTGGTTGTTCTACCACGAATTACGCGAATAACATGGATTGAATTTGCTCTGAATTAATATCAACAACGGATTTAGCGGATTAGACGGATTGGTTGTTCTACCACGAATTGCACATATAGAACTGACAATTAATATACAAATAGATGTCTCTTACCACGAATTGCACGAATTATAAAAATCCGTCAAATCCGTTCAATCCGTTGTTTCCTCTCTTATTTTTAAAGTGTAATTTGTGTAATTCGCGTAATTCGTGGTAAAAAGTTTCATTCGTTAAATCAGTTAAATCTGTTGTTTTATTTAAGATTTTTAGTTAGTTGTTGCTACTCATAGCGATTCCCATCTCCAGTCCTCGCAGTTCGGCAAGGCCTCTGAGCCGGCCGATGCAGCTGTAGCCGGGGTTGGTCTTCTTGTGGAGGTCGTCGCACATCTGGTGCCCGTGGTCGGGACGCATGACGATGCTCTTCTGCCGTTTCTGCTGAATCTCCAAGAAGGCTTTCATCACTTTGTACATCGGCACGTCGCCCTCCAAGTGGTTCGCCTCGTGGAAGTTGCCTTCTGCATCACGCTGAGTACTGCGGAGATGCACGAAGTCGATGCGGTCCCAGAAGCGACGCATCATGGCAGGCAGGTCGTTGTCGGCACGCACGCCAAACGAACCCGTGCAGAGGCAGAGGCCGTTAGCAGGGCTTGGCACGGCATCGACGAGTGCCTGGAAGTCCTCGGCCGTGCTGAGGATGCGGGGCAGTCCGAGTATCGACATGGGCGGGTCGTCGGGGTGAATGACCAGTCGAACCCCGGCCTTTTCGGCAGCAGGACACACCTCTTTAAGGAAATATATAAGGTTCGCGCGAAGACGCTCCGGCGTGATGTCCTTGTAGCGGTCAAGCTCCTGCTGGAACTGCTCTAGGGTGAAGCTCTCCTCCGAACCTGGCAGTCCGGCAATCATGTTGCGGGTGATAAGCTCCTTCTCCGCGTCGTCCATCTGCTCGTTGCGTGCCTTAGCCTTCGCTTTCTCTGCCTCGGAGTAGTCTTTCTCCGCGCCTGGCCTCTTCAGGATGAACAAGTCGAAGGCCACGAAGGCTGCCCTTTCGAAGCGAAGGGCACGGCTGCCGTCGGGCATCTCGTAGGCGAGGTTTGTGCGCGTCCAGTCGAGGACCGGCATGAAGTTATAGGTTACGACGTCCACGCCGCACTCGCCGAGGTTCAGCAGGCTTTGCTTGTAGTTGTCGATGTAGCGTTGGAAGTCGCCCGTTTGCGTCTTGATGTGTTCGTGGACAGGCACGCTCTCCACGGCTGCCCAACGCATTCCGGCGTCTTCTATCACTTGCTTACGCTTCAGGATTTCTTCTTTTGTCCACACCTCGCCATTAGGGATGTGGTGCAGAGCCGTGACGATGCCAGTGGCACCAGCCTGCCTGATGTCCTGCAGGCTTACAGGGTCGTTGGGGCCATACCAACGGAAGCTTTGTTCGCAGAGTATCATGAGATTGTCGTTATTACGTTATATCGTTATTACGTTATTACGATTTATATTGAGAAGGCGTCAAAGCCGCCGTCAACTACTGAGAGGACGCCCGTGACGAAGCTGCTGGCGTCGCTGATGAGATAATGTATCGTGCCGAAGAGTTCCTCTGGCTCTGCGAAGCGGCCGGCTGGGGTATGAGCGATGATGGTCTTGGCGCGGTCGGTCAGAGAGCCGTCCTCGTTGGTCAGGAGCGAGCGGTTCTGGTTGGTCAGGAGGAAGCCCGGCACGATGGCGTTGACACGCAGGCCTGGGCTGAACTTCGTGGCGAGCTCGGTGGCCATGTACTTCGTGTAGTTGCCAATGGCAGCCTTCGCAGCACCATAGCCCACGACGCGCGTCAAGGGTCGCAAGGCACTTTCGGAGCAGAAGTTCACGATGGCGCCCTTCTCGTTCTTGGCCATGACGGGCACGAACACTTGTGTAGGGATGACTGTGCCGAAGAGGTTCAGTTCCACGACCTTGCGAAAAGCGTCGAGGTCGAGGTCGAGGAAGGTCTTGTCGGGAGCGATGGTAGCGCCGGCCATGTTGCCTCCGGCGGCATTCAGCAGGACGTCGATGGTGCCGAAGCGTGCCACGATGGCGTCGCGGTTCTGCTCCAGAACCTCCTTCTTCAGTACGTCCGTGACGAGGAAGAGTGCCTCGCCCTTCTTGTTCAGCTCTGCCTCAAGTTCCTTGCCTTGGTCTTCGATGCGGTCGAGCACGACAACCTTTGCCCCTTGCTCTACCAAATAGTGGGCAATGTTCCTGCCCAAGATGCCGCAGCCGCCAGTCAGCACGACAACTTTCCCTTTGATGTCAAATAAGTCTTTCATAGTGATTCTATTTTTCGTTATAACGATATTACATTATTACGTTATTACGATGTTACGAAGTTAATTGTTTGAAACGGCTTTATACTTAGGCACGAAAGCCTTGAGCACCAGCCATCCGAGCAGATAGGCAACGGCGCAGTAGCAGAAGATGATGAAGTAGCCGGCCGGTTTGCCCGTGAAGCCGAGGAACTGCATCTGCGTCTTGTCGGCATAGTCGAAGAGGTAGCCGCTTATCCAGTTGATGAGGAACGAGCTGATGCCGCCAGCCATGCCGTTGATGCCTGTCATGGTGCCGACAGCATTCTTCGGGAAGAGGTCGCTGCCAACGGAGAAGAGGTTGGCCGACCAGCTTTGGTGGGCAGCGCCTGCCAAACCGATCAGGATGATGGGGAACCAGTAGCTGTAGGTTCCCAAGGGCTGTGCAAAGAGCGTCAGCAAAGGGAACAGCGTAAAGATGAACATGGCTCTGAGTCGTGCATCATAGGGGTGCAGACCTGTCTTGTTGACGATAATGGTGGGCAGCTTGCCGCCATAGATGGAAAGCATCGTGATGGCATAGAGCACGAAGATGAGCAGCATGGCTGTCGGATTGTCGCTCTTCAGACCATAGACATCGCTGATGTAGGCAGGAGTCCAGAAGAGGAAGAACCACCAAACGCCGTCGGTGATGAACTTCGCAAAGAAGATGCCCCACGTCTGCGGGAAGGTGAGGAACTTGATGAAGGGAAGCCCCCCTCCATCCTCCCCCCGAGGAGGGAGGCTTTCTTCGCTAAGTTGGCTGCTTCCCTTCTCCTCTCCTCCTCGGGGGAGGGGTTGGGGGAGGGGGCTGTCCTGCTGGATGTAAGCCAGCTCTGCCTTGTTCACATGTTTGTTCTCCTCAGGCTTCTTATAGACGAACACCCAGAGGCCGAGCCAAATGAAACCCAGCGCACCGATGATGATGAAGGCCATCTCCCATCCATAGTACTTGGCAATGAGCGGAATGCAAACAGGAGCGATGAGTGCTCCGATGGTGCTGCCGCTGTTGAAGATGCTGGTGGGGAATGCGCGATCTTTCTTCGGGAAGTACTCGGCCGTCACCTTAATGGCACAAGGGAAGTTGCCGCTCTCGCCCAAGCCGAGCACGATACGACAGACAATGAAGAACCAAGTGCTGACGGAAGCAATGACGGCTGTGCTGGTGCCGACGGCGTTGATGAGGTCTTCTTTGCCTTCTAGGCCCAACCACGCCACGGTTGCCGTGCCGCAGAAGGCATGCATGCAGGCTCCAAGCGACCAGATGCCGATGGCCCACAGATAGCCCTTCTTCGTGCCTATCCAGTCCATGAATCGACCGCTGAAGAGGTTGCCGATGGCATAAACAATGGAGAAAATGGCGGCAATGCGCCCGTAGTCGGCATCCGTCCAATGGAATTCGGGTGCGATGAAGTCTTTCCATGTCAGGGAAAGCACTTGACGGTCCATGTAGTTGATAGTGGTTGCGAGGAAGAGCATCCCGCAGATGACCCAACGGTAGTTGGTCTTTTTCATTTCATAGTTCATAGTTTATAGTTCATGGTTTTCTTTGTGCAAAGTTACAAATTATTCTTCATTCATACAATATCTTTGCCTAAAACTTCGCTCTTATTGTATTCTTTTTGCCTAAATAAGGGAGAAATGCCCCCTTTGCATGCATTAAGAAGGCAGAAAGGACGATAGAAAAGGAAAAAAATGCTATCTTTGTAGTGCGCTAAAGAAACAATACGATGAAACGACGTGAGTTTATCAAGAATGCTGCCATCGTGGCGGCAACAAGCAGCATTCCTGCCGAGATGATGGCTGCTCCTGGAAGGATTTCGGCAGACAAGCTCCCTTCTGCATCGGAGGAAGCGAAGAGTGAGAAGCCTTTAATAGACAGTGAACCTGTCCTGCAGAACTATGCCGAGACGAGCATGGGCATAGCCTTCAGCGTAAGCGACTGGGCAAACGGCTATGTCATCTACGGCGAGAAACCCGACTTGAGCGACGGCCGAAGAGTGTGGTGCGGCGGATACCGAATGACGGCTATGGACAACGAAGTGATTCATGTTCGCCTCACTGGTCTAAAGCCTTCTACATTATATTATTATAAGGTAGGAGCAGACCGCATCGAGTACAAGGACGGCTACCACATCCGCATTACGGGCAACGAGGAGAAGCCTGCCATCTATTCTTTCCGCACGGCTGGCAAGGAGGCGAAGGCGCACTTCTGCGTCATCAACGACACACACGCCTCGTGGAAAGCTATCAACCCAACCATCAACAAGGTAATGGAGCTGCAGCCGAGCTGTGTTATCTGGAATGGCGATGCCTGCAACACGGAAGAGACCGTAGCAGCCCAGAAGCGCATCTTCTTCAAGCCAGAGATAAAGCGTAAGGACTATGCAACCACTATTCCCTACCTTTTCTGTCCCGGCAATCACGATGTGCGTGGCTTAGCGAACCGTCATTTGGAACGCATCTGGATGTATCGTCAGCCAGAGGAACGCCATTCGCGCGACTGGGACTTGGGCAGGAACTATGCTGTCCGCATGGGCGACGTTGCCTTGATAGGCCTTGATACGGGCGAGGATAAGCTCGACACTAATCCTAAGTTCTGCAACCTCTTCGTTAGCGAACCATACCGAATCGCCCAGAGAGACTGGCTTCGCGATGTGCTCCGCCGGCCCGAGATAGCCGCTGCACCGTTTCTTGTAGCCATCTGCCATATTCCTCTCTACGACCCTCGTCCCGACATGAACCCGGGCGACCTCTTTCCTGCAGATGTGGACGACAAGCACAAGGGCGACTTTGCAGAGTGGCAACGCACTTGTGCCAAGCTCTGGGGACCTTTGCTCGACGAGGCTGGCTGCCAGCTACTGCTTACCGCCCACCAGCACGTCTATCGTCTCGACATGCCGAGCGAAGCGCACAAATGGTTCCAGATAGTAGGCGGCGGCCCCAACATGACAGGCAAGAACGAGGGACATTTCCCAACCGTGATAGACGGCGAGGTAAGGAACGGCAAGCTGGTCGTCACTGTTCACAACATCTATACGGGTCGCGTCTGCGGCACTGTAACCTTCCCAAGAAGGTAAGGCTTAGGGCGATAGAAGCTATAGACTCTATAGTATCTATAGCTTCTATAGCTTCTATAGTCTCTATAGGGTTTGCGAGCTGCTGAAAACGTCAATCCCCGAGGCACGTATGCACCTCGGGGATTGTTCGTCTTCTTCCTCTTCCTTGCAAGAAGAGGAGTAGGGCAGGGGCTTATTCTTCGTCCCAGATGTCCCAGTCGTCCTCTTTCGTGAGGGCTTGACTGCCGTCAACTGTCGTATTGCTAAGTTTCAAGCTCTCGGCCAACATGCTGGCAGCTTGTGCTTCTTCTACCTGCATTGCAGGCATCAAATATGTTTTCTTCATAATTCCTTACTTTTAGTTAAAGACCTTAAAGTCCCTAAAGTCCTTAGAGACCTTAAGGTCTTTCTTTTTGTTATTTCAAAATCTTCTTGCTACCAACGATGTTGATGCCCTTCTGCATCTTGCTGATGCGCTGACCTGCAACATTGTAGATGGGAGCGTTTTCGCCTGCAAGTTCAATGTCGTTGATGCCGGTAGCATCGTCGCCATCGAAGCCGTAGAAGGCCTTGACAGGTGAGTTGATTACGAGGTAGCCCTTGCCAGCAGCGATGGTGCTGCCAGTGGTAGCCATTGCGAAGCCAACTTCTTCACCCTGCTTAGCGAGGATGTACTGAGTGCCGTCGGCTGTAACATCAGCAGTTGCTGCGACAAGTTCATTGGTAGCACCAAGAACAGCATCGGTAGTTGCGGGCACGGTGTATGTGCCTTCAGCAGCCTTCACTACAACTGCTGTGCCAGCGGGAACGGTAGTAACGTCAGCGAGCTGAACGTATTCACCATCGAATGTAGCAGCCTTGGGAGTTACCTCCGCACCAGTGAAGTCAACGTCGCAGGGAGCAACGAAGGTGGCATAGCCGGCATCGCCTACCTCTATGGTAGCACCTGCCTTGCCTTCCAGATAGAAGTCGCAGTAAGCGCCGCCCCAGTTCTGCTCGATGTAAACGGCTACAACATTGTTGCCTGCTACGAGCAGAGAAGGATCAACGTCAAGTTCGAGCCATTCTGTGCCATTGGTCCAGCCACCGGCTTCGTCAATCTGCGTGCCGTTCACGTAGATTGCGTAGTCGTCGTCATGCAGAACCTTCAGCGTCAGCTTCGTGATAGCGGCGGGATTCTCCACATAGAAGTTGCGACGGAACCAGAACGTGTTGTATTCGTTCTGCCAGATGGTGTGCTGTACGCCGTAGCCAGCTGTGCCGATAGGCATTACCAGTTCGTCCCAAGCGGAGTCGTCGAAGTCGGCAGTGTTCCAGCCTTCCTCAATGTTGCGGTCGTTTTCAGCGCCTGTCTTATGGCGGAACTTAACGATGTAGTCATTGGCCTGGCCGTTAGCGAGGAGGATGGGCTCAGCAACCTTGGCATTGCAAACCGTGCAGACGCCGTTCACGTAGGCATGTGCAGCGAGAGGCAGACGCTCGGTCTTGAGAGCCTTGCAGTCTGTGCATTCCCAAACCTTCTTGCCCTCTACGGTGCAAGTGGAAGCTGTCTCGGTGGGCTCGCCCCATGTGTGAGCCTGCTCGTTAATCCAAAGCTCGCCGAGCTGGAAGCCGCCGTTGAAGTTGCCGGCAGTGAACTTGAAGAACTTGTAGGTGTCAGTGCCGTTCACCGTGAATACGGTCTGTTCCTTGTTGGCTGTCTTAGCCTTGTAGTTCTGCTCCTGCTGGTCGATGACAGTCCATGTCTGGTTGTCGTTGGAGCCTTCGAGCTTCCAGTCGCGCGGTGTGCGGCCGGGGTTGCCGTAGGTGTCGCCACCGGTTACGAAGCTGTACTGCTGCACGGCAACGGGTTCGCTGGCAATGATGATGGCCCAAGCGTCACCACCACCGCTGCAACCGAACTTGGTCGTAGCATCGTTGTCGACGAGGTTAGCAACAGGTGAGTCGCCCCAACCGTTGCCACCGGTTACGACTGCGTAGCCTACGTTGTTCACGTCTTTGCGGACGTAGTTGGGCTCGGAGACGGTCAGCTCATAGCTTGCTGTCCAGCCCTGGTCGGCATCGGTGGTGACGGTAATCATCACCTTGCCAGCCTTAACGCCAGTCACAGTGCCGTCGGCAGCAACGGTAGCGATGGTCTCGTCGGCAGATGTCCAGGTGAAGGTTGCGCCGTCGAGGTTCTGCACGTCGGGGAGGAACTGAGCGGTGGAGCCAACCATCACGATGCGTGTCTCAGTATTATAAGTAACGTATGCCTGGTCGGTGAGCTTCTGGTAGCCATAGCCGTCGAGCTTGCCTTGTGCGGGCATAACGAAGACGCGTGAGGCCTTGTCGTAGAAGCCGAACTTACCGTCGTGACGCATAACGGGCTTAAAGTTATACTGTGCCACGCCGCCTTCGCTGATGTTGCAGTAGTAGAAGCGACCACGCATTGGGTTGTCCCATTCAGCTCACCATTTACAACCAACTTTGTAACGTCGGCCTGAACCTCATAATCGGTGTTGAGGCTGAAGGGAGCGAAGTTGTCGCCTGCGCCTGTTGTGCCACCGGTGAAGTAACCGAAGTGAGCACGGTCGTTACCATTCATGTAGAGAGAGATACCTGTGCCTGCCCATTGGTTACGTGCGCAGAAGATACCGCACCAGCCAGTAGATGTGTCATAAACCTGGAACTTGGTATCAATCTCTGTAGCGGTAACAGGGATGTAAGGCAGTGTGAATGGATTATTGAGAGCCTGACTGATGGCCTCGATGTATTCGAGCGGTGTGTACTTCACGGGGTCAGCCCAGTCGATAGCATTGTATGCCTGTGGCAGTACGCGTTTCTCGATGTTGATGTTGCCGAAGCTGAATGCAAATGCGGGGTCGTGGCTACCATCGTCAACAACGCCGAACTGGATGCACAGCAGCGCATAGTTGTGGTTGGCTGTAAAGACTGTAGAGTACGGCTGGTTTGTTGTTGCTGTGTTGGGCAGAGCAATGTAGCCAAGTGCAGCACTTGGGTCGTTGAATGCGTTGTCCGGCATATTCTCGTTGTCAAGAACGAAGAAGGGCAGTGTTGTGTATGAACTCCAAGAGTGCCATGCGGTGCCTGTGTAGTTGAAGGAAGCGCGGTAGCTTTCACCCTTGGTCAGGCCTGTGAGCTTGAATGACAGGGGTTCCCAGCCTCCCTTACCTTCGTAAGGACTGAGGGTGTTCGTTGTGCCGTCGAAGACATTCACGCCGAAGGTTGCGTCGTAAGCAGAGCCGGGATAGCTCCAGTTGGAGAGGTTCTTATAGTCAGTGCCGATTTCAGTAACTGCCTGATAAGCCATTTCGCCTCTGTCAAC
>CACYQI010000052.1 GCA_902776455.1 uncultured Bacteroidales bacterium | reverse complement strand
GCGAAGAGGAAGTCGTCGCTGGTCATCAGCGTCACGAACTCCAGTCCTGCAGGCATCGTCTGCTTGGCTTCCTCAAACATCTTGCTGATGCCGGCGTTCACCTCTGTGGCGTTGGCGCCCGGTGCGGCAAACACCATGAAGAGGGCACCGGGCTTGTCCATGATGTTCGACGTGAAGTTGTAGCTCATGGCACCAATCTGCACCTCAGCCACGTCGCTCAGTTGCAGCATGCCGCCGCCACTTGTGCGCAGCACGATGTTGTTGAACTCTTCGATGGTCTTCAGCGTTCCCTTGTACTGCATGGAGTACTGATAGGAGTTCTCCGACTGCTCGCCCAGAGAACCTACGGCCGAGACGAAGCTCTGACTGCCGATGGCAGCGAAGACATCATTCGGCGTCAGGCCATACTGAGCCATCACGTCGGGCTTGAGCCAGATGCGCAGGGCATAGGTGTTGCCGAGGCTCAGCACGTTGCCCACGCCGGAGATACGCATCAAGCGAGGTTTGATATTGATGTCCACATAGTTCGAGACAAAGTCCTCGTCGTATTTGCCGTCGGCACTTCTCACTGCGAAGATTTGCAGAATGTTGTTCTGACGCTTCTCCACCTTCACGCCCACCTTGTTCACGTCGGCTGGCAGCAGGGCTTGCGAACGCGTCACACGGTTCTGCACGTTCACTGCAGCCATGTCGGGGTCGGTGCCTTGCTTGAAGTAGACGTTGATCTCCACCTCACCGTTCGACGAGGCTTTCGAGGTCATGTACGTCATGTCGGTCACACCGTTGATGGCTTCCTCCAGAGGCTGGATGACGGACTTCATCACCGTGTTCTCGTCGGCACCGCTGTAGCTGGTGGAAATCTGCACGGTTGGCGGTGCGATGTCGGGGTATTGCTCCACTGGCAGCGTGCTCATCGAGATGTAGCCCACCAGTGCAATTACAATCGAGATGGCACAAGCCATCACGTATTTGTCAATAAATATGTTGTTCTTCATGTTGTCTTCGTGATTACGTTATGACGTTATTACGATATTACGATGGTATCAGAACAAAACTTTTTGTCCCTCCGTCACGTTGTTGGCACCGGTGGTGACGATTTTGTCGCCTGCGCCAAGTCCGGTCTTCACGATGAAGTCCTTGCCGTTGCCCACATCTTCCGTCGTCACGTCAACTGCTGTGGCAGTGCTGTCGGGCAGCACCTTATAGACAAGCGACTTGTCCTGCAGGCGCACCACGGCGAACTGAGGGATGATGATGACGTCTTTCTCTTCGAAGGGCATGACGATGGTGCCCTGTATGCCAGAGTAGAGATGCCCTTCGGGGTTGGGGAAGGACACCTTGCTTGTGAGCGAGCCTGTGGCGGCATCCACCACACCTGTCAGGCTCACCACGCGCCCCTTGTGGGGATATTCCGTGCCGTTCTTCATCACAAAGGTGGCTTCGGGCAGGTTGGCTATGTATTCGTTCACCTCGTTAGCCTTTACTCCTTCCTGCACCATTGTCTCGATGATGGCTTCCGTCACGGAGAATTCGGCATACATCGTCGTGTTGCCACTCACGATGGTCAGCGGGATAAGCGGTGAAACTTGGTCGCCGGTGCGGACGGGAATCTCGCCAATGATGCCCGACACGGGAGCCGCGATGGTGCAGAAACCAAGGTCCACTTTGGCGCGGTTCACGGCAGCCTTGGCCTGCGACACGGCAGCCTTGGCCTGCTTGTATGAGTTCTCGCTTGCCGTGAGCATGTAGCTGCTCACTATCTGCTTGTCGAAAAGGTTCTTGTTCGACTCGTACTCCAGCTTGGCAGAGTTCTCCTGAGCCTGTGCCGCCTGCAGGTTAGCCTGAGCTGCCTCCAGTTCCAGTTGGGCATTGCGCGAGTCGATGACGAAGAGTGTCTGCCCTTTCTTGACCAGCTGACCTTCTGTCACACAGATCTTCATCAGCTGTCCGCTCACCTGCGGGGTGATTGTCACGTCGTTCTGACCAACCATCCTGGCGCTGAACTTATAGGGAAGCTTGATGTCCGACTTCTCCACAGTCATGGTTTCGAACGATGATGGAACTTCCTTCGGCAGTTCTGGGCCGCACGATGTCATACCGGCAACCGCACAGAACATGCTCACCCATTTAGCTAAATACTTGTTGTTCATTTCTTTATAAAGATTAATGTACTTAATTATAATTCATTCCAACGTAGGCTGCAAACCCTATTTCCGAGGTGCTTCAGGCTGTGCCCAGCGGGGGGCAGTTCAACACAACGTGGAGCGTCGGCCGATGCTCCGTGGAGCGTGAGCCGATTCTCCGTGGAGTGTGGGCCGATTCTCCGTGGAGTGTGAGCCGATTCTCCGTGGAGTGTAAAACGACACCACGGGAAGGGCTGTCCTCAACGACTGAAGACACCCCCTCAAAGAGGAAGTTATGGAGTGATTTTTGCTGCTTCACGATTGGTACCAGATTTAAGTTAAAAAAGGCACCTGACCTTTCGTAAGGAAAACAGGTGCCTTTTCCCTTCGCGAGAAGGGATGAGGAGATTAGTCCTCCTTTTGAGCTACGCCGCGCTTTTCAGCGATGCGAGCCTTCTTGCCAGTGAGATTGCGCAGGTAGTACAGCTTAGCGCGACGTACCTTACCAACCTTGTTCACTTGGATGCTGTCAATGTTGGGGCTGTTGATGGGGAAGATACGTTCCACACCTACAGTGCCCGACATCTTGCGGACAGTGAAGCGCTTGTTCTCTCCGTGACCGCTAATCTTGATGCAGACACCACGGTAGAGCTGGATACGCTCCTTGTTACCTTCGACAATTTTGTATGCAACGGTTACGGTGTCGCCAGCCTTGAACGAAGGATGGCTCTTGCCAGTTGCAAATGCTTCTTCAGCAATTTTGATTAAATCAGCCATAATGCTTTTAAGTTATAAAATTGTTTTGTCGATCGCACACAGGCATAACAGGTCTCTCTTTTCCTGCCAGCGACCTGTGGGAAAGCGGGTGCAAAGGTACAATAAAAAGTTGAAAGTTGAAAGTTTAGAGTTGAAAGTTTTGGCTTATTGCATAATTTTGTGTACTTTTGTACTCAAATCTTATAGCTATGAACCATAAACGGACATTTCTTTTACTGTTTCTCCACGTTTTGCTCTTCACGGTCCGCCCCGTGATGGCACAGCAGTACAAGGTGCGCTCCTTCTGTTGGGAACGCGTGGAAGTGACATCGCAGCTGGATGCCGGACCTTCGGCCGAAGCCGCAGCTCTTGTGGCTCCCTACAGGGTCAAAGTGGATAGCATCATGGCTCCGCCACTCGGATTGAGCCGCGTAGCCATGAACGCGATGCGACCCGAAAGCCTCCTCAGCAACTGGGCCGCAGACGTCATGGTGGAAGGAGGCACGGCTACAGGACTCGAACCTGCCGACATGGGACTCTTCAACATAGGCGGACTGCGCAACAACATGCCCGAAGGCATCGTCCGCCGAGGCGACATCATACTCATCTCGCCCTTCCAAAACTACGTCGTCGTGCTCGAAATGCAAGGGAAAGACCTGCTCGAACTGATGCACAACATAGCCGCAACAAAAGGAGAAGGCGTCAGCAGCAGCGTCCGCATGCAGATAACAGCCGACGGCCAACTGCTCTCATGCACCATCGACGGCAAGGAAATCGACCCACACCGCACATACACCGTAGCCACCATCGACTATCTGGCCGAAGGAAACGACAAGATGTACGCCCTCAAGAAAGCCACGAAACGACACGAAACAGGACTCCTCGCCCGCGAAGCCATGATGGAGTACGTCCTGAAACACCGCGTCATCGACAGCAAGATAGAAGGTAGGATAGTCATTAAATAAAAGCCCCTCGAACCCCCTTAAGGGGGAATAAAGCCCCCCGACCCTTTAAGCGCGAATGCTAATAGTTAATGTTTAATGCCCAATGAAATGAAAGATACCAAAGTTATACTGCTCTCGCTTCTTGCCCTCTGCCTCCTTCTCCCCCTAAAGGTGGTCGGGGGAACTCCCGAACACTCGCTCTTCATCGTCCACACCAGCGATACGCACTCCTGCATCGACCCTATATCGCCGAACTTCGGCGACAGCGCTCAGGCAAACAAAGGCGGGTACCTGCGTCGCGTCGTGCTCCTCGAAGAGATGCGAAGCCAACACCCCGACAACTTGCTCCTGCTCGACTGCGGAGACTTCAGCCAAGGCTCGGTCTTCTACAACATCTATCAAGGAGAAGTTGAAGTCAAGCTGATGAACCTCATGCACTACGACGCATGCACCATCGGCAACCACGAATTCGACTTCGGCCTCGAGAACCTTGCACACCTCATGCGCACGGCAGAATTCCCCTTCGTATGCTGCAACTACGACTTCACCGGCACGCCGTGCGAAGGACTTACAAAACCATATATTATAAAGGAACGCGCGGGCGTGCGCGTAGGCATCTTCGGCGTATGTCCACAGCCGCAAGGACTCATCACAGCAAAGAACTTCGAAGGGATGCGCTACACGAAGCCGGCCAAAGCAGCACAGCCCGTCATCGACCATCTCAGGAACAATGAGCACTGCGACGTCGTTGTCTGTCTCAGCCACCTCGGCTGGGGCGAAGCTCCCGACATGGACATCGATTTCATCTCCAGCACTACAGGTATAGACATCCTCCTCGGCGGCCACTCGCACACCTACTTCGAAAAGCCGCAATACCTCAGCGACAAGCAGGGACACCAAGTCATCGTCGACCACCAAGGCAAGAACGCCCGCTTCCTCGGCACCATAGAGGTCGGCCTCTAAGACCATCCTCAAAAGCAGACCGGCCAACGTTCCCTAAAAAATTCCTAACATCGCTTGGCCGTTCGGACTGTTCCTTCTTGCGTTACAAACAACGCCACACGTTTCTTTGCGACAAGAGGGAAGTGAGTCAATGAAGAAGTGAGATGCCCGTCATACGCCTTCGAATCGGAGAAGTATCAGAATGGCGGAAGAAGGCGACGAAGGGGTTTCGGCGGAAGAAGGCATGGATTGCCGGCGTTACATCTTTAGTGCAAAGCCGCATACAAAAAGGCTCCCTTGCCGATTGGGCAGGGGAGCCTACTTGATTCTGCTGTTTTCTTAGAGAGAGATTGCACCGCTGGGGCATGCGTCAGCGCAGGTGCCGCACTCTGTGCACTGTTCGGGGTCGATTGAATACTTCTCGCCTTCGGAGATAGCTCCTACGGGACATTCGTCGATACATGTGCCGCAAGCAACACAATCATCACCAATTACGTAAGCCATGATAATTTACTTTTTAATGATTTACTATTTACTATTTAATCTTTTTCGCTGTTGTTTTCTTATTTTCGGTGCAAAGATAACTATTTTTAGTGATTGCGGAACACATTTCCCAGACTTTTTTTCTTTTAATCACCAAAAACAATGAATTGAGCAATAAAACGCCCCTTGCTTTCGTTATTAACATGATGCACAGATACAGTTTGAGAGGTTTTGCCTCGTTCATCATATTCGTCTTTGCCTTGACTCTTGCGGCGCAGGAGCGCAAGGTGCAGAACCGCCCGTACATCGACCAGCGGAGATTCCACTATGGCTTTCTTCTTGGCCTGCACATGCAAGACATGGAAGTGGAGAACAACGGCTACATCGACCCCGAGACGGGCGAGCAATGGTACGCCGAGATTGACAATTTCAGCCCTGGTTTCACGGTGGGCGTGCTGGGAGACCTGCGGCTGAACAAGTACATGTCGCTGCGCTTGTCGCCTACCATCCATTTCGGACAGAAGCATGCCGTCTATCACGAGCAGAAGAGCGGTGCCGACAGTACGCAGGTGTTCAAGAGCACTTACATCTCCGTACCCATCGACGTGAAGTTCGCCGCGCCGCGCTACAACAACTTCCGCCCCTATCTCATAGCCGGCCTCAATCCGATGGTTGACCTCACAGCCCGCAAGCACAATGCCCTGCGGCTCAAGCCTTTCGACCTCTATCTTGAGGTCGGCATGGGTTGCGACATTTATCTGCCTTTCTTCAAGCTCATTCCGGAGATTAAGTTCTGCTTCGGCTTGCTCGACATCATCCAGAAGGACCGAAGCGACCTCATCGACGGTACTTTGCTGAAATACACCAAGTCCGTCAACGGCGGGCACAGCAACATGATTGTCCTTACGCTCAACTTCGAGTAAAAGAAAGGTGGGAAGTGGAAAATTGAAAGTGGAAAATTGAAAGTGGAAAGTGGGGGAGTTGAAAATTGAAAGTGGAAAATTGAAAGTTGAAAGTGGGGAAGTTGAAAATTGAAAGTGGAAAATTGAAAATTGAAAGTGGGGGAAGTTGAAAATTGAAAATTGAAAGTTGAAAGTTGAAAGGTGGGAGTTGAAAGTTGAAAGGTGAGGCTTATTCGTAATTTTTCCCTAAGGGGAGAGACTTTTTCATTGACAAAACGACCTAACAATACATTAACTATGAAACAATTGTCCTTTATCCTCTGCCTTGCGGGCATCGTCTTATCGGCTTGCACGGCGGGCAAGCAAGAAGACCTGAAAGGCATTGCCGAAGAACTATGCCAGTACGTTCCCGACCACCAACTGCTGGAACGCTCCCGAGACTACATGACGGACGACTTCTATGCCCTGCTCGACACGATGTTCAACCTGCCCGAGCACGAAGCGATGGACCACGAGTGGCTCTACTACTTTGTCACCGGAAACGGCGGCACAATAGCCGATTTCAGCGTCGATACCGTGGAAATGAAGGACGCGACGCATGCCATAGCGCTCCTGACCGTCCGCCAGATGTGGGAGGACAGCACCTATACGGACGACGAAGACGCTGAGGAGCACAGGCTCTACATGGAGAAAGTCGATGGCAAGTGGCTTATGTCGGACTTCGACGAGCACAAGCAGGACTGCATCCGCCACATCGCCATCTGGCGGAAGGAAGAGGCGCAGCGGCAAGCCATCAGCGACTATCTGGCGAAAGAAATCGGCCGCGACTATCTGCAAGGCGAGGTGTGCATCCCCGTGCTGATGCTTGTCGCTACGGAAGACGACAGCGACGACGAAGCACGCATCTGGGGTGACTTCTGGGTGTTCAACTACAATCTCGTCGGCGACACGCTGAAGACCGTCTCGGGCGGCAACCATTCCGGCTGCATGTACCTTGCGAAGGACGGCGACAAGCTGCGGGTGACGCGCTTCGAGCAGACAGAGGACGGAGCAGGCAACGAGGAGAGCGCCAAGCGCATCTTCGGTTCGCACTACGACGTCTATCAGGGCATGCATTCCAACGAGGATGTCCGCGAAGCCGTACGCCAAGAGCAGTTGCGGCAATACATCCAAGCCAACGGCCTCCAAGCCACCTGCTATCAGGACTACGGCTGGGATGCAGTAAAACTCTGAACCTCAGACCGAACAACCAGCTTTTGCACTAAGGTCTTTAGGGTCTTTAAAGACTTTATGGACCTTAGGGACTTTAGCGTCGGCTCACACTCCACGGAGCATCGGGCTACACTCCACGGAGCATCGGCTCACACTCCACGGAGCATCGGCTTACACTCCACGGAGCATCGGGCTACACTCCACGGAGCATCGGCTCACACTCCACGGAGCATCAACACGGACATGCTGAAGGGTGTTCTTTCGCCGCCAAATTCGGAGAGAAAACCCCTCATTTATATTAAGGAAAGAAGGCTTTCGGTTCTCTTTTTCTACTTCTAAGGAAAAAAGAAGGCCAAAAGGGATGAAGTTTGATAAAAAGTTAGTAAATTTGCACCCCGAAAGCTTAGCAAGCCCCGGTTAGCGTCATTAGAGAGCCGGCATGACTTGGCTTGCAGCACTGGAGATGCTCCTGTAGTTCAATGGATAGAACTACGGTTTCCTAAACCGCCAATCCGGGTTCGATTCCCGGCAGGAGTACTATAACGCTAATACAAAAGGGAAAAAGAGCGAAACATCAACATCGATGCTTTGCTCTTTTTCTTTATATTTGACTATTGCTGTCTGGGGAAAAATTCTGGATCTTAGGCTAATGCGACCCATAGACCTCGATGTCGCCGATGCGGACGAAGCCGTCGGAGCCGCTCCGCGTGACATTCACCCGCACGTATCGCGCTTCGACTGGAGTGATGGAGGCATCGTTGACGGGCGACGTATTGCCGGTGAAGGCCCCTACCGTCTCCCATGTCTCGCCGTCGAGGCTCGTCTCTACCGTGAAGTCGCGGTTGTTGAGTTCTGCATCCATACCGCCGGCTTCGGCATGACGAACTACGTAGCGGCTAATCGTATATGGCTCCTTGAAGTCCAGCTGCACCCATCCCGTCCCATCGTTTGACAGGGAAACCCACATGAAACCCTCCGAGGGAGTCCCGTTGGCAGCGTAGCCGACGTTTGTCCTGGCCGAAGAGGACGTCACCTCCATATCTTCCAACATGGTGATATTGAACGGCAAATGGTGTGCCTCGTTGTAGTAGCTGAACCAATGGTCTGCGCGAACTATCTTGACGTTGCCCGGCGAGAGCGCATCGAGCTTTGACCGCAAGGCGACGAGCTTGTCGGGGCCTGCGTCCCAGACGGTTGCCTGACCTGTGACGAACATAGGCGATGTGCCACGGAAGTTCTTGATGTCGCGGTTGAAGAAGTCTGTGATGACATCCGCTCCGCTGGCATAGCACGGGTATTGAGGAATGACGGGCAGCCAGTTCGACTGCACCCTGCCCACCAGTCGGCCATCCTGCCGTTCCCAGTCGTTAATGGTGAGTCCGTAGAGGTAGGGGCAGTTTTCGGCATACACTTTGCGTTGCGTGGTGCTGATGTCGTCCCAGATGGTGATGACGCGCAAGCCCGACTTCTCGATGTAACGCTGGGTGAGCTGTATGTAGGGCGTAATCAGTTTGGCATTCGAGGCACCGGCATAGTAGCGCGAATTGTGTGCATCGTAGGGCATGGCATAGCCGAGGCCCGACGGACCGCTGACGAAGCAGTCGTTGGTCGTTGCCTTGCGGTAATAATAGTTCAGCATCATGGGGGCGAATTCGGCTAAAGCAGGACTGATGGTCCAGTTCAATGCCATTTGGCCTCGGCCGTTCTGCTCGTATATCTTTGCCATCGCATGCTGGCAGTACTGTATGTTGTCGCCATCGCTGATATAGACGGCGGCATAGACTTTATTCTCCAGTTTCGGACGCTTTGGCACGGGGTAGATCTTGACGGGGTTGCTTACAGCCGAATAGACGGTAGTGTTCTCGAAGAAGTCGGCAGGCACGGTGGAGAGTCCGTACTTCGTTGCTTCGCCCACACCGGAGCGCTCCTCGGGGTACCATCCCAAGACGATGTCGCGGCCAGGAGTCATGTCCTTGAGCATCTTGTCGAGCAATTGCCGTTCTCCCGACACACGGGGATCGAGCCAAACGCATGCCGAACCACAGGCAGCGCCGATGTCGTGGACGTATGGGATGTTGGGGCGCTCGCTGATAAGCAGGCGGTGGTTGCAGCGGCTCCAGTAGTTGTCGTAAAGATAGGTATAGACAGCCAATGCTGTATTCATCGTGAGCGACGTAAGATCCACTACGACAGGGAAATCCATGCCGTTGCGCTGAAGCTTAGTCCTTATTTCTTCGGTCACGGGAAGCAAGCGTTCAAGTCCCGCTATAGTTACGGCAAGATTGGAATAATGGTTGGTCAGACTGTTGCTGTAGAGCACCAGTCCCTTGACTTCCTCCTTGTACTGTCTCGCCAGGAGATAAGGGCTGGAGGAGGAGATGGCACCGGTTCTGAGGTTGTGCGCCGAAGGCCAAGTGGCTTGAGGCTCTTCGTTGTGATTGTAAAGAAGTATGCGGGGACGGGTACGGTTAATGATGCCCTGAAGCGTGCAGAACATGACGCGCTCCTCGTCGCTGAGCTTGGCAGCACTCATATCCAGCGTCCTGAGCGTTGGAGCGGGTGGAAGGAAGCAGGGCAACAAGCGGTCTTCGGGCCAGCAAAGCTCGTCGGCTTCGAGGATGCGGTAGCCAGTGTTGTTGAGATTGAAGAGCGTGTCGGCGAATGTTATCTTTTCCACTTCGCTCACATCGGTACGGACGGTAGCGCCATTAGCGAGCTTCACAATCATCGTAGCAGGTTGCTGGGCGACGACTTGCACGGCGCTCAGCATGGCAATAGCCAGTAGGAATATCTTTCTCATCTTAGGAATCAAGGGTTAGGAGTTAAGCAATAATATTCTAAGGTTTAGCCTTTTAAAACCTTATCTTAGCAGAGAACGTGCCAATCCTTACGATGAAGATGCCGGTGCCCAACGTCGCCCGGCTCAATCGCAATTGGTTGCCGGCGAAGGGAGGCACAGGGATACTGCGTCCGTCGGCAGTACAGATACGCGGTTCGATGCCTTTTGGGATGTCGCGAAGCAGTACGCAACCGTCCTGCACCACACAGGTTGTGCCTTCCGGCCCCGCTATGGCTGTGACTTCAGAGACATCGCCGAACTGTATCTCAGCGATGTTCTCGATTTCAAACTCTACGGCATCTGCCGAACTCGACTTGATTGTGAGCTTCCCACTGGAGACGGTCACGACTGGATTTGACTCGAAGAGTACGGCAGCCATCTCGCCGTCGGACGTCTTCACCAGCAAGCCCTGGCCATCGTCTTCCACGGCGAGAAAACTGATTTGCTTCAAGTCGGCCACACGCATCTGAGTGCGTGTCCCGTCCGCCTTCTCGATGTTCATCACCTTTTCCTGAGCCTGCCCCGTCAGAGCACAAAGCGACAGAGCTGTCAAAACAAGAATCTTTTTCATTACCAAACGTTATCTAATACACATTATTCCTATAATATATCTTCCGTTTTGCATGGAAGACCTTGCAAAGTTATGAATAAAATCTGAGATAACCTAAGCTTGAAGAGGATAAATTTCAATTAGGGAGCATTTTCACTCCAATTCGGCACAATCTGCTCCCACATGGCTTTCAACCCAGAATGTTGCTTGGACCAAACTGATTGGCTAATGGCTGCTGACCTTTACGACACGTCGCGGCAACCGCCAGCGGCAAGCATCGGCACACATTCGAAAGCCTATGAAGGAATGCAAAATCAGTTTTTTTGCGAAGTTGTTACTGCTTTTAAGAGGTCAGTTCAATTTTTTTTCGTACCTTTGCGGGCGCATTTAGAAAGACACACGCTTAGAGTGAAACCGTACATCGTACATCAAAATCCCAAATAAAAGATGGAAATAAAGGAAAAAGAATCTGTAGTAGTTAGATTCTCTGGCGATTCCGGCGACGGCATGCAGCTGGCCGGAAACATTTTTTCTACGGTCAGCGCTACCGTAGGCAACAGCATCAGTACGTTCCCGGACTACCCCGCCGACATCCGCGCTCCGCAAGGTTCGCTCACGGGCGTCAGCGGATTCCAGGTTCACATCGGTGCCGAACAAGTCTATACTCCTGGCGACCTCTGCGACGTGCTCGTGGCGATGAATGCCGCAGCCCTCAAGACGCAGTATCGCTACGCTAAGCCCGATGCCGCTATCATCATCGATACCGACAGCTTCGGCCCCAAGGACCTGGAGAAGGCGCAGTTCAAGACGGAGGACTATCTCGGCGAGATGGGCATCGACCCCGACCGCGTGATTGCCTGTCCCCTCACGACTATGGTGAAGGACTGCCTGAAGGACAGTGGGATGGACGCCAAGAGCATCAGCAAGTGCCGCAACATGTTTGCTCTCGGACTCGTGTGCTGGCTCTTCGACCGCGACCTTGATGTCGCCTTCAACTTCCTGCGCGAGAAGTTCGCTAAGAAGCCTGAAGTGGCCGAAGCCAACATCAAAGTCATCCAGGCAGGCTACGACTACGGACACAACACGCACTCGAGCGTGGCCAACGTCTATCGCATCGAGACGAAGCACAAAGTGCCCGGTCGCTACATGGACATCACGGGCAACAAGGCTACGGCCTACGGCTTCATCGCCGCTGCCGAGAAGGCCGGACTGAAGCTCTACCTCGGTTCCTATCCCATCACGCCTGCCACGGACGTCCTCCACGAGCTCTCGAAGCACAAGAGCCTCGGCGTTGTCACCGTGCAATGCGAGGACGAGATAGCCGGCTGTGCGTCGGCCGTCGGCGCTTCCTTCGCAGGAGCACTCGCCGTGACTTCGACCTCCGGCCCTGGCATCTGCCTCAAGAGCGAGGCGATGAACTTGGCTGTCATCATGGAGCTGCCGCTCGTCGTGCTCGACGTGCAGCGTGGCGGACCTGCAACGGGTCTGCCTACGAAGAGCGAACAGACCGACCTTCTGCAGGCTCTCTTTGGGCGTAACGGCGAAAGCCCCATGCCGGTCGTGGCTGCAGCAAGCCCCACCGACTGCTTCGAGATGGCCTTCGCCGCTTCGAAGATGGCATTGGAACACATGACGCCTGTCATCCTCATGACCGATGCCTTTGTGGCCAACGGCTCGGGAGCCTTCAAGTTGCCCGACCTGAAGGACTATCCTGCCATCAATCCGCCGTATGTTCCCGAAGAACTGCGTGGCCAGTGGACGCCCTACATGCGTAACGAAGCAGGCGTCCGCTACTGGGCTGTGCCGGGTCGCGAAGGCTTCGAGCACATCTTGGGCGGCCTCGAGAAGGACGACAAGACGGGTGCCATCAGCACGAACCCCGAGAACCACGACCTGATGACCCGCAAGCGCAAGGCCAAGATTGATGCCATCCCCGTGCCCGACCTCGAGGTGCTTGGCGACAAGGACGACGCCGAACTGCTCATTGTCGGCTTCGGCGGCACCTACGGCCACCTGCATGCAGCCATGGACGAACTGCGAGCTAAGGGCAAGAAGGTAGCCCTCGCACACTTCCGCTACATCAATCCTCTGCCCGCGAACACAGCCGAAGTCCTCAACAAGTACCCGAAGGTAGTCGTTGCCGAACAGAACATGGGCCAGCTCGCCGCTTGGCTCCGCATGAAAGTCGATGGCTTCGTACCCGCACAATACAATGAGGTCAAAGGCCAACCGTTCAAGGTAGCAGAACTCGTCGAAGCATTCAGCAAGATATTAAACAAGGAATAAAAAACCACAGATTTAGCTGATGAAGCAGATTTAAAGGATTAAGTTATGATTTAGCAGATTGGTCTGATAAGTGTTAGCGACGATGGATAACTTCGTATATAGTGAAGAAACATACAAGATTATCGGTGCTGCCATGGCGGTGCACCGTTATTTTGGGTGTGGCTTTACTGAGAAAGTCTATCAAGATGCGTTGGAAATAGAACTGCAAGCACAGGGAATTCCCTATCAAAGAGAAACGCCTATCCAAGCTTGTTATCGTGGCAAGGAACTTCAGACACAATTCATTCCCGACTTCATCTGCTATGATCATATCGTCGTAGAACTAAAAGCTGTAAAAGAGTTAGAGGATTATCAACGTGCTCAAGCATTTAACTATGCCAAGGTTGCAGGTCTGAGAGTCGCCCTCTTAATCAATTTTGGTGAGACATCATTATACCATGAGCGCTTTATCGTTCCCTTATCTGCTAAATCTGTACCAAATAAATAATCAGTTCAATCCGCTTAATCTGTGGTTAAAACATAAGCATGAGCATTTTACAGTTTCCCAGTCTGCTAAATCCGAACCAAATAAATAATCAGTTCAATCCGCTTAATCTGTGGTTAAATAGAATATAAAATCCAAGTATTATGGCATATACGTTTAATGATTATAAGAAGGGACAGCCGCGGTGGTGTCCCGGGTGTGGCGACCACTTCTTCCTCGCCAGTCTTCACAAAGCAATGGCCGAGATTGGCGTTGCGCCTTCCGACACAGCCGTCATCAGTGGTATCGGCTGTTCCAGCCGTCTGCCGCACTACATGGCGACTTATGGCATGAACACCATTCACGGCCGTGCTGCTGCCATTGCCACGGGATGCAAGGTGGCGAACCCTGACCTGACCGTCTGGCAGGTAAGCGGCGACGGCGACGGCCTCGCTATCGGCGGCAACCACTTCATACACGCCAACCGCCGCAACATCAATCTGAACATGATTCTGCTGAACAACAGAATCTACGGCTTGACGAAGGGACAGTACAGCCCCACCAGCCCGCGCGGCTTCGTCAGCAAGTCGTCGCCCTACGGAACTGTTGAGGACCCCTTCCGTCCTGCCGAGCTTTGCTTCGGTGCGAGAGGTCATTTCTTTGCCCGTGCCGTTGCCACCGACGCCCCCGGCACCATTGAGGTGCTCAAGGCTGCCTACAACCACAAAGGCGCCAGCGTCTGCGAGATACTGCAGAACTGCGTCATTTTCAACAATGGCACGCACGATGCTGTCTATTCGAAGGAAGGTCGTGCCAAGAATGCCATCTACCTGCGCCACGGCGAGAAGATGCTCTTCGGCGAGAACAACGAGTACGGCATCGTCCAGGAAGGCTTCAACATCAAGGCCGTGTCAATAGTCAATGGTCAATGGTCAATGGATGATGTGCTGGTTCACGACGCCAAGTGCGAGGACAACACCTTGCAGCTGAAGCTTGCCGAGATGGAGTGGCCCGTGGCCCTCGGCGTGATTCGTGACGTCGAGGCACCCACCTACGACGATTGCGTTTGGCAGCAAGTCGAAGAGGTCAAGGCGAAGAAGAAGTACCACAACTTCGCCGAGCTGCTCGAGACAAACGACATCTGGACCGTCAGCGAGTAAGAACGATTCGCATCGAACTGCACTTTACAAGAGGACGTACCCTGATTAACAACAACGGATTACACGGATTTGACGGATTATGTTATTGCTGATTATCAGCGAAGCTTTAGTCCGCGGAATCCGTTTAATCCGTTGTTTCTTCTTATTATGACACATGCCCATCGGTGTTTGCCTACAATTACCCAGGGCGATGCCTTGGGCTAAGTGTTCATCAGCTTTTCAAGCTTTTTCTCACGGACAGTATTAATCGCTTTTCTGTCAAAAGAAGCAATACCATCGGAATGGCTTTGTGCGCCTGTTCTGCTGCGGCGGGAAGTCGGAAAAACCTTGACAGGATTTTGTACTGCGGCGAGGGGAATCGAGCGACGTGGCAGGGTATGTTTTCCGATACTCCACGTTGTGTTGGCCGATTCAACGTGGAGTGTAGATGAAAACGGCACGTTGTTTTCGGTGGTTCTCCACGTCGATTTTGGCGCTTTTCTGTGCGGAATTTATCTACATATCATGTTCTAATGACACTTCCTTTGCTTTGTGCGTAAAAATACTCCGTTGTAACCGACTGATTGTCAGCGGTAATTCAAAATAAGCCTCTTTTCGGCCTTTTGTGGACCAAAGTGCCACAGAAGCGAAAAAAGCCCGTCAGAACGCGTCGAAATGCGAAAAGTATTGACAGACTTCGCACTCGGAGAAGGCTGACAAGGCTGCTTCCACCAACCCGAGGCGTTGACTTGGGCCGACGGACGAATGACCTTGCGAGACTTGTCCTTGTGGGTGCGAAAAGACGGATAACCATAAAAAATAATGCATTTATAGTTCATATTAATAAAATATTTTGTAACTTTGTAGTCGCAATGACCCATTTGACTCTGCCAACAGACACAATGAGGCGTCTTTCCTTCTACTTGGCTATGGAGGAATATGCGACCAGCCTCCCATCCGGACCCTCTCCCGGCATCTCCCTTGTAGGGAGAGGGGCAAATACCAACGAGAAGGGTAACCACTCCTCTCCCAGCAAGGGAGAGGCCGGGAGAGAGTCTGAGGGCTGTGGAGAGGCTCTCTTCTTCCTCTGGCAGGTGCGGCCGACGGTCATCTTCGGCAGGCATCAGGTCATCGAGAACGAGGTGAACCTCGACTACTGCCGCGAGCACGGCATCGAGTTCTACCGCCGCAAGAGCGGAGGAGGCTGTGTCTATGCCGACCAGTCGAACGTCATGATGAGCTACATCACACGCTCCGACGAGGTGCAAAGCACGTTCCGCGAGTACATGCAAATGGTCTGCGGAATGCTCAAGGAACTCGGGCTGGACGCGACCTCAACGGAGAACAACGACGTGCTCATCGGCGGACGGAAGGTGTCGGGCAATGCCTTCTACCACAAACCCGGGTGGAGCATCGTCCACGGCACAATGCTCTTCGACACCGACATGCAGCACATGCTCTCGGCCATCACGCCGCCCAGGCAGAAGTTGACGAAGCACGGAGTGGAAAGCGTACGCCAACGCATCACGCTCCTCAAGGAGCACACCAGCCTCAGCATCGAGGAGTTCAAGCGCTTCGCAGTAGAGAGGCTTTGCACAAAAGAGATACGACTAACAACTGAAGACGTCAGGAACATCGAAAGAATAGAACAAGAAACATATCTAAACCCTGAATTTATCTATGGAAAAGAAAACATGTCTGTATGACCGCCACGTGGCATTGGGCGCACTCATGTCACCCTTTGGCGGCTTCATCATGCCCATCCAGTACTCGAACATCACCGACGAGCACAATGCCGTACGCACGGCTTGCGGCGTCTTCGACGTGAGTCACATGGGCGAAGTGCGCATCACGGGTCCCGACGCTGAGCGTTACGTCCAGCACATCTTCACGAACGATGTGGCAGGGGCGCCCGTCGGACAGATATATTATGGTATGATGCTCTATCCCAACGGCGGAACGGTCGATGACCTGCTCGTCTATAAGATGGGCGAGAACGACTTCTTCCTCGTCATCAACGCGGCAAACATCGACAAGGATGTGGCATGGATGAAAGAGCACACAGCAGGCTTCGACATCAAGCTCGACCATCAGAGCGACTTCTACGGGCAGTTGGCCGTGCAAGGCCCTGAGGCCGAAGCCGTCGTTGAAGAAGTGCTCGGCATCCCCTGCAGCGAGCTGAAGTTCTACACGGCAAAGACAGCCACCGCCCCCTACGCTTCCCCAGCCACCGTGCCCGACGGTTCTCCGTCGGGGATAATCATCTCCCGCACCGGCTACACAGGCGAGGACGGCTTCGAGATCTACGGCTCTCACGAGTTCACGCAGCAGGCTTGGGACAAGCTCATAGCGAGCGGTCGTTGTAAACCCTGCGGCTTAGGTTGTCGCGACACGCTCCGCTTCGAAGTTGGTCTGCCACTTTATGGCGACGAACTCAGCGCAGACATCTCCCCCGTAATGGCAGGTCTGTCGATGTTCTGCAAACTCGACAAGCCTGAGTTCATCGGCAAGGAAGCCCTCGCAGAGCAGAAGGCCAACGGCGTCGCACAGAAGCTCGTCGGCATCGAACTCGCAGATAAGGCAATCCCCCGTCACGGCTATCCCGTCCTCAACATGGAAGGCGAGCAGGTGGGCGAAGTGACGACCGGCTATCATTGCCTTAGCGTGGACAAGAGCGTCTGCATGGCCCTCGTCAAGAGCGATTACGCCAAGCTCGACACCCCGCTGCAAGTCCAGATTCGCAAGAAAGTCTTCGAAGGCAAAGTCGTCAAGAAGAAATTTTACGATAAACATTATAAAAAATAAGAAAACTATGGCAAAATTTGAAGAAGGACTCCGTTACAGCGAGTCACACGAGTACATTCGCGTAGAAGGCGAATATGGTTACATTGGTATCTCTGACTATGCTCAGCACGCGCTCGGCAATGTGGTTTACGTCGACATGCCCGAGGTCGATGACGAGGTAACAGCAGGCGAAGAGTTTGGCGCCGTGGAGAGCGTCAAGGCAGCAAGTGACTTGATTTCTCCCGTCAGCGGCACCGTCGTCGAAGTCAACGAGGCTCTCGAGGACAAGCCCGAGCTTCTGAACGAAGACGCCTTTGCCAACTGGATCATCAAGGTGCAGCTCTCCGACCCCTCCGAACTCGACAACTTGATGGACGTGGAAGCATACAAAGCACATTGTAACGAATAAGTTTTTGGGAGTTAAGGAAGTTAGGGGAGTTAAAGGAGTTAAAGACAATAGCAAGGGATGGAAATGAAAAGCGTCACATATAACTTTCAGAGCGTTATTGCTTGGCAGAAAGCACATGCATTCGTCCTGCAAGTTTATCGTGCTACACGTTCCTTCCCTGAAGATGAGAAGTATTGCCTTGTCCCTCAGTTTCGCCGTGCTGCAGTCTCTATAGAAGCAAACATTGCTGAAGGATACAAGAAGTTGAGCAAGGCAGACAAGTTGCGCTTCATGAATATCTCACAAGGTAGTCAAGAAGAATGCAGGGATTACATCATCCTTTCAAAGGACTTAGGGTACCTTCAGCCAAACGAATTTCAACTTCTCCATGACATGTTAGAAGAGTCAAGCAAGTTCCTTAATCTGTATTGTAAAGGAGTACTTAATAACAATGGCATCAAGGATGACTAACGAAAAGAGTGGATGGAGCTGAAGTACTACTGAATAAAACAAAGTATCGTCTTTAACTCCTTTTACTCCATTAACTCCATTAACTCCCCTCAAAACAGAAAGAAATGAACTACAAGTATTTTCCCCACACCGAAGAGGACTTGCAGGAGATGCTTAAAGCTGCCGGCGCGAAGACGGTTCACGACCTCTTTGCCGACATTCCTGAGGCTGCACGCTTCAAGAGAGACTACGAACTGCCGGAAGCTCTCTCGGAGACCGACCTGCGACTCTTCTTCGAACAACTCACCGAACCTGCCTACGCCCAGCAGCTTATCTGCTTTGCCGGGGCAGGATGCTACGATCACTATGCGCCCAGCGTAGTGCAGAACCTCATCCAGCGCTCGGAGTTCCTGACATCATACACTCCATATCAGGCCGAAATATCGCAGGGCACGCTCCACTACATCTTCGAATATCAATCGATGATTGCAGAGCTGACGGGCATGGACATTGCCAATGCCTCGATGTACGACGGCGCAACCGCCACGGCGGAAGCTGCCATGATGGCTTGGGGCAATGCCAAGAAGGCAAACTGCGTCTTGATGAGCGAGACGGTG